>NZ_CP065383.1:2400000-3101225 GCF_015775515.1 Atribacter laminatus
ATTAAAAATGCTCTGACCATTAAAGAAAAGAGTCAGGACACCGAAGTGTATATTCTCTATCGAGACATGAGAAGTTACGGTCTTCAGGAAAAATACTACCGAGAAGCGCGAAAACGAGGTGTGGTTTTTATTCGCTTTGAGGATGACGACCCCCCTGAGGTTTTTCAAAAAGATTCTCTTCTCCAGGTTAAAGTCAATAGTTCAGTGTTTCAGGAAAGTGTAACATTACCAGCCGGTATGGTCGTGCTCAGTGCCGGGATTGTTCCTCTTGAAACAAACGTTGCCATCGGTAAGATGTTGAAGGTACCTCTAAATGAAGATGGATTTTTCTTGGAAGCCCATGTTAAGCTGCGACCGGTTGATTTTGCTACTGATGGTGTGTATGTCTGTGGTTTAGCCCATGGCCCAAAATCTGCTTTGGAAAGTATGCTGCAAGCTAAAGCTTGTGTAGCCCGAGCGATGAATATTTTAAGCAAAGATCAAATTCAATCAGAAGCTCAAATTGCCTATGTATTGAAAGAACGCTGTACCGCTTGTGGCGATTGTGAGAAAGTATGTGCCTATAAGGCAGTAAAGATTAATCAAGAAAAGAAGATAGCCGAGGTTAATGCTGCTCTTTGCAAGGGGTGTGGTTTATGTAGTGCAACCTGCAAGAGCACCGCTATCAAAGTTCAGGGGTTTGCCCCTGAACAGCTCATATCTGAGGTGGAATACTTATTATGACCGAATCATCTTGGGAACCAAAAATTGTTGCTTTTCTTTGTCATTGGTGTAGCTATGCTGGAGCCGATTTAGCCGGGGTGAGCCGAATGCAATATCCTCCCAATATTCGGGTGATTCGTGTTCCCTGTTCCGGAGCAATCAATCCTCTCTATATTTTTAAAGCCCTTCGGGAAGGAGCCGATGGAGTTCTGGTTTCCGGCTGTCATCCTGGTGATTGTCATTACATCAGTGGTAATTACTATGCCCGACGTAAGTTTTACATCCTTAAGGAACTGCTGGTCTGGGCGGGAATCGAAGCTGATCGCATCCATTTTTCCTGGGTTTCAGCTTCTGAAGGACAAAAATTCTCCGAGGTGGTTACCGAGGTTGTCAATGCTGTCAAGCCACTCGGACCCTCTCGAAAATTAGTAAAGGAGTTTTCAACCAATGTTTGAAAGCATCCTCATAGATATAGCAAAAAAACTACTCCGAGATAAAACGGTTGATTTGATAATTGGTTATGGGTCTACTCACTATCCCTTTCGAACCGAACCTATCGTTATAAAACAAGAAGACCAGGCTGATGCCTTGGTTTGGAATCCTTTTTGTGGAAATAACTTAGCCCGTTATTTAAAATATTATAAAAATACCCAGCATAAAATCGCTTTGATGGTCAAAGGTTGTGATTCCCGGGCTGTTCAGGTCCTCTTAAAAGAGGATCAAATCAAAAGAGATCGACTTTACTTGATTGGATTATCCTGTCCGGGTTTAGTCAATCATGAAAAGCTTCAAAAGCAATTTCCTCAAGCTTCACCAGATGATTTCCAATGGAAAGAAACCGGTTGGTTCTTTCATGGTGAGCAAATTGACCCGGGACTGCTTCTTGAGGAAACCTGTCTTCGTTGTCGATACCCCAATCCTCTTGAATATGACCAGCTGATTGGTGAACCCCAAACTACCAGTCCCTATCAGACCTATCAAAAAGATTACTTAGATCCAATCGATGACCTTTCTCCAGAAGAACGGTGGGATCGGTGGTCGAAGGAAATGACGAAATGCATTCGTTGTTATGCCTGTCGAAACTCTTGTCCTCTTTGTTATTGTCAGGAATGTTTTGCCGAGAGCACTCAACCCCAATGGGTGAGTCCGGCTGCAACTCCTTCAGATAATTTCCTTTTCCATTTAGTTCGGACCATGCATATGGCTGGACGTTGCGTTGAATGTGGTGCCTGTGAAAGAGCCTGTCCGGTTTCCATTCCAATTGCCCAGCTTCCACTTAAAGTTGAGGCGATCATTCGTGAACAATTTCAATTTGAAGCCGGAACCGATCAAGAGAGCGCTGCTCCTTTGCTCACTTATCGGGAAAATGATCCCGGAGACTTTATAAAGTGAGGTAATGGCTATGAATTCCGGAAAAGTGACCAAAAATGATCTCATTCAGTGGCTAAGAACCCATCAAAAAAACTTTTTAGTCACCGAAAAGGTGGCTCATCACCAACCAGAGCTTTTATGCGATCAATCAAAAGAAATAAAAAATATTAAAGAAGCCCTTTTCCTCCCCTGGGACAAACTTTTCAATTATCATTGGGAAAATCAACAATGGAATGTTGAGAATATCCAGCCATCAGCTTCACCCCGATTCCTGATGGCTCTTCCCTGTGAAGCCCGAGCCATATATGAAGTTCTTGATCGAGTCTTTCTCCAACCATCAGAAACCGAAAGTGGATATGCAGCTCGTCGCCAAGGACTAAAAATGGTCATCATAGGATGTATAAATCCCGAACCGACCTGTTTTTGCCACTTAGTGGGTGGAAATCCTTATTGGACCCATCCCGATGCTCTCTTTATTCTTCCCTTTCATGATGAATATTATCTTGAAACCAACCAATCAGAGCAATTTGATATCATGAAAAAAGGAACTACACTGAATAAATCTGAGAAGGAAGAAATCGAAGTTTTACGAAAACAGATGAAAGAGAAAACCAATCAGGAGAAGCTTCCTGAAGAGGTCCCTCAGGGACTTTATGACCTCTTTGAAGACCAAGAATGGGAAGATTTGAGTTGGAAGTGCTTGAATTGTGGAGCCTGTACTTATCTCTGTCCAACCTGTCAGTGCTTTGATATGAATGCTGAAGGACGTTTAAAGGGTTTTCAACTTAAAACCTGGGATTCATGTATGTTTCCCAAGTTCACCCTTCATGCCTCGGGACATAATCCCCGACCTACTTTCAAAGAAAGAGTCCGACAGAGAGTTCTCCATAAGTTTTCTTATTTTCCTCTTCGAGAGGAAGGACGCTACGGATGTGTTGGTTGTGGAAAATGCATCGAAATTTGTCCGGTGAACTGGAACATTCGGGAAGCCGTTGAAAGGATGGTAAAAAAAATTGGCAATCGATCTTGAAAATAAAAACATTTATCTTCCACGTCTCTTTCGAATTATGGAAATCATCCCGGAGACTTCCGACATCAAAACCTTTCGTCTTGACTTAGAAGGTGAAAATTCTTCCCATCTCCCTGGGCAATTTGCTGAACTTTTTGTACCAGGGGTAGGAGAAGCCCCAATTTCCATCACGTCCTCACCAACCCAAAAAGGGATTCTGGAATTTAGCATTAAAAGAACTGGCTTGGTAACCTCTGCCATTCATCGCCTTAATTCCAACGATCGTTTGGGTATCCGAGGTCCTTATGGGAATACTTTTCCCATTTCGGACCTCACCGGACAAAACCTGCTCTTCATTGCCGGTGGCATCGGATTAGCACCGCTTCGTTCTTTAATAAACTACGTTTTAGATACCGAAAAACGAAATCAATTTAAAAAAGTAATCATTCTTTATGGAGCACGTTCACCACAGGATCTGGTTTTTAAATGGGAACTCAAAAAATGGCAAATGCGAGATGACATTACCTTTTTACTTACCGTTGACCGAGGAGATGACCAATGGAAGAGTACGGTTGGTTTGGTTCCTAATGTACTTAAGGAAAACATTCAGGTGAATCCTTTAGAGTGGAAGTCCATCATCTGTGGCCCTCCGATTATGATTAAATTTACTATCAAGGCGTTATTGGAAATGGGTTTTCAACCTCCCGATATTATTACCACACTGGAAATGAGAATGAAATGTGGATTGGGAAAATGTGGTCGATGCAATATCGGACCCTATTATGTCTGTAAAGACGGTCCGGTATTTACCTACCAGCAACTCCAGAATATACCAGAAGAGTATTGACGGAGGCTATTTTATGAATTTCCAAGAAAGCATTCAAGCTCTCTATTCCTTAATTAATTATGAAAAAACTGATTTTTCTTATTCTGACCTCAAGCTCGATCGGATGAGAGAATTCATGACTCTCCTTGAACACCCCGATATCCATTCACCGGTAATATTGGTTGCTGGCACCAAAGGAAAGGGAAGCACTTGTTATTATTTGGAACGAATTTTAGCGTCTCAGCAAAAGAAATGCGGATTGTATATTAAACCGCATCTTCTTACCTTTCGAGAACGTTTGCGATTTAATGGAGAACTCATACAACCAGAAGAGTTAGCTCGGTTGGTAACAGAAATTTTTCCTATTATTGACCATATGGAAAAATATTCACTTTATGGAAAGCCTACTTATTTCGAAGTTTCGGTTGCCCTGGCTTTCCAATACTTTAAAAAAAGAAATGCCGATTATTCGATCATGGAAGTCGGTTTAGGAGGTCGTTTAGATGCGACCAATGTAGCCAATCCAATCCTTACCGTTATCACCCCGATAAGCTATGACCATACTGAAATTTTAGGAGAAACCATCCCTCAAATTGCTCGAGAAAAAGCTGGAATTCTCCGTCCTCATATTCCTCTGATTTTAGGATTACAGGAAAAAAAACAAGCCAAGAATACCATATTACAAATTGCTGAAAACCTCCGGGTTCCAGTATTACCTCTTGAGGAGAATTACTCATACCGAATTCACAACCGGAGTGAAAAAGGATCAGTTTTTGAGTTGCAATCAAAGTCTGGTCGAGAAGGGATTTTTTCACTACCGCTGTTAGGTGATCAACAGGTTGAAAATTTTCTCACTGCCTTGCTTAGTGCCGAGCATTTAGGGTATTCACCATCCAATCAACAGCTCCAAAACCTTCTCAATGAAGCAGTTTGGCCCGGTCGAATTCAAATAATTCATTCATCACCCATGACAGTATTTGATGTCGCCCATAACCAGGCTTCATTTGCCACATTATGCCATACCTTAAGAGATTATTTGGGGATAAGAAAAGCTGTCTTCCTTTTAGGTTTTTTAAATGGAAAAGACTTTCCAGGAATTGCTCAAGAACTTTCTCAAATTGACTCTCAAGTCATTTTAACCACACCTTTTAATCCGAAAGCCGCTTTTCCAGCTGATATTGTTCATTTCTTTGCACTTCATATTCCTCATTATGAAGTTATCAATGATCCCTACCAAGCTTTTAAGAGAGCCCTTCAATATGCTAATGAATTTCACTTGCCCTTAGTTATAGCTGGATCATTTTATTTAGCAAAATTATTAAGTGATAAACTCAACGTAACCCTTTCGAAAGAGGAGGTGGAATTATGATCATAGTCGCCGAAAGAATCAACGCTACCCGAAAATCCATCCGGGAAGCACTGGAGAAAAAGGATCGGGAGTTTTTTGTTCATGAAGCTCAAAAGCAAGAAAAAGCCGGAGCAGCTTTTATTGATGTCAATGCTGGCACCGAAGCCACTAAGGAAGTTGCTGATCTGAAATGGCTGGTCGGGTCTATTCAAGATGACGTTGAAATTCCATTATGCTTAGATTCCGCTAATGATCAAGCTTTAGAGGAAGCCCTCACCGTCTATAACAAAAAAGAGGTAATGATTAACTCATTCACCGCTGAAGAAAATCGAATCAAAGCCTTGCTTCCAATTGTGAAGAAATACGATGCTTTGGTTGTTGGGTTGGCGATGGGTGAGGGAGGAATCCCGCAGTCGGTTGAAGAACGAATGAAATTAGTAGAGACTTTAGTTAAAGCCGTTGATGAATATTCTATTCCACGAGAGCATCTTTTTATCGATCCACTGGTAGTACCAATCGGTACCGATCAAAATCAGGGGAGATTGTTTTTAGAAACCCTCCAGGCAATCCCACAAACCTATCCTGGAGTGAGAACCGTCTGTGGTCTCAGTAATATTTCCTTTGGAATGCCTAATCGTCGCCTTATCAATCGCTCCTTTTTAGCGTTGAGTATAGGTTTTGGCCTTCACGCCGCAATTATTGATCCTTTGGATGATAAACTCATGGGTATACTTTTTGCGAGCGAGGCTTTGATGGGCCGCGATGAATATTGCATGAACTACCTCACTGCTTTCCGAGCTGGCCGCTTAAACGAGTAAAACTATTAAAAAAACATCCTCTCTCCTGATTGGTAAAAAGACAGGAGAGAGGGAAAAATTACTGGTATTAAGCTGGTTCACGGTTAAACGAAGAAAATGAATACGAAAAGACTACAAATTATTATTTCTTTTTCAGGTCACGAATAAATGCTCATTATTAATTATCCTCTGGTAAGGAAGAAAAAAAAGGGTATAATACCTCTGAAAAGAGGTGTTTTTTATTCAATTAACCAAAGCCAAAGAGTTTCGTCGTTATATTGAAGATCATTATGAATTCGGGGATTTCGCTTTGATTCGAGGTCGAGAAGAAACTGCCGAGATCGGTTTTGTTTTCGCTGATGAAGATGTTAACAATTGGCCTTCTCTCTACAAAAAAGCCGGAAATATTTGTGATCATTTTGATAAAAGATTACGAGAAAAGGGTCTCAATACTGCTGCGTATTCTCGAATAGGAAAAGATTTGGATTTTATCACCGCGTCAATTGTCATCCGTCTTCATGCCTTTCCTGAGGATCAAATTCATCGAATTGCTGACGACATTATGAATATCCTTCGAGAGGTAAACCCCTATCGTGAATATGAAAATTAAACTTTTAAGGAGGCTATCATGAGGTTCAGAGGAAAAATTGTTATCACCTTGAAGCCAGGGGTTTTTGATCCACAAGGAGTAACCATTAAAAGTGCACTCCATTCCCTTGGATACCAAGAAACTGACGAGGTTAAAACTGGGAAGTATTTCGAAATCAATCTTGATTCAAACAACCTGGATACCGCTCAAAAACGTTTGGAAGAGATGTGTGACCAATTGCTGGCTAATCCGGTAATTGAAAATTTTCACTTCACCGTCGAACCCTCTGATAACTAAGGAGCCTCCAATGAAATTTGGTATAGTGGTTTTTCCTGGGTCTAATTGCGATTATGATTGTCAACACGTCCTTTCCGTAGTTCTCGGCCAAGAAACAGAAATGCTTTGGCATGAAAGCCATGACCTTAAAGAATGCGATTGTATTGTCCTTCCTGGAGGGTTTAGCTATGGCGATTATTTACGTACTGGTGCTATTGCCCGTTTTTCACCGGTCATGGAATCAATTCGAAATTTTATTGAATCGGGAGGATTAGTCGTTGGGATCTGTAATGGATTTCAAATCTTAGTCGAAAGTCAACTCCTGCCAGGTGCCTTGCTTCCCAACCAGAAGGGACACTTCATTTGTCGTCATGTTCACCTGCGAGTTGAAAACACCGATACGCCTTTTACCCGGCTCTTTTACCCGGGAGAAGTCATCTCAATTCCTATCGCTCATCATCAGGGAAATTACTTTATTCCTCATTCTTCTCTATCTAATCTTCAAAAAAACCGTCAAATCATTTTTCGTTATTGTGATATGAACGGACAAATCAATCATGGAACCAACCCGAATGGGTCGATTGACTCAATTGCCGGGATAATTTCTTCTTCCCAAAATGTTCTGGGGATGATGCCACATCCCGAAAGGTCATCAGAAGCAGTATTGGGTTCTCATGACGGAAAAAGAATATTTCTCTCGATTATTCAATGGTGGGAGGAAAATCATCATGCAAGACAATGAACAAATCCAAGTAGCCCGTGGATTAGGGCTCCGCGACGAAGAATACCAAAGAATACTTGATATACTACGAAGACCACCAACTCCAACGGAACTGGCGATGTTTTCGGTCGAATGGTCAGAACATTGTGGCTACCCGCATTCTCGTCGGTGGTTTGAACTCTTTCCACGGAAAGGAAAATTCCCGGTTTTGGTCGGTGAAGATGCCGGCGGAATTGTCTATCAAGGACAGGCAGTGGTATTTAAAATGGAAAGCCATAATCATCCTTCCCAGGTCGAGCCCCGCCAAGGAGCAGCGACCGGTATTGGGGGAATTATTCGTGATATTTTTGGAAGCGGTGCTCGCCCCATAGCTTGCCTTGATTCTCTCCATTTCGGTCCTTTGGATAACGCCCGTTCTCATTTTATTTTTAAAGGTGTTGTAGACGGAATTGCTTTTTATGGGAATTGCGTCGGTGTCCCAACTGTTGCTGGCGAACTCTATTTTCATCCTTCTTTCCAAGGTAACTGCCTGGTTAACGTGATGAGCATTGGAATAGCTTCTCAAGATCGATTGGCAAAATCTTGGGCTAAAGGGGAAGGAAATCTCATTATCTATGCTGGGAACCGGACCGGCCGGGATGGCATTGGAGGGTGTAGTATTTTAGCGTCCCAGGAATTCAGCGGACAAGACGAGAAACGCCCCAGCGTTCAAATTGGGGATCCCTTTACTGAGAAGTGTCTCATTGAAGCTACTATGGAAGCTCTGTCAACCGGATTCTTGGTCGGAATTAAAGATATGGGCGCTGCTGGATTAACTTGTTCATCCAGTGAAATGGCTGCTGCTGGGAAAAGTGGAATCAAAATATATCTTGATCGTATTCCGGTTCGCGAAGAAGCTATGGAACCCTGGGAAATCATGATGTCTGAGTCTCAAGAACGCATGCTTCTCTGTGTAAAAAGAGGATACGAAGATTCAGTGCTTCAAATTTTTCATAAATGGGGCTTAGAAGCGGTTGTGGTCGGAGAGGTAGTTGACGGGGATAAAATCACCATCGAATTAAATGGTCAAATTGTTGCTGATATTCCCGCTCAAGAATTAACCAAACCTCCGGTTTATACACCTCCTGCTGATAAACCAGATTACCTTGAAAAGGTAAATCGATATGACTGGAACGACCTTCCTCTGCCTCATAATTGGAATGATGCTTTGCTCCAGCTAATGGGCTCTCCTAATCTTTGTTCTCGTCATTCGGTTTTTGAGCAATACGATCACATGGTTCAAATTAATACTTCAATACTGCCTGGAACCGGAACGGTTATCCTTCGGGTCAAAAATCTTCCCTGGGGGATTGCCGTTACCACTGATTGTAATCCAGTATTTTGCTACCTCGATCCTTACCGGGGCTCGCAAATTGCCGTTGCTGAAGCGGCTCGTAACTTGGCTGCTTGTGGAGCTCAACCAGCCGGCATAACCGACTGCTTAAATTTTGGGAATCCGCAGAAGCCCGATCGTTATTGGCAATTTATTGAAGCAGTCAAGGGAATAAGTGACGCTTGTAAATTTTTTAACCTTCCGGTTGTGAGCGGCAACGTTTCCTTTTACAATGAAAGCCCAACCGGTCCTATTCATCCAACCCCAACCATCGGCATGATTGGTATTATCGAAGATGTTCAAACAGCGGTTAATGCCGCTTTTAAAGAGAATGACGATTTGATCGTTTTACTCGGTGAAACCCGAAATGAAATAGGCGGAAGTGAATATTTACGTGTGATTCACCAGCAGGAATTTGGACCGGTTCCACAAATTGATTTACCGGCTGAAAAAAACCTTCAAGAATTTTTAATCGAAGCAGTTCGACAAGGGTTAGTTCAATCATCTTCTGATCTAAGCGAGGGCGGCTTGGCTTGCGCTCTCGGCGAAGGATGTGTTTGTGGTCAGGAGAAGAAAGGATGTTTGATCGATATTGGAAATTTACCCAATATACGTTTGGATGCATTGCTGTTTGGAGAAAGCTGTGGACGCGCTCTGATTACCTGTAAACCTGAAAATATTGCTCCTTTGGAAAAGCTGGCTCGAACAAATACGCTTCCCTTTTTTGTTATCGGGAAAGTGACTGGAAAGAATATAACCATTTATAATAATCAGCAATTACTGATTTCAGTTTCTATAGAAGATTTGTGGAAAGCCTGGTATCGAACTTTGTAGTTGATTTATTATATCCGTATATTTTCTATATAAACATCCATATCGGATACCGGCACCAGATGTGAGGATGAAAACCCAAGATTCGACATGCCATGGCATGTCGCTACATTTATTAAAGAATGGGCACGATGCATTGTACCCCTACGATTTTATATTCTTTTGTAGGGGCTTGACTTATCATGCCCGTGTTTTTTCGGGATAGACCATCGTGCTGCATGGCAGCGCCAGATGATGAAGAAAATTGGTACCCAGGAATGATTTCCCCCTTTAGCAAAGGGGGTTAGGGGGATTCGATTTTTTTTCCTGCTCAGTCATTGCGAGGAGCGTCCTATGCGACGTGAGAATCTCATCCATCCACTCCGTCATTGCGAGGAGCGTCCTATGCGACGTGAGAATCTCATCCATCCACTCCGTCATTGCGAGGAGCGTCCTATGCGACGTGGCAATCTCATTTAGTGAATTTTTTTAAAAATAATTAAAAGATGAGATCCTCACGCGGGAAAGCACCGCTCAGGATGGCACCTTTTTAAAATTCTTTTGTAGGGGCTTGATATATCATGGCAGTTGGTTTTAAGGATAGGTCCTCATGATGTTTTGCAGTATAAGATGAGGATCAAAACCCAAGATTCGACATGCCATGGCATGTCGCTACATTAATCGAGCGCAATAAAGACCAAGGAGAACGACTTTTTGATTCCTTCTCCCTCGATGGGAGAAGGTGATGATGAGGGTGAGATTCGCACTATTCACCTCTCATCATGTTTAAAGAAGAGTTTTCGAGACTTCAAAAAACCAAGATACCGGATGGTAGGTTAATAAATCATGACTATCTTTAAGTGGAGGAATCTATGACCGGAGAGAAATGCGGAATATTTGCCGCTTATGGAGTAAAAAATGCTGCTGAATTAATATTTCATGGATTATACTCCCTTCAGCACCGGGGTCAAGAAAGTGCTGGTATGGTTATCTCCGACCAACATGGTGTTAGAGAACACAAAGGAATGGGGTTGGTTTCAGAAGTTTTTCAAGGAGATATACTAAAAAAGCTAACCGGTTCTATTGGACTCGGGCACGTTCGTTATTCCACCACAGGATCATCATCCTTAAGAAACATCCAGCCTTTTATTGGAGATTGTCGTTTTGGCAATGTCTCTATCGCTCACAACGGAAACCTTGCCAATACCAACACACTTTGGAAAAAATTAGGTTACCAGGGAGCAGTTCTCCAATCAACTATGGATACTGAAATGATTCTCCACCTGATTGCCCAAAGTTCTTTCGATGGATTTGAAGATGCAGTCAAAGAAGCATTATGGGAAATCCGAGGAGCTTTTTCCCTGGGAATAATGACCGAGAAAAAGATTATTGCCGTCCGTGATCCCTGGGGTTTTCGGCCTTTAGCTTTGGGTAAGATAGACGGAGGTTACTTGATTAGTTCGGAAAGTTGTGCTTTTGATATCATCGGGGCTCAATTCATTCGAGAAATCGAACCCGGCGAGATGCTGATAATCGATGAAAACGGTCCGCGATCTCTTTTTTATGCCCATTCCCATCGAAAAGCTTTTTGTATTTTTGAACTCATTTACTTTGCTCGACCAGATAGCATCATTTTTGGTGAAAGTGTCTATTCAGCTCGGAAAAAAATGGGATGTGTCCTTGCCGAGAGAGAAGAACATGATGCCGATATGGTTATCCCGGTTCCCGATTCAGGTATCTATGCAGCATTGGGGTTTTCGGAAAGATCAAAAATCCCTTTTGAACTGGGAATGATTCGAAACCCTTATGTCGGAAGGACTTTTATCCGTCCGGGGCGAGAAAACCGTAATCTTGCAGTGAAGCTGAAACTCAATCCCATGAAGAGCCTTTTAAAAGGAAAAAAGATAATTATTCTGGAAGATTCTATTGTGAGAGGGAATACCTCGAGAGAGAGGATCAAAACGCTCAAGAACGCCGGAGTGAAGGAAGTTCACATGCGGGTTACTTCACCTCCTCACTGTCATCCCTGTTACTACGGAATTGATTTTCCAACCCGAGAAGAGCTCATTGCCTGCCGCATGAACCAGGAAGAAATAAGGCAATTCCTTGGTTTGGATAGCCTCCGTTATATTGACATCGATGGTCTCAAAAAGAGCGTATCCAAACCAGGTGAAAACTTTTGTTTTGCCTGCTTCAACGGTGACTATCCAGTAATACCCGATAAGGGTTTAGGAAAATTTATCTTAGAAGAAAATTCCTCAGATCAATAATGCACCTTATATCTTTTAAGCATTTAAAAAATCCGCCAGCTGATTGGCGTAGGAACGGCATTCTTTTTCTGCCCGGTCATCAAAAGATTTAATAGCAACTGGTCCGTAGTGGCTTCCTTCCGCCATCCCTTTGACCAGCATTCCATGAATGAGGAGAGCCGAGAGAACAGAGAGAATTGCGGTTTCATTTCCTCCGGCAGCATTCGCCGAAGAAGAAAAGGCACCACCCAACTTGCCATCCAATCGGCCATGTAAGCGGATGCTGTTATCTAAAAGCTTTTTAATTTCTGCTGCCATGGTTCCATAGTAAGTTGGCGTCCCAATGATGATCAGGTCATAATTGACTAGGTTATTAATCTCTACTTGATCTGAAGTCATTAAATTGACGGTAATTTTCCTTTTCTGGAGTTCCTCGGATATGGTTTCTGCCATTTTTCTGGTTGTTCCAGAACGGGTATAGTAAATGATGATTGCTTTTGACATAGAATGCCCTCCACAGTATAATATTTTTTTTTCTTTCATATTTTAACATAGTTTATCATAAAACTTCGTGTCACTTTAGTGGCACCGGTTGAGGGTGGAAATGATGCCCCCTTACCCTGACCCTCTCCCAAGAAGGGGCGAGAAAAAGGTTTTTCCTTTAGAAAAGAGGGTAGGGGGATCTGAATATTTTCCTGCTCCGTCATTACGAGGAGCATCCTTTACGGTGTGGCAATTTCATCCACCCACTCTACCATTCTGAGGAGCGTCTTGTGCGACGTGAGAATCTCATCCTTTTCAATTCCTCAATTTCAATAAAATATGATAAAATAGGGGTTCTGAATATTTATTTATCTGGTTGAAAAACCTAAATTCATTTGTTAATATAGTCCAAGTTTATTTTCCCCGGGAGGGATATAGATTGATTGCCAATGACCTTGATAAAATACGTGAAATCGAAAACCTGAAAGAAAAAGAATTAAAAGAAGCACAAAGACAAGCGAATCAATTGCTTCTTGAGAACGAGAAGTTGATTGAGCAAAATCATGCTCAAGCTCTCATGAATGCTGAAAAGAAAGCCGAGGAAAACAAAAATCATCTGCTCAAAGAAGCCGAAGATGAAGTTGATAAAATCCTCAAAACCTATAAAGAAGAAGCCGAAGTTTTGCAAAAGGAAATTTCTCAGAGAATACCTCAGGTTGTAAATTACCTTCTGGAAAAGGTGTGGCAAGAATATGGCAATTAGGAATATGAAAAAGGTAGAGATCCTCATTCACCGATCTCTTCACGACGAAACTTTTGATATACTCCAGGATATGGGAGTTTTACAAATCACGAGCCATCAAGAGTTAAAAAATGATGACCCTCTCGAGGAGTTCCATTCAGAAGATATTGAACGAAATATGAACGAGACACGTTATTGTCTTGAATTCATGAATAAATATCGTACTGAAAAACAACCTTTCTTAGAAAGCTTTTTTCCTGCACCCATTCCCATTAAAAAAAGCGAGTTTCTTGACAAGGTATTTGATCATAGTCAAATATATAAAAATTGTCAATCCATTGAAGAACAACTCAACACTATCCGTACTTCGATGAACCGTCTCTATACACAACTGGAATTTTTGAATCGAATTGAAAACCTTTCAATTGCCTTGGAAGATATTGGAACAACTCGCTATGTAAAAAGTTATCTTCTCGAAATGAATGAAGCCCAATGTCCGTTGCTTCAAAATCGTTTAGATCAAATTGGTAAAGAATATTCCCTTCAAAAATTTCCAGGGAAAGAGAGAAATTGTTTTGCTTTCCTCATCGTTCATCAAGACCTAATAGAGCCATTAGAATCCATTTTCACTGAGGAATCAATCAGTGTTCTTTCTCTTCCCCAGGCTTTTGAGGGAACACCAAAAGATGCTATCCAATCAGTTGAAAAGAAAATTCAAAAATTAGAGAAAGAACGAAATGGCGTCGAAGAAGAAGCCGTTTCTCTATTAAAGCATGAACCGGAATTAAAAATAACCCTTGATTATTATTCAACCGTATTGGAGCGGCGAAATTCTGAAGCCCAAATCTTCAAAACCCATGATGTCAGTTTGATTACCGGTTGGGCGATTGAAGAAACCATACCGGCAATTGAAGAAAGAATGAAATCAATCGGTAAGGAATGGGTGATTTCTCAAAGAGATCCTGAACCCGGAGAAGACGTTCCGATTGCATTGGAAAATGGTCCCTGGTCACAAAACTTCGATGTTCTAACCAATCTCTATGGATTACCAAACTATACCGAGATTGATCCTACACCTTTTGTTGCAGTCTTTTTCTTCATTTTTTTTGGTATTTGTCTGGGTGATGCTATTTATGGACTCATTGTCGCTTTGATTGGCTTTATGGCGCCTAACTTTATTCAAATGCCTGACTCCTCAAAGCGTTTTTTCCGAATGTTGGCTTGGGGAGGAATCGCATCATTAATATTCGGAGTAATAACCGGATCATGGATGGGGGATACCTTTGATTACCTCCCACCATTCTTGAGTTTTTTGACTGTTTTAAAAAATAAATTAGTTATTATCAATCCTTTAAATAATCCACTTCCTATGATTATTGTTTCTATTGTTATCGGGATTTTTCAGGTTTTAATTGGACTACTGGTGGCTTTTACCAAAGAATGGAAAAGAAAAAAATATCAGGAAGCCATCTTTGATCATTTGAGCTGGTTTCTATTTATTTTATCCATAGCTATTTATATCCTTACTATGGCTCTTCTTCCAAATCTAAAAACTTTTGGGCTTTGGTTCCTAATTGCTACAGCTCTTTTTTTGGTTGGAACTCAGGGAAGAAAAAAGAAAAATCCAATTATGAAAGTGTTATCCGGCCTATATAGTCTTTATAACATTACCTCTTATCTTGGAGATGTGTTGTCTTATTCTCGATTGTTTGCACTGGGACTGACCACAACTATTATTGCTATGTTGGGTCGGACTATTGCCGGTTTGTTTGGTTCTTCACCTTTTGTTGGGTGGATTATTTGGATAATCATCTTTGTCGGGTTTTCCGTTTTTAATATCCTAATGAGCGGATTAGGGGCTTTCGTCCATTCAGCACGTTTAAACTATGTGGAGTTTTTCACTAAATTTTACGAAAACGGTGGAAAACCCTTTCAGCCCCTTTATTATAAAACCAAGTACATAAAATTTACTGAAGACTAAACTTGATCTTTTGGTTTTCATGATTTTCTAAATCGATATAAAACCATCCGGTAAGAACAACCGGGCTATTAAGGGAGGTCGTTCGAATTATGTTCATTGATGGAGTTGCATTTGCTTTATTAGGTTCAGCCCTCGCAATTGGATTAGCAGGAATAGGGTCAGCTAAAGGAGTTGGGATTGCCGGAGAAGCCGGAGCAGGAATAATGACTGAAGATCCGAGCAAATTTGGACAGGTTCTTCTTCTGCAGGCTCTTCCTGGAACTCAGGGTATTTATGGATTACTTTCTGGATTCTGGGTACTTTTAAAACTTGGTCTTTTTGGTGGAACACCGGTTGCCGTTACTTCCGCTCAGGGATTGCAGATCTTGTTTGCTTGTCTTCCTATTGCTATTGTTGGTTTAATCTCAGGAATTTCACAGGGGAAAACATCCGCTGCCTGTATTGGTTTAATTGCCAAGAGACCGGAAGAAACCGGGAAAGCGATTATTCTCCCTGCTATGGTAGAAACCTACGCAGTTTTGGCATTACTAGCTACCATTCTGCTCCTTAACTCTGTTCAGTTGTAGAGGCGATTGGTTATGTCTTTCGAAGATATTTTAATTAAAATCGAACAAGAAGCCCAGAGACGACAAAAAGCTATCTTGCAAAATGCTCGCCTGGAAGCCGAAAAAATACTGGAAAAAGCCAATATGGAAATTAGCCAGGAAAGCGAACGGCTTGTCCAGCAGCGGACAAAAGAATCTCAACTGTTGGTTCAACGCATGCTCGCCGAAGCCAAATTAAAAGGGAGAAGCATTATCGGCAAAATTAAGTCTGATGCTTTTCAAAAAGTAAGGTCCGAAGTTGCTGCTGCTTTTTCCAAAAAAATTACCCAATCTCCAGAAAAATGGTACACGAAAATTATTTTAAATCATTCAACATCAAAGGATGAAATAATCCTTATGGCTTCTAATGAAGCTGATTCCTTGGGAGAAAAATTTGTCAAACAACTCAATCAAGAAAATAAAACTTCCTTTCGTTATGGTGGACTGACCCAGGAAATTGATAGTGGGTTGTTACTAAAAAAGGGTGGTATGGTTCTAAACCTGAGTTTAAATTCTCTTTTAGAAGACACCTTCCGTCAAAATGAAAGTCAAATATCACAAATGCTCTTCAAAGGAATAAAGAAATGACAACAATTCAAATGAAAAACTGTCCAGTAAACGCTACTGCTTATACTTATATTATAGGAAGAATTCGTGCTTTGGAACGAGGTCTTCTTAACAATCGTTTGCTGGAGAATGCTTTAAAAGCCGAAGACCTTGAACAAGCAATTCGAGTTTTGTCGGAGCTTCCCTATATAAATGAAGTGCTCCAAAATGCAGTTAAAAATCCTAGTTCAATAGATAAAGCTTTGACTGAGCATTTTTGGGAAACTCTCAATGAAATCCTTAAAGACCAAGCAACAGTACCAGTAGGGCTTTTTTTTCAAATGATTTATGATTTCAATGACCTGAAGTTGATCATTAAACGACATCTCACAAAATCTCCCAATGACACTGAGTATCCTGCAAGTTTTGAGTGGAAACGCGCCCTTCGTTTCATCTCTGGTGAAAGAAATGAATATCTTGATGACGTCTATCGAAAAGCCATAGATGCTGCACTAACTGGATATGAAAATGTCCATAATGCTCAGGTTATCGAAAATCTAATGGATCGGGCTTTTTTGATGGAAGTAAAAGCTTTGGCTGATAATTGTGAGAGCAGAGTAATCAAAAATTGGTTGATTGCTTATTTTATATTTGCTTACCTTCGATCCGCGATACGAGCAAAATTTCAACAAACCAAAATTGATCTCTTTCGATCAATATATTGGGAAAACCCCTATGTTCGCTTCGAAGATTTAGCTGAAATTGTTACCGGTACTGATGAAAAAGTTACAGAAACCATCATTCATCATGGATTTCGAGAACTTCTGCCCCATGATGTTGAGTATAAAAATGATCCACGGTTTCTATCCGAGATGGAGAAAAACATGGATAATTACCTCATGAAATTTCTTCGTCCTTACCGCATTCAGGCATTTGGACCTGAACCGGTATTTGGATTTCTCTATGCAAAATTTACCGATGTTCGAAACCTGAGGATCATTTTGCACGGAAAGTATTTCCAAATCAGCGAGAATGAAATAAAAAGTAAACTGCGAGAGTGTTACTATGAGTAAGGTAAAAGTTGCCTTTGTTGGTGGAGAAGAGAATTCTCTTTGCTTTCGAGGAATGGGATTTGATGTATTCTCAGTAAATTCTTTTGAAGCTTTGAATAATATTCTACCTATTTTGAGAAGAGAAAGATACTCAATGATTTTTTCCGAATGGAAATTTTACAATCAAATAAAAAAACAATTTGAAGACATACGCTCTGAAGCCCTGCCAGCCATATTGGGAATTCCAACTAACCCAAATGAAATGGGACAAGGATCAAAATATATTTCTCATTTGGTTGAAATGGCGATTGGGAGTAATATTATGCTTCAGGGAGAGGAATGATGAACGTGCAAAAAGAAACGAACGGATTCATATTGAGCATTAACGGCCCGGTAGTCATTGCTCAAAATCTTTCCAATGCCAAAATGTATGATATGGTTAAAGTTGGAACGAAAAAATTGGTCGGTGAAATTATTGGAATACACAATGAAGATGTTACTATTCAGGTCTACGAAGAAACCGCTGGCCTCCAGCCTGGAGAACCGGTTGAGACGACCCATGAACCTTTGAGTGTCGAACTCGGGCCTGGTTTAATTTCCAACATTTTTGATGGAACCCAGCGACCTCTTGAAGTCATCTTACAGTCCTCTGGAAACTTTATCGCCCGAGGAGTAGAGGAACCAGCTCTTAATCGGAGTAAAAAGTGGGACTTCAAACCTCTGGTTAAAGAAGGAACCCGAGTTCAAGCTGGTGACATTTTAGGTGAAACCCAGGAGAGTACAACTATTAATCATAAAATTATGGTTCCTCCAGGGATCTCAGGAACCTTAGCTGAAATAAAAGCTGGGTCTTTTACAGTTATCGAACCACTAGCCACCATCCAAACCGATGAAGGAGAGGAGTATTCAATTACCATGTTGCAACGATGGCCGGTTCGGACTGGTCGCCCCTTTGCTAATAAGCTTATTTTAGGAGAACCTCTTATCACCGGACAGCGAGTTATTGACCTTTTCTTTCCTATCGCCAAGGGAGGAGTCGCTTGTATTCCAGGACCCTTTGGAAGTGGAAAAACCGTTGTTCAACATCAGCTGGCTAAATGGGCTAATGCCGATGTCATCATCTTCATTGGATGTGGAGAACGGGGAAACGAGATGACCGATGTTTTAATGGAATTCCCCGAGCTAATCGATCCCTATACCGGTGAACCCTTGATGAAAAGAACGGTATTGATTGCCAATACTTCGAACATGCCGGTTGCTGCTCGTGAAGCCTCGGTTTATACTGGAATTACTATCGCTGAGTATTACCGAGACATGGGTTACAACGTAGCCTTGATGGCAGACTCCACATCTCGATGGGCAGAAGCCATGCGAGAAATCTCCGGACGCTTAGAAGAAATGCCCGGAGACGAAGGTTTCCCTGCTTACTTAGGAAGTCGAATTGCCAGTTTCTATGAAAGAGCTGGAAAAGTTAAATGCCAAGGTTCTGATGATCGTTACGGGTCACTCAGTGTTATTGGAGCAGTTTCACCTCCAGGTGGAGACCTATCCGAACCAGTCACCCAAAATACTCTTCGGGTTGTACAAGTGTTTTGGGGATTAGAAGATAAACTGGCTTATAAACGGCATTTTCCTTCAATCAACTGGTTGCAAAGTTATTCAATTTATGTTCAGAACTTAGAAGCTTACTGGAAACAAAATGTTGCTCCTGATTTTGCCCAGCTGCGCAGTGAAGCCTTGCGACTTCTCCAGCAGGAAGCCGAATTGGATGAAATTGTTCGTCTGGTAGGCGTGGAATCGCTCTCATTCAAAGAGCGTTTTGTTTTAGAAATTACCCGTTCTATTCGGGAAGACTTCTTACAGCAGAATGCTTTTGTAGAAATCGATACCTTTACTACCTTACGAAAGCAATACTTGATGATGAAAGTGATTTTGGTTTATTACCAAGAGGGCATGAAAGCTCTTGATCAGGGATATTCTCTAAAAGAAATCCTTGCTATACCGGCTCGTGAACGAATAGCCCGAATGAAGTTTGTCCCCGAAGAGGAATTATCAAAATTAGAAAATTTAATTGGAGAAATCCAAGATCAAGTAAAAGCCAAAATGAGGGGGGAGGTTGAAAGCAATGTATAAAGAATATTTAACCATATCTGAAGTTAACGGCCCCCTATTAACCATTGAACAAGTTACTGATGCTCGCTATATGGAAATTGTTGAGATTGAACTCCAGGATGGATCTCGTAAGAGGGGTCAGGTGCTCATGACCAGTAGCAATCAAGCTCTGGTTCAAGTTTTTGAAGGAACTGAAGGAATCGGTATTGGCCAAACTCGAGTAAAATTTTTAGGACGGGTTATGGAGTTACCGGTGTCACCTGACATTTTGGGAAGAATCTTTAATGGTTCTGGTTTTCCCATCGATAACGGGCCCGAGATTTTCCCTGATGCTCGCTTAGATATCAACGGGAACCCGATGAACCCAGTAGCTCGAGATTATCCCATCGACTTCATCCAAACCGGAGTATCAGCCATCGATGGACTGAATACTTTAGTCAGAGGACAAAAACTTCCGATATTTTCTGGTTCTGGACTTCCTCATGCTCGTTTAGCCGCTCAAATCGCTCGACAGGCTAAAGTTTTAGGAGAAGCTGAAACCTTTGCGGTGGTTTTTGGCGCTTTAGGAATTACTTTTGAAGAAGCCAACTACTTTATTTCTGAGCTCCGTAATACCGGTGCCATTGAACGATCAGTTCTTTTTATCAATTTAGCCAATGACCCGGCAGTCGAGCGAATCATTACTCCCCGTATGGCTTTGACAGCTGCTGAATATCTGGCTTTTACCATGGATATGCAAGTATTGGTTATTCTGACCGATATGACCAATTACTGTGAGGCTCTGCGTGAAATTTCTGCCGCTCGAAGAGAAGTGCCGGGACGCCGGGGTTATCCAGGATATCTCTACACCGACTTAGCGACTATGTATGAAAGAGCCGGTCGTATTCGAGGGAAAAAGGGTTCAATTACTCAAATTCCTATTCTCACCATGCCAGAAGATGATAAAACTCATCCTATTCCTGACCTTACCGGATACATTACCGAGGGTCAAATTATTGTTAGTCGCCAGCTTTTCCGAAAGGGCATTTATCCGCCGATCGACGTTCTTCCATCTTTATCTCGTTTACGAGATAAAGGTATTGGTAAGGATAAAACTCGTGAAGACCATTCCGATCTGGCAAATCAGCTTTTCGCTGCTTATGCCCGAGGTCGTGAGGCGGTTGAATTGGCAACCATTCTGGGTGAAGCATCACTCACCGATATCGACAGGATTTATATGAAATTCGCCGAAGAATTTGAAGCGAAATTTGTCAAACAGGGAGAATATGAAAACCGCAGTATCGATGAAACTTTGAATATTGGTTGGGAATTACTCAGAATGCTTCCAAAAGAGGAATTGAAGCGAGTTCGGGATGCTTTTATCGAAAAATACTATGAATCTGAATCATCAGAATCATCAGTTCTGACTCAACAGGAGGATTGAGAGTGAGACTGAACGTCAATCCGAACCGGATGGAATTAATGAAGCTTAAAAATCGCCTGGCTATGGCCAGGCGTGGCCATAAACTTCTCAAGGATAAACTTGATGCCTTAGTTCAGGATTTTGTGAAAATAATCCGTGAAAATCGCAACCTACGGCAAGAAGTTGAAAAAGATATCATTAAAGCCTTCGAAGCCCAGAACAAGGCATCGCTCATGCTTTCCGAACAAGATAAAGAATTAGTCACCACCATGACTCAACAAAAAGTTATTCTTGATGTCAGTACCCGTCATATCACCGGCGTAAGAGTTCCTCATTTTGAAGTCTATCTCGAGGGGAATCCCTATGCCTATGGTTTGATCAATACTCCTGCTGAATTAGATGAAGCATTCAGTTCTTTCTTTCGGGTTTTACCGCTCATGATAAAATTAGCCGATGCCGAAAAAACTATTGAGCTATTAGCTGTCGAAATCGAAAAGACCCGCCGGAGAGTGAATGCTCTCGAGTATGTTTTGATTCCGAATTTGGAAGAGACTATTAAATATATTAACTTTAAACTTGACGAATTAGCTCGGGGAGCCATCACTAGCATCATGCGAATCAAGCACTAACTCTTCTATCCTGAAAATACCAGAATGATTTTTTATAGGTAACTCATATTGAGTAACTTACCAGGATCTCATCCTGGGCTTTCACCCTCATCCTGACCTTCTCCCATCAAGGGAGAAGGAACTCTGAATTCTTTTGTTCTTTTTTCCCTCGCCCCTCGGTGGGAGAGGGCTAAGGTGAGGGGGCAACTTATTTTCATATTCATCTGGTGCTGCGAAAGCAGCATGAAGGTCTATTCTGAAAATACCATCTTATAAATTCCCCCATTGAGGGGGGATAAAGGGGGGTGTGCCTTTAATCGGTCATCCTGAGCCCTCGCTTTTTGAGGGCGTGAGGATCTCATCTTTTAAGTTTTTTCTTCATAAATACTTTAAATGATGAGATTCTTACGTCGTCCGGCAAAAACACCGGACTTCTCAGAATGACTAAGTGGATGGTAGAGATTGCCACGTCGCACAAGACGCTCCTCGCAATGACGGATTTAGATAGGCATTTTCATCCTCATCTGGTGCTGCAAAGCAGCATGACGGTCTATCCTGAAAATACAGAATGTTTTTTAATGTTACTTTTTTATAACAATCAACCATAATCTCATTCTGAACTTTCACCCTCATCCTCACCTTCTCCCATCAAGGGAGAAGGAACTCTGATTCGTCATTGCGAGGAGCGAAGCGACGTGGCAATCTCTTGAGTTTAATCTTTTTTATTCTTCTCCCTTTGGAAAAAGGAAAATGGTTCGGGATTCGATTTTTCCCAATTCTTTCAAATCCCCCTAACCTTTTTTCTTAAGAGGGAGCTTTTTTCCTCACCTCTTCATGGGAGAGGTTAAACTTCTTTTTTTCGCTCGCCCCTTGGTGGAAGGGTATGATCCGGACACATAGGTAACAGAAAGTTCCTGACACATAGGTAACACTTTGTATACTACTGGCATAAGGAGGAATGCCTTATGCCATGGACGGAGGTACACAAAGTGGATCTCAGACAAGAATTGATTTATCGTTATCTCAACAAGGAAAAGGTGACAGATTTGTGTCGAGAATATGGAATCTCTCGAAAAACCGCCTATAAGTTTATTCATCGTTTTCAAGCCTTTGGTTTGGATGGACTTAAAGATCAATCCCGACGTCCTCATCACCTGGCGGGTCAAACTGATGCCCTGACCGAGCAAATGATTCTGGATACCAAATTCAAGCATCCCAGTTGGGGAGCTAAAAAGCTCAAGCCCGCCTTGGAAAGACAGTATCCCGATATTGTCTTTCCAGCAATCAGTACCATCAGTGCCATCTTATCTCGCCATGGACTGGTGAGATCACACCCTCGTCGATTGAGAAGAAGTGTGCCAACCAGTCAACTTCGAACCAGCCATGAACCCAATGAGATCTGGTGTGTCGACTTTAAAGGACAATTTCGAACCCAAGATCGGAAATACTG
Organism: Atribacter laminatus; assembly: GCF_015775515.1. Lineage (NCBI taxonomy): Bacteria > Pseudomonadati > Atribacterota > Atribacteria > Atribacterales > Atribacteraceae > Atribacter > Atribacter laminatus. Next base: position 2,423,031 of record NZ_CP065383.1, read on the forward strand.
TTATCCTTTAACCATCACCGATCACTATAGCCGGTATCTCCTTGCCTGTGAAGCTCTTTCCTCTCCCAGCATTCAAGAATCCCTTCCGGTCTTCAAAGAGTGCTTTTCCACATATGGTCTTCCCCAGGTGATCCGCAGTGATAACGGGAGTCCCTTTGCTTCTCTTCACTCTCCCTTTGGACTCACTCAACTCTCGGTGTGGTTAGTGAAACTCGGCATCATCTTAGAGCGCATTGATCCGGGACATCCAGAACAAAATAGCCGTCATGAACGGATGCACCGCACCTTAAAAGAAGAGGCCTGTCAAAAACCAGCCACCAATCTTTTCACCCAACAAGACCGCTTTGAAACCTTTAAAACCATCTATAACACCGTACGACCCCATGAAGCAATCAACCAAGAAACCCCAGCTTCCTGGTACCACAAAAGTGACCGGCCCTATCCAAAAACCTTAAGTGATTGTGAATATCCTCATCATACGCTCACTCGTAAAGTCGATTCCTCAGGACGGATTTCTCTTTATGGCAACCGTCTGATCAGAATCAGTAAAGTCTTTGCTGGTGAACTTCTCGGATTCAAAGACTATACTCATTCCTGGTTAGTTAGTTTCTCTACCTATGATATTGGTATAATTGATAAAAAGACCCTTACTTTTGAATCAACGGAGATTCAAGATGATTAAAAAGTGTTACCTATGTCCTTAGACTAAAGTGTAACCTATGTCCCCGTTCGTACAAAGAGGGTCAGGGTCAGGGTGAGGGGGCACCTATTTTCACATCTTTATCTTTTGCTTAAAGACACACCACAATCTATCCCTCTCTTTTAAGAGAGCGATAGAATAGCTTGATTATTTAAAGAGGGGTGGGACTGATATATGAAAATTGCCATCTTAGCTGATATTCATGGAAATTTTGATGCATTAGAAGCAGTATCGCTCCAGCTAAATAGTGTTGATAGTCTGGTTGTTCTGGGAGATATTGTCGGTTACGGTGCAGAACCAGAACGTTGTGCTCAGTGGATTATAAAACAAAGAGCCGATACTATTTTAGGAAATCATGACGCTGCCTGTGTTGGAATCCTTCCTATAACCTGGTTTAATTCCTTAGCTGCTGATGCGCTATTTTGGACCAAAAATCAAATCTCCATTTATACCCAGAGCTTTTTTCAAAAAATACCTCAAGTCGTATCAGGATTTGTTAATGCTCATTGGGTTCATGGGAGTTTAAGAAAGCCCTTAGAAGAATATGTAGATATGGTCGAAAATGCTCGGGAAATATTCAATAGTCATGACTTTCAAACTTGTTTTTTTGGTCACACTCATGTTGCTGAAGCCTTTCTCTTCCACGAAGGGAAGGTTTTACATCCCCAATTTCCCGAAGGAGGAGAGATTCAACTTCAGTCCCAAAAACGCTACTTGATTAATCCGGGAAGCGTCGGTCAACCTCGCGATGGGAATCCCCAAGCCTCTTTTGCTCTCTATGATACCGAGACAAGTATAGTCAAAATCAATCGAATTCGGTATAATATCCAGCGGGCAGCCGATAAAATCATCGCTGCAGGACTTCCGGAATATCTTTCCTTACGTTTGTTTTCTGGACGATAAACGAAATAAGCGCCCGTAGCTCAATTGGACAGAGCGTCGGCCTCCGGAGCCAAAGGTTGGAGGTTCAAATCCTCTCGGGCGCACCACTTTTTCTTTCCGATTTTTAATTCCTTTTCTTCTATCTTTTATATGCAATCTTTGATAAATCCAAAACACCCAATTATTAGGTTATAATCCTTGGACTTTAAATACTTTTTAAGGGCTTGATTTTCTATAACCGAAAATAGTTTTAATGGATAAATCGTCTCATTGGTAAGAAGTCGCTCGTTAATTATGAAGAGGAAAGGTACTTACTAAGAGGATAATTGACACCAAACCTTGAAATAAAAAAGCCACGGACTCTAACGAACTTTATACCTTCTTCCCGCTAAGGTGTTTAATGGCCACTCACTCATCCTTAGCGTTTCAGGAGAGAACTGCCATCTTTCTTCTCAGAAAGACTTCGAATCTCTTTCCTTCAGGATAAAAGATTCTTTTTTCCATCCTCCGGCATTCAGTACCTCAGAATCCGTGGTGATCATTATATTACTAACTTTTTAGTTAAATGTCAAATAATAAGAGAGTCTAAATACGGCCTAGTAAAGCGATTTTATTTTTATAATCCAAATTTTTTCCTTATTATAGACAAAATAATTCAAAAAATGGAAAATACTGAGATAGAGAAAGTAATATACATCACTTATCTATCAATTCCTTTTTCTCAACAAACTGAACAAATAGACGATATCTCTATTTTATTTGCCATACATGGACAACTGGCTTAGCTTCATCGGCAAATAACTCGAGAACATAAAGGAGACCATTGGCTCGATCGTAAGTTATATCACCAAGGCGGTAACGACGCTGGACTCCAAGTCCTAACATTTCCAGTTCGATTCCCGTTGGATTGAGAAAGAGATGATCATCAATATCCAGGAATGCATAAGGTTGAGGCTGGTAAGATTCAAGTTCTCCAGTAGCAACTTTTGCTAAATCCATTGGATCATAAAGAATAAAACGAGCATTGAAACGGGAACTCCACCATCCTCGATTAGAAGTAGGATTGGAACATACTGCCGAACGCTCATCGGGGTAGGGAGTCCCATCAGCCAATCGGCAAAGAGTAAACTGACCGATAAACTCTTTTTCTACACAGGCGTATTCCGGTCCATCAGGATGGAGGTAACCATACCAATAAAGATCACCGCAGGATTTGGTCCCTGCAAAAAGAACTGCGCTTTTCCCTGATTGGGTTGTGATCCAAGCCCCACCTGTCCATTCATCACCATGTTGATAACCATTCAAACACCGGGTGACATCGGGGGTGTTTAAAGAGCTCTCATATAGTAACAATACTTTTTCCTCCAATCGCGATCCTGAATCAGCAGGTGTTCCATAGTCATCAATCCAAGGGCAATAAGCAAATAAGCAAGGTCCCATGCCTGACCATCCACCATCTCGGAAACGTCCGGTAGCAAGAGGTAAACCTCCCAAGTATTGTTTTGCCCACTCAAGTGGAATCTCAAAAAGATAATCATTAGTGCTGTAAAATGATTGATTCCCAATATACCAAGAACCCTGCATATTCGGAGATGACAAATCAGTGGCAAACCATGCCTGAGAAGGGACCATAAAAGCTGAATCTTCTTGAAAATGTTGGCCCCAGGTAATGTGGATAATTGGGCCAGTCGCTGGATTATCAAGATATTGCATACCAACTCGAGGTATTTCATCCAAGTTGGAAAAAAAACCAGTATCAATATTCAAAAAAGGTTGGAGAAACTCAGCCTGGTTGAGATGAGTAACTAAATTAGATTTCATCGGTACTGGGATATTGATTTCGGCAACTTTATTCCCGTCAGGCAATTCTCCATAAGGTATTCGATTATGACCCATGACAAATAAAGATCCTGGGAAGCCATCACTCGGACCATTGGGATCGCCAGATGGATTAAAAGTCATTGCCTCCCCACCATAGGCAAAGGTGTTCGGTCTATCGCCATCATCGGGAAGACGAAAAGCGCCTAAATAGGAAAAATTTTCTGGGTGTAGTACTACTGATGTGGTTTGACTACTGAAGGTTTCAAACAACTGAGAATCCTCTTGATTTATTTGAGTTGGTTTTTCTATTGTTTCTCCTGGAGTAGAATAGTCCGCTATTATCCAAATAGTCATGAACAAATAAACCAAAATTGCCATTCTTTTCATTTGGTTCACTTCCTTCAGGAAATCCAGATTTTAAATTATATGAAAAGCAATCGGGAAAAACCAAATTTATAAAGTTGCACTATTCAAATAATTAGGGAAATTGAAATTTCCGTGAAGACCATTGATTTAACTATTAAAAAAAATTGTGTAACCTGGAGGCAAACCCAGAGAGCTGTGACTTCCATTCAGATGAAATAAATGCGATCCACATGAACAGTCAGACGAACCGAATTTGCTGACTGGTGCTGTTATTCCTGGTTGAAAGGCAAGGTGTTTCGCCAAACCACATTCATCGTTTCCGTCATAAGTTATTATTTTTTCCAATTTTGCATAGTGAAGAAGATAATCAATATGCCAGTGAAGAGTTTTATTTTTTCTTTGATGCCTTTCTAAGCGGGTTTCGAGGTTTTTCTTAGCTCTTCCTACATAAATATATTGACCTGCAGGGAAAGAAAACTGACCGAGTTTACCTACCGGTATATTGGTTATCTTCGGTAATTTTAAAAAGAGTAGATAGGTGCTCATAGTTTCGTCTTTTTGTAGATTTTTTAGATATTATATATCTATCCTGAAAATACCATCTTATAAATTCCCCCATTGAGGGGGGATAAAGGGGGGTGTGCCTTTAATCGGTCATCCCGAGCCCTCGCTTTTTGAGGGCGTGAGGATCTCATCTTTTAAGTTTTTTCTTCATAAATACTTTAAATGATGAGATTCTTACGTCGTCCGGCAAAAACACCGGACTCCTCAGAATGACTAAGTGGATGGTAGAGATTGCCACGTCACTTCGTTCCTCGCAATGACGGATTTAGATAGGTATTTTCATCCTCATCTGGTGCTGCTATGCAGCATGGGTGCCTATCCTGAAAAGACAAGGACATGATAAATCAAGCCTCTACAAAAGAACAAAAAACATAAGGGCACAATGTATTGTGCCTATTCTTTAATTAATGTAGCGACATGCCATGGCATGTCGAATCCAGGCCTCACCCTCATCCTTACCTTCTCCCATCAAGGGAGAAGGAACTCTGACTCGTCATTGCGAGGAACGGAGTGACGTGGCAATCTCTTGAGCTTAATCTTTTTTATTCCTCTCCCTTTACCTAAAGGGAAAGGGTTTGGGATTCGATTGGTTTCCAAATAATTCAAATCCCCCTAACTCCTTTTTCTAAAGGGGGAGATTCATTTCCCTCGCCCCATCGTGGGAGAGGGTCAGTCAGGGTGAGGGGGGTAACTTTTTTCTTCCTCAAATGGTGCTACAACGTAGTTAACCGAAGAAAAAAAGCCCATAAAAAAACCACGGACTCTAACGAACCTTTTTGCCTTCATCTCACTGGGAAGGTTATTGTTATAAGCTTCCTCAGTGTTTCAGGATCAGACTTCCATTTTCCCTCTCGGAAAAACTTCGAACCTTTTTCCTTGCGGTTAAAAGTTCTTTGTTCTAACCCTCCGGTCTTAGAGTTCCTCAGAATCCGTGGTAATTATTATATTAAATGATGCATCCTCTTTTGTCAAATTTCAGAAGGGGAGCGAAGGGGTATTGGTTAAGCAATTTTAAAAAATGAAACACTCATTATTGCTTGGAATAACAAGGAAAATTTAAAAAAGAAAAAATCTTAAAAAATTTTAAGGGCTTTTATGCTTTCATCGCTTCATGTTCTTGCTTTATCTGTCTTTTAATCTTCACCTAAAGTAACTTCAACCCGATGTTCGCTCCCTGGAGAAAAAACTGGAATCGTTTTACCCGATAATAAATTTCCATCTACTTTTAATTCATACTTCTCATTTGGTTTTCTCTCAACCACAATAGTGTATAGAACGCCACGAAACCAACGTTGCACCCGAAAATCCTGCCAATCGGCAGGAATACAAGGGTCGATGATTAAACCTTGATAATCTGGTCGAATCCCTAATATCCATTGAGTAGCTGATACCAAAGCCCAGGAAGCGGTTCCGGTCAACCAAGAATTTTTTGCTTCACCAAACCGGGGATGATCAGGCCCAGCTATCATCTGAGCATAGACATAAGGTTCTTGTCGGTGAATTTCAGAAATTTCCTCTCTCGAAGAAGGGCTTATAGTTAACCAATAATTCCAGGCTTTTTCAGCTCTCTTTAATATACACTCAGCTATAATAGCCCAAGGATTTGGATGGCAAAAAATACCGGCATTTTCCTTTAAACCAGGTGGATAGGATGTACACTCTCCTAAATGTAAAGAAAACTGAGTGAAGGCCGGCTTCTGGAGAATAATACCATGAGGGGTAGCCAGGTATTTTTCTACTGAATCCATAGCGGCCTTTCCTCGTTCCGTGTCAGCTAACCCACACATAATTGCCCAAGGTTGAGTTTCTAAAAATATTTTCCCTTCCTGGTTTTGCTTTGAGCCCACAGGTAAACCTCTATCATCATACGCTCTCAAATACCATTCACCATCCCAACCCCATTGGTTTATTCGATCGACCATTGTCCTGACCTCTTTTCGAAAACGGGAAGCATCATCGTTTTTCTCGATTATTTCAGCAATGTGAGCCAGCTCTTCACCTGCTGCAACAAACATCTCTCCAATGAGAATTGATTCAGCAACTTTTCCTTCATTTTCGGTAATCAAGTTTAAATTCAGACAATCATTCCAGTCAGCCTGCCCGATCAAGGGTAAACCATGAGGTCCAAGGTTGTGAAGAGTATATTCCAGAGAACGGAGTAAATGTTGATAAAATGTCGCAGGATTTCCACCACCAGCAAAGGGCACCATTTCGTTTAGAATTGTGAAATCACCAGTTTCTTTAAGATAGCTAGCGGCAGCCAAGACTAACCAAAGAGGGTCATCGTTAAAACCGGCTCCAATTTCATCATTCCCCTGTCGGGTAAGTGGTTGGTATTGGTGATAGGCACCTCCTAATTGAAATTGAGTCGATGACAAATCCAGCAAACGTTCTCTAGCCTTATCAGGTATAAGATGGACAAATCCCATTAGGTCTTGATTGCTGTCTCGAAATCCTATTCCCCGGCTAATTCCTGATTCAAAGTATGAAGCCGAGCGTGATAAATTGAAAGTAATCATGCATTGGTATTGGTTCCAAACATTGATCATTCGATTAAAATGGGAATTAGGAGTTTGAACCTGAAAACGACTAAGAATATTATTCCAGTAAGTTTTAAGCTTTTCTAAAGCCCGAACGACCTCGTTTTGATCATTAAAGCGTTGCAAAAGAGACGGGATCCCCTCCTTATTCACCCGTCTCTCGACAATAAATTTATGCTGTGTTAGGTTTTCCTTGTACCCCAATAGAAATTGAATACGTTCCTCATGTTGAGAGGGAAGGGTTACCTTTATCTGATGAACTCCAACAGGCGCCCAACCACAGGCAATTGAGTTGGAGGTTTTTCCTTCTCTCACTGCTATAGGTGAATCCAAAGAGCCGTACGGACCAAGAAAGCTCTCTCGATCGGTCTCAAAACCTACAATATTTCCCACCGCACCAAAAAAAGCATAATGGTCTCGTCTTTCTCGATATTCAGTAATATGGTAAATTACTCCTTCTTCAACCTCAACTTCTCCAATATTGAGGTTGCGTTGAAAGTTGGTGGAATCATCCAGAGCATTCCACAAACAGAATTCAATAAAGGAAAAAACATCCAGCTCAAGCAATTCCTTTCCCCGATTAGTAAGTTTAACCGACCAAATTTCCATTTCTTCTCGAGGTGGAACAAAATAGGTGATTTCACATTCGATTTCTCGGTAACGAGAAGAAATGATAGTGTAACCCAATCCATGCCGACAACGGTAAAAATCCAACTTTTTTCTCACTGGTTGCCAGGTAGGAGAGAAGAAATCCCCGTCAGGGAAACGGATATATAGATAACGACCTCCTTCATCTTGAGGAATGTTGTTATAGCGGTATCGTAGGATCCGGCGAAGACGAGCATCTCGATAAAAACTGTATCCACCGGCGGTATTGGAAATTATACCGAAATATGATCCTTCCCCCAGATAATTAATCCAAGGCTGAGGGGTATCCGGACGTTCGATAACATACTCTTTATTTTGATCGTCAAAATATCCATAACGCAAGGATTTCTTCCTCCTTTGTTGTCATCAGGACAGCTTTCTCTTCCGACGACTCATTGTCATGATAATTAATCCCGAGCTAATGCTCGATTTACCCTATCAGCAGCAGTATCAAGATATTCTTGAACTTTTTCATCAGAATACGTTCTTGCGATATAGGCAGTCAGAATATTTCGAAATTCTTCTTGAACAGCGTTTTCAACATCACCCCATCGAGCTAAAGGTGGATAAGCAGTGGCATAGGAAAGGGTGGTTTGGAAAACTTTCCAAACTCCTGACTCATAATAGGGGTCTTCATACGCTTCCAAAAGGGCAGGTAACATGTGTGAAAGATTTTGAGTGTAATCAACCAGGTTTTGTTTTTCCAAAAGAAATTTGATCCATTGCTTTGCTGCCTCTTGATTGGAGCTGGCTTTGAGAATAACTAAATTACTACCCCCTGAGAAAGAAGCTCGACCAACAGGGCCGGCGGGAGGTTCTACAACGTCGTAGTTGAGGTCAGGGTTTTCTACCTCAATATTGGCAATATTCCAGGGACCCATGAAACACATTGCCACGTTCCCGTTGATGAAAGCCGAATCAGCTTGGGGTTGGTTGTACTCGGCACACGCTTCATCTGCATAACCATTTGCTACCAGGCCAACATACCATTTCATTGCTTCGACACCAGGAGCCTCATTAAAAAGTGCCGTCTTGGTTTGCTCATCAACCAACACTCCTCCATGAGCCCAAAGAACGATCGCCCAATTATGAAGAAGATCCCAAGCATTGGTTCCTGCAATTGAAATAGCCCGGCCTTTCCCAAATTCTTCGTTAATCCGATTACCAACTTCGTAGAGTTCCTGATAGGTCTGAGGTGGTTCCACGCCAGCTTGCTGGAACATGTCCTTGTTATAAAATAATGCTCGGGTTTCAGCAAACCAAGGGACACCAAAGGTTTTGTCTTGATAGGTAGTGGATATATAGTTGGCCTTCATAAAAGCACCGGCTCCACCAAATTCATTGATGTCAATTTCAGTTAATCCACCCGTTGCTGCAAATTGAGGATTCCAAGTTGTTCCAACTTGGAAAACATCCACACCCTCACCAGTAGCGATAGCAGAGGTGATTCGCGTCCAGGCATCTCCCCAACCAACAATCTCATAGGTAACCGAGATACCGGTTTGTTCTTTGAATTCAGCGACAGCTTCGTTCAACCAAGGGATATGAATATCGTCCGGTGCATTGGGCATGAGCCAGAAGTTGATGGATTCAGTCGCTTGCACCGCTATCGACACACAAAAGACCAACATGAAAGACCATAAGAAAATTTTTTTAAACATCTTCCTTCCTCCTTTAAATTATAAGCTTATAAACGATTTAAACCTTATCAACTCCAACGATTATCCGCTTCATATCCAATCTCCAAAAACCACCTCCTTTATAAGTAAAAGGAACTTGTCTTCCCCCCTATATCAAAAATTATCCTTTGGTTGCTCCTCCTACTAAACCTTCAATAATCTGTTTTTGTACGATAGTAAATAGAATGAGAACCGGTATAGTTACAATGACTGAAGCAGCCATCATCCCAGCCCAGCGAGATTCCTGGGTGGTGATGTATTCTAAAAGACCGATAGCAACCGTTTTGGTCTCAGTCCCGGTGAGAACCGAGGCAAAGAGCATCTCATTCCAAGCCATAATGAAACCATATATGGCCACTGCAGCAATCCCTGGTCTAGCCAAGGGAAGAATAATTCGAAAGATAATGCCCAAGGTGCTACAACCATCGATTTGAGCCTGCTCATCAATTTCTCTTGGAATACCGGCTAAAAAGCTTCGAAGCATGAGAATACTGAAAGGTAAAGCAAAGGACGTGTAAGTGAAAATCATTCCAAAATAGGAATTTCTCAGCTGAACACCGGTATAGCGATTAAAAACCACAAACATAACATAATAAGGAATGAGAAAAAGAATACCGGGAAACATTTGAGTTAACAACAAAGATCCAACGTATGGTTCTTTCAATCGGAAGCGAAATCGAGATAAACTATAAGCAGCAAATAGGCTCAAAAGAATTGAAGCCAGCATCGTGCCTCCACTAATGATCATGCTGTTTCTAAAATAATCAAGCATCCTCACCGTCTGATTGATTCGGATGTAATTCTCCCAAGTAAAATGACGAGGAATCCAGCGAGGTGCCAGCTCCGGATCACGAAAGTCAGCTGACTGGATTTCTAATGTGCTTTTGAATGAACCTGAGACCATCCACAAATAAGGAAATAGAACAACCACTACTACAATGATTGCTCCAACATAAATTCCAACCATTCTGAATATTTTTCGTCCAGAATTCATGTCTTTTTACTCCTCAATCGTTTTGCCGGGTTGGAAGAGGCGGGTATAGACAATGGCAATAACTATTGTCAATACAACTAGTCCCATTGACATGGCTGCTCCTAAACCAAAATGAAAATTTTGAAAAGCTTCGCGTAAGATGAGGGTAGAGGGTACTTCGGCATAATATCCCGGGCTTGATCCCAGCATAGCTTTAAATTGATTGAATGCATGAAAGTTCCAAATAATACTGAGCAGAATATAAATTTTACTCACCGGTTTTAAAAACGGAAAGGTTACGTACCGGAATACCTGCCAGGGAGTCGCTCCGTCAGAGAGAGCAGCGTCTTTTATTTCGCGTGGGACACTTTGCAATGCGGCAAGAAGTAATAAACAGCCTAGCGGCCAACCCTTCCAAATACTCGCTATAATTACAGCAGTCATAGCTCGAGGACCCACTAACCACACAACTGGTTCTTTTAATAAACCAAGCGAAATAAGGTATTGATTGACGATACCGATCCGACTTTGGAAGATGAATCGCCAAACAGAATAGGCAACCGAATCAGGCATAATATAGGGAAGGAGAACCAGACCTCTTACTAATGTTCGACCGAAAAATTTTTGATTCAGTAGAATCGCAACAGCCAGGGCGATAACATAACCCAGGCTGATAGTAATACCCCCGTACAAAACTATATTATAAAGAGAGCGGAGAAAATTCTGCCCTTCCTGTAGATTGAAGCTAAAAGCCCAACGAAAGTTATCTAAACCCACAAAGGGAGCCTTGGTCCAATCTGAAATGGTGAAAATGTCCAGGTCACGAAAGCTGATCATAACCCCCCAGATAATTGGGAAAAAGTGAACCAACAGCATTGCCAAAACCGCTGGTAAAATGAGAAGATATGGCGTTAGTGGCTTAACCCTTTTTCCCGAGAACATTTTATCTCTCCCCTTGTTTTCTTTTTAGGTAATCACCAGATCCGGCCGAAGAACTACTCCTGGTAGATCTTTACCCTCCTGAATAATCCGGATAATCATCTCTGCAGCCATCCGTCCTTGTTCATAAAGCGGGTTATGAATGCCACCCAACCATGGTTCAACAGCTTGAATGAGCGGTAATCGATCTCCTGTTAACAATAAAATCTCCTTTTTGGGGCAAATACCTTTTTCTCTCAGAGCTCTCAACGCTCCAAATGCCGTTGGATCACTGCAGCATATCAAAGCATCAATTTTTTGATTTTGTTCCAAAAGTTCAAGGGCTGCCCGATAACCACCTTCTACCGTAAAATCGGTGCGGCTCACTAAATCACTTCGATAAGGGAGTCCTTCCTCATTTAAAGCATGACGATATCCAACCTCTACACTAACTTTGTTGAGAAACAAAAAATTCTCTGGTTCTTGGGTAAGTCCAATAAAACGCCGTCCTTGAGAGAGAAGATATCGTGTAGCCAGATAACCAGCTGCTTCAGCATCAATTTCCACATAATTATGGGTTTGATGGGGATAGCTATACCCGAGAGAAACAAAACGGTATCCTTTTCTTGAAAATTCTCGAACAATCGCTCCTGCTTTGGCCATGCCGTAAAGTATAACTCCATCAACATTTCCCGTTCTGGTCAAACGTACAACATCAGTTAAAAACCGATCACCATTTTCCGGAACAGTCAGAATCATGTCATATCCCGCTTTGGTCAAGACATCGTGCGCACCCCGCATTTGTTCCTGCATACCGGGATCAGTAAAAACAAACCGAGAACCAAAGGGAACGACAAAACCGATGGTATCTGTTTTGCGGCGTTTGAGATTGCGAGCGGTAGCATTCGGATGATAATCGAGACGACTCATTGCCTCTTTCACCCGTTTAACAGTATCTTCTTTAACCTTGTCGGTATTGTTGAGCACTCTGGAAACAGTTTTAATAGATACCCTTGCTTCACGAGCGACGTCGTATAAAGTGGTCATTTTGCAGGTCCCCCTCCAGCATCTTCTATAATATCTTCCAATTGAGATATATAAATTAAATCTATTTTATAGAGTTGTTGACATTCTTATTAAAAAATGACTATGTCCTACGCTGTCATTATAAAGAGTAGATATGTATATGAATTATAAACTGAATATTGTCTCTATATAAAAGTTTTTTGTTTTATTGCATCTCGTTTTTGAGATGAATGGACATTATTAAATTATTATAATGTCCATCGTTGTCATTTAGTATACACAATTGACCTAATTTGTCAAGCCAATATATATAGAAAAGTTTTTTTGCTGGTTAAAATCTATTTTTTAACATAAATTAACAATATGAGTAAATATGAATGGGTTTGTTTTCTACTTATCTCAATCTTCCTGGTGAAATAATATCTATCGTAATGCTTCTTCAACTTTAACGATTATCAGAAAGTCGCTTATAACCTATTTATCATCAAATTTTCCAAGATTACTAATGACTTTAAAAAAATTGGATAACTTTCGTTTTCATAATTTTAAAGACCAAATTTTTTTGCAGTCATTGTTTACTTTAAATCAAATAAAACAAAATAAATCTCTAACCAAGTTTTTTTTGGTTTTTGTAAAAAAATTTCAATTTAAAAAGTATGTTTATTTTATTTGAAAAGAAATAATTTATTCAATTTTGGCTTATTGACATCATACTCAGAAAATGTTACAAAATTTAACAAAATAGAACATAAATTATCATCATTGAACGTTCATCTTAACATATACAAGGAGATTGAATGGAATGTTACCTTACGAAAGACGACAAAGGATATATGAATATATCGAAACCAAAGGCAGTGCAACCGTTTCGGAGTTAAGCAAAGTACTCTCGGTTTCGGAAATGACGATCCGTCGAGATTTAAAAATTGCCGAACGTGATGGAGCTATTAAGAAAACTTTCGGGGGAGCAGTAAGCTCATTTGGAACTGGATTAGAACCTTCACCCAATTCTCGACGTTATCATCATCTTGAAGAAAAGCAGCAAATAGCTCAAAGAGCAATTGAATTGATTGATGATGGGGATACTCTCATATTCGATTGTTCCACTACAGTATTTGAATTAGCGTCTTTGATAAAAAAGAAAAAAGTAAATCTTACAATCGTAACTTGTGGGCCATATACCGTATTAGAACTATCAAGAAATAAACAAATTACAGTTATTTCTACCGGAGGTATTTACAGCTGTGCTTTGGGTGGCTATATAGGACCTGAAACAGAACTTATCTTGAACAGGTTAAACGCCGATAAGTTGTTTTTCTCCTGTTTTGGAGTGAGCATTGATGGTTTAACCGATCCCAACGTATTGCTTACCAGCTTAAAACGCCAAATGTTCAAATCAGCAAAAGAGATTATTTTTTTAGCTGATTATAGTAAGTTTGGGAAAAAAGGACTCTCGTTTATAACTGAAATCAAATCTGTTCACAAACTGGTAACCGATAAAAATACACCAATTGAATACCTTGACGCATTTAAAGAAGCAGGTGTTGAAGCTCTTATTGCCTAACAAGACCAAAAAATTATTACATCATTGTTAAAAAACTCAAAATTTTAAACTTGTCTTTTTATAAAAACGATGAAAGGAAAGGTATCAATGATTAAGGGCTTTTCTAAACGTATTGAAGTATTGGTTTTTTTACTTCCAGCTATTATAGTTCTCCTCCTTATTACCATATTTCCACTTATTTATTCTTTCAACATTAGTCTTCGAACAGTTACACTTCTTAAGCTTCAACAACAACCCTTTGTTGGTTTAGCTAATTATATCGAAATATTCAAAGATCCTCGCTTTTATAATGCACTCCAAAAAACCTTGATATTTTGCGTGGCTCTACCCATAGAATTTTTTATCGGTCTTGGTCTCGCTTTGCTGTGCGATCGCATTCCAGGACAGGGTGCGTTTAAGATGTTTTTTTTAATTCCTATGATCATAGCGCCAATCGTGGTTTCTTTAATTTGGCGGTTTATGTTTAATCCTAACCAGGGTATTATCAATTATTTTCTTCAAACCATGGGATTTACACCAGTGTCCTGGTTCTCAAACTCAATAACTGCAATGTTATCCGTCATCATAGTCGAAGTATGGCAATGGACACCCTTTTTCTTTTTAGTATTATATACCGGCTTAAAAAATGTACCTGTTGAACCAATCGAAGCTTCAATGGTGGACGGTGCTTCTCGCTACCAAATGTTTCGCTTTGTAAAATATCCATTTCTTAAAATTCTTATATTGGTCACAGTTTTAATACGATTAATGGACATATTGAAGAATTTTGATCTCTTTTTTGGGCTTACTCAAGGAGGGCCCGGTATCAGTACCGAAATATTAAATTTTTATACCTATATGGTAGGATTTAAGTTTTTTAAACTTGGGTATAGTTCAAGCTTGTCTTATATTTTACTCATTATAATAATCATCCTTTCAAATGTTTTAATTAAGAGATTTAAAACCGAATAAATATTAAAGAAAAAAGGTGGGATAAGGTTTTGGAAAAGGTTAAAAATCGCCAGAAAACAGTTATTGTCATTTTGTATGTTGTGTTAGTTGCCATTGGTTTGTTATGGCTTTTCCCAGCCATTTGGATGTTCCTTACCTCTTTTAAAACTCAGGTCCAAACCTTTCAAATCCCTCCAGTGTGGATTTTTAAACCGGTAATTGACAATTATAATGACCTTTTTTTCGCAAGTAATATAGGAAAATACTTATTAAATAGTTTAATAATAACTGGTACTTCAACCGTTATTTGTTTATTCTTAGGTTCCTTAGCTGCATTTGCCTTGGCAAGGTTTCGTATTAAACGAAATAAAGATATTTCCTTCTGGATACTTTCAACCCGAATGTTCCCCCCAATTGCCAGCGCAATACCTTTATATCTACTTTTAAGAAATTTTCAACTTCTTGATACCCACATTGGATTAATTGCTGTTTATATAACATTAAATTTAGGTTTTGCGACCTGGATGATGAAAGGATTTTTTAACGATCTCCCAGTTGCCGTTGAGGAATCCGCGATGATTGATGGATGCTCCCGGTATGGGGTGTTTTTCCGAATTGTATTGCCAATTTCTTCACCAGGCTTAGCAGCTACCGCAATTCTATGTTTTATTTTTGCCTGGAATGAATTTCTTTTTGCCCTTCTTTTTACTGGAAGAGTAGCTAAAACTATGCCAGTTGTCCTATCGGGATATATAACAGAAACTGGGATACGGTGGGGAGCTTTGACGGCTGCTAGTGTTTTAACGGCTGCCCCAACTATACTTCTAGCAATTTTGGCCCAAAAGTATATTATTCGTGGTCTTACTCTTGGTGCAGTGAAATAGAGAAAGAGGAGGAAATTTTGTGAACGCAAAAGAAAGAGTTAGGATGGCATTTAACCATCAAGAACCAGACCGAGTCCCAATATTTGAATTAACTGTAACGAATCCAATCCTATCTCAGATTTTAGGGAAAAAGATAGAAGGAACTGTATCTGGAGAACAAAAAGCCGCGGCACTGCGAGCTAACATGCAAGGAAGAGATGCCAGAAGGCAGCTCATTAATCGGAATATTGCTGGTATGTTAGAAGCTTATGAAAAAATCGGTTTTGATATGATTTGGATCCGACCAACTGAATATTTAACTCCAGTATACATGGCTTTAAATGATTTTATTGCTCCCAATTATCTTTTTGATGTCATTATTGAAGAATTTGAGCCAAACGTATTTCGGGTAACTCATCCAGAATGGGGATTTTGGTCGATAGAAAAATATAGTCCTTTATCCAATAGTTGTTTAAACATTCAAGATAGCATCCGTGCGAAAGGAGTCGAAGAACTTGAAAGGTATATAAAATACCTCGAAACAGCCTCAATCGAAGTAGAAGGGAATGAACCTATCCAAGACGGATTGGATGGTTTAAGGTTGGCCGTCGCAAGCGATCTGTCGATTCAAGGCGATTTATTTATTTGCGGAAATGCCGATGTAGCCTTTCCAACCTTTCAACCGTTTTTGGAAATGTTTTTATTGTTGATGATGGATCGACCTAATATAGCTCAAAAATATATGGAATTAACTACTCTTGGAACTATAAAGCTATTGAAGGCACAACTTGATATCGGAGTTGATGGTGTTATTGGTGGTACAGATTTTTGTTATAACGTTGGACCATTGGTCTCCCCATCAACCTTTCGAACCTTTGTAGCTCCTTATTTAAAGATGATTGTAGATGAATGTCATAAGTATGAGGTTCCATATATCAAGCATCTTGATGGAAATGTCATGCCTCTTATGGATATTTTAGTTGATGAAATTGGAATTGATGGTTTACATAGTATCGAACCTCCAGCTGGTATGGATATAGCAAAATTGAAGGCAAAGTATGGTAATCGTCTCACTCTGGTTGGAAATATTGATTGTGCCGGAGCCATTACCGGAGATTCTCAGGACCAGGTATTGGAAGAAGTAAAAGATGTTCTCAAAAAAGCTTCACCGGGTGGTGGGCATATTTTTGCTTCAAGTAATTGTATCCATAGTGGGGTTCATTACCAGTCCTTTTTAACTATGGTCGATTCAGTGAAAAAATTTGGTAGGTATCCAATCGCAATATAAAGATATAAACAGGGGGTGATAAAAAAAAGAATGAGGGTTATTAAAACAAAATAAGTATAAGAAAAAGGGAGGATATAATAATGAATCTATTGAGAAAATATGTTTTTTTTGTAGTTATCTGTACAGTTTTAACCTTGGTTTTGAGCCTGGGTGTATTTGCACAAGACAAGCCTTATGCCGGTACCACAGTTACCATAACATCTCTCAATGCTGCTTGGGCAGATGCTGCCATTGCTATACTACCTGAATTTGAACAACTTACTGGGATAAAGGTAGTATGGGAACCATTGCCTTTCGATTCCATTCATGAGAAGCAAGTGACCGACATGGCTGCTGGGATGGGAACCTACGATATCATTAGCTTTGATAACCCCTGGTTAGCTGAGTTTGCTGGTTCAGATTGGTTGGAAGACTTATCCCCCTATGTGGAAAAAACCAATTTCCCCATCGAAGATTATCCTGCCCAACTTATGGAATACTGGAATTTTAATGGGAAATTAGTTGCCTTGCCGTTCCAACCAGATTGCCGAATGGTATTTTATCGAAAAGACATATTCGAGAATGCTGGCTTCACATTTACCCCTCGTTACTGGGATGAATTTGAAATAGCCGCAGAAAAATTAACCAATGCCCAGGAAAATATCTATGGATGGGATTTTTCCCCAGCCCGTACAATCGTTGCTTTGGTAGAATTACTTCCTTGGATTTGGTCAAATGACGGTGGTCTTTTTGATAAAGACCATAAACCAATCATTAATGGCCCCAAGGCAGTTGAGTCCCTTGACTATTATGTATCATTAAAGAAATTTGCTCCTCCTGGTGTCGAAAGTCGACTTTGGGACGAATTATTTAATAACGCTCTTCAGGGTATATCTGCTATGTCAGTTCAACCATCAGTTTTTGCCGGACAAATGGATGACCCAAAACTCTCCAAAGTAGTAGGGAAAATGGGATATTTCCCCATGCCGTACCCAAAGGGCGGTAAAATGTCCGCGGCTATTGGTGGTTGGTCTTTAGCTATTCCAGTTTCGAGTAAAAATAAAGATGCAGCATGGGAATTGATTCGATTCCTGACTTCAACTGAAATTGAAAAGAAAATGGCATTAACTCCTGGATCAGCTTCAACACCGGTTCGAATTTCCACCCTGAGTGATCCAGAAATACGGAAACAGGAATATATTTCAACTTTCTTAGAATCACTCAGAGTCGCCAATTATGCGAATAGTAGTAAAATTGTTGAATGGGCTGAAATTCAAGATTACTTTACTTTAGCCATTCAAAAAGCGGTTATGGGCGAAGCAACTGCTCAGCAAGCTTTTGATGAATTGAATGCAAAAATTTACGAAATTATGGAGAAAGCAGGGTATTACAAATAATATCACCCCAATTATCCAGGGATGGATTGTTTACTTGTTATCCATCCCTGGATAATTTAAACAAACTTTTTAAATTCTTTTTCTTTCTGTAAGGCTGAATTACTACCTAATTCATAACTTTTTTTTTAAATAAACCTATCTAAAAAGATTTCCACTCTTAATTTCCTGAATCAAATACCTTAATAACATCAAAGTTTCTCTAACCTAAAATAAATATATATCTATTTAAAAACTATCATCAAATTTATTTTCATTAAATATTAATATTTTTACTGATTCATGTTTAACATTGACAAAATAGTCATAATTGGGTATATAATGAATAATATTTGTAACTAATTGATTTGTTAAAAGGTGATAGTTACAATATGTCCCAATTTAAACGCAAAGATGCTCTCATAAAATTACTGCAAGAAAATGGCGAAATTCGAGTTACTGATTTAAGTAAATTTTTTAGAGTTTCCAAAAACACAATTCGGCGTGATCTCGAGAAACTTGAAAATGAAGGTCTACTGCAAAAAGTTCATGGAGGGGCAATACTCAGCTTTAACTCGTTAGGGTACGATATACCATATAAAAAAAGAGAAAATTCATTTAAACTTGAAAAAGTGGAAATTGGAAGACTAGGCGCTTCTATCATAAAAAACGGAGATTCAATTATTTTAGATATTGGAACAACTACTTATCAGATCGCCAAAAATTTAGCACTAAGCAAAAAAAGAATAACTGTTATCACCAACGCTATTAATATAGTTAACGTTTTAGGAGGGATTCCAGAAATTGAATTAATTTTTTCTGGAGGAACCTATAAAGAAGCAGTTAAAGGATGTTCAGGCTTTTATGCCGAAGAATTTTTTTCCCATATTCATGTTGATAAGCTTTTTTTGTCCTGTGGTGGTATCAATTTCGAAAAAGGAATAATGAATCCAAATTCATATGAAATTAACGTTAAAAGAAATATGATCAAGTCAGCAAAAGAAGTCATTTTAGTTGCACATCATGAGAAAATTGGTAAACCTTCATTTGCAATTCTATCGCCTCTTGATATTTTAAACGTTTTTATTACTGATAAAGGAATCCCCTTAGAGATTGTTGCTGAATTTGAAAAACGGGGAATTCAAGTTTTACATTAGAAAATATACCTTTATCGTTATTATTTAGCCTTTATATTAATCTTGTCATAGAATTATTTAAGTATAAAAAGAAAGGAGGTAAAAAGCTAAGGTAAAAATTTTTCTAAATTTTTTAATTCTATTAATAGGAGGGTTAGAAATGAAAAAAAGTCTGGGAATTTTAATATTGGTTTCTCTAATGGTTCTTGTTTCAATTAATTTTGTATTGGCCCAAAACAAACCTTTTGAAGGTGTAACCCTGCGAGTTGCTATAGTATCTACTGAAGATAGTAAGTATTTAGCTACTGACTTGGTCCCACGCTTGGAAAAAGAAACCGGAATTAAACTCATTGTTGATCAAGTACCCTATGATGACTTAAATTCGAAACAACTTATGGATGCTGCAGGAGCTAAAACTTACGATATTATTAACCCTTGTACCGAATGGTCCCGTCAATACACAGCATTCGGAGAACCGTTGGATGCATACATCGGTAAAGAAGGTTTTCCTAACCCCGAAATTGACGATATTATTCCTGGAATTTGGAGTGTGTGGAACCCAGGAGAAGATATTTACTGGTTCCCCTATCAACCTGATTCAAGAGTTTTCTATTTCCGAAAAGATTTAGCCCAAGACCTTGGTATGGCGGAAATCCAGACTTGGGATGATGCCAAAGCTTTTGCTGAAAAAACTTTTAAAGCAGGAGAAATGTACGGTTTTGGATTCCCTGGACGTCGTGGCAATAGTATGAATTTAGCTTGGGTTCCAATGCTATTTTCTGCAGGTGGTGATCTTTATGATGCTGATCTTAAACCTGTCTTAAATAGTCAGGCCGGTGTAGATTCCCTTAATTTCCTTCTCGAACTTCTAAAATTTGGACCTCCGGACATTGGGAATTTTGGTGAATTCGAGCATTATGGAGCTGCCAAAGAAGGTCGAGTAGCTATGGGCATTGAAGCCAGCGGTATTACCCAAGCCTTAGAATCGGCCGATTCTAAGGTAAAAGGAAATGTTGGATACGGATTGTTCCCTATAAAGGCTCAAGATGTCACCCGCCCCAGTACAGCTTGCATGGGTGGCTGGTCTTTGGGTGTTGCCAATTATTCGAAAAACAAAGATGCTGCGGCTTGGGTCGTCCTCTGGCTTACCAGTAAAGAAATTGTTACCGATTGGCAAATTCATGGTCGGGCTCATGCATCAAGGCTTTCCATGGCTTCTAATGCTGAGTTGATCAAGGTTAATCCCGCCGTTCCAACCATTGTTGAAACTTTGGCTGGAGCAAAACTCTTCTTTGATGGACCAGAAGGTCGTGATCTTGAAGAAGCTCTTCAGGTTCCACTTTCTCAAGCTATTGCCGGAGAGTTAACCGCAAAAGATGCTCTTGACACAGTAGCAAAAGCGTTTGAAAGCGTTTTGGATAAAGCTGGTTACTATAAATAATAATTAATGTTTTTTCTCTGGGGGGGAGAGATAATCTCTCCCCCCCGTTGTGGGAAATATTATAAGCGATTGGAGCGTCTTGTCGGAATGGCTTTTTCCATAAAAACCCAAAAAAAATTATTCCCTTACCTCCTGCTTTTACCCACCTTGATACTTCTGATTTGTATAGTAATTTATCCGCTTATTTATTCAGTGAATTTGAGCTTTCATTCTTATGACCTAAAAAAATTCACTCAGGGAATGCAGTTTGTCGGTTTTCAAAATTTTTTGGATGCAATTAAAGATACTCAGTTTTTAAAAGCTCTTAAAGTAACATTTCTATTTATGTTAATTGCTATTCCAGCTGAATTTATTCTTGGACTGGCAATTGCTCTTTTGCTAAACAAAGATGTCCGAGGGAGCAAAACTATTCGAACTTTAGTAGTTATTCCCATGATGGTAACACCGATTATTGTAGGACTTCAGTGGAGATTTTTGTTCAATTTCGATATGGGTTTGATTAACCAAATTTTACGACTTTTACAAATTAGCCCGGGTATTAATATATTAGGTAACTATAAATATGCATTATTTGGAGTAGCCATAGCTGATATCTGGCAATGGACACCTTTCGTAATATTACTTTGTTATAGTGGTTTGCGATCGCTTCCAGTTGAACCTTTTGAAGCCATAACTATTGATGGAGCTACCAGTTGGCAAACTTTTAAATACCTTACCCTTCCATTGTTGAAACCTATTATTGTAATAACTGTTTTATTAAGAACTATGGATGCCTTTCGTATTTATGATATGATTTATACTTTAACTTTTGGAGGTCCTGGTTCTTCAACTGAGACTGCAAGCTTTTATGTGTATCGAGTGAGCTTTAAACTCTTCCAAATGGGTTATGGTGCAGCATTATCCTACATTTTACTCATCATCACAATTATTATTGCCAATCTATTCGTTAAATCTTTAAAACAAGTTTGGGAAGGGCAGTAAAGGGGAGGAAAACCTTTGTCTTCAATTGTAAAAAAAATAAATGCCAAAAAACGTTCCTCTAATGCATGGGTTTGGATAGGATATATTTTGATACTAATTTTTTTTCTTACTCCCATAGTATGGACCATATTAACTTCATTTAAGCCACAGGATTTAATTCACTCAACAAAACCAATTTTTTTCTTCAAACCCTCACTTTTTAACTATCGGGATGTTATTCAAAACAGCTACATTTTAAAATTTTTTTACAATAGCATCATTATAAGTACTGTTGCTTGTTTAATAGCCATTGTTTTTGGAACTCTCGCAGCTTATAGTTTTTCTCGTTTTAAAATTAAAAAACGGGAAGATATCGCTTTTTGGATTCTTTCAACCAGAATGCTTCCAGCAATAGCCAGTGTCATACCCATTTATCTTATCGCTTCCAATTTTGGATTGCTCGACACCTATACCATACTTATTTTACTCTATGCTAGTTTTAATATTCCTTATGTGGTTTGGATCATGCGGGGTTTTTTCGCCGATATTCCACGGGAAATAGAAGAAGCAGCACAAGTTGATGGATGCTCATTATTTGGTGTTTTTTGGAAAATAGTGCTTCCTTTAAGCATTGCTGGTTTAGTTTCTACTGCCGTATTCATTTTTGTTCTCTCGATTAACGAATTTATTTTTGCGCTCATACTAACCAGTATTAAAAGTAAAACATTACCCTTAGCAATCGCCGCCTTAATTACTGATCGGGGAATTCAATGGGGACAGATGTGCGCATCAGGGACCATTTTACTCATCCCACTCATTATTTTTTATGCTTTCATACAAAAACAGTTAGTTCGAGGTCTCACTTTTGGGGCAATCAAATAAAAAGGAAAAAAGGAGTTACATAGAAATGATAAAATTCGGTATTCACCCATACATATGGACAGCGCAATGGAATGAGAGTTCACTCCCACTTATTTCACAAGCACGGCAAGCTGGATTTGATTTTATTGAAATCCCCTTAGTAGATTTAGAATATATTGATACACAAGCCATCCGTCAGGAACTTAAAAACCAAGGGATGTTTTGTATTTGCTCAACTGGATTAAACCAAACCACTGATATAACATCTGAGGATAAAAATATTCGACAAAATGGTATTGATTTTTTGAAAAGATGTGTTGATTTAACTTCTGAGATGGAAGCCGATTTTTTCAGCGGGGTAACCTATTCGGCATTTGGAAAAAATGTTGGTCGACCACCATGCTTAGATGAATGGAAGTATTCTGCTGATGCTCTTCGAGAGGTAGCAACCTATGCTGCTGATAAGTCAATTATAATCGGAATTGAACCAGTAAACCGTTATGAAACCTATCTGATCAACACCGGTGAACAAGCTCATCAACTTATTGAGATGGTCGGTGAACCAAATCTTAAAGTTCATCTCGATACTTACCATATGAATATCGAAGAAAAAAACTTCTATCAACCCATCTATCAACTTGGAAATCTATTAGGATGTATCCATCTTTGTGAAAATGATCGAGGTATTCCAGGGACAGGGTTAGTGAGATGGGATGATATTTTCCGGGCTCTAAAAGATATCAACTATCAAGGGAATGTTGCCATTGAGTCATTCGTAGCTAATGTTCCAAAAATTGCAGCTGCAACCTGTATTTGGCGGTCACTTGCTCCTGATGGAGATACTCTTGCTCGAGAAGGGCTTGCCTTCTTAAAATCAATTTCTCAAAAAGAAGCTTTATAATCATTCAATAATTCTATTGATTGCTTTTTTGTCTATCAGTTCTTAGAAGTGAATAAGCTTGGAGATGAGTCCCTTATAAACTGTTTATGAATTTGTATTTAAATCTATCGATTAAAAACTAAAAAAACCAGCTGATAGGCAAAAAACGATGGTTTCTATAAGAGCAAAATATTTCCCTTTAGTCTTGTGAGATACTTAAATGCCTTTTAAAAAAAAATAATAAACCGAACAAAATAAAGGGTAATGAGAATCCAAAGAAAGGTTCTCCATTTTGTTGAATAATTAAAAGCCAATTCGCATTCCGTCTGATTAATAAAAAGAGAGAGGTTAAACAGTCGGTATGGTTCACAGTTGGTTGAAATAAACCTTTTTCGAAGCGAAAGAAATAAAAACCATAAAAAGACCACGGACTCTAACGAACCTTTTTGCCTTCATCTCACTGGGAAGGTTATTGTTATAAGCTTCCTCAGTGTTTCAGGATCAGACTTCCATTTTTCCTCTCGGAAAAACTTCGAACCTTTTTCCTTGCGGTTAAAAGTTCTTTGTTCTAATCCTCCGGTCTTAGAGTTCCTCAGAATCCGTGGTAGTTATTATATTAAATGATGTGTCCTCTTTTGTCAAATTTCAGAAGGGGAGCGAAGGGGTATTGGTTAAGCAATTTTAAAAAATGAAACACTCATTTTTGCTTGAAATAACAAGGAAAATTTAAAAAAGGAAAAAAGGATTTTAGCTTTAATAATCGACTGAACCAAATCCTTAATCAGGGTGGAAGACCAGGATTATCAGCTCTATTTCATAATCCTTAATCTATATGATTAGATAACGAATCATTTTTTTAGAGGAATTGTCGAGCTTCTTATTATCAACTTGGGTTGGATAACGATTAATTTTTTCCTAATTTTTTTATTTTCAATGAGTTTTAAGAGAAGATAAACTCCTTCTTTTGTCATTTCATCAAAAGGTTGGGCTACTGTTGTTAAAGACGGAGAAAACACTTCGGAAAGAGGAATATTATCCAAACCTACAATGGAAATATCTTCAGGAAGGGATAAGCCTTTTTCTTTTGCTTTTTGAATTGCCCCAAAAGCCATTAAATCATTCATTATAAAAATGGCGGTTGGGTACTCATCACGGGGGAAAGCCAAGAGATTTTCCATGGCTTTCCTTCCGCCTTCAATTTTAAAATCACCTTCTTGAATAAATTCTTTTCTTATTTTTAAATCTTTTTTTCCTAATGTATCTAAAAAACCGGAAAGTCTCTCTCGGCAAATTTTAATCTTTAATGGTCCAGAAATACAGGCAAATTTCTGGTGTCCTAATTCTAAAAGATGAGAAGCGGCTAAAACACCGGCTGCATAATTATCCAATTTTATGGTTGGAGCTTCTTCAACTTCCATGGTTCTATCTAAGACTATATAAGGAACCTTTGATAACTGGGGAGTTTTAAAGAGCAAGCTTTCGTCCGATACCCTCGAAAAAATTATTCCTTCCACTTGACGTTGAAGAAGAATTTCGAGGTAAGTTTTTTCCTTTTCAGCATCTTCACCAGTATTACAAATAATGAGGTTATAACCTCTTTTGGAAGCTATTTCTTCAGTATGTTTGGCGATTATAGCAAAAACAGAATTTCTAATATCCGGCACTAAAAGCCCAAGTAGCTTTGATTGTTGACTACGCAAGCTCCGCGCTAAGAGGTTGGGCTGATAATTAAGTAAACGAACAGCTTCCCAAACCTTATCGACACTTTTTTTACTAACTGATCCTTTGTTGTTTATTACTCGAGAAACGGTGGTGATTGATACCCCTGCTAAACGAGCCACTTCTTTAATCGAGGGCATTTTTTGTCTCTCCATATGGAAACGTTTTCTATAATATTGACCTATATGCAAAATAATATAACATAATTTAATTATTGACAAACATTATTTAATTTGTTAACGTTTTCTATAAATTCAAGTTGATAAAGTAGATAAATATTTTAGTTTAAAATATTATCAGTCAGTGAATTACAGGATATGGAAAAGATAAGAATTAAATTCAAAAAATAAAAGCAAGTCAAAGGCTTCACTTCCTGCAACAACTCCAATGGGAAGGCTAATTTGAAAAACAGAAAGAAACCATAAAAACCATGAAGCGATATGGCATGAAGGTTTTCTTTTTTAAAGTAAGGAAAGGCATATAACTGTCAAAAAGGATAGAGGTTTATCCAAGTAGGTGGTACCAGATGAATATGATAATCCCTATCTAAAACGTTATTGCGAAGAGACCAACCGTTCTTTGGTTGGACGACGTGGCAATCTCATTTAGTATTTATTTAAAATAATTAAAGGATAAGATGCTCACGGCTTCTCAATACGAAGCCTCAGGATGACGCCAGTGATGTCAGATGACCTCACACGCGGATAAATACCAATCTGGATGACTCAACACTATAATTCCTTATCCCTTGATGGGAGAATGTAAGAGTTAGGGTGAAAGCCCAGGATGAGATCCTGGTTGGTTGCTCTAAAAGAAATACCCTAAAAAGCGTTCCGGTATTTTTCAGGATAGAATAAAAATAAGCTCTATCCATATGGATTAGTGTAGGCTTATCACTTCCAAGGGGTAAAATGGATTTCAAAATTAAAAAAATAAAAAGACTATACAGATATGGCTCTAAAAAAATCGTACCGGTAAGGGGATAGGAGGATTGGAGTGGTAGGCGAGTACATACTGGAAATGAAAGGAATATCAAAGGCATTCCCGGGAGTACAGGCTTTAAAAAGAGTCGACTTTAATCTTCAGAGGGGAGAGGTTCACGCTTTAGTTGGTGAAAACGGGGCTGGTAAGTCAACTCTTGTTAAGATTTTGTCCGGCGTTTATAAAAAAGACGAAGGCGATATAGTTTTAAACGGAAAAAAAGTGGATATTGGTACTCCTCAAATAGCTCGCGAACTTGGAATTGCAACCATCTATCAAGAACTAGCTATGGTACCACAGCTCAGTGTTGCCGAGAATATATTCCTGGGAAGGCCAATTTTTGGTAAATTTCATTTTATTAATCGTACAGCTATGGAAGAAAAGGCAAAAGTTTTGCTAGAGAGTCTGGGTGTTTCTATTCAACCATCTAAGCTGGTAGAGGATTTATCCATTGGGCAGAGGCAGTTAGTCGAGATAGCTAAAGCTTTGTCATTAGACGCAAAGATAATTGTTATGGATGAACCTACTTCCAGTTTATCACAGACAGAAACAGAATATTTATTTAAAGTGATTGATCGACTTAAAAGTAATGGTATTTCGATAGTCTACATATCTCACCGTTTTGAAGAGATTTTAAACGTCGCAGATCAAATTTCCATCATTCGAGATGGAAATAATGTTGGCACTCTTTCAGGCAAAAGTGCCACCCATGAAAAGATCATTGAGTTAATGGTGGGAAGAAGGATCGAAGAATTTTATGTTAAGGTAAATGTTGAGTATGGTGAACCAGTCTTTTGTGTAGAAAATCTCTGGCGCAAGGGTGTCTTTTATGATATCAATTTTGAAGTTAGAGAAGGGGAGATCCTCGGTATAACTGGCTTGGTAGGAGCAGGGAAAAGTGAAGTGGTCCGGTCGATTTTTGGATTGGATCCTCTCGATGGCGGAAAAGTTCTATTTAATAATAAAGAAATTTTTATTAAAAGCCCGATTAATGCTCGCCATTTAGGAATAGGATTTTTACCCGAAACACGCAAAGAAGAAGGCTTAATGTTACCCCTTTCAGTTCGTCGAAATATCTCAATAACAATTCTCGATTCCTTATGTAAATGGGGATTAATAAATAGCCTCAATGAAGTACAACTTGTAGAAGATTATGTCAAAACCTTGAAAATCAAAACTCCAACCATAGAAGAAATCACGGTAAATCTGAGCGGTGGTAATCAACAAAAGGTAGCTATAGCGAAATGGTTGGGGATCATGCCCAAGTTATTGATTTTGGATGAACCTACCAAAGGAATTGATGTTGGAGCCAAATCAGAAATATACGCTCTAATATCTGAACTGGTTAAAAATAAAGTTGGAGTCGTCTTAGTCTCTTCAGATCTCGATGAGGTAATGGCCATTTCAGACAGGCTCATCGTTATGCATGAGGGTGTTATTACCGGATACTTTAAGACCAAAGAAGTATCGAAGATTAACGTTCTAAGTGCTGCTACAGGTTTTAATAACCCACAAACAACCAATTTCTCCGGTACAGTGGCTAGGTGAGGTAAATCATGATTCAAACAACTTATCAAGAAACCAAGAAAACAACCGGATTAAGAATTCTAATGGATATTCTAAAACGTCATGGGATATTTGTTGCATTGATAGCCTTGTTTATTGTCGGTTCATTAATTTCTGATGTTTTTTTAAGTCCTCGAAATATATTTAATATTCTTAGACAATCTTCAATCGTTGGCATAATGGCGATTGGCATGACATTTGTGCTTATTGGAGGCGATATTGATTTATCAGTAGGATCCACTCTTTCTTTGTGTATGGTCCTAGCGATAGGATTACAACAACAAGGATTGGCATTGAGTATTTTGATAGTTCTTATTGTTGGAATATTGGCAGGATTACTCAACGGCTTGCTCGTGGGCTTGTTTAAGGCAAATGCCTTTATCGTTACCCTCGGTACTATGAGCATTGTACAAGCCATAGCCCTTATCTATTCCAAAGGGTATCATATGCTTGGCGACCCGGAGAGCGCCTTCTCGATAATCGGGCGTGGAATGATAGGACCTGTTCCGATACCAGTAATAATATTCATAGCTTTCAGCATTGTATTTCATATAATACTAAACAACTCAAAATTTGGTTATTCAGTATATGCAACTGGTGGCAATGCTAAGGCAGCATGGGCATCGGGCATACATACCGGTTTGACTAAGCTCTTGGCATTTGCTTTGACCGGCTTTACAGCGGCAGTGGGAGCACTGGTCATGAGTTCCCGTTTGGCGAGCGCCCAACCTTCTGCCGGACAAGGTTATGAGCTTGATGTTATCGCAGCAGTCATACTTGGTGGTATCAGTCTTTTGGGTGGCCGGGGAAGTATTCTTCGTACAGTTGTCGGCGCCCTTTTTTTTGCTGTCTTTAGTAATCTTATGATTCTGCTTAACGTGGCTTATCCTTTCCAGCTGGTTATTAAAGGAGCAATCATTATTTGCGCTGTTTGGGCTGATATCATTGGAAGGAGGGCTCTTCAGCAATGAACTTCCTTAAATTGTTCGCAAAACATCGAGTTTGGTTTATTCTCCTCGGAATATTAATTGTTACTATTTTAATGAGTCCCAATTTTTTAACAGTTAGAAATATTTCAAATGTACTTCTTCAAACATCAATTAATGGCATTATTGCCTTGGGAATGACATTTCTTCTGATTTCAGGTGATTTCGATCTATCGGTGGGATCAGTAATGGCATTATCTGCCGCCCTGGCAATTGGCTTGCAATCACGGGGAATATTAACCGCTTGTATAACAGCTGTTGTTTTAGGCTCCGCCTTTGGGCTACTTAATGGATTTCTTGTGACAAAAGCTAAAATTAACGCCTTTATTGTTACCTTGGGTACTATGACTATGGTTCGAGGAATTGTATTAGCCTATACCAATCAAAGACCAATTTCTGGATCCAACTCTTCTTTTCTAAACCTATCTGGAAGTTCCTGGTTGGGTATTCCTATTCCAGCTTTCATTTTTTTTGCCGGAGTTATCGTTTCTCACATCATCCTAACCTATAATTCCCTTGGCAGAAACTGCTTTGCAATAGGTGGCAACCGAGAAGCAAGTATTTTTTCTGGAATTCGAGTCGATCGCTACAGAATCATCTATTTTACTATTTGCAGTTTTACAGCGTCGATAGCGGGCATAGTGCTGGCATCGAGGCTGAATACAGCAAGTCCGGTTTATGGACAAGATACTGCTTTAATGGTAGTGGCTGCTGTATTGTTAGGAGGCACAAGCCTCGCTGGAGGATCAGGGAGTGTTATTCAAACTTTAGCGGGTGTCATGATTATCGGGGTATTAAACAATAGCTTAAATTTATTGAATGTTTTCTCATATTATCAAGGTTTAATCATAGGCATAATTCTAGTCGTTGTGACCATTCTCGATAGTTATTATGCTAAAAAGCGTAAATTTGAAGCACAAATCGTTACCAAGCGCTTAGAATTTAAAAAGGAACTGAATAATGGAACTTGAAAGTGAGGTGAGGCAATGGAGAATACATAAAAAAGATGAATCATGGGTTTTAAATCAATTAAGATTAAGCTTTGGTCAGGTTGGCTTGCGTTTTTTAATGACATGTCCCTAGAATAGAAACTTAAAACCAGGAAATTGTTACTTATTGTTTATTTTCAATTTTCCAAAATTCGAAGGAGGTTTTCCGCTCTATGAAAAAAAATTTATTAAGTATTTGTATTATTGCTTTGTCATTTATGTTATTTACTTTTTCGGCATCAGCAGCACCGGTGATTGGACTCACCATGCCTGGACTTAATGTTCCTTATTTCGCTTCTTATATAGGAGCATGGGACGCAGCGGCAAAAGAGTATGGAGTAGAAACGATTGTACTTGACGCTCAATGGGATCCAGCTAAGCAAGCCAGTCAGATGGAAGACTTGATCGCTAGTAATGTAGATGTCATCGTGGTTGTAGCGACTGATACCCAAGCGATAATCCCTTCGCTCGAAAAAGCCTTTAATGCCGGTATTCCTATCGTTGCCAGCAATGCCGCACCAGATGAATCAGCCTATAAATTCCTTGCCTGCTACGCCGGACCCGATGACTATCAAGAAGGAGTTATTGCCGCAGAAATGATGGCAGCTGCTCTTGAAGGGAAGGGTGATGTGGTTATTCTCGAAGGTGCTCCAGGAACTCACCCCGCTGTATATCGCCAGAAAGGTTTCGTAGAAACTATTGAGAAGATAGCACCAGAGATTAAAGTACTTGCTTCTCAACCAGCTAACTGGCAGAAAGCTATGGCAACCTCTATTATGGAGAACTGGGTCTTGAAATACCCCAATATCGATGGCGTATTTGGTCATGATGATACGCTTGCTGTAGGTGCCGCTGATGCTGCAAAAGCAGCTGGAATCACTGATATTGTTATTATCGGTATTGGTGGAAGCGGAGAAGGTTTAGCTGCCGTTAAATCAGGTGACCTCTATGGTACTAACCTTCAATCTCCGGTTGAGGATGCAAAACTCGCAATGGAAAAAGCCGTTGCAATAGCGAACGGGGAAGAAATTGAAGACTTCTTTTATTATATACCAATTCCAAAAGTAACCATGGAAAATGTAGATCAATTTGAACCTGAATGGTAAATAATTAACCCATTGATAGTCTTCGAAGTTTTGATGGCTGTCAATGGGTTAATTTATTTAAGGGGGTTTTATTCAATTATGATAGATGAAAAACCTTTATGGGCAGCTCGACTTTATACCAGTACTAAATTTTCTGAAAAAGAAAATCCAGAAAAAGAGATTAATACTCATTTCTCAAATAAAGAGCGAGAGGTCTTACATACTCTGGCAGAACTCGTGGCAGAACTTTCCAACCGCCCTATTGAAAATGAAAAAAAAGAGCTCTGGTATCGACACAATGCTCTCGATTCGGTTCGGCCATTAATTCTTTGTGACCCAGAAAATGGTTGGAATGAAATTATTACTGAAGACCAAATGCTTTGTCAGAACAAACTGGCAAGACATTGGGAATTTTGGTTGAGGCAATTAATATTCTGGGGCGAATCAATGAATGATGACCGGGTAATAGAACCTTACTTTGATATTCCCTATGTTTTTACTGAAAGCGATTGGGGTATGCAGGAAAAAAAGATTGGCGGAGAAGATGGGGGATCATACTGTTGGATTGCTCCAATGAATGATTATTCTTTAATCAAAGATCTTCATTTTCCTCAAATCCAAGTTGATTATGAGATGACTAACCGCATTCTTTCTCTTGCCGAAGATGTCATTGGAAAGGCACTGAAGGTCCGCCTCAAAGGAATGTGGTGGTGGAGTTTAGGTATTTCCGAGATAGCGGTATATTTACGCGGCCTAGAACAAATGATGTATGATATGTATGATCACCCCGAAGAACTGCATCATTTAATGAGTTTTTTGCATGACGGTATTATGGCTAAATTAGATTATCTTGAGAAAAATAACTTACTTTGTTTAAACAATACTGGAAACTATGTTGGTTCCGGAGGAATGGGCTATTCCAAACAGTTACCCCAAAAAGATTTTGATGGTTTCCACGTAAGACCGATAGATTTATGGGGTTTTGCAGAAAGCCAACCTACGGTAGGAGTATCGCCGGCTCTTTATGAGGAATTCATTTTCCCATATGAAAAGTCGATTTTAGAACGTTTTGGGCTTAATTGTTATGGTTGTTGCGAACTTATAAATCAAAGATGGGAAGCAGTGAAAAAATTTCCTAATCTCAGGAGAGTTTCGGTTTCTCCTTGGGCAGATCGAGAGGATATGTCACAGAAATTAGAGAACCGATATATTTATTCATTGAAATTTAATCCTGCTTATCTTGCTGTTCCAAATTTGGATGAGAAATTTATCCGGCAAGAAATACGCCGAGATTTAGAAATCATCAAAGGGTGTATTGTGGAAATTATCATGAAGGATAATAATACCATTGGTAACAATCCTCAAAATGTCATTCGTTGGAGTGAAATTGTCAGGGAAGAAGCTGAAAACTTTTACCTTTAATTGTATTTATTACTAAAATTCAATCAGGAGACAACAAACTTTTTAAATTTTAATACAACGTTTTAAACAAGAAAAATATCCAGCGGGCTTTCCCGCTGGATATTAAATGAATACCATTTTTCCTTAAGAGATTATTCCTTCATTATTGTTATTTTGTGTTTCTCTTGTTACTCTTTATTCTTTATCATCATTCATGGTTTTTCCTATTTCAAAAGCCTGACCTATTAAGTCCCCCAAGCTCCAATATGCATTATCCGGCATGGTGAATATTAATAAATCCATTTTCTTTACATCTGGTTCACCCCGGTTAAGATAACCTTCTTCAGAAAAAGCTTCTACAACTTCACCAATGACCAGAAGGTCGCCTGCTACTTGGATTACTTCAGAGAGTTTGCAGGAAAGCGAAAGGGGACATTCTTCGATAAGAGGGGATTTGTGTTCTTTTCCATAGAAAATATTAAAAATATTTGATTTATCAACTTCTTTTCCTGATTTTAAGCCGCAGTAATCAGCTTTAACCGCTAAGGCTCGATCGGGAAAATTGACACTAAATACTTTATTCTCTTGAATAGCTTTTGAAGTAAGGTGATCCTTGCTTAAACAAATTGCCAACATAGGAGGTTCCAGATTGACATTTGTAACCCAAGCCGCCGTCATAAAATTCGCTTTTCCCTTGGCTTCAGTTCCAATAATTACCACCGGCATAGGATAACCAACCTTATTCACTTCAACATTAACTTTCTTCACATCCATTCCTCCTTAAAAAACTTGAAACTGAACTCTTTTCATCTGAGTTATAAAGCAATTCTAAAATATAATGAAATATTTAACAAATGGATTAGTTGCGTTTTTAAACACTATAACTACGAACTTTTTCCATTAATTGATTTGCCACTAAATTATTTGGTACATTATCTACAATGTAGAAGGCATTTCCTATCAATGAATGGTCATCTAAGGAATTCTTAAAATCTTGATAAGAGGTCGGAATTATTAAGGGTACAGAACCCCTTAGGGAATCAAATTTTTTCAAAAGAGTGATTGATGGAGGATTCCAAACATCATTAGCCATTAAAACAGCTCTTATACCATTCAATTGCGCTATTGATTCTAACAAGTGTCGACCATTGCTATGAAGGTGTATTAATCCTCCGCTAAAATGTGAAAAGATTCTTTCAACCGGTTCCTTCCCCCATTTTAAAAAATAGTCAACTGAAGTCATATGAAAGGGATCGACACTTTCTGATACCACTCGTCCTGGAATCCATTGGCCAAAATTACTAAAGGTACCGCCCTCAAAAAGCGGTATTTCTTCAAAAAATGTATCCATAACCCGGACATTCAGCTTATAAGCAAAGTCAATAATATCTTTAACCATTTGAGGGCTCTCTTCAGCATCTAAATATGCTTTTGTCGCTCCTCTTAATTCATAGAGAAAGTTAAAGGAATCAATTAAAATAAAATGACCAACGCCAAATTTCCCCTTTGCATATTCATAAAAAATACGAAGTTGCTGACGATATTTCTTATACCAAGGATGTTCAGAATTTAATTTCATGCTTTGAAAAGATGTCAAATCTTCAAGAAAGGGTTTCACCATCGAAGAAATCCAGATGGTATCTTCATTTTGAAGAAAACGTATCTCTCCACCAACTAAACCCGCGTATAAACCTTGGTCAAATTCCGATAGATAACAAACCGGCATAGAATCATCTTCTATATCTCGTCTTTCTTTGAGGTAAGTATCCCATGTTTTAATTCTTTCGGAAGGATCAGGATATGAGCGTTCTCCAGGCGGATTGTTACGTAGGTATTCATTTTGAAAAGAACTGATGACATTCATCTGGGCATATATTTTTGCTTCTCCCTTACCCTCATAAAAATCTTTTAAACGAC
Organism: Atribacter laminatus; assembly: GCF_015775515.1. Lineage (NCBI taxonomy): Bacteria > Pseudomonadati > Atribacterota > Atribacteria > Atribacterales > Atribacteraceae > Atribacter > Atribacter laminatus. The sequence goes on from NZ_CP065383.1 coordinate 2,457,067, forward strand.
ATAATGTGTCATTGAGATTTCTTTTATAAGATAGAAAATTTTTCTCAGGCATAATATTTACTCCTATTCATGTTAATTTTCTTTATATTTCTCTCTTATCCCTTCAATGCTCCAGCGGTCATGCCACGTGTTATGTGAGAATGAAATAAAATATACAAAATAAGTAATGGAAGAATAGTAATCATAAGACCTGCCAGTAGGGCTCCCCAATTTGTACGATATTGCTGGATCATGAGAAGGTTGGCTATTCCCAAGGGAAGTGTTCTTTTTTGCGGATCAGTTATACTGATTAAGGCTAAAAGGTACTGATTCCACATGCCAATCACATTGAATATTGCAACAGCAACTAAACCAGGCTTCGCCATAGGAAACATGATGCTCCAAAAAGTTCTGAATACCGAACAACCATCTAATTCAGCTGCTTCTTCCAACTCCCTGGGAAGGGTTTTAAAATATCCAGTGAGCACAAACACCGTAAATGGCAGAGAAAAAGCAGTATAAGTAAGCACGAGACCATTTAAACTATTTAACAAATTTAAATCATTTAAAAGAAAAAATAGGGGTACCAAACCTAAAAACAATGGGAAAATCATTCCAGCTGTAAAAAGGTAATAGAAAAAACGATTCCCAAGGAAACTAAATCGAGCAAGCACATAAGAAGCCATCGCCGCTAAAAGAATGGTAGCTATGAGGGATAAAAGAGTAACATATATACTATTTAAAAAGGCTCTCCCAAGCTCTGCTTCTGTCCATGCCACAGCATAATTATTCCATTGAGAAGAAGAGGGTAAAGACCATGGACTACCATACAGCTCGGAACTGGTCTTAATCGATCCAATAAATAGCCAGACCATGGGTAATATCACAACTAGCATATAAAACCAAAGCAAAAGAGAAGCAGGAAGATTGGCTAGTACATATTTAATTTTATTTTTTTTCATAATTTCCTCTCAAAAATCTCAGTATTCTAATGTTTCTTTGGTTAAAAGACGAAATAGAAAAATTGATATAACAATGGTAAAAAGAAATAACATTACCGAGATAGCTGTTCCATAACCAAAATCACTATTTCGAAAAGCTTGCTCATACATATAAGTAGCTAAAACTTCAGTGCGGCGATTTGGTCCTCCAACCGTCATGACATAAATAACATCAAAAATATTTAAAGTGTTAATGGTAATATAGACAATTGCAATCTTAAATATTTCCCGTATAAGAGGAATGGTTATAAAAACTGCTCTTTGAAATAAACTCGCTCCATCCACCTTGGCTGCTTCAATGAGAGAAGGAGGAATGTTAGAAATGGCCGATAAAAAAAGTATGAGATAAAACCCATTTGAATACCAAATAATGGTTGTTGTAACAGCTGGAAGCGCTGTTCGAGTTTCTCCCAACCAAGCATGAGTTAAAGATTCAAATCCAACTCCTCTGAGTACACTATTTAGTAAACCAAAAGTTGGATTATAAATAAACGACCACAAAACTGCTACTGCGGCTAATGAAATCAAATAGGGAAAAAAGAAAGCGGTTCGGTATATTGAGGCACTTGATGGTCTATTTGAAATAACCAATGAAAAAAACAGAGCGAGACCAATAATACAGCTACCCCCAATAATCCAAATGAATAAGTTGTTTTTTAAAGCAGTCCAGAAAACCGGATCTCTAAAAAGGCGGGAGAAATTTTCCAAACCAACAAAATCTTTATAAAGCGATAAGCCGCTCCAATTAAATAGGCTGATATAGAATGCCTTTATATAAGGGTATATAACAAAGAGACAATATAAAAAAACCGAAGGAAGCAAAAATACTATAATCAAAAACGTACGGTCTTTTCTTTTCACTGTTAACCTGCTCCCTAGAAATTGGCTGGGAAGTTGCTTTTAAAGCAACTTCCCAAAATAGTTAGTATTGGCGTGTATATTTAGGAATTCTTTCGTCGTTACGAATTCTTTCAGCTTCTGCTTCAATGCTATCAACGTATTCCTTGGGGCTAATATCTCGGTTTAAAAGAGCTGCCATCCCATCATCAATAACTTTTCCCAAAGATGGATACCAGGGAGTCCAGCCTACAAAAGGTTCAATAAAAACAACTGAAGAATTTTCCATCACTTCAACAGCACTGAGGAGAGCTTCTGATTCTGCAACAGATCCGGTACCCAAAATAGGTGTTAAGCTCATTTTTTCTATTACCCATTTTTCACAATTGGGGACAGAAAAGAGCAGCTTAAGATATTCTGCGCCTAATTCTGGATTTTTGGCATCGGCAGGAACCATCCAGTAATTTACAACCGTTCCTACTATTGCTGGATCTACATCAGGATTAACAGCTGGAATTTGCATCATTCGCATTCGGAATCCTTCTGGAATTTGTTCGATCATTTCAGCTTCCAACCAAGTACCACATGGAATCATCGCTGCACGACCTTGAAGAAATTCCACCTGGGACTCGGTATGAGTCATTCCTAAAGCTCCATCTTGAAAATACCCCTTTTCAAGTAATTCATAAGTCATTTCAGCTGCCTTGAGGAAGAACTCATTATTCCATGCACCAGGAACTAAGTTTTCTGCATCAACTAATGCTTGTATGCCCCCAACTCTTATAGCAAAGGGAAGCAAGAAACCCGCAGTCATGTAAAGAGGGTATCTCCCTTGGAAGGTAAAGGGTGCTATTCCATTCGCCTTAATAACTTCACAAATTTCCAGAAGTTCTTCATATGTTGTAGGAACAGAAATTCCCAAATCTTCAAACAAACCTTCGTTATACCACCAGCTGTAAACGTCATTATTCCCGGCAATGAGATAGTAGTTATCTCCGACTTTCCCGCTTTCTAGTAAACTAGGTATAAATGTCTCACCGAAAGTCCCTTCAGCTCCAATAGCAGGGCTATCTAAAATATCATTCAATGGATATGCTTTACCAAGTTGAATTAATTGCCACACATCAATTGGTGCTGGTCCTATTGGATACACAACATCAGGTGGGTTACCAGAGATAAATCGAGGCCTTAACTGTTCCCCCACTCGAGGATTGCCCCATACTTCAACCTCAACATCGGGGTGTAAAGCGGCAAATTCTTCGCCGACTTTTTGGTTAAAGTCAATTCCGTATCCTCCTTCAAAAACAGCAACCTCAAGCTTTTCTTTCCCAATAGCCATGGTTAATCCTGTAAAACAAATCAACAGAATAACAATCGGAAAAAGTAATTTCTGCCTAACTAATAATTTCATTACTAACACCTCCTTTTTATTTTTTTATACAATTCCATTTTTTTGTGTTTAGTTCTTACTCTCTCAGAAAAATCTATAATTTAGAAAAAAAGCGGGCTAGAATCAAGTTTTAACCTTTTTCATTTTTACAACATTGGTCTAGGGTGCCAAATGAAAATCTTATAAAAAGTTCATATTATAGGATTTTCATGAAATTTTTAAAAATTTACGCATAGGCTCATTAGTAAAATTACATCTTTATGGATGTAATTTTTGCTAATAATTTTTCACCTTGATGTTCTGTCAAATTGAGGTGAAATAAAAAGGAATTGGTAATAACTGAAATATTCCTTCTTCCTCGATAGGGTAGAAGTCAAGAACGAAGGAGAAATTTATATTCACTACTCTTCAGGCATCATTGTATTTATGTGATAACATTTCTATAACTCAGTGTTTATATTTATTTTACCATTATTTCAAAGGACCAAAATTATCTTTCCTAAATAATGTTAAAATAAACAATAATCACAAAACCACTAAATTTTTTTATGTATTAATTAACTTCAGGGAGGAATTGGTATGACGACGATATCAAAAAAAGACAAAGAGGTCCTTCGTAAGCTGGCGACCGAATTAGCTGAATATGCCTCATTGCCAATTCATCAGCAAAAAGCTGATATGTGGAAACATCTTAATGACCTCGAAAAAGTAAAACCAATGATATGGATGAATGAGATTCCCTGGCATGAATTAGGACCTGAAGTCAATTCTATTGAAACCACTAGCGAATTGTGTCGAAGACAAGAGAAGCGAATCCGCCAGCTAATTTATCAATGGAAATATATGCCTGGCGACATGGTTTTGGAGCCGAAAATTGTTTGCCCGCTGGTCATTCATGATACTGGATTTGATGTTCTCCCTCAATTAAAAAACGCTGAAGGATATACTGGTATGGCTGATACCATCATGGTTGATGGTGCATCGCATTTCGATCCGGTTATTGAAAATGAAGAAGATATAGAAAAAATTAAGATGCCAATGGTTGAAGTCAATTGGGAAGAAACCGAACAGAATTATCAACTTCTCCAGGATGTTTTTTCAGGCATCCTCCCAGTTGAAAAAAGAGGTATCTATGATTTTGAGCTTTTACCCTTGGAGAAAAAAGGAGCCAATGGATGGAAAACCTATAGTAGTTGGTTTGGATTTTGGTTTGCTCCTTGGGATGACTTGGTTCAGTGGTTAGGGGTGGAACAAACCCTGTTTGGTTTGACAACCCGACCTGATTTCATTCATAAGGTTATGGGACGCTTGGTTGACGCGTGGCTGCATCGATTAGACCAGTATGAAAAGCTTAACCTTCTCGCCTTAAATAATGGCCCGAATCGGATAGGTTCAGGAGGGTACGGTTTTAGTAACCAACTCCCACAAGCTGATTTTAACCAGAACCATATACGTACCATTGATTTGTGGGGAAGTTGTGCCGCTCAAATCTTTGCTGCGGTTTCACCACAAATGCATGAGGAATTTGCCCTCCAACATGAGAAACGTTGGCTAGAAAGATTTGGTCTGACTTATTATGGTTGCTGCGAACCATTACACAAAAAAATTTCAATCCTAAAGCAAATACCGAATCTTCGTAAAATTTCCATGAGTCCCTGGGCTGATCTTAACGAAGCTGTTCAAAAGGTTGGGAATCAATATGTCCTATCCCTTAAACCAAGTCCAGCCATCTTCGCCGTGGAAGCATGGGATCTCGATGAAGGTCGAAGGCAGCTGATTTCTATTTTGAAAAAAACCAAAGGATGTTCTGTAGAAGTTATTATGAAAGATATTAGTACTTGCCGCAACCAGCCACAACGTTTATGGGAATGGGCCAAGATGGCTCGGGAAGTGACCGAGGAGTTCACTTGATGATATCATCATGTACCCATGAATAAATCCTAATGCTACCTGTCGGCAACAAATAAATATGAAAATCAAAAAATAGGGCGTAAAAAATTGCGTTCTACAGTTTTTTAAATCTTTTTTGTACGAGCCTGATTCATCAAGCTCGTCAATGGGTTTGCATGATAGACCTTCATGCTACTTTCGTGGCACCAGATAAGGATGAAAATGAGTTGCTCCCTCACCCTGACCCTCTTGTACGAAGGGGCGAGGGAAAAAAGAACAAAAGAATTCAGAGTTCCTTCTTCCTTGATGGGAGAAGGTGAGGATGAAGGTGAAACCACTGATTGAAAACCTGGCTTGGTGTTTTAAAATTAGGCCTGAATGAAAAAATTAAATTTACTCCTTCATCTAACCCAAGTTTTTCATTGAAGCTATTTATTCAGTTTGTTATATTAAGAACGTCTGAAAACTCTCACCGAGAAGCGAGCCTTATCCCCTCGGAACTTGAGGAGAAAATACTCCACCGGTATTCCATCAGCTGTATAGGTAATTCCTTCCATTAATAAAAGCGGCATTCTGGTAGTGATATTGAGCAATTGAGCTTCCTTTTTAGAGGGCATCATTGGTTCAAAGCTTTCCTGACTCATGACCAAATCAAGCCCATAACGCCTCTTTAATATTGAATGCAGGGAGGGCTGCTGATTGAAGTCAATCTCTAAAATATCGGGACAAAGCTTCAGAGGAAGATAGGATATTCCCAAATTAAAAGGTTCTCCATCCCCGTAACGAACTCTCTCCAAAACAATCGTGTCTTCTTCTTCCTTGATTTTTAATTTTTCTGCAATTTCAACTGGAGCAGAGATAGTTTCAAATCTGAGAACTTTTGAAGATGGTACATATCCTTTTCTCTTCATTTCTTCGCTAAAACTGATTAACTCTTGAGCATAATCTCGAACAATATGAATCGCTGGTACTACAGTACTTATCTGACCACGTCGCTTAATGATTAAGCCCTCACTTACCAACTCTTGCAAAGCTTGTCTCACAGTTGGTCGACTCAAATGATATTTTTCTGCCAATTCTCTTTCCGAAGGAAAAGAAACATCAAATAAATGTTCCTCAATCTGTTGTTTTAGAATTTCTTTCAACTGGAGATAACAAGGAATAGGGCTTGATTTTGAAACAAATTTGTTTGTAACATTATTTTTAGATTTATTCTGCTCATTTACTCCTTCCAAGCTTGTTCTCTCCTATTTTTTATGTTTAAAAAGAACGATCAATTTAACAAACTTAATAGCTTGAGTTTAACTCTAAATTTTCATATCAACAAAATCAATAGGAATAATTTATTATAAAAATTGAATTTTTTCTAATCAATACTCACTCCGATAATTATTGACAAAAAGCTTATTGATAACTTACTATGTATAGCATATATGAACTGGTAAAGATATGTAGATATATTTTAAAGGAATCAATCATTTTTGTAAATATTTTATTTCATACAAAGAAAGGGGTGAAAACGAGTATTTGTTATAAGGAATGTTGGGTTAGAAAATAGTTATTGATTAAAAGGAGGATATTTACATGAAAAAAACAATTCGTCAATCATTCATTTTAGGAATGTTATTCATTTTGGTTTGTTCAGTTTTTGTTTTCGCTTCCGATGTGAATTTTGAGGGTGTTGAACTTACCGTGCAAATGCAGGACCACTCGGCTACACGGGCAATTCAAAAGCTTCTTCCCGACTTCGAAAAAATGACTGGTGCTAAAGTTAACCTGGTAATTCTCCCATTTTCTGCAATGAAAGAAAAGCAACTCATCGAATTGGCTTCTCGAAATGCAACCTACGATGTCATCATGTTGGATTACCGAGATGTTGCAGGTTATGGTGAAGCCCGTTGGATGATCGATTTAGGCCAATACTTAGGTGGACCTTTGGCCGACCCGAATATGAACCTTGAGGATTTTCTCCCCACTGGTGTTCAATCTCTCTCATGGAGAGAAAAACTATATGGACTCCCATTTTATATCGAAAGCACTATGTTGATGTATCGTAAAGATCTCTATGATGAAAAAGGACTGACTGTTCCAGAAACCTGGGATGATCTCTATGCCAATGGGAAGCAACTTAATCTTGATACCGATGGCGATGGAACTGTTGATTTTTATGGATGTACTTTACGCGGTTTACGTGCAATTGGTTATAATGATTACATTTTTAATGGATTCCTTAAATCGTTCGGTGGTGAGTATTTCAATGCTCAGTGGAAACCAACCTTCAATAGCGAAGCTGGTGTCAAAGCATTAGAAACCTATGTTACGATTTTAAAAGATTGTGGGCCACCAGCAGTTGCAACCTTTGGTTATGAAGAAGTTATGCAAGAAATGATGCAAAATAAAACCGCTCAAGTTATTGATGCTACTATGCTTGGAACTTGGTTGGAAGATCCAGAAATGTCACAAGTGGTTGGAAAAAACGGTTATGCCATGGCTCCAAAAGGCTCTGTGCAAAGAGGAAGCAGTTTCTTCGGTATGGGGCTAGGAATACCAGTATTTTCAAAAAATCCTGATGCAGCTTTCAAATTCATTGAATGGGCCACTAGTGAAGCCGTTCAAATGTCCTTCGTTAATGAAGGAGCTTTTATGACCCGAGCTTCAGTGCTCAATGCTCCTGAATTCAAGGAAAGATGGCCACTGTTTGCTGGTCTGATAGTTGAATCCTTGGCTGATGCAAAAATCACCTATACACCAATTCTCCCCGAATGGCGTGAAGTTGCTGATTTTGTGAGCATCGCAGTATCGACAGCTCTTATCGGAGAAAAATCGCCACAAGAAGCTTTAGACATTGCTGCGGCTGAAGTTGATAAAGTCATGAAAAAGGCTGGCTATTACAATTAGCAACCATTTAATAGACTAAACTCCATTGGATCTGATAATCAGAATTTTTTAAACCTGGTTATCAGATCCAATTTTAAAAAAGGAGGCCATTCATTGCGATCAATTAAGCATGACTACACCCCATATTACATCTTAGTTCCCACAATAGTTTTTATTCTTCTTTTAACTATTTTTCCCATGGTCTATTCTTTTTATAACAGCTTGGTCGATGTAAATTTGCTCAAGCCTTATCTTCCTCCGACTTTCATCGGTCTTGGTAATTATTTTGCACTTCTGCAAGACGCTCGTTTCTGGAATTCGGTTTTTAATACTCTTTATCTAACATTTTCTACTATTGCTATTGAATTTTTCCTTGGTTTAGGAGTGGCTTTGCTTTTAAATCGAGAAATTGCCGGAAATCGGGTCACCCGAACCTTAATTTTGGTTCCATTTATGACCACACCGGTTGTAGTTGGTCTAATTTGGAGGTTTCTTTACAATTATGACCTTGGTATTATTAACTACTTTTTAAAGATTCTTCATCTCTCTCCTATTTTGTGGCTTTCTGATCAGTCAATTGCGTTGAAGTCAGTTATTATTGTTGATGTATGGCAGTGGACACCTCTGGTTGCTTTAATCCTTCTTGCTGGTTTACAATCTCTTCCTGTTGAACCATATGAAGCAGCGCAAGTAGATGGTTGCTCAACCTGGCAAAATTTTCGCTATATAACTCTACCCTTACTTAGCCCAGCAATATTAATGGTCTTTTTAATTCGAACTATGGATGCCTTAAAGCTTTATGATTTAATTTATGTTCTCACTGAAGGTGGACCAGGGATATCAACTGAGACCATCAGTTATTATCTTTATGTTATTGGGTTTAAGTTGTTTTATACTGGAAAAGCTGCCGCTGGCTCTTATATCTTGTTAATAATTCTCATCATAATTAGTAACCTCTATATTCGTTTTATCAGAGGACAAAACCGGGAGCAAATATAATGAAGAAATCCAAAAACAGATTGGCAGATATACTCACCCATATCGGAGTAGCAATTGTCATTATTGTTGCATTATTACCGGTGGTATGGCTGCTCATGACTTCTTTTAAGAAACCAGTTGATGTTTATGCAATGCCACCCAAAATCGTCTTTAACCCAACGGTAGAAAATTATGTCACTCTTTTTGTAGAAAGAAATTTTCTCCATTACCTCAACAATAGCATTGTTGTTTCCTTTTTTGCCACTTTCATCTGTGTTTTTTTAGGTGCCTTAGTTTCCTATGTTCTTTCCCGATATCGAATTAAAAAAAAGGAAAATATTGCTTTTTGGTTTCTCTCTCTTCGAATGCTTCCTCCCATTGCTGTTATTCTACCTTACTATTTGTTATTCAGAAACCTTGGTTTATTGGATTCTCGGATTGCTTTGGTTTTGGTCGACATCACCATTACTTTGCCTTTTTCAGTATGGATGATGAAGGGATTTTTTGAAGAGGTTCCAATTGAATACGAAGAAGCAGCTATGGTTGATGGATGCACTCGTTTCCAAGCCTTTTTACGAATTATTCTCCCTTTGGTACGACCTGGTTTGGCAGCAACAGCAGTTTTTTCCCTTATATTTACCTGGAACGAATTTTTATTCGCACTCATTTTAAGTGGCGAAGGAGCTAAAACTCTTCCAGTCGGAGTAACTGGATTTGTAACTTTCGAAGGAATTAAGTGGGGTCTGCTGGCTGCTGGAGGAGTATTCATAATAGCCCCAATTTTAATTGCCAGTTTGTTTATCCAAAAGAATTTAATTCGCGGTTTAACTTTTGGTGGAATTAAATAACTGGATTCAACTGAGGAGGTACAGTTTATGGCTGAAAAAAATCAGTGGACATCAAGAAAACGAGTATTCGCAGCATTAAATCATCAAGAACCAGATCGAATACCGATCAATTTTGGTGGGTGTGCTCAAACTACGATTTTAGAATGTCCGCCCGATGGAATGAATTGTACAAAACTATATCAATATTTAGGAATAACCAACTATGAAAAACCAATAACAGGAGCACTGGCAAATCAAGTTTACAACTTAGACGAAAGAGTAATGAAACGCTTTGGTTCCGATTTCCGCCTTATTCTACCGAATGGTTCAGAGATTCTTGATCATCCCGATGGAAGTAAAACAATTTTAGGAATATCCTGCGGATTGAGAATAAAGAAGATGGGTTATTATGACGACGTATTTGAATTTCCTTTGCAAAAATGCACCACCCTGGAAGATATTAGAAATTATCCCTTTTGGCCCAGCGACGATGAAATAAAATCCTTAGCAGTGGGGAAGAGAGAAGAGATCAAGCAAATTCGAGCTCAAACTGATTGTGTAATTATTGAGGATGCCTATTTAGCCTATCCTGCATTATTATATGCTATGTTATCTGGTTACGATAAATGGCTGCTTGATATGAAGTTGGATCCTCAGTTTTATTTTGCTCTTTCTGATCGACTATTTGAAATTGGACTTAAGGTCATCGAATACTTTATCGGAGAAATCGGTGATTTAATCGACATTATTGGAACCTATGATGACCTCGGTACTCAGGAAGGGGCAATTTTATCCCATGCTGATTATGAAAAATTTTTAAAACCTTATGAAAAAAGAATGATTGAAGCTATCCGGAAAAAAACTAATGCAAAAATTTATCGGCATAGTTGTGGATCGGTTTACGATTTTATTCCTGATTTTATCGAATTAGGTGTTGATATCCTTAACCCAGTTCAGCCTTTGGCCAAAAAAATGGAACCTTGGCGTTTAAAAAAAGAATTTGGCAAAGATCTGACTTTCATGGGTGGACTTGATATCCAGGAATTGTTACCTCGTGGTTCAATTGAAGAAATTCGTCGTGGGGTTAAAGATCTCATAAAAACCTATGCACCAGGGGGAGGGTATATTTTTGCTACCTCACACAATATTGAGCCCGATACGCCAGTTGAAAATATTGTTGCTATGTTCGAAGCCGCCTTGGAATATGGGAATTATCCGATTCAATAAACCATTACAAGCCACTAACTTTCATTCGATATTTGTTAGTGGCTTGTAAATTAGATTCTCTATTAATTTATAGGAATATTCGTATATTTAAATTTCTTTAGTAAGGTAATCATTTTTTTAATTAATATTAAATCTTAATCTAAATCAATGCCTTATTGAATGCGCAATTTAATCATAATTCCTTTCTCAATGAAATCGAGAAGTTTTAGAATGTTAAAAAATCTTAATTATATGCCACCAATAACTTAGTTAATCTCCCATAAATGAGAAAAAAAATTAATTGACAAAACTTTTTATATTTGTTAAAGTGAAAACGTTAAACCTTAAATAAATGGTGATAATATAATGAATATCACAATTAAGGATGTGGCTAAAAAAGCCAATGTTTCAGCAACAACCGTTTCACGAGTAATCCGTGGGAATCCAAAGGTGAGTTCTGAAGTTAGAGAAAAGGTATTGAAAATTATTAAAAAACTTAACTATGTTCCCAACGGAAACGCTCGAGCAATAGTTAAAAAAAGGACCAATGTCATTGGTTTAGTTTTTACTGATATTTCCAATCCATTCTACCCGCCCTTACTTCGAGGAATAGAAAATACTATTAATAAATCCAACTTTAGTTTAATTCTTTGTAATACTGACGAAGACCCCATTAAAGAGGAAAAATTTCTAAGAATTCTTTTAGAAAAATGTATCGATGGATTGATTATTGTTCCTACTAAAACGGATGTTCCTTTTCTCGAAACTTATGAAGCAAGAAGAATTCCAATTGTTTGTGTTGATCGTGTTGTCGAAAATATTCAAACCGATTCAGTAGTAGTTGATAATTTACGAGGAGCTTATAGTGCAACTCAATATCTTATCGAAAATGGACATGAACGAATAGCAATTATTGGTGGCGACCAAGAAATATATACTATTTCAGAGAGGCTCAAAGGATATTTAAGAGCCTTGGAAAGACATGAGATAATTTTGGATTCTTCATTTCAAGCGATGGGTGGATTTACTATTGAGGATTTTGTCAATTCAACGATTAAATTATTTTCTCTTCCCAAACCACCAACGGCAATTTTTTCTGCCGGTAATTTAGCTACAGTCGGCACCTATATTGCAATCAATAAACTACAAAAAATCATTCCAAAAGATGTCGCAGTAATTGGTTTCGATGACCTTACTTGGGTTGAAGCACTAAATCCACCTCTTACTGCAGTGTCTCAACCAATTTATCAAATTGGAGCAACCGCTGCACAACTTCTTTTACAGAGATTAATGGATGAAGGTCCAAAAGAGAAACAAAACATTGTTCTTAATACAACAATGATTTTTCGAAAGTCAGATTAGCTAATGAAAATTATAAATTACCGAATAGTTACTAATGTATCGAATAAGTATTTATATACTAAATATTAATATTATCTGCCTTATAGGAATGTAATCGTGTCAAAAATATTTAGAATAAAACTTTATTCAAGGGAGGTGATAAAAAGATCAAGCGGGCATTATAAGTAAATTGATTATACTCAAATTATGAGGAGGAATGGAAGATATGAATACAACATCGAAAAAAAGCTTATTAATCTTTTGTTTAGTTCTATTAATAAGTATTAGTTTTTGTAGTATTAGTTTAGCAGCTGGTAAAACATTAGTATTTATTGCGGGGCCACAAGGAAATGTTTTATGGGAGCAATTGATACCCCAGTGGGAAGAAAAAACAGGAAACAAAATTGAATTTATTAATGTCCCTCGTGAAGAATTTGATGCTTTTCTTAAATCTCGAATTGCCGCGGAATCACAAATTGATTTAATTATGTACGACCCACAGTTCCATCTCGATTATTATAAAAGAGACATTCCCGCTGATATAACTAATGCTTTTTCTGATTCTAAATACCCAAACATTCGTGAAGATAGATTCAAACAAGGTGCACTCGATTTTAAGCGGATGGCAGGTAAAATCTATTACATTCCAATTAACTTGATGATGACTGTTTATTATTACAATAAAGATATATACGAAAAATATGGAATTGAGGTCCCTAAGACAATTGAAGACGAAGAACAAATCGCAACAAAACTTGCTGGTACAGATATTATTCCAATGGCTTATGCAGGTAAAGAAATTTGGTGGAATCCAATGCAGTATTACCGACTACTTCCAATGTTAACTGCTGGAAATTCAACAGAATTTGCTGAAGCCACTATTCGTGGAGATATTAAATGGACATCTCCTTTTTACGTAAGAGGACTGGAGATAATGAAGTGGGAAATGGATAAAGGAATATTTACCAAAGAGTCTCTTGGGTTGGATTACAATACTTTAACAACGCTTTTCTTACAAGGTAAGGTGGCAACTATATACCAGGGTTCTTGGTTCTATTCAGAACAATTAAGGCCGTCATTAACTGAAGATTTCCATCTTGGTGTCGCTCCTATTCCATCTCTTTCTCCTGGTATTGGGCAACCGTGTGGATGTGCTGATGTTAACATTTCTGTTTATTCGAAAACTGAAAATCTAGATGAGGCTTTAGATTTTATCGATTTCGCTGTGAGTAAAGAATCAGCTGAGTTAGCTTCAAAATACTTTTTCAGTGCTATCGAAGGTGTATTGCCTTCAGATCCAGTTTTGGCTGAAATCGTAAAAATGTATGATGGTATACCTATTGCACATTTAGTTGATCATTTGTGGGAACCAGAAATTACTGAAGCTTTTAAGTCTCAGCTTCAAAGACTATTACTTGGTGATACAACTCCTATAGATGTAGCTAATTATATACAAGATGTTCAAGATACATTAATAGAAGAAGGAAAGGATTTTGGAGCGATTCTAGGCAAGAATTATAGTTATTAATTGTTTTTACCTCATTGTTATTATGATTAATCATAATAACAATGAGGTATTCTTTCTAATTTCACTTTTAAGTATTGAATTTTTTTAGGGAGATTTTTAATGAAAGCAAATGACCCGTTGGTGATCCAGAAAGAAAGTAAAAATAGAATTTTCTCTGAATTTTTTAATAAATTTTTTAGTAATCCTTATGTAGGCATTAGCCCAACTGTTTTAATGTTTGCCTTATTTCTTCTTTTTCCAGTAGTGTTCGTTTTTTTTACCAGTTTTCATAATTGGGATGGAATTGGTCCAATCACTAAATTTGTTGGTATAAAGCATTTTATTGATTTATTTATAAAAGACAAATTATTTAAAATTTCTTTCTTAAATACAATTGTTCTTATTGCTGGTGCAATTTTAATCCAGGTTTCTTTAGGAATGTTCCTTGCTCATTTAATTCGAGGAGTAAAAGGACAAGCAATATTTAGGGTTATTTTTCTTTTGCCATTAGCTATGCCTACTGTTTGTGCTGGTATAGTTTGGAATATGATATACAGTCCAGGGGTAGGGTTGTTAAATCTCCTTTTTAGGGAAATCCCGTTTTTATCAATTTTCGGATTAGATAAAGTAATTTGGTTAGGTGATCCAAAAACGGCTCTTTTTAGTTTGTTATTAACATATAGTTGGCAATATACAGGTTTATACGTAGTAATAATATTTGCTGCTCTTCAGGGAGTTGATCCAGATCTTTTTGAGATGGCTGATTTAGAAGGTGCCAATTGGCTAAGAAAATTAGTACATATAACTATACCTTCCATTAAAAAACAACTTTTTATTTGTTTTATGCTATGTGTGGTTTTTACTGCAAACCTTTTCCCATTGGTTTATATAATGACAATGGGTGGGCCTGGTAATTCCACAGAGATATTAGGCCTAACAATTTATAAATATGGATTCAGATTTTTTAACATGGGTTCAGCTGCCGCTATGTCGGTAATACTAATGTTATTTGTTATTCTAACCACGACTGGCTTTACAAATCTTTTAAGGGATAAGTAAAAATGTATAAAAAATCTTTAATGCGAAAAATAAAAAAGAATTATCCAAAAATTATTCAATATATTGTATTGATTTTTATAGCATCAATTTTTTTGTATCCTTTTATATGGGTTTTTATTTCCTCATTAAAGGATAAAGGGAGCATTTTAGCTAATCCTTGGGGATTGCCAACAAAATTAATATTTAATAATTATTCACAAGCTTGGCAACAAGGAAACTTGGGGAGAGGAATTTTTAATAGTCTTTTTATAACCTGCCTATCAGTTGGAATAATACTTATTGCCGCTTGCCCAGCTGCATATTTCTTTACAAAAGTTAAGTTTAAAGGGAAATTTCTTTATTATCCAATTCTTATGAGTATGACAATACCAACAACAGTGCTCATGATTCCTTTAACTTTTTTAGGAAAAAGATTAAATATTCTTGATAGTTATCAAGGGTTAATATTCCCTTATGCAGCGCTTTATATCCCTCTTGGAATATTCATTTTATCTAATTTTTTTGTTTCCCTCCCTAATTCTCTTGAAGAAGCTGCTTTTCTCGACGGCGCATCAAGAATAAAAACATTAATCCATATTATTCTACCAATTTCAAAACCAGCAGTATTTTCTGTTATGGCATTAGCTTTTACTTTTATTTGGAATGAATTTACATTAGCATTAGTTCTGGTTACTGATCCTTCTATTTTTACAATACCTTTGTCAATAAAGTCTTTTGCGGGATCTTATTCTTATGAATTCAATTTGGTTTTTGCAGCACTTGGTATTGTTAATATAATATTATTTATTATTCTTATGATTCTTCAAAAACATTTTGTTAGGGGAATACTTAGTGGTGCTTTCAAGTATTAGAAAGAAGCATATATCTATAAGGGGATTATCATGAAAAAAATTGGAATAGCTTTAATAGGATATAACCTAATGGGAAGAGTTCATTCCCGTGCCTATCAAGATGTAAAAATGTTATTTTCTCCTCCTATTTTACCTGTAAGAAAAGTAATTTGTGGGCGATCAAAACAACTGGTTCAAGATGCTCAAGAAAAATTAGAATGGCAAAACTTTGAAACAAATTGGGAAGATGCTATTAAAAGGGAGGATATTGATATTGTTGATATTTGTACACCGGTATATCTTCATAAAGATATTGCCTTAAAAGCGGCTGAGCTTGGCAAACACATAATATGCGAAAAACCCATGGCAATGAATTCTATTGAAGCAATCCAGATGCTCAAAGTTGCCGAAAAGAATAAAGTTAAACATATGGTAATGTTTAACTATCGGAAAGTACCAGCAATAAGTTTAGCATATCAATTAATTCAAGAAGGAAGAATTGGAAAAATATATCATTTTCGTGCTCATTATTTACAGGATTGGTTAATAGATCCAAGCTTTCCCATATACTGGCGTTTAAAACAAAACCAAGCCGGTTCTGGTGTTTCCGGCGACTTAGGATCTCATATTATTGACTTAGCTCGTTTCCTGGTTGGGGAAATTAAAGAAGTTGTTGGTGCTGAAGAAATTTTTATTAATGAGAGAGAATTAATTGATGATCAGGGAAGTAGAACTGGATCTATGGGCAAAGTTGATGTTGAAGAAGCTACGTTATTCCTTTCTCG
This sequence comes from Atribacter laminatus, assembly GCF_015775515.1. Lineage (NCBI taxonomy): Bacteria > Pseudomonadati > Atribacterota > Atribacteria > Atribacterales > Atribacteraceae > Atribacter > Atribacter laminatus. The sequence continues at coordinate 2,473,574 of NZ_CP065383.1, forward strand.
GTTTGAAAATGGTGCTTTAGGTACTTTTGAAGTGAGTCGTATGGCAAATGGAAGAAAAAATTATGAATTTCTTGAAATAAACGGGAGCAATGGGAGTATAGTGTTTAATTTTGAAAGAATGAATGAATTGCAGTTTTTTTCAAAAGAAGATCCTTCACATATACAAGGATTTAAAAATATCCTGGTTACTGAAAAGCATCATCCTTATATGAAAAATTGGTGGCACGCAGGGTTAGTTATAGGGTACGAAGAACCATTTGTGCACAATATAAATGATTTCTTAATTTCAATTGATAAGAATACAAATCCAGAACCAAACTTTCTAGATGGTTTAAGAACTCATCAAGTTCTTGATGCTATAAAGAAGTCAGTGCAGGAAAGATGCTGGATAACTGTTGATAAATAAATATTTAAAGCTTGCTATGACGATTTCATTAAAAACTCATTTTAATTTTGAATAAAAATTTTATGAATGTGTTCTCTTTATTATAATCGTTTTTTATTTCGGAGGGAGTGATTATACTTTGAAAAGAAAAAATAGCAAGCGAATTAATAACCTTAGAGAAATGGTTGTGTCCACCCGACCCGAGATTTGTCCTGAAAGAGCAGTGATTGTTACTAAAGCCTATCAGGAATTTTACAACCAACCAATGGGAATTCTTAGAGCCAAAGCTCTTGAAAAGATTTTAAGCGAAATGTCAATTTACATACTACCAGGTGAGTTATTAGTCGGAAATCACTCTAGCAAGCTTCGGGCAGCACCGGTTTTCCCAGAGTTCGATGTTAATTTTTTAGAAAAAGAAATGTCGGAATTTAATAAACGTTCTGGAGATATGTTTGAAATCGACGATGAAAATAAAAGTAAGTTGGCTGAGATCGTTCCTTTTTGGAAGGGCCGTACTATCAAAGATTACAACCACGCTATGTGGACCGAAGAAAATAAACTTTCCGGTCAAAATTATGTTAATGTCATTGATAATGAATGGAACCTGGAAAATAGCGATGGTCATATATCAGTAGATTACCCAAAATTAATAAACTTTGGTTTAAGCAGTATTATTTTTGATGCTAAGAAAAAGTTATCCCTTTTAGACATTGCCGAGCCGGAAGAGTTGAAGAAAAAATATTTTTATGAATCAGTTATTATTGTAGCGAAAGCGGTGATTAAGTTTGCTCATCGGTTTGCTGAATTAGCAAAATTGGAAGCTCTAAACGAGAATGACCCATCAAGAAGGTTGGAATTAGAAAGGATAGCTGAAATTTGTGGTCGTGTTCCAGAATTTCCAGCTCGTAACTATTACGAAGCCTTGCAGTCACTCTGGTTCGTTCAACTTGCTATTCAGATTGACGGGAATGGTCATTCGGTGTCTATTGGTCGTTTTGACCAGTTTTTGTATCCCTTCTACAAAAGCGATATTGCTTCAAAAACCCTCACCGAGGATGAGGTATTTGAACTCACCCAGATGTTTTGGATAAAGCTTTCTTCGCTGACCAAACTCCGTAGCTGGTCACAAACTCGTTTAAATGCCGGATATCCAATGTTTCAGAATCTTACTATTGGTGGGCAAAAACCCAACGGAGAAGATGCTTGTAACGAACTTACTTTTCTCTGTTTGGATGTTACCGAATCTCTTAAACTTTTTCAACCAACCTTTACTGCTCGAGTTCACAAACAATCACCTCGCAAATATCTAAAGCGTTGTACAGAACTTATAAAACAGGGATTAGGAATGCCCAGTTTTTTTAATGATGAAGTTATTATTCCTGCTTTGATTAATAGAGGAGTAGAAGTGGAAGATGCACGAAATTATTCAATGGTAGGATGTGTCGAACCAGGTGTCCAAGGAAAATGGGGAGGTCGTTATGGGGCTTGTCTTTTTATTCTCCCAAAATGCTTGGAGTTAGCACTTTATGATGGAAAAGACCCCCGGACTGGAATCCAGCTTTGTTCTGGTAATGGGGATCTATCAACTTTTACTTCCTATCAGGAATTGTTTGATGCCTATGAAAAACAAGTAAAATACTATGTTAGACAACATGTCATCCGGGATAATATACAAGATCTGGTCTGGGAAAAATATCTCCCAACTCCTTTAATAAGTTGCTTAGTTTCTGATTGTATGGAACGAGGCAAGGAAATCAAAGAAGGAGGAGCAGTTTACGATTATACCGGTGGCCAAACCGGTGGCATTGCTAATGTCGCGAATTCCCTTGCTGCAATTAAAAAACTGGTATTTGAAGAAAAGAAAATTACTGGTGCTGAGCTTAAAAAATACTTAGAAAACAATTTTGAAGGAATTGAAGGTGAAAAAGTTCGTCAAATGCTTATCAATAAAGCACCCAAATATGGAAATGACGATGAATATGTTGATTCAATTGCCCGGGAAGCTTTCTCTGTATTACTCAAAGAAGTCTCGAAGTACCATAACACCCGTTACGGCAGAGGACCGATTGGAGGAAGTTTTCACCACTCGACTGCAAGTGTTGCAGCAAATGTCCCTTGGGGAATGGTTACAGGTGCAACCCCCGATGGCCGAAAAGCATACACACCCCTAGCTGACACTGAATCACCTACACATTTTACTGACCTCAATGGACCAACAGCAATAGTTCTTTCTGCTTCCCGATTAGAACACATTTTAGAGTCCGGCGGGGCAATTCTAAATTTAAAATTTAGTCCGATTGTTTTTGAAAATGGGGAAAATTTGGAAAAACTAATCGATTTAATCCGGACTTACTTTGATCTGGATGGAATGGAAATTCAAATCAATGTGATATCTGCAGATAAGTTACGGAATGCTCAAAAAAATCCAGAAAAATACAAAGATCTCTTAATTCGGGTTGCTGGATATAGTGCTTATTTTGTTGATTTAGACCCACTTATACAAAACGATATCATTGAACGGACCGAGAATATGTTGGTATGACCCAATCAATCAAAAAACAAGAAATTTTGAATTCTCAAAAACACCAGGGATTGGTCTCAGAAATACAGAGATACTCGGTACATGATGGCCCGGGTATCCGTACTGTTGTTTTTTTAAAAGGTTGTCCTCTGACCTGTCCTTGGTGTTGTAATCCTGAATTAAAAAACCCCCTTCCGGTCATCGGTTATCATATTGGAAAATGTATTGGTTGCCATAGCTGTGTAAGCGCTTGTCCTGAAAAAGCGATAAAAATAGATACCAATGGTATTTATTTAGATCGAAATCGATGTAATGCTTGTGGATTCTGTGTTGAAAGCTGTCCCTCTGGAGCCCTTCGACTCCACGGGAAAATAATGAGTGTAGAAGAGGTAATCAAGGTTGTTAGCCGTGATCGACTTTTTTATAATAACTCAGGCGGAGGAGTAACCATTTCTGGAGGGGAACCTTTTTTTCAGGCTGATTTTCTGATCACTCTCCTTTCTACCTTCAAACAATACTCAATAAACACTGCCATTGAAACCACTGGTTATGTTCAGTGGCCTATAATGAATAAGGCACTTCGCTATTTGGACTTTTTACTCTTTGATTTTAAAATTTTTAACCGTGAAAAACACCTTCAGGTATTAGGGGTGGATAATGAAATAATCAAGCAAAACCTTATCCGTTCTAGTAAAAAAGGAATTCCTATTCTAGCAAGAATTCCAATTATACCTGGTTTTACTGACGATTCTGAAAACATCAACCAGATTGGCCAGTTTCTAACTACTATCAATAACATTCAATCAGTACATATCTTGCCTTACCATCGGATAGGGTTATCAAAGTATCGACAGATAGGAGAACCGTATCTTCTCGATCAGGTTGAAATTCCATCAAGAGAGAAAATTGTGAATATTGCTGCAGTATTAAAAAGTTATCAGTTACCGGTTGTGATTGGTGGATAAAAAAACGAATAGAAATTAAGAATAAATGTTTCAAAAAGGAGGTTAATCTTGTGGAAGAAGTTGACATAAAAGTTTTGTTTGATATCTACAAAAAAATGAACTTAATAAGAAAATTTGAACAAAAAGCTATTCAACTCTATTGGGAGGGAATTAATCGTGGCGCCCTTCATACTTATATTGGAGAAGAAGCTGTTGCTGTAGGTGTTTGTAGCGCCTTACGCAAAGGAGATTATATTAGCAGTACCCATCGAGGTCATGGTCATTGTCTGGCTATGAATGGTGATCCAAATTTAATGTTAGCCGAACTTTTAGGAAAAGAAAACGGTTATTGTCGAGGTCGTGGAGGATCAATGCACATAGCAGACCTCGATCTGGGAATATTGGGAGCCAATGGAATTGTTGGCGGAGGAATCCCAATGGCAGTTGGTGCTGCTATGGCTCTTGACTATCAAGAGAAATCCAATGTTGTTGCCTGCTTTTTTGGTGATGGTGCAACGAGCACTGGCGCTTTCCACGAGGCTCTTAACTTGGCTTCTATTTGGAATCTTCCTATCCTTTTTATTTGTGAAAACAACTTCTACGCAATTTCTACCTGTGTAACCAATGCTATAGCCATTCAAGACCTTGCCAATCGAGCTAAAGCATATGGAATGACCAGTCAAATAGTCGATGGAAATGACGCAATCCAAGTTTATCAGGAAACAAAAAAAGCCAGGGATATAGCAATTTCTGGAAATGGACCGGTTTTCTTAGAATGTAAGACTTATCGTACTGAAGGTCACTGGGTCGCCGATCCTCAGATTTATCGGGATCGGAAAGAGGTAGAAGAATGGAGAAAAAAATGCCCTATTGAAGCATTAAAGAACAAGATATTACAAAAAGATGTGAGTAAAAAGAAACTGTTGGAATCAATTGAAAAAGAAGTGGAACAAATCATTCTCCAGGCGGAAAAGTTTGCAAAAGAAAGTCCAGAACCAAATCCAAAAGATGTGCAAAAGTTCGTTTTAGTTTAAAAGGATATGGGAGGTAAAAATATCATGCCAATAATGACTTTTGCAGAAGCTTTGCGAAATGCCTTGTATATAGAAATGAAAAAAGACCCGAAGGTTATTTTACTTGGTGAAGATATTGGAGTATTAGGAAATGTATTTGGTGTTACCAAGGGATTTCTTGATGAGTTTGGGTGTAAACGAGTCAGAAGTACTCCTATTTCAGAAGCTGCCATAACCGGTGCTGCTATTGGAGCAGCCATGCTTGGTATGCATCCGGTAGCGGAGATTATGTATGTCGATTTCACTACGATGGCTATGGATCAAATTATTAACCAAGCAGCAAAGATGCGGTACATGTCAGCAGGAAAAGTGAAAGTTCCCATGGTTTTAAGAACTCAGGGAGGAGCAGGTTCTGGAGAAGCTGCACAACATTGTCAATCCTTAGAATCCTTATTTATTCATGTTCCCGGATTAAAAGTAGTCATGCCTTCAAATCCTTATGACGCCAAAGGACTTTTACTATCGGCAATCCGAGACGAAAATCCAGTGATATTTATTGAGCATAAACTCCTTTATCCTATAAAGGGAGAGGTCCCCGAAGAGGAGTACACAATTCCTTTGGGAAAAGCTGAGATAAAAAAAGAGGGGAACGACCTTACTATCGTTGCAACTTCTTATATGCTTCAAAAAGTTTTAAACACGCTTCCAGTATTAGATAATGAGGGTATTTATCCAGAAGTTATTGATCCTCGAACCTTATCCCCCTTAGATACAGAAACAATATTCCAGTCAATTCAAAAAACCCATCATTTATTAGTTGTTCAAGAATCTTCAGCTCCTGCCAGTTTTGCAGCAGAATTGCTTGCTGTTGTGAGCGAAAATTTGTTTGATTACCTTGATGCGCCCCCCAGAAGATTATGTGGATTAAGTGTTCCCATCCCGTATAATAAAAAACTGGAAGATGCATCTATCCCCAATGAAAAGGATATTATTAATATTATAAAAGATATTTTATAAATCTAGACCATATTATATTCGTTTATCATTAAATAGGCTTTAATACATTATTTTTTTAGATGCAGCTTTGGTTATCCACTCAACTTTCGCAGTTCAATAATAGCACTTTTCCTCTCAACCATGCTGGGAGACTATTTACAAAATAGATGAGTAGCTCTTTGACTTTGTCTTCTGAAAGAACTAAAAAATTTTTCATAGTGGATTTAAGGAGTTCAAGGAGTAAGGCCAGCGCTTCCATCAGGGTGATATCCTGAATCTCATCATAAATAGAATAGAAGAGTTCCCCAATGGTACGGGGATCGGCGTTCCTCCGGGCAACGACTGCGAGCATAATATACCGGATAAAGACAATACTGGTATGAGAGACCAGGGCATCATAAGACCTGACATGAAACTCCCGAGCCAGTTTCAAGAACGATTTCACCATCTTGAAGAAGACTTCAATGTCCCAGCGCTTCCCATACAGGGTGACGATCTCTTCTCCAGAAAGGGAGAGATCGGTCGATAAGAGTGCCAGCCATTGGGATTTTTGTTTTTCACTTTTGACAAAGACGATGCGAGCCAGGAGCGGTTCACCGGTATAATTTAAGTTCACCACACCGGAACCAATGATATTTCCATTCGGTCTTTTTTGAATCCGGTTGAAAAGAGATGAAAGAGAAAGGGCTTTCCCGCCAAAAGAGTAGTAAATTTTTGGGGTGTTTTTGAGCATACACACCACAGAAAGTCCCCGGGTTGAGCATTTCCGGATGAGGGTTGGGAAGCTAAACCAACTATCAAAAAGGATGGTATGAACCAAGGGACAGCATTTGAGTGCTCCATCTAAGAGTTTCAAAAGCACTTCTGGAGCCTTTTCCTGGGATTCTTTGCGAATTCGAGCCCTGAGGATCCGTCGATCAATAGAAGGATCCATTGGATAGAGTTGGTTTTTGTGGTGATGGGAACTTAAGAGCGAAAAGGAAAAGGGGATGAAGGTGGCTCCATCAGTCAGACCGAGGGTGAGCATCCGGAAACCCCGGCTGAAACGCCCTCTTGAGTGGTCAAAGAATCGAGAAAGACCTTCGACGCTTGTGCTGCGGGGTCGCTCATAAGGAGAATCATCTACCACCCAGGTATACCGTTTCGGTGTTGTAAAGGGAAGTAGGGCTTCATTCACCACTTTGGCACTCAGTAGAAATAAGAATTTCCGCCAATTACAGCGAGTCTGCTGGAGGAAACGGTAGATGGTATCTTTCTTTCCCTGAAAGGGATTATTCCTGGAATGGAGAAAACCCGAGAAGCTTTTCCCGGTGAAGGCAAGGAGAAAGATCATCTGAAAGACTTCTTTGACTGGGATCCCCTTCTCTTTGTAAATATGACATTTCCGAAACAGTTGGTTCAATTTGAACTCCTTCATAAAGGAGGAAAACATGGGTAACAAGGTCCTTTCATTTTCCACATTTTCTGGTAGTATAGTCATAAAGACACCTCTCTCTTTTTGGGAATTGTTTTATTACCTAAGTCAATTCTACCAAAAAGGAGGGGTGTTTTCATTAAAAATCCCTTTAATATCAAGGTTTTTCTGTATTTATTTTGGTGCGAAAGTTGAGTTATCCATTAAAAAAAACAGATCGGTCAATAATTTCACTTGTTAAAATATATTAGTATCGGCGAAACCAAGAAATTATAGTGATATTATTAACCATTATTTCATTATAAGTTTTATTGCTTATCACAGAATGAAAGTTAAGATACTTGAACTCATAGTAGAAAAAAACCTAAAAAAGTATCAATGAGACCTAGATTATCATCTTTTTTATACATTTTTAATGTTATCAATAAAAAAAATACTTCGAACCAGCAAGAACACATTCAAAGTCATTTTATGCAATCATGATATCAGAAAAGAAATATTCTTATTTATAGATGAATAAATATTTGAATTTCAATTTATTTTAAAATTTTTACAATTATATTTTTATTAAGTTAATCAAACCATAATAATAATATTTAATATAATTTATTATATTATACTATAATTTTATATCAGTATAAATGTGAATGAGTTTTTAATTATCAGTATACTTTTATTCAAATGATTCAAAAATTGAATTAATGCTAAACAAATAATTGCTAATCTATCTCTTTTTTAATTTTCTCACCCAAAATGACTTTACCAATATGAGCCCATCGATAGATATTATTGAGGTCGTCTTCGAGGGTGCTAATTAATTGCATACCATCAGCTCGGACCGTCACTGGCAAACCACTGGTTACTTCTCGAACTGATGTAAGATGAGCTGTTATTTCTTTATCACTTGCTTGTTGAACATCACGCAAAGGATGAAGAACAACCTCTAAGGATATACCGGAATCGCGAAAATTTTCTACTGATTTTTGTAGGTTGGTCCATGGGCTAACGTGAACCATTTCTAGGTGAGGAATTGTTTTTATCGTTTTTTGTAACTTCTCGGTATTACCACAACTATGCCAATACGAAATTCCCCCGTAAAAATTACTAAGTTCAATTTCATAAGGAAGAACCAATTCTTCATAGAATCGGGGAGAGATCATCGGAACATTCACTTCATCGTTATAGAGGCTTCCTACTTGGATTGGAACACCCATAAAGTCAGCTCTCTGTTTTGACCATTTTTTTCTTGCATCGGTGGTTAATCTCATTAAATCATGAACAAATGTTGAATCTTCTGTCATATCAATAATAATCTGATCCATTCCTCGCAAATGGCAAGCAAGACCAAAAGGTCCTCGACACCATTCCGGCATGATTACATTAAAATCACTTGGAATCCTATTTTTTATCTCAAGAAAAAAGGCATGAACTTTTTCCATAATATGACCTTTAAAAAAATCTGGGATAGATAACCTATCAAGATTCTTGGTATTTTTTAAAATTGGCTCTCGCCCTAACCAGGGATCTTTGTCGCTCGTGTATTTTTGTTCCATTCCAAAAAGAGAAGACTCAAAACCTGTTCCCATCCATAATGGAATAGCACGACCTATTGGGGTCTCGTCGAGGAATTTTTCAAAACGATAAACTTTCATGTTTAATTCAGCTAATAAGTAAGTTGAAGGATTATTGTAATAATCATTAAGATGGAATTCTAAAATTTTACCCCACATCTCGTGCTCGGGTTCAATCGTAATAGGTATATATGATAGATCTTTTTTGGGTTTACCATGCCAATACGCTTCTGCAGTATTAACAATAGGAACCCATGCGTTATTACGCCTTTCATTTTCTTTTGAATTTTCAAGATTTCTTATTTTCTCAAAAAGGTAATCCAAATCAGTATTTAACATTTCTGTATTCCTCATTTCATTTATTTTATTATATAGGGAATAGGATTAAAGCATATTAAAAAAATGGTATTAGTTGATTTTTATAATAAGAATTTTTACAGGTTTTTTTAATTTTTTCTCTTTTCTTAAGAATGAAAAATTTTTGGCAGTTTATCAAAAGAAAATAATGAATGAAAAAAAAGTATGGTTCTATCAAAAATAATTTGCTTGATAACTCGAAGCACTTTAAGTTTATTATTAGTACACTACAAAATTATACAAGCTGATAGGGTATATGAATTGCATTTGTTGAAAAAATTCTTCAATAAAAACCAATAGAATAGATAGTTTCGAATTATTCTAAACACTAATAGGGTATTTCTATATGTTTACAAATATATTAATACCAATTCGTTAACTTTATGTTTATTGTCTTATGATAAACCCAGTAGTATGATGTTTTAGACCCATCGAGTGCACCAAATAAATCCACTAGGTGCATACGTTAACTCCATAGCTATATATGACGGTTTAAATGAACCACAATAGCTATAAGCCCACTTTTCCGAATCATGAGTTTTACTGTTCTGAGAATAGTACTCTTTGATGGGTAGTTTGAAGGAACAAGATTAAGATTTCTATAGAACACCAGATGCCGAGGCTGTGGAGAGCGTGAACAACGTGTTTTGGTCGTCCACGAAGCGGAGGGTTGTCCACAAGAGGTCGGTACTATCCATCAGCCTCTTTAACCGGCAGACATAAATACACTCTTAATTACTTAGTTCTGGCTCAATTTTTAATCCCATGTCGTTCCCTCATTGACACTTTGCCGTCAATAAGGATGGTATAGGAATCATGGACAATACGATCAAGAATGGCATCTGCTAGTGTATCTTCGCCGATCTTTTCATGCCACCCACGTGGAGCAAATTGGGTGCAAAAAATAGTAGAAGCATTCTGATGTCTTGCTTCAACGATCTCAAGGAGATCCATTGCCTGGGTGTCTTTAAGTGGAGTTAAGAGCCATTCATCCAAAATGAGTAAGCCAACCTTTTTGTACTTCTTCATCACCATCTGATAGACACCTTCACCTCGAGCCACTGCCAGTTCATCCAGAAGATCCGGTAGTCGGATATACTTAACGGTATAATAGTTGCGACAAGCCGCCATACCAAAAGCACAGGCAACATAAGATTTCCCGTTTCCAGAGGCACCCATGATGATGAGGTTGCGTTTCTCCTGGATGTAAGCGCACCCAGATAGCCGTAGGATTTGTGCCTTATCTAGTTTCCTGTCGGCATGGTATTCAATATCTTCAATGCTAGCCTGAGGATAGCGGAAATCTGCTTTTTTAATGAGATGGAGCAGTTTATTGCTTCTGCGTTTAGCCCATTCCACATCAACAAGAATACCAACCCGTTCTTCAAACGATAGCTCCTGATATTTCTCATCAGACAGTTGGCGTTTGAAAGCATCCGCCATAGCGGAGAGTCGCATGTCATGCAGCTTGTTCATGGTCGTAGAATTAATCATTGTCTTTTCCTCCATAGTAGCCGGCACCCCGGACAAATCCGTAGATGTTGGGATTGTCTTTTGTCGCTTTTTGTCGATCTGATTGGACTGATATTCTATCCTGACCGGTTTTGAGGATGGTCTGGATGATTTTGAAACTCGGACTGGGCGTGTAACAAAGTGCCCGCTGGCACGCTTCTTCAAAGCGGGATAAAGAATACTTGTCAGCGAGTTTCATAAGCGATGTACAAGAACGGTAACCTTGTTTCTCAACTCTTGATGCTGACAAAAGAGCATTCACCACAATGACGGCATGAGGTCCAATGGAAGCAGCCCAATTCCTAAAATGATCAGCATTTACAGCCAGGTACTGTTTATGTTTCTCTGGCATGTGATCCGGTACCGTGACAATCTGGCCTTCCTGACCGCGAATCCGAATATGGGAAGCAATGCGATGATTGTGGTAAAAAACTTCAACAGTTTTGCTGGTTATACGTACCTCCACTTGATGCCGGATGTACTCATAGGGCACTGAGTAGTGATTTTTATCCACAATTATGTGATAATCGTACTGTACGGACGCCGTTGACCAGGTGGCAAGCTCGTATGGGGAAGTAGGCAAAGGCAAAAGCAGTGCTTTTTCCTCTTCTAGGAAGGCGCTTTTCCTGCTTCCCGGCTTCTTTTGAAAAGGTTTCTGGTTGAATTCTTCCAGCTTAAGACGGATGGCGCTATTCAGTTCGTGTAATGAAAAGAACTGTTGGTTTCGCAAAGAGGCAATGATCCAGGTGGAAATAATACCCACCGTACTTTCGGCATGGGGCTTGTCTTTGGGGCGCCTGACTCGGGCTGGAATGACTGCTGTCCCGTAATGCTCGGCCATTTCTTGATAGGTTCTATTAATCTTGGGATCTGGTCGAGAGGCTTTATCTACACTGGTTTTTAAATTGTCTGGCACGAGGATTCTGGCCACTCCACCAAAGTATTTGAACGCATGAACATGAGCATTGACCCAGCTTTCCATATCCATTGACAGGAAGGCTTCTACATAGGCATACTGGCTGCAAGATAGGCTCGCTACGAAGATATAGGCTGGAATAAGTTCACCGGTTAGATTATCAACAATAAAACCAGTCTTTCCAGCCCAGTCCACTTCCAGCATTTCACCGGGTTTGCGCTTAATGCGCATAGTGGCTTTGGTGGTATTGGCATACTTATGATAATACCGACAGAATTGGCTGTACATGAGTGGGATTTCACCATTGAAGCGGCATTGTTCATGGTACTCATGCCACAACAAACTTAAGGTGACACCACTTTTGGCCATTTCTTTATGAACATATTCGCAATCCGGTATTTTTCGATTGGACTGACTCCTTTTTTCCGGAAAAAGGAGTTCCTGAAGATCTGCATCCGACATGTTTTTATCGAAAGGCCATGAAATCTCATGCCTTTCTGCCCGTTCAACCACATTACGGATTGTGGTCCGTGAGCACTGGCAACTGGCAGCAATGCCACGTTGACTCACACCTTGGCTGTGAAGCCGAAGAATTTCTCGATACTTGATCATTTATTTGATCAGCCTCCTAATGAAGATTTACACTTTACAGTGTATTTCCTCATTATATGTCAGGTGGATCTCTCCATGACCAAGGTGGGCCTATTTGATACTCATGGTGGACCTTTTTGAGTATACGAGTGGGTCTATCCCAAAATATTACTCACTTTATATGTGATGAGGTGAAAAACCGTTTCAAAATCGCGGTTATTGAGACATCGCCTCCTTATTGTTTGATAAGCTTGTAAATCGCTTTTAATCCTACAAAAAAATTTTTAATATTTATAACCTTTAAAGCCTGAGTTATTTATTGATTCCAATTATTAACACTAACATGAAAAATAATGAGTGTCCATATAAATCAATAATTTCGTTTATAAATCAATGAAAATTCAAAAAAAATTACCTTTGATTTAGATCATGCTAATCTTTCTATAATTTATTGCTTTTAAATCAATGAAGTTATGTAAAGTTAGTGAGTATATAACCTAAGCTTTTAAGTAATTCTTCATTTTATAGTTGAAAAAATTATCCGATTTAAGAAAGTTAGTTGATCAGGAAAATATGAATAAAAAGAAGGATTCTGAAAAGATAGAGCAAATCATTATAGTTGGCAAATATGGAATTGTGTATTTTTTTTAATTAAAATATTTGTGCTCTTTAGGTTAATAAATAACAGAAGAAATTATTATTTATTTAAATACTATGATATTATAATTATAATAGATAAATTTATTATTATTACCTCAACTTTCGCACTAAAATAAATGCTGAAAAACCTTGATTTTAAAGGGTTTTTAATGAAAACACCCCTCCTTTCTGGTAGAATTGACTTAAGGAAAAAAACCAATCACCACAAAGAGAGAGGTGTCTTCATGACTATCCTACCAGAAAATTTGAAAAATGAAAGGACCTTGTTACCCATGTTTTCCTCCTTTATGAAGGAGTTTAAAGTGAACCAACTGTTTCGAAAATGCCATATGAACAAAAAGAAAGGGTTCCCAGTCAAAGACGTCTTTCAGATGATCTTTCTCCTAGTCTTTACTCAGAAAAACGTTGCTGGTCTTCTCCAATCTCGACATCCCCTTTTCCAAGGAAAGAAAGACACTCTTTACCGTTTCCTCCACAAGACCAGTGGGAGCTGGCGAAAATTGCTCTTTCTTTTGAGTACCAAAGTAGTCTCTGAAGCGCTCCTTCCTTTTACCAGTTTGAAACGCTACACCTGGGTGGTGGATGATTCCCCCTATGAACGGCCTCGGAGCTTGAAAGTTGAAGGGCTCTCTCGATTCTATGATCACGCCCAAGGACGGTTCAGTCGGGGTTTCAGAATGCTCACTTTAGGACTCACCGATGGTGCTACCTTCATTCCCTTTGCTTTTTCATTGTTAAGTTCTCACCGCAAAGAAAACCAGCTCTGTCCCATGGATGCCTCCGTTGATGGGCGGAGCAAAAGAGCTCACCTTCGGAAAGAATCCCAAGAAAAAACTCCAGATGTCTTCTTCAACCTACTGGATGGAGCCTTAAAACACTGTCCTTTGGTCTCAACTATTCTCTTTGATAGTTGGTTCAGTTTTCCAGCCCTCATCCGCAAATGTGCTCTTCGCGGATTATCAGTGGTGTGCATGCTCAAAAACACCCCAAAAATTTACTATTCTTTTGGTGGAAAAGTTCTTTCTCTTTCCTCTCTTTTCACCAGAATTCAGAAAAGACCACACGGCAATATCATTGGATCGGGTGTCGTGAATCTCAATCTCACTGGGAAACCACTTTTAGCTCGGATTGTCTTTGTCCGAAGTGAAAAACAAAAATCTCAATGGTTGGCACTGCTTTCAACTGATCTGTCTCTTTCTGAAGACGAGATCGTCACCCTCTATGGGAAACGCTGGGATATCGAGGTTTTCTTCAAGATGGTGAAATCGGTCTTGAAACTCACTCGGGAATTTCAGGTTCGATCCTATGATGCTCTGGTATCCCATACCAGTATCGTCTTTATCCGCTATATCATGCTCGCGGTTATTGCCCGGAGAAACACCGATCCCCGAACCTTTGGCGAGCTTTTCTATGCCTGCTATGATGAAATTCAGGATATCACTCTTATGGAAGCACTCACTCTTCTTCTTGAGCTCCTGAAGACGACCATCAAACAGATTCTTGTCCTTTCAGAAGAAAAAGTCAAAGAGCTACTCATCTATTTTGTAAATAGTCTTCCAGCATGGTTGAGAGAAAAAGTGCTATTATTGAACTGCGAAAGTTGAGTTATTACTTTTTAAAGCTTCATCAACGATAACTTAAAAAAAGTACATTATTTTAAAGAAATGTATTGATTGATTAACGTTTTATAGAGGTAATGTAATTATAAATAAGCTAAGATTAACCATGAATTTAAAAAAACCGTAATTATAATTTAGCACTTTGATTAAAAAATGAGGAGGGCAAAATGTCACTTTCAGAAGCGTTGAGACAATTAGCATCAGTACAACGGATTCAAGCTTATTCCGATTCACCATCCTATACCGAGAGAGTAACCGCACCAATTTATGCTGCAATCGGACGAGAAATCGAAGTATTAATCAAGGAAGAAGTCTCCGGTATGAAAACTTATATAGCGAATACGATACAGCAAGCAGTACAAGAGGCAGTTCGGGAAGTCGGTCGTGAGGCTATTATTGCTGCAGTCCAATCATTGACTGAAAATGAAAAAGAGACGAAACAAAAAGATAAATCAAAATCAGATCCGGTTTAGGAGGTGAAAAATGGCCAGATTTCTGCACACGGCTGATTGGCATTTAGGGATGAAGTATGCCAAATTAGGTTTGAATGCCGAAAAGGCTCGGGAAGTGAGAATTCAAACCGCCAATGCCGTAATTGAATATGCTCAAAAGCATAATGTCGATTTCATCATTGTTGCTGGAGATTTATTTGATAGCAATGATATTGAAAGAGACCTGATTGATACGGTAATTCGCATCTTACAAAAGGCTATGCCAATACCAGTTTATATTTTACCGGGAAACCATGACCCCTTGACCATAGATTCCATCTATGCAGATCCTTTCTGGAAAACCCTTTCTAATACTTTTATTATTGACCAGCCTAAGCCCTTATCCGTTCCAAATATCCCGGTTACCCTCTATCCGTGTCCAGTCACTCAGAAACAAACCAAAAAAGACCTCACTGACTGGATTCAAGTGACCGGTGGCCAAATCTCTATTGGTATTGCCCATGGGAATCTTCAAATACCAGGGTTTACTGATGATCCCAACTTCCCAATTGATCCCGATCGGGCAGAGCAGTCTGGTTTGGACTATCTTTCTTTAGGAGAATGGCACTCTTTGTTCTCGCTTAAGGGAAAGGACGGGGCCATCCGAACGCTTTACCCCGGAACCCCAGAACCAACCAAATCTGGAGAAAACAACTGTGGAAGAGTGGTTATTGTCGAAATTGAAGAACACGGTTCCAAGCCTATTCTACAAGAGGTTGAAATCGGGACTCTCAAATGGGAAGAACGATTAATCGAAATTTCCAGCTTCGATGAGATCAAATGTGTTGAGAAAGAACTCAAGGACATAACTGACCCGGAAAACTGGGTTTTAGACCTTATATTGAAAGGAATCATTGACCAAGAAGCTTTTAATTATTTAGAAGCTATTGAAAACCAATGTGTTAAAAACTTCCTCTATTTTAAATTAAATAAAGACAAACTGCATATCAACCCCGACCTGACAAAGCTCAAAAACTTGATTCCAGAAGGAGTATTGTTTGGTAAAGTTATCGATGCCATCGAAGCCTTTAAAAGGTGTCATCCCAGTCTTCAAGAATTTTCTAATCTGTCCGCTGAAGATGCTGAAATCATGCTCCAAGAATTAACTAATGCAAGTCTTCCGTTGAATCCTTCACCAGAAGCCTTAGAAAGGGCTCTGATGATTCTCTATCAAATGGCAAGAGAGGTGGCAAGGTGATCATCAAGAAAATTTACCTCGAAAATTGGAAAATCTTTAGAAATCCCTTTGAAAGAGATTTTACCGAAGGCTTGAATATTATCTACGGTCCTAATGAAAGTGGAAAAACCACCTTGATCGATTCAATAAGAACCATCTTTTTTTCCAAACATACCAGTCAATCGGAGAAAATAAAATCATTAATTCCTTGGGGGTCATCATTGTCTCCTGGTGCAACAATTACCTTCTCTCATCATGATGAACTGTATAGAATAACCAAAAAGTTTGTCTCATCTCGAAGTTTAATAGAAAAATTCGCCGGTGGAAGTTGGGAACGAGTTGCTGAAGGTGATAGAGCTGACAACGAAATTATCAAATTAATCGGAGGTAAGTTGCCCAGTAGAGGGGATTCCAAACCAGAACTTTGGGGATTAGGCCAAACTCTTTGGATGGTTCAAGGACAACCAATAATTGAAAAAGAGCAAAGTTTGAACGAAGAGACTATATCCTCAATTCAAAAGCTAATCGGTGCCGTTGTTGAAACTGATATCGAAAAAAAATTATTCAATCAAATCATGGCTCAATTTTTGGATATATATACTGAGAAACGAAGAGATTTTAGAAAAGATTCTAAGGTTTTTATTGTCAAAGAACGAATAGATACCTTAGAAAAGGAAAAAGATGAACTTGATCAGAAAAGAGTAGAAAAAGAAAACTTAATACGGGACATTGAAGACAAAGAAATCCTTCTTCAAAAAAAGAAACCCGGTTTGACAGCAGCCTTGCAAGAAAAAGATGAACTAAAAAGTAAAATAAATTTAGCCCATGAACATCGATTAAACCGAGAAAAACTAAATGAGGAAGTAAAAAGGATATCCTCTGAATATAAATATTTAACTAACCAAATTGGCGAAATACAAAATAATGAGAATCATATCAAAGAAATTGAATTAAATAATGAAAAACTAATCAAGGAGAAAATGCTGAGCGAAGAAGATTTAGAAAAACTACTGGAAGAAATCGAGACTTTTAAACAAAATTTAAAGGATCTAACTGAGATTTATGAGCAAAAAGAAAGTGAACACCGTTACACCAGAACTGCTCATATTGCAATTCAGGAGGAAATAGAATTAAAAGAAAAAGAAGAGCGGCTTAAAAAAGTAAACAACTTAGAACAAGAGAAACTGGAAAAAAGGAAAAAATTGGAATCGCTTAAAGCCCCATCACAAAAAGATTTAAATATCATAGAAGACTATTATCGGAAAATCCATGATACCCAAACCAAATTAGATGGGCTTGGGTTAAAAATCAAGGCAAGTGCTCAAACTAATATATCTGGAACAATCCATTTAGATGATAAAAGGTTTGAATTCGAAATAAAAAAGGGAAAGAAAAAAGATTGGATCTCCCATGAAGTAGCAAGAATCTCGATTGATAAAGTCGGAGAAATTGAAATCATGAGTGGGAGCGAAGATGTCAAGGAAATGAAAAAACAATTAGAAGAACTCGAAATTGAGTTTGAAAAAATAACCGCTCCCTACGAAACCAAAGCGATTGAAGAATTGAGAGACCGTTTCCACCAAAAAAATGAATTGGATAATCATATTAAAAGACTTGAAAATGAAATAAAAGGTCAAACTAAAAATGGAAAAGAAATCTTAATTGGAGAGATTGCCGAACACAAAAAAAGAATTGAGTCCGACTGGAGTAAAATACCAGAGAATTTTGATTTAATAAAATATGCAGGAAATGAAGACAAGATTCAAGCGAAAGAAATATCTGCTAAAAAAATAAATGAATTAGAAAAAGAGCTTGAAGCATACAAAGACAAAGAAAAAAATCTTAAAAAAGAGTTGGAAGAGTTGAATAATAAAAAAGATGCGGTCCAAAGTAAAATTCGAGATTTTGAAAAAATTCTTCATGGAAATAATGAACGAAAGAGTGCCTTACAAAACAGTTTAGAAAACCTTCAAAAAGATGGGTTTACTCTGAAAGAAAGGGAAGAAAAACTAAATGATATTTCGATAGAATTGGATCGAAAAGAAAGAGCTCTTCAAAAATACACCGAAGATATTGAAGAGATGGAAAATCAGCCGGAAAAAGCCTTTGCTGAATGCGAAAATAAGATTAGAAGATTAGATCAAGATATTCACCAATTAGAAAAAGACCTTGCCGAGAAAAACGGAAAACTCAATTCCATGTTGGTTTCTTTTAAAGATACCAACCGGATCGAGGAGGAATTGTTTTTTCTCAAAGAAGAAGAAAAGCGGTTGGAAGTCGAAGCATCAGCGCTTGAATTGCTGTATGATTTAATAAAATATTATAGAACCAAATCAGTAGAAAGCTTATCCGACCCAGTTAAAAAAATGGTCAATGAAGATTTAAAACGGCTTTTGGGGATTAAATATGCGGTTCATTTAGATGAAGGGATAAAGCCTATCTCGGTAACATCGTCCAGCTGGGGAACGGTGATTCCCATCGAAAACCTCTCTTTTGGTACCGAAGAACAGATATGGTATCTTTTCAGGTTGGCTTTGGGGAGATTGCTTAGTCATGAAGAAAGGCAATTAGTCGTTCTTGACGATCCTCTGGCCAATACCGATGCGAGCCGCTTGCACCGTGCTTTGCAAATTTTAGAAGATGCCGCCAATCAGCTCCAAATTATTGTGGTAACCTGTGATGTCGATAAATATAACTGGCTCTCCAATGCCAACTATATTACTATGGAAAAATAATATTTGTAGGGGCACAATGTATTGTTCCCATTTTTTAATTAATGAAGCGACATGCCATGGCATGTCGCTTCTTGGTTTTCATTGTCACCATCTGGTGCCACAAAAGTGACATGAAGGCCTATTAAAAATAATAAATCACTGAGTTTGTTGTTGCTTCCCCAACTGAAAATGAATCACATACTGTATTCCCAATAAATCTGAAAGAAATCCCATAAACTGGTTACGAATTCCTTTGAAATGATGGTCTCGGAAATAGTAATAAGTGCCTAGTAATTTGATTCTCTCATCCCAGGCTAAAATATCTTTTTTATTTTTCAATCCCCATACCAAATTCGATTTTTTGTCTAAACCTGAGCTTTCTATAACCTTTTTATTGGCTATTTTCATTCCAAGGGGCGAGCAGACGTCAACCAATAATTCACTTCCGGGAAAAGTATTCACCAGCGTAATTATAAAATCTCTAATTTCTTGTTCCTGAAAGTAATACAATATTCCTACGGCAATGAACAAAGCCTTTTCTTTGATTTCAATTTCGCTCAACCATGCTTTTTCTAAAAAAGAAGAGGCAATGAACTTTCTTCTTGCGCCTTCTTTAATGAACTTTCTTCTTAATTCAATGACATCGGGTAAATCCAAATCATACCAAATTAAATAGTCATTATCGATTCTTTCAAAAGTCGTATCCAGGCCGCAACCAATATTGACAATGGTTCCTTTTGGAGTGAGATTGATGAATTTTTTGATAATTTGATCACCGATGAGGCTTCGTTTGATCCAGGCAATTTGGGTTATATCATCCAGGTTCCTGGTCATCAATGAAAAGTCGAAATTGACTGAATCAATGATTTTCACTGCCAGGTCATCAATGAGCAGAGGGTGAGGTTTTTTTGATTCCATAGCTCGACCCCAAAGCGGTAAGAATAAGGTTTTCTGAACATCACCCAACTCAACATTTAATTTTGTTATCATTTTCTTTCCTTTTCTCCTCTCAAAAAATAGACCTCAATGTTGACCAGCAATCCTAAATGAGGACAAAAACCAATTCAGGAATCAAATTCTACTTTTAATAAAAGGAATAAGTTGAGCTTGTAATAAAAGGAAACTGATTGAATTCATTTCAATCTCTCTTTCGCAAAAGGGAGAAAATGGTATCTTGGACCAAGAAAATATCTCACCGAAGATACCAACAAAACCAAGAATTGGCCATTCAAACATTACTCGAATGGTAGGCTTTAAAAGAAGATAGCGACTTAAAAATCCCTGCTTTTTCATTTAGGTCAGAGACCCTGGGTAAAAGGTTGTATAATTTTTATTGTATTCATAATATATTATACAATACTGCGGTCTTTTAAGAAGTAAATCAATGTAAGGAGGGACTAAACATGGTTATCTTTCCTTTGCATTTTATATTTGGAGTGGCAACCGCTGCTTATCAAATTGAAGGGGCTTGGAATGAAGATGGAAGGGGAGAGAGTATCTGGGATCGCTTTGCTCATTCACCGGGGAAGATTAAAGACGGAACAACTGCTGATGTAGCCTGCGATCATTATCATCGTTTCGAAGAAGATATCGCATTTATGAAAGACCTGGGTATTGATGCCTATCGCTTTTCTATTTCTTGGCCCAGGGTTTTTCCAAAGGGAAAAGGGCAGGTGAATGAGTTGGGAGTTAACTTCTACCATCGATTGATCCAAAAGCTCAAGGCGGTTCATATTCAACCGGTTGCCACGTTGAATCACTGGGATTTACCCCAAACCCTCCAGGATAAAGGTGGCTGGGAGAACAGAGAAACGATTGATGCGTTTGTTGAATATGCACAATTTCTTTTCCAGGTTTTTGGCAAAGATGTTCCTTTCTGGATCACGCATAATGAACCATGGGTGGTCGCCTTCCTCGGACACTACGAAGGAAGAATGGCACCGGGGAAAGATGATTTTGATTCAGCTCTCTTGGTTTCTCGAAATCTTCTCTTGGCTCATGGATTAGCCATTCGAAACTTTCGAGAAGGAAAAGTCAACGGTAAAATTGGAATCACTCTCAATTTGTCTCCGGTTCACCCAGCTTCAGACAATAAAGAAGATATAGAAGCGACCAGACGGTTTGATGGATATCTCAACCGGTGGTTTTTAGATCCTCTTTATCGAAGGCAGTTTCCCGATGACATGATAGATTGGTACCAACGAAAAGGTTTAAATATTACCCCCTTGACTCATGAAGAATCGAAAGTTGTCTCTCAACCTCTGGATTTTCTTGGTGTGAATTACTACTCACGCCGTATCACAAAAAAAGGAAAAGAGCCGATTCTTGAGAATGATTTAGTTCTCCCTCCAGAGAGTGAATATGCCGAAATGGAGTGGGAAGTTTATCCTTCGGGAATATATGAGATTATAAAAAGAGTAAGCGAAGAGTATAAACCGGTGGAAATCTATCTCACTGAAAATGGTATCTCGATTCAGGATACCATCGATGAAGATGGGAAAGTGAGGGATATTAAAAGAATCGAATATCTCCGTGAGCACTTAAAAAAAATTTCTCAGACAATGCAGGAAGGATGTCCAGTTAAAGGATATTTTGTCTGGAGTTTGATGGATAATTTTGAATGGGCTCATGGTTTTTCTCAAAGGTTCGGTTTGATCTATACTGATTACCAAAGTTTGCGAAGAATTCCCAAGGAAAGTTTTTATTGGTATCAGAAAGTCATCCAGAACCGGAGGATCGATTGAGCAAGTTAACTTTCTCTTACCCACACCGTCATTTCTCCAATACCACGATTATTCCAGGCATAATAAGGAATGAATTGAAGTGGTACTTCTTCTACGGAATGCTTTTCAGAGCTGTAAAGATGCCAAGAGGCGTTCGGCTAGCATGTTTCACGAACAAGTCAAAAACATGATAGATCGGTGTCAAAACTATACTTTGGGAATTGGTTTTTATCATTCCTAAAGCATTGACCATTTGAGCCAGATTGGCCATTTGAACCGAATCACACCTTCGATGCAGGGCAAAAAATACACCGGCAGCAAACAAAGCATCTTTTAGAGCATAAGGTTCTTCAAGAAAGACCATCTTTTTTTCTGTTACTTCGGCTTCTGGTATAACCTGATACCAGACGTTCCATTCATCAAGGGCAATTTTGATATGATCTAGTTGAAGGTGCTTAATTAAGCTGTCTAAAAGTTGTAACCGTTCTTCAACATAGTACGCAGAAGCTACTGTGTCGTAGTAATCATCTGAGCCATGGTACTGGTGTATAGAAATATAATCAATTACTTTTCCTGCATGCTTCAATACCGTCAGGTCCCATTCCGGATTATCGGCTCCCACTGCTATGACTTTTATTGAAGGATCGATACCTTTCATGAACAGGGCATACTGTCATAACTTTTCGGAATATTCATTGGCGCTGCAATGACCAACTTGCCAATCACCGTAGACCTCGTTTCCGATCCCCCAATACTTAACTCGGTAAGGATCCGAGTTTCCATATTTTTTGCGCAAATCAACATATTCAGTAGGAGTGTCAAGGTTGGTGTATTCTAACCAACTCAATGCTTCATCAAGGGTGCTGGTTCCTAAGCTGATAGCGAAGTAGGATTCTACTCCAATTTCCTTACAGTAGTCAATGAATTCGTCGGTTCCAAATTCATTGCTTTCCAGTCCTCACCAAATATAATTTAACCGAGTCGGTCTTTTATCAAGTGGTCCAATTCCATCTTGCCAGTGATAGGCTGATACAAAATTGCCACCGGGCCATCTCAGAATTGGACACTGAATTTTCTTGACAGCTTCTAAAACATCTTTTCGATATCCGCGTTCATCAGACTTCGGTAAATTCTTATCATAAATACCACCATAAATACATCGACCCAAATGCTCGATGAAATGACCATAAATGAGATCATTTATTTCACCGGTTTTAACTTTCCATACTTTAACATAACCATCCATTACCTTCCCTCCCCAATTTATTTCTCTTTCAATCTATTTAAAATATACGAATAAATGAGTTGATAAAAATAGGGATTACCGGTATAACCAGCATACAACATAGTGTTGTTGAGAATCAATATTAAGCAGTTCAGGTCTCGAATCGGAACACACTTCTGTACCTCGAGGGCATCTTGGGCAAAATCTACAACCAGGAGGTGGATTAATAAGACTAACAGGATTCCCTGGGATCGATTTTTTTTCCGTTTTATCACCAATTTTGGGTATTGACGAGAGTAGAAACTTCGTATAAGGGTGAAGGGGATTGGCAAAAACTGATTCAGTCGAGCCAAATTCTATAATACAACCGCCATACATGATTGCCATCATGTTTGACAAACCAGGAACCAAGGAAATATCGTGCGTAATAAAAATAAATGTACTTTTTGATTGATTCTGAATAGTGCTTAAAAGTTGCAAAATATCTCGTTGAGTGACAACATCCAGTGCCGACGTTGGTTCATCAGCAATGATTACATCTGGTTTTAAAAAGGTAGCTAAAGCTATGACACACCTTTGTCTCATTCCTCCAGAAAGTTCAAAGGGGTAAATGCGTAAGACATGAGAAGGAAGATTTACCATTTCTAAATGATCTTTTACTTTTTGTTCGTCAAAAGTTTTTCCATGGGAGTTTGCCAGGTCGGAAAATATATCTTTTAATCTTCTAACCGGATTTAGCGAACTCATTAAAACATAACCACTCAATAAAATCAAGTTGACAATTTGAAGCTAAAATATTTTTTTATAAGGTTTCCAGAAGCTAGAAAACCAAGATGAAGGTTCTCCAAATTCAATCCTTCCTTGCGAATACACTATTTGTTTCTTTTCTTGGTTGCTGAAAGATTATTGCTTATTAATACCTAATATTCGGCTTAGATTTTTATAATAAACTTTTTCTAATACCTCATCGGGTAAATAAAGCCCATAAATAAACCAGCGACCTTGTCGTGGTGGGTAAGTGGGATCATAATTAAAATATTCATCATCGGTTTCTAAAAACCGCGCATAGATTTGATACCATACTTTATCGGGAAGTCGATCAATTCCAAAAATGATACGGTCAGCATAGTCTAAGAAAAATTTTCTTGTCGTGTAAGGCTGCCTTCCTAATTCACCAATTCTTTCTGAAATATCCACATATAAATTGGGACACTCATTTAATAGAGAAGATACCCAAGCAAGATTTTCTGCATAGCTGGCTACATGACAACCAATAAATTGGGTTTTTTTATGGCGACGAATCCGATTGGCAAATTGCTCCATAACTTCTAAAAAAGGTGGGAATTGAGAACCAAAAAAACTCCATTCGGGATGCTCTCCAAGGTCATCAATTCTTTCATTAAATTGGTCCACGGGATCAAAGAAAGCAACTGGATCTGAGATATGCATATATACCGGAATTTTTAACGAAGCGGCTGTTTCAAAAATTGGATCTAATCTTGGATCGTCCACTTTGACTAATTTTCCTTGCGGGCCTTTAACATGAAGCCCCAGATTTTTCCATATTTTAATACCAGAAGCCCCCAATTTTACTTGTTCTTCAACCCGCTTAGCTGCCCAGTCTCCAAAGTTTTTTCCTTTTTCTTCCCATTTAGACCAATCAATTCCACCCATATGATAAAAACGGTCAGGTGCTTTAGCTTTAAATCTTTCTATATGAGTTATAAGCATTTCTTCGTTTTCCATGCCATCAAGGTCAACAATCACCTGCACATTCATATCATCCATCATCGCTAATAATTCTTCTACTGAATGTTCCATCCAGTAACTTCCCAATATCTCAAGATGGTTGTGACCATCTATCAGGGGAATTTTCGGTTTTTCAATATTGGTTTTCTTGACAACCAGTTTTGGTGTCGGGTGATATTCGGCAAGTGTAATCTTCTTACTAATCTTGCATCTCCTCCTTTGTCAGGTTGCTATTTTTATTTATGAAATTATTTACTAAGCCATTTTTAACTACAAAAGAGCTTAACCTTTCACTGCTCCGGAAACCAGACCTTGAACAATATACTTTTGCAACAGTAAGAAAATAATGACGATAGGAATTGTAATCAATACTGATCCAGCAAATAAATAACCCCAATCAATCAAATATTGACCACGAGAGCTGCCAAGTGCTAAAGGTACAGTCCAGTTTTCATAATTATTTAAAAAGGTTAAAGCAAACATGAACTCATTCCAGGAAAGGATTAAAGCTTGAGTAAGGGTGACTACAATGCCTGGGGCTGCCAAAGGGAAAACAACCCGAAACAAAGCTCCAACTGGACTACAACCATCAACTTTAGCTGCTTCATCGATACCAATCGGAATAGAATCAAAATATCCCTTTAGGAGATAAGTGCAATAGGGAAGAGTGAGAGAAGTATAGGCAAAAACCAATCCCATTAAATTATCGATCAACTTTAAATCTCTCATTAATAAATACAGAGGAATTAATATCAATGATCCAGGAAGCAGTTGGCTGAAAATGATCATGTATTTTAAAGAAGAATTTCCTCTGAAGCGAAACCGCGAAAGTGAATAAGAAGCGAACGAAGCTAAAATAACGGTTATTACAGCAGTAAATAATGAGACAACCATGGTGTTCCTCAGAAATTTTCCGAATCCAACACCACCATAGGGTTTTTCACGGATGAGATTTAAAAAAGCATCAAAGGTTGGTTGCCGGGGAATCCAAACCGGTGGGTAAGTAAATATTTCGGCTCGGGGTTTAAAGGAAGATGAAATCATCCAAAAAAAGGGGATAAGAACAAAAGAACACAAAAGAATTAGAAGAATATAAACAATTGTCTTTCTCACAAATTTATGTTTTTTAAAGCTCATCGTTCACTATCCATTCTGTCCAATAGTCTAAGGTAAGCAATTGTAAAAACCATTGTTACGATAAGCACTAAGACGCCAGCAGCTGATGCTTCACCCATTCGCAAAGCTTCAAAAGCTTTTTGATAAATAAAAATAGTTATATGCTCGGTGGCATGAGCCGGTCCACCTTTATTGAGAACATACACAATATCAAAATCTTTAATCGTCCAGACCATTAATAATATAAAAACAGTCAGAGTAACCGGTCTAAGCGTTGGTAAAGTCACATACCAAAACTGCTTAAAATATCCCGCTCCGTCAATTTCAGCAGCTTCATAATGTTCCTTTTGGATTCCTTGTAGTCCAGCTAAAAGCATTATCGCAACCCAAGGCCACCCTTTCCAAATATTAACAAACATGGCAACTGGTAAGGCTAAGTCCTTATTCGAAAGCCACTTTACCGGTTCTTTGATAATACCGACAGCTGCTAACATATAGTTAAAAATACCGTATTGGTAATCAAACATCTGGACAAACAAAAGGCAAACTACCACAACCGGCATTGCCCAAGGAATAACAACAATCGATCGAGCAATTCCTACTCCTTTTATTTTTTCGTTCAAAAGTAGGGCAGCAATTAAACCAATCACGAAACGCAACAGCACAGTGATAACCACATACTTGATGGTGATGATAATGGAATTAACAAAATACTTGTCACCAAAGAAGTTCATATAATGTTTAAGGCCTACAAAGGGGTTTACACCTGGTCGGGCTAAATAATTCTCAAAAAAACTCATTCCCACAGTTTTAGCTATTGGATAAAGAATAACAATTGCCATCATCAATACCATTGGGAATACTAAAACGTAGGGAAGTGACCATTTTCCTAATTTTGGATTTAATATTTTGGCTTCCTTTTTTCTCATAGGCCATCCAAGATATTTTTTAATTTTCTTCGACTCATTAACCTCAAGAAGGAAGAAAATTAATCCTTCCTTCTTGAGTGCTTTTAAACAATCAGATTACCTAAAAAGAGCTTTGATTTCTTCGGCAGCTTCATCCAACACGTCGGCAACATCTTCTTGGTTAATAAAGGCTGCTTGGGCGAAATTAATCATTATGCGGTTAATCTCTCCGAGTTCAGGTATTTCTGGATCAAGAATAGGAGGTTCATAATATCTTTCCTCAGCCAAACTGGCTAATTTCGCATTCAATGGCCAAGTTTCATAGTAATCAGCACCAGTTGAGTAATCAGTGTTAGACGGAATCATACCGCATTCCGATACAAGTGCTTGAGCTTCTGGTGTGGTCATCCAAAGGAGAAATTTGATAGCTTCATCTGGATTCTTGCTGTTACTCGAAACTAAATGAGTAATACCATAATTCTGTTTGTTGAAGGGATATTGCTCACCATTATAAACAATATCTGGTGATGCTATGATATCTAAATCGTCCAACAATGCTTCATTGTATTCCTTAGTCATACCAACAAACCATGGTCCGTCAATATTCATTGCTACCACACCATTCCAAAATAAATCTCTCTCATCGGCTTTGTCGTATGAACCAGGTGCAACCACTTTATGGGTAAATATCATATCTTGCCACCATTTGAAGGCATAATTCCACGCTTCATTGCCAACAATAATATTATCTGGTTCGTAGGGCGGTTTGTTGAGCGGGGAATAAGTAGCACCGATTGGGTAGCAGATAAAGGTCTTCATTTCATCATAAACAAAATCGTGGGTCGAAATTACTGCACCGAAACCATACTGCATGGTTCCATCATCTTTACTTTTAGTTAGTGACTTTGCGACCTCGAGAAAATCTTCATTGGTGATGATGGTATCCGCATCAATTCCAGCTTCTTCAAATAATGATTTACGGTAATACACTCCACGCATCCCCGTTGCATAGTTAGCGATACCAATATAATGACCGTTAAAAACCAATTCTTTTTGTCCAATCAGCTTATCTTCTAATTCCGTTCCTTTAATATATTGATCTAAGTTAACAAAAGCTCCGGTTTCTCCCTCGCGTAAAGATGCATAAGTAGCATATCGTGCCGCAGCGTCTTGTAACTGGACAATATCTGCTTCAGTCCCGGAAACAATTTCGACAGCAAGTTTATCCCAATATTCATCGTAGGCTGGGCCATAGTACACAATTTCTACATTCGGATTTTGTAATTCATAAGCTTCTTTCAACAAATCAAACGCTTTTTTATGAGGAGCTTCAACATACACCGACATCTCAACCGTTAAGCGGACTTTTTCTTGAGCTACAACTGCAGAAACACAAACCAGAATCAACAATATTACTAATGGTAAGGTTAACTTCTTCATTTCTACCTCCTTATATTGCAAAAAATCCAATCCCATGATTAAAAACACTTTTTGAAAAATACCAAACCCTCATCTATCACTTTCTTTTTTAAATTACATTACCACCTCCATATTCGCAGATTTATTTCTTTAAAGAATAACTAAAAAAAGCTATAGATTAAGCTCGACAATCTTTCCTGACTCAATAGACTTCTCAATGGCTACCACAATTTTTGTATTAATGAGTCCATCTTCAACTCCCACCAAACAGGGTATATCGTTAACAACATGATCAATAAAATGAAGAATGGGTTCTTTAAAGAAACCGAACATGCGATCGAAACCGTCTTGCCGACCTCCAATAAAAGGTATTTGGTATCCTTCATCAGCACACATCGAAATCCCATTAAAGGTGGGTTCTAATTCCATTTTTCCATTGGTTGTAAGTATATCCATTCGAAAGTCGAGTGAAGGCCAGTTTTTTGGGACAATCCATGAAGTATCAATGGTAGCGAATGAATCCTCGAATATAAGTTGGGCCTGAATGGCATCATAGGTATCATAGCCAATTGATTTTAAAACTTTTCGCTTTCCTGAAGCGAAAACTTTAATTGGTTTTTGCCCATAAATCCAACAAACCAGGTCCACTATGTGGGGTCCTAAAAACCATTGAGGTCCAGATTTTGCGCTCCAAGACAACCATTTGGTAATCATTATACTGTTAGCTAAGCGAATGTAAGCACTGACTGGTTCACCATATTTTCCTGACTCAAGGTTTTGTTTCGCTTGAATAAAAGGGGTATTCCAGCGGTTTTGAAAATCGGTCATGAATTTGACGCCTTTTCGCCTTACTGCATCGGTGATGGCCTGAGCATCCTCAATGTTGGTTGCCAGTGGTTTTTCAACAATGAGGTTTTTTCCGGCTTCGATAACTTTTAAGCTAATATCTCGATGGGAGA
Organism: Atribacter laminatus; assembly: GCF_015775515.1. NCBI lineage: Bacteria > Pseudomonadati > Atribacterota > Atribacteria > Atribacterales > Atribacteraceae > Atribacter > Atribacter laminatus. Next base: position 2,502,554 of record NZ_CP065383.1, read on the forward strand.
AATCAGGAGTTGCTACGCTAACAATATTAATTGAAGGGTCATTGGTTATTTCTTGAAGATCGGTAGTAAAATTGCAATTATATCTTTGTGCTGCTTGTTTTGCCCGTTCTTGATCTTGGTCACAAACCCAAGCTAAATCTACACTGGGACTTTCTGAATAGGCACGACAATGAGTATCTCCAAATATACCAGCTCCTATAACCGCTGCCTTAATTCTTTCCATAAAGACTTCCTCCTTATTCTTTAACGTTAAAAAATAATTGCAACCATATCAATCAGGTTAAAGAATTTACCTTATATGATCATATTTATCAGCACTCCAATATCCATTTTTATCTTTCTAATGTAAATTAGTCTAACATAATCTATTTTAATTTGCGATAATTTTAACGGTAAAGGACAAGAAAGGTATCTATGTCACTGCCGGTGGTCCTTTTGGAGCAGCCAAAGCCATTAAGGATGCTGGATTGACTGGGAAATTGAAATTGGTGTGCCATGACTGGATGGAAGAAACTGTTGCTTATATCCGGTCGGGTGAAGTCACTGCCTGCCTCGATCAGGATCCTTTCAACCAAGGGTATGCCCCAGCCGTTTCAGCCTTTAATCAGATCGTCGCTGGTATCGTTCCAGAAGAAATTAACTTTTTCGAAGGGGATGTTGCTACTCCAGAAAATGTGAACGAGAAGATCCCACAATAAGAATTAAACAGCTCGGTTTTTTATAGGATTGGGCTAATTGAACGGTCCAATCCTATTTTTAAAAGCCCCTTCACACCAAGGTATTTTTTTTCCTTTATTAGATTCCCAAAAAAGCTTACTAATTTTGACGTTGTGTTTTTTGACAGATGAAAGTTTGATTTCTTCCCTTCCGTTTTGCCTGGTAAAGCGCATCGTCGGCATTTTTCAAAAGTGATTCAAGAGTATCGTTTGGAGTTTTTTCTGCAACTCCGAAACTAACAGTGATTCGAAATCCATATTGCGGAAAATGATAATCCTCAACCATTTTCCGAAGACGTTCGGCAAGATTTGCTGCCACTAAGGAATGAGTTTGTGGAAGAAGAAAAATAAATTCTTCACCACCAAAACGAGCTACGATATCCTCAATTCTGGAATTTTTGATAAAAATATTGCTTACATCAATCAAAACTTGATCTCCAACACTGTGTCCATGAATATCGTTAACAGTTTTGAAATGATCAATATCAGCCATAACCAAAGATAACGGTGAATGATGGCGCTTGGCAAAAGAAAAGGCACTTTCTAATTGAATCATAAAATAGCGACGATTCCATAGATTGGTGAGAGGGTCGGTATTCATCAATTTTTGAATAGTATCATTAGCTTTTTCCAGCGCTTTATTCTTTTTGTTGAGCTCGCGAACCAAGTCAGTCAGCTCGTTATTGAGGCTGGAAATTGTGGAAATTGTATTGTCCCCGGTAAGAACTGGTTTTTCCCCAATTATTAAATAAGAATCGTTTAAGCCAATAATCGTCCCAAAAACCAGAAAAGAAAAAGTATTTTCTCCCTGAAAAAGGAATTTAAAAGGATGAATTTCATTTGGTGAGGGGAGAGGTATCGTTTTTGTCGATTCAGTAGAAATGAAATCCGAAATTGTTCTTCCAATTGGTTCGTGTGAAAGATTCAGAAGTTTGATTAAGCCCTGATTGCAGCCTATGATTTCCAAATTTGAATTAATAATGACCATAACAATTGAACTCATTTGTTCAAAATACTGGAATAGACTTTCTTGATAAAGAGAAAGATATTTTTTAAACATCTAAGGAATTTGCCTCATTCCACCAAGAATTGGCTAATTTTACTGCTTCTAATCCATTTGACGCCCAACCATCAGCGCCAATTTTTTGCCAGAGATTAGTTGTATGAAAAAAGGCTAAACCTCCCACCATAATTTTTATAGCATTAAGATCAGGATCATTTTTCACTGACCAAATGATTTGTCTGGCATTTTCTATAAGATAGGGCATAGTAACCGACAAACCAAACAGAAATGGCTTCTTTCCTTTCAAGTGTTCCAGAAGATCTTGTTGAGGAATATTCGTCCCTATATAATCCACATTCCAGCCTTCAATTTCAAGTAAATCAGCAACGATACGGCCACCAACTTCGTGAAACTCATTAGGTGCCGAGGTAATGACTGCATTTCCATATTTTGTATCTATCAAAGGAAACCGTGTATATAAAGAAGCCATTATCCGGCTTACAATAGCCGTAGAAAGATGTTCTATTGCCACCGATATTTCCCCAATTTGCCAAAGAAAACCCACCCGATATAAAGCTGGTTGAATAACCTGAAGATAAAAGGGGGCTAAGTCGGCGGGGGTTTTCACATTTTTTTCCGAATAAAGAATACAATTTTTATAATCGCCCTGTAGGAGATAATGAAGGAATTGCTCATGTTCTTTTTGAAGGTCCCCATGGAAGGAGAGTCCAATATCTCGATTGGTTTCCACCAAATCTACCAGAGCAGGATGCCATTTAATTAAAAAATGGTAAACGAGACTCAATGATTGAGCCTCATTTGATTTCAAATGTTCTTCGATGGCTTTTATCCACTGATGAAAAGCTATAGGAAAATAATCATAATGAAAACCATGAATGTGATAAGTTCGATAAACCCAGGGAATCATATTTATAAGCATATCGAAATCTTGGAGCTTCATAATTTGAATGATTAAGTTAAAATGATACCGGTGGTTGTCATACATCATTTGAAGGGGGTTGTAGCCAATTAACCGGTGAATATCAGGAAGCATACTTATTCGCGTATTTACCGTTTCAATGATTAGATCTTTTTTTCCGCATAATTCAGACCAAGAATGAGTTAAAGTTGTAGTTAACTGTTTGGCATCATTTCTCATCTGGTACAAAACCATTGGTCGGCTCAAATTAACACCTCCTTTTTTTAAACTCAAAAAATCTTTGTTTATTATACCTTTTTTAATGAGAAGTTATAAAATGATTCCCACTTCATGTTTTTCGTTGATTTTGAATAAGACCAATGCATACCTAACTCGATTGATTTTTAAAAAGCTTTTTCAAAATAATTTCTTTCCTTCTATTGGATAAACATTTCTTTCTTTTCTTAGTTATTATTCTAAGTTGGGTATTGGGTGAAGTAAGAATCCTATCTGATGCTTTGGACGTCATCCTGAACCCGCTTTCTTACTCCTTTTTCTCTCCCTCGCCCCATCGCGCTCTTATTCTCTGAGGGTGTGAATATCCCATCTGACTCCATCGTCATCCTGAGGATTCGCTTTTCGAAGCCGTGAGAATCTCATCCTTTTTTTTTCCACGATCTCCCAATCCCCAATCCAACCTATATTCTAAAATCAAAACCTGAACTTCAAGATTTATTAATTCAAATAGCAATAATTTTCATTCATAAATATAATTTAATTAATAATATTAAATAATGATCGAATTCAAAAATCAAGACATGATGCTCAAGAATTCGTTATACTAAATCAGATAGGGGAAAGAAAGTGGTAAAAAACTAATGAATAATGGAGGAAAATATATTTTATATAATTAAATAATTTAAATAATTTATTGAAAAAGCTTGAATTGGCATTTAAAGCCAGTTAGAATGGGTCTTAGTAAAAATTCTTTATAGATAGGAGAGAGAAAGGAATGATTAAAAAGAGTAAAAAAAGCGTTGTTTTATTAGGACTATCATTTATATTCATTCTTTGTGTTAGTGCTTTTGCTTCAGATTTAGCTGAATTCGAAAAGGCATCCATTAATTGGAGACAAAAAGAAGGGGAACGACTTCTTGTTGGTATGAACAAACACGGATTTACTGATGCTATCCAACAATTTCTTCCAGAATTCGAACAATTAACTGGGATAAAGGTAACCTTGGACGTCTATCCAGAAGAAGAGTTTAGAAAGAAAAGATTGGTTACGATGGCTGGTGGAGGGGGCATTTACGATGTATTCATGATTGACCAGGCATTATACCAATATGCAGAAGCCGGATGGGTTGAACCTTTAATGACGTATATTGAAAATCCAGATCTTACCGATAATAATTGGTATGATTTTGAAGACATATTTGATAAAGCAAGGGGTTTTGGTGAATACAAGGGAGTATTTTATGCATTGCCTATAACCGGAGAAGCCGAGATTCTCTTTTATCGTAGCGACCTTAACGAAGAGAAAGGATTGGCAGTTCCACAAAGCATGGATGAGCTCTATGAAAATGCTAAAAAGTTAAAATCAGATTCCATAGCTGGTATCGTACTAAGAGGTCAAAGAGGATGGGGTGCCAACGTATGGCCTTGGTCTGGGTTTTTATGGACATATGATGGCAGATATTTTGATGCAGATGATAATCCTGCCTTTAATAGTCCAGAAGCAGTAGCAGCAACCGAGATGTACGCAAAGCTACTCATAGATGCTGGTCCTCAAGCCCCAGCTAGCTACAACTGGTATGAAGTTCAGTCTGACATAGCGCTCGGAAAAGCGGCAATGGGTATTGACACAGGTATGTTTATGGCCGTTTATGAAGATCCTGAAAAGTCAGAGGTTGCTGGAAAGATGGGTTATATAACCATGCCAGGAGTAAATGGAAAGAAGTCTGTACCGAACTTCCATTATTGGCAGATAGCTATGGACCCAAAATCAGTTCATAAAGAAGCAGCTTGGTTGTTTATACAGTGGGCTACCAGTAAAAATATCCTGCTTCCAGTTGCGGTTAAAAATGGAACTGCCCCACGAGCAAGTATTTGGAACAATGAGGAATTTCTATCCAAATACTCGAAAGAATGGGCAGAAGCAAGCTCTCAGGGCTTGGCTTCCGCAGACCCTTCACTAGTACCCTATTATAAACCTGAATTTTCGGAATTTGGAGAAATTCTCTCAATTGCCATCAGTGATGTAATTACTCAGACCAAAGATTGTCAAGAAGCTCTTAATTTTGCTGTAGAAGAAACTAAGAAAATATTAAATAAATAATTATATAAACATTCAAACCATGCCTGAGAATTTCAATCCTCTCAGGCATGGCACCCAAAACTCATATGAAAAAAAATAATACACTCAATCTCGAAAATAAAAAATTCATCGTAACGTCTTTGGCTCCAGCATTAATTTCTTTAATATTGATAACGGTTGTCCCTTTTGTAATCAATATTATTAACAGTTTAAGAAACTATTATCTGGCAGATCCAAAAGGACCTACATTTGTAGGTTTAGAAAATTTTAAGCAAATCCTTTTTAATGATGCAAATTTTTGGCATTCACTTTGGATAACACTCCTCTTTACTGCGGGATGTATTTTAATTGAATTTTGGTTAGGATTATATATTGCAGGGCTCCTCAGTTCAGGCGGTACTTTCCGAAACATAATTCGTTCTCTTTTAATACTCCCGATGGCAGCCACTCCAGTCGCAGTTTCGTTTACTTGGAAGATCATGTACAGTCCCTCGCTGGGAATTATTAATTATTTTTTAAAGCTATTTAATATTAACGGAGCTGCTTGGGTTGGTGATCCAAAAATTGCCTTATTATCAGTTATTCTTGTTGATGTTTGGCAATGGACCCCTTTTATGATGTTAATCATGTTAGCAGGCTATATGTCTCTTCCAACAGAACCCTTTGAAGCGGCTACAGTGGATGGAGCAAAAGATTGGCATATTTTCAGATATATCACTTTACCGCTTATAAAACCGGTCGCTCTTACAGCTCTGCTATTTCGAGTAATTGACTCCCTGAAGACTTTTGACATTATTTTCGTGTTAACCCGTGGTGGTCCAGGAAACACTACTGAAACCCTCAATTTGTATACCTATTTGAAGGGATTTAGCTATTTGCGTATTGGAGAAGCAAGTGCACTTGCAATTATATTTTTGCTCATTGTGATTGCCATCTCGCAAATATATTTAAAATATGCCGGACTCGAGTTTGGGGGATCAAACTAACAATGAGGAAAAACAAACTAAAATACTTTATTCAAAATATCATTCTCATTATTGTCGGAATCTGGGCAATCTTTCCAATTTTCTGGATGTTTTCGATGTCCTTAAAAAGGAGAGTTGATGCTTTGGCCATGCCACCCAGATGGATTTTTTCCCCAATAATTGACAATTATATTAAAGTATTTAACTCACAAGATTTCACCCGTTTCTATTTTAACAGCATATTAATTGGTCTTTTTACAATTCTTTTTGTGCTTATCATTGGAATACCCGCTTCATATACTTTGTCGAAAATGAACTTTAGAGGGAAAAAAGATATTGATTTTTGGATCCTTTCCACCAGAATGGCTCCACCGGTTGGTATATTAATTCCTTATTTTCTCATTTTTAAAAATCTTGGCATTTTAGATACAAGAGCCTCAATAGTCATAATGCATATAGCTTTAAATCTTTCTTTTGCCATCTGGGTGATGAAGGGGTTCTTTGCTGAAATCCCAAAAGGAATCGAGGAAGCCGCCTTGGTTGATGGGTGCTCACACTGGCGTGCATTTATAAGAATTATCCTACCACTTGTTGCACCTGGGTTAGTAGCAACCGCAATAATTGTATTTTTATTTTCCTGGAATGAGCTTTTATTTGCGGTTACCCTGGCTGGAAATGCCTCAAAAACGGTACCAGTAGCTCTTTATAACTTTGTATCCTATGAGGAAATTGATTGGGGCCCACTATCCGCATCTGCCATGTTGGCCCTTATACCAGTTTTAGTATTTATAAGTTTCGTGCAAAAACAGCTAATTAAAGGTTTAACTTTAGGGGCTATTAGCAAGTAATTGGAAAGAAAGGGTGGTTTATCTATGCTCGATTCGATTAAAAGGTTGGATGAAAGAATTGATGAATTAATTCACTCTCAGCGAAATAAAGAAATAACAAACTATTGGGAACCTCAGTTATATACCGCTAAAGACCATTGGAGAGGGATACCCAAGAAAAGCACCGATCTAAACATGATTCCTTTTACGGTTGAACCAGAAATTCCTCTTTGGGCAAATATCATTGGATTTGACATTATCGATTACTATAAACAACCACTGGCTTATTTAGAAAATACTTTAAAAATGATGATTTATCGATTTGAAGTTTTTCAGGATTTTACCTGTATCGAGAAAACCATTCCAATCTGGTTAGGTCCTCCTTTTGAATCAACCCTTTTAGGAAGCGAAGCTGTTTATGTAAGCGGGGAGAGCCCCTGGCTAGACCGAGAGCCTGTGATTAAAGATTATGATGATCTTTCCAATATTCAAATGCCAGATTTTTATAAAACTGGTTTGATGCCGCTGGCCCATAAAATGTATCATGAAATATCTGAAATGGTTGATGGAAAATACACAGTTGTATTTCCCGAATGGGGGAGGGGCCCTTTTGGTGTGGCATTTCACATCCGTGGTTTTAACAACTTGCTGATGGATATGATTGTCAATCCAAAGTTTGTGCATCAATTGATGGCTTTAATAAATGAAGCTCGAAAAGAATGGGTATCAGATCGTGCCCAATTTCTTGGAAGACAGGTAGAGAAGGGAAATCTTTATAATGATGAGGTAAACTGCCCCACTTTATCTCCCAATCAGTATGAAGAATTTGTTTTGCCTTACGAAATAGAACTGTGCAATTTCCATGGTGGAATTGTCTATTGGCATAGTTGTGGAGATATTACTAAGCTGCTCGAATCAATAAGGCAAATACCACAGATAGATATGCTTCATATTGGTCCCTGGACAAGCCTTCTTGATTCAGAAAGGGTCTTTGGTAAGGATACAGCTTTGGAGAAATGCCTTATGCCGACTGAGGACGTTCAGATGGCTTCGCCAAAAGAAATGGAAATAAAGCTTCAAGAAATAAAAAATATATTTGAAGGAAGCCATTATACTGTGCGCGCTGATGGTCTTCAGTTAATTAATGACGTTAACCATGATGTAGAAGTAATTAATCAGTGGATAAAAATTGCACGAAAAGTTTTAAAAAATTGAAGACTTTAGACTTCCATAGGAAGCAGCTATTCTTAAATAATTAATTTCCTCTTCGTTTTAAATCAGATGCTGCTTCCTTTTTCTTATTATTGCTATCATCATGCTTCACAACCACAACAACGCTTTTTGCTATTCTAACACCAATAAAGCTTGAAAAATTTATCATTCTTTATTTTCTGGATGATTTCCTTTCAATAACAATTTAGAAAAAATTCACCACTGATCTGAATCTAGAATGAGTATCGTTTATCATGGTCTAGATTTTAGCTAAAAAGCCTTGCAATTTTTCTTATCAAGGTGAGATTAATCATTCAAATAATTACTTTACTTGGATAAAACGGTACAAAATACAACGGGAAGGATGTTGTATTTTTCATCTTGATCACTTGATTCCCAGGGTTTTTACTCAAAAGAGGTATATAATAATCGTGGCAATTGACCTCGAATATGTTTCAATATCACCCATAGGAATAGCTTAGTAACAACTGTTGAAAATTTATTATAACAAAACCTAAAGAAGGGAATAGACAATGGAAACTAAAAGCATGAGTTTAAAACGGGTCATTATTGTTAGCATTTTAGCTATTTTCCTTTCGGCAATTTTTGCTATTTTAGTCCATGCAATTTTACCAGCATCTGTAAATCCTGAGAAATTTAATAGTATTTTGGTTCAATGGCTTGGTTTTCCTGCTGTAGCAACGTTATATTTTGTTCTCCTATTCACCCATTGTACAATTGGCGTCAGGTATGTAGGGTTAAGAACGGCTGCCTTAAAAATACAAATAGGTATTCTATTTGGTATAGCTTACGCCATGATTTATTTACTTGGAATGCAAGAGATAATAGTTGATTATTCTCCTTTTTCAACTTGGGGATTGGATTTTATTAAATATCAATTTTTAATTGGAATAGGGGATGGCATACCGGCATTTTTATTATGTTTGATTATCTCATATTTTACTTTGAGAAATAACCGTCAAAACAAAGCGATTCCAACACTGGGTTTGAAGAAAAGCATTGGGGTTATTGCTATCTTGGCGGTGGCCATTTTAGTTGAGAGAACTATTTTCTACCAATTAGGACTTGTTAATAGTGAACGTGCTACCTATCCAATACCTTGCTACCTTTGGACTGCTTTATTCGGAGTATTAATGGGTCTTATTTATGTCATTTTGCGACCTTTATTATCATATGGAAATAGAAGAATATTCTGGGCTATACCGCTAAGGTTTACCTTAACTATTGGATTAAACTGGATTATCTTTAATAGTTTTATGGGTCTTATCATCAAAGGTGCTATGCCTCAAATGCTTTTACGAAGCGGATTAGACGTTTTTGTATTATTTCTAATATCAGCTGGGTTGGAAAAACTACTTTCATAGCACCAGATAAGGATTAAAATATATACTCAAGAACTCATCTCCCTTTAGAAAAGGGGGAAGAAGGGGAATTTTAGTTTTTTAATACTCTGTCATTACTAAGAGTCCATCTCTTCTTTGGTTGGACGCCATGTGAATCCCATCTGGCTCCGCCTTCGTCATCCTGAGGCTTCGCTTTCCGAAGCCGTGAGGATCCCATCTGACTCCACCGTCGTCATCCTGAGGATTCGCTTTCCGAAGCCGTGAGGATCCCATCTGACTCCACCGTCGTCATCCTGAGGCTTCGTTTTCCGAAGCCGTGAGGATCCCATCTTTTATTTTTAGAATTTTAAGATTCAACCTCACGATTCATACTTACTCATTCACTGTATTTTCATAGTAATTATTTACAATACCAGCATTCAAATGTATTATGGAAAAAATTAATTTAATATTATATTAAAAAATGGAGGGGTAACATGAAAAAATTTAGTCATCATTTCTTCTTCATTACCTGTCTTTTTTTAATTATTCTGAGTGGTACTGCTATGGCCACCGAAAACCTTTATGACATTGCTTATCAGACTTGTGTTTATGCCTATCCGTTAGTTTTAACCAAAGCGACTCAACTCAGTCAGAACATGCCTGATAATCACTTTGGCCACTTTCGGAAACTCCCATCACCCAGTAACCGGGATATCGTCCGACCGAATCGTGATACCATGTATTCAATAGCTTGGCTCAACCTTAACAAAGGTCCAATTCTTTTAACTGTTCCTGAGACATTGGACCGCTACTATCTGGTGCAAATAATGGATATGTGGACTGATACCTTTGCCGGTCCCAGTTCCCGAACCATCGGTCCCAAAGGAGGCCAATTCCTTATTGTTGGTCCCAACTGGGATGGCCAACTTCCCGAAACCACATTACCGGAAATCATAGAGCTCACCAATGATTACAGATTAATAAAATCACCAACCAATCAGGTCTGGATTATGGTCAGGATTGAAGCTGGTAGCGAAGCAGAGTATCCCATCGTCCAAAAAATTCAAGATGGGTATCAGCTTGAGCAAATTGGGATTCCAAAAGATCAATCCAGCCAAACCCTATCAAGTCCACGAAAAGATCCTCGTTTTCTTAAAATAACCCAAGCTATTGAAAAGGGAGCTGCAACCCCACCTCAAGTGGTAGAAAAGATGGATGCCGCAACTTTTTTTGAAACCTTCACTGAATTGATGATCGAAAATCCTCCCCATATTCAGGATTGGCCGATTGTTGCCCTCATGAGTCAGATAGGAATTATCCCGGGTAAAGTTCTTCACTTTGAAAGTTTAGATGAGAATGCTCAGGATGCCCTCAATCAAGCAGTTCAAGATGCTTTAAAAGACATCCATGTTCAAACACCGATCCCCTTTCAGGATAACTGGCGTTTCTTGCCCATGTTTACTGGATCCTACGGCGCCAATTACATGTTCCGAGCGGCTATTGCTTTTACCGGACTGGGGGCGAACCTTCCTGAAGATGCCGTATATCCAGTGACCAATCTAGATTATAACTCCGAAATTCTTGATGGGAGCAAAAATTATGTAGTTCACTTTGAAAAAGACCAAATCCCACCTACTTATGCCTTTTGGTCCCTCACCGTTTATGACTCGGAGATATATCTTATCGAGAATCCTATCCATCGCTATAATCTAACCAGCAGACAAAACGTAATGAAGTTCAATCCTGACGGTTCTTTAGATATTTACTTGCAGAATTCTTCACCGGGGGCGGAGTTTGAGTCGAATTGGCTTCCGATTCCTTCCGATGAACCGTTCAGCATCACCTTGAGAATCTATTGGCCAAAACGGGAAGTTTTGGAAGGAATCTGGAAATTGCCCAAAGTCTGTCCTCGTTAGCAAGGATAGATATCCATGCTGCGAAGCAGTACCAAATGAGGATGAAAACAAAAATTCGACATGCCATGGCATGTCGCTACATTAATCGGGCGCAATAAAATGCGCCCCTACATTTTTTAATTTTTTTGTAGAGGCTTGATTTATCATGCCCGTAGATTTTCAGAATAGACTTTCATGCCATTTTCATGGCACCAGATAAAGATGAAAATACTTAACCAGGAATCGTTTCCCCCTTTAGAAACTCATCGTTACCCATATCTCCCCTGTCTGGACACCGAAGGAGGTTTGCAAGGCGGATCAAATTGACAGTAAGGAAAGAGGACCTTGTACGTCGAGGTGATATCGTCTAAACGTTGGAGTCCCAACCACATGCTTTTGGTTCCAGGATGGCCATCCCCTTTGCGCCCCAAGAACCCTCCCAAGGAAGCCACCATCCTGATGGCTTCTTGAAGAGTCGGAGGATGAGCTGGTGGAAGAGGATTGTGAGTAACATAGGCAACTAAAGCTTTCCACTCGGCTTCTTCAAAGAAAACAGTACAGGGAACATCGGGGGTTTCTCGTCCTTGCTTGGCTAAAAAGAAGATCCGCCAGGCAACCACGAGATCAATAGCCAGACAATTTTCAATTCGATCGGCAGTTCGAAGCTGGCGCTCTTCAATTTTGCAGCCACTCTTCAAGGTCCGGTGGTAGATTTCAATCAACCACCGATGACAGTACCACTGTATTCGTTCACAGGCATCTTGAAAGTGATGAACCGGCATGGTGGTGAGGAGCACCCAGCTGATGGGGTCACTCCCATCGGGAGGAGGAGTCTCTTCTTCCGCGCTCACCGCCCACAGCGTAACGGGAGGTTCTTGAGGACGGTTGCGAGGCGGTTGAAGGGTCACCTCGCAAAAGCGAACAACGAGTTCGGCGTGACGGGCTCGACGGTTTTTCCGTCGGGGAACGGTGATGGGTTGACATCCAGCACCTGGGGTGGTGGCCAGTTTTTGGAGATAGGTTCCTTCTTCTCCAGCCAGAGCTCGTTTTTGAAAAGCTCGAATGAGCAGTTTGGGAGCGTGGGGATGGGTCGTCGCCCGCACAAAGAGATCATACAGATCAGCTTCCCGATCGGCGATACTCACCAGAGTGGTCTGAGGGCATTCTTTTTGCAGACGAGCGGTGGCATCAAAACTTGTTAACCAACGCTGGCTTTCTTTTTCTTCTAAGGGAAGCACTGAGCGCCGGTGTTTTTTCCCGAGGCTTGCTGGATCACGGGCATAACATTGGATATCGACTAATCCTAAAGGAACCCCATTGGGAGTCACGGCTAAGCTAGCATGCAGGAGGAGTCCAATGGCTTTTTGGGAGCTGGTGCCGATTGGTCCGAACCCTTCGGTCTCAAGATGGGTTTGATAGTTGAGGGTGGTGGTGTCTTGACAGACCAGAGCCAAGGGTTCTTGAGCGACTCGATGTTGAGTCGAGCGGAAGTGGGGAGCAAGGATGGTCTTCAGGTTCATGGCTGGATGATCGAAAAACCGGTAGCACGCCTTGGTTTTGGCTCGGCTGCCACAGACTTGGGGGATATTCCCGGTGGGACAGGCATAGAAATCCCGGACCAGGGTGAGCAAGCGTTTTTTGAGTCGGAGATCGCCACAGCTGACTCCTTGGAATTCCTCTTCCACCCAATCGGCAAATTCCACTGGGGAGGAAGGAGGAAAAGTAGACACATCTCTTTCATTATACCGTAAAAGGGTCCGATAGTGACGGTGGAGCGGATAGAGAAAAAGACGTTTGACTGAAACGGGATGCTGGGCGAACCGGTCTTGGCGACCTCGGCCGTTGGTGAAGCCGGCGTCGATCCAGTTGGCGGCTCGATAAGCGGTTCCTCGATAAAAGCGGGTATCAACAAAAGTTTCAAGGAGCAGCGGCCTCACCTGATAGCGATGGTACCAATCAGCAGGAAGCCGACGGATCGCCAGTGAGAGGACAAAAGACGCCAGATTCTTCACCCTTACCTCAGGACGGAGGAGAAACCGGCTGTTATTGACCACCTGTGATAAGTTGGCGGCTCGAGTGTGATCATTCCAGCCGATAAAGGTATCTCGGGCTTTCACCCGCCAGGCGGCAGCGCTAAAGGCCAGACCCCCAATCACTCCATAGCGGTGACTGTGAATGAGGTAGCGAAGCTGGGCTCCGCATAAAGGACCGGATCGCAAGGGATGGTAGCGATCAAAAAGAGTATTTCAGAGGTGAGAGGCTGATTTATCCTGACTGGTCACCAGCACAAGCTTTGTCTCCCCGAGGTCAGCTATTGAACCAGTGATACCCGGCAAGGGTTCAAGGAAGGGATCAGGCCCTGATTTTCGTTGAGGAATCGAGCGGTGATGAGGAGCCGGGAGAGTCAGTTTCCCCCATTTTTCTAGGCGAAGGAGTGCCACCCGGGCGCTCATCTCTTTCCATTTTCCATTGGGGCTTTTCCAGTCCAACCATTCACAGACCAGTCGAGAGAGTGCCCTTCGAGAAATGATCGGTTCCTGGTTGACTTTTTCTTGTATAGTTTGGATCATCGTATCGGTAAACTCGTGACCGCAGACTTTCATGCGGAGGAGTATAGCACCTTTTGCCCATTGTGTCCAGAGTAAGGTTATGGGACACGATGAGCTTTAGAAAAGGGGGTTAGGGGGATTTGATTTTTTACTGCTCAGTCATTGCGAGAAGTCCAACCAGTTTTTTGTTTGGACGACGTGGCAATCTCATCCACCCAGCCTGTCATTCTGAGGAGTCCGGTGTTTTTGCCGGACGAGGTGAGAATCTCATCATTTAAAGTATTTAAAAAAAAGCATATAAAAAATGAAATCTTCACGCGGGAAAACACCAATCCGAATGGCACTCTTTTTAAAATCTTTTTTTGGGCTTAGTTTATCATGCCCTTGGGTTTTCGGAATAGACTCTCATGCTACCTATCAGTACCGGATGAGGATTAGAATATTTACTCAAGAAACAATTTCCCCCTTTAGAAAAGGGGGGTTAGGGGGATTTGATTTTTTACTGCTCAGTCATTGCGAGAAGTCCAACCATTTTTTTGGTTGGACGACGTGAGAATCTCACTTGGTTCATCTTTATTATTTTTTTTACATTGTAAATCCATTAGTTATCATGACAATTCAAGCCTCTACAAGAGATTTAAAAAAGCTGTTTTCCTGAATCCTCTTCTTTTCTCATTTTTCTCCCCCTCGCCCCCTCATTATTTGAGGGCGTGAAAATCTCATCTGACACCACATATGTCATCCTGAGGATTCGCTTTTCGAAGCCGTGAGGATCTCATCTTTTCATTTTTCCATAACCCCAATTCACCGAGCTTCAAGAATCAAGACCTGACCCCACATTTTTTTTAAGTAGAATAAATGATATAATTGTATATATAATTATATATTAAAAGAGTGGAAGGGATGATAATGTGTTGATTGATAGCGATAACATGATCTCGATAACCAAGTTCCAGAAGGAAATGACGAAAAGGATACGAGAACTCCAAAATACCAAAAAAGAGCTCTATATCATGAAAAACAATGTGGTGTCCGCCGTTCTTTTAGATCCTGATGAATACTACCATTTGAAAAAACTGGAAGAGGAGCTTGAACAATCCTCAATCGCCAATGTGGTTTTGGAAAGAATGGCCAACTATGATCGTGCGAAGAACAAATCCTGGGAAGAAATCAAGCACGATTATGAATTATGACTCATAGAATTGAATTCATCACCGAAGCGGTAGAGGACTTTGGTCGTTTGGATGGATAAGTACGAAAAAAGGTGGCAAAAAAGATCGATGAGTTGGCGGCAAACCCCTATCTGGGAAAACCACTCGGTAATCTCAATGATATCAACCTCACTGGATTTTATAAGCTCTATACCGATGATAAAAAAATCCGTATCGTTTACCGCCTTCTTTTAGAAGATAGAGTTATTGTAGAAATCTGGGGAATTGGGAAAAGGGAAAAAAGTCAAATTTACCAAAAGGTAAATCGCAGAGTGCAAAACCGAAAGAAGAAAAAATGAATCGACTTCCATATAATTCTTCTAAAATACTTTAAACACCAACGATATGAGTAAAACCCTTAAGATTTTTTTTTATTTTGATTCTCCGTTTTAATATAGAAAAATGTTTATTGATTATTTAGCAGGATTTGGTTTTTGTATCAGCACAAGCATTGAAGAGAAGCTTGTCATGGGTAGTCGTTTGGAGGAGAATCAAAAGAGTAAGTCATAGAGGTTCAATTATGAAAAAAAGCTCAGCTGTTTTGCCCATTAGATTGTTTAGCTAAGAAAATTCAAGAATCAAGATTTGACCCCAGAAATTGTCACGGACCCCAACAGCCACACCCCGGTCTTAAATTGAATACCATATTTAATCTGGAAATCTTTGATTTTCCTTTTATAATTATATGATAGACCCCACAGGATTTGATCCCTAAGGTTTCATTGATAATTAATAAATGGGACTTTTCCTTTTAGAGTGGGACTATTATCCCTTAAAAGTTAGAAAAAATTATGGTATAAAAAATATATATTTTTTTGTTTGAAGATAATCGTTTTTATGTTTGTGACAAGACATAATGCATAATAAATTAGTAAAAGGATATGAATAAGATTTAAATCATAATAATTACTAGTACTTTAAAACTTTCGTATACGCTGGAAATATCCTTTTTAAATATTTTTCAGTCTTACTGAATAAATGGTTGTATACATTAGTAATTAAAATTGTATTCGTTGTCTTATGAAGAAAAAATACAAAATTATTCTTTTTTTGAAAGTTGAATAAAAAAATGTTTTTGGAAAAATGATTAATGAGAAGCCGGTATTACAGATTGAAAAGTAAATAAATTTACTTTTCAAAAGAGGGGGAACTTAGGAAAGGAGTTGAATCTGAGTCTTTTGATATTCAGGTGGATTTTTATTTATACTAGTTCATTCCTAACTTAATTAAGTAAAGAAAATATAAAGAAAAGGAGGTGTTTCCTGATAAACTTAGAAATTGAAAAGAGAACAACGTGTTAAACGATCAAACTAAACAACTCATGAATTTTCACTGATCTATCATTTTAATGGCGGCAATAATTTAAAGCTTTTTCGAATTTTGTATCATTATGAATAGTATTTATTTGGATTGTAAGGTGTTAATTATTATGAGATTTTACTTAGCATTTATTGGGAGGGAAAACATTGAATAAAAAATTGTTCGTTGAAATTCTATCCATAACATTGATAATGATGCTCGTTGTAGGTTGTTCGTTAACTAATATTCCTGATGCCCCAAACCTAAATGAAACAAAAAAACCTTCAGCACAAAGTATGGCACACCAACAGGCTACAGTACATGTTCCAGCGTGGGCACATGCTGCGTTGCCGTTTAGCCCGGTTTGGACTAGTAAAATAGAAATTCGAGATTATTGGAAAGAAGATAATACTTTTGAAGTAATTAAAATTGGTGACAAAATTATAGCAGAACCTGGTTTGTATACAGGAGTTTATGTAACGAATAAAAGTGAAATTGAACAAATTTTTGAATGTTTTAAGGGAGATACCTGTATTATGGGACCGTACAGTATTGATCCTAATTATGGATCGATGGTGAAGCTTGACTATAACCAATCGCTAACTGGATGCACGCTTGTTAGCGTGGAACCTAAAGAAGATTTTGAGAATTATTGGATAATTAAGTTTTTAGAATAAATATTGAGATAGAATTTATAAGAACAACATTTTGATTTTTTCGCGTTCATTATTAATAAAAATTATTATAACTAAAAAAGGGCGGGAAGGTTCTTAACTGTTTATCTCCGACCTTTTTTAGTTCTCATTGATGTATCTGACAAGTCAACCTGCATTTGGCAAATAAAAACTCCAACACCCCATATGAGATTAGTGATTTAAACTTAAATGTTCCAAACGATAATTCTTTCCTGTAAACACCAATAGATGACAGCGATGGATCAACCAGTCAAGAATAGCACTGATGATCACGTCATCAAAAAATTTCCTATTCTGTTTACTGAAATATTTTGCTAAATATAAACTAGTCCAAACCGATGGAAATTCATACCAGGTCTTTCCTGAAGCAGACCTTTTACAATTACCAGAACAAGCTTTTCGATCTTCCCTTCAAATGCTTGGATTGGTATCCGTCCCAACCTCAAATGATAGCTTTCAATATATTGCATCAAAAAAACCCAAGGTATTTCACAAAATAACATTTGAGTAGGTTGCAACCATCAAAGAAGAAAATCTCATTCATTTTCATAGCCTTGGAGAAGCCCAAGCTTCAGGGAGAAAAGGGTGTAAGAATTGTAAACCCGACAAATAACTCCATTATTCAAAGGAGAAAAGCGGTTGAGAGAGCCATACCAAATAAAATTATAAGGTTTATAATTTATCAAAAGAGGGGAGTAATTGGTCTAAAATTCAAGAATCAAGACCTGACCCCCCATATATAATCAAAAACTATTTAATAGATTCCATGAATTCTTTTATTAAGTTTAAAATTAATTCAGCTTTTTATTGCTTGCCAACATAAACGAGCTAAGACAATTGCTTCCTCTGCCTCTTCTTTTCCAGGTAAACTTTCATCCAAAATCCCAGGTAAGGCATCAGGATAGCGGGTAGGAATATAGAAGATATCCATTTGACTCAATCGGCTTCTCAATTCAAAAAGAAAATCTTGAGGAATTAAACTGAAGAGGTCGACTATCGAATGGGTTCGAGGTGGTGTTTTCCCTTGATTGGCTAAAATACCCTTAAGACATTTTTCAATGCATTGCTGGCTATGAAAACAAACCTGATTATAAATTCCATCTTGGTAAGCAAGCTCCGCCATTTGTAAATCTTGCTGGGCAAAAATGAACCATCGGTTACTTGCTTTGTTCATAAATAATCTTTCCTTTAGCAATGATTTCTTCTCTAAAGAAAGGGCTATTCGCTTGGAGTTGATCAAACTCTTCAGGGGTATACACGACAATATCTAACCCTACCTGTGGTTGGATTAATTCTCGAATCTTACGTAGCCTCTGATAAAAAGGTAAATTGCTTTTTTCGACAACCACAAGATCAATATCCGACCATTCATGGAGCTCTCCTTGAGCGAGAGTTCCGAAAAGAATCAATTTCTCAGGAGAACCGTGTTTGGTCAACAAGCGAATGTAGCGTTTTAATTCCTGGTTCAAAAGCTTCTTTCGATTATTGATCTCAGTTGAGACTTTAAATGGTTTTTTTCTTCTTTCATTCATCAATAAACCCCATTTGGAAAAAGTCCAATATTTTGAAAGGAATTCATTATACATTTAATCACTGTATCTTCCATTCATTATAAAGAATATATTAAACCTGTAAACTACGAGATGAAAAGAGTTCACTTTTTTGTGCCCGACGACGTGGCAATCTCATCCACTCCTGCCGTCATCCTTAGGATTCGTACTTAGAATCCATAAGGATCTCTTCTGACAACCTAGGCGTCATCCTGAGCGATGTTTTTCCGCGTGAGGATCTCATCTTTCTATCTTTTTCCATTCCCATTTCCCCAAAATTCAAGAATCAAGACCTAGCCACAACTGAATTTTGACTTTAAATTATTGATGAATGATGGAGTATAGTAATAAATCAGGGAAGAAAGATACATTTCCGAGGTGAAACAATGGATTATAAGGAAAGGATAGCTTCCGACCCAGATATAATGCTTGGCAAGCCTGTAATAAAGGGGACAAGAATTACCATTGAACTCATCTTAAGGAAATTATCTGAGGGAATGGTGATAGAAGAATTACTTGAAGCTTATCCTCATCTGACAAAAGAAGACATTTTTGCAGCACTTTCTTATTCTGCTGATGTCATATCTCAGGAGGAGTTGATTGAAACTTAGAATTGTTGCTGATGAAAATGTCGATTATAGACCCTCATGCCGCATAGCGGCACCTGATGAGAATGAAAATACCTATTTAAAACCGTCATTGCGAGGAACGCAGTGACGTGGCAATCTCATGTAATGTTTTTTTTTAAATAATGAAAGGATGAGATCCTCACGCGGGAAAGCACCGCTCAGGATGACAGTCCAATGTAGCCGTAGGCTGCTATCCTGTGTAGTTTACAGGATAGACTCCACGTTTTCTTTCTTAATTTTCTCTTATGGTATAATTTAATCCAATATTTAAGATAATATGAGCTAAATTATGGATAAAAATGCGTTCATATCATATTGGATTGAATCAGCCAATCGTGATTATCAAACCATGCTGAACTTGTATCAAAGCAAGGATTATCACTGGAGTCTGTTCATTGGTCACCTCATAATCGAAAAACTGATAAAGGCTATCTATGTGAAAAATATCAATGAGAATCCACCAAGAACTCACGATTTGGTGAGGCTAGCTGAAAAAGCTGGAATTGCAACAACTGAGGAGCAAAAAGATACACTTGATCTCCTTACAACATTCAATATCAAAATTCGATATCCAGATTATGAATTTTTTTTCTATAGGAAATGTGATTACGACTTTACCACGGAGAATATTAAAAAAATCAATGAGGTCAGGGTATGGCTTCTATCGATGATAGAGAAAGAATAGAAGAAATTGTAAAAGCTTTTGGTAAATTAATTAAAGAAAAAATAAGGGTACGACATCTTTATCTCTATGGCTCGTATGCCAAAGGGACTCATTCGCCAGAAAGTGATATCGACGTTGCCGTCGTTGCTGATAATTTTAGTGGAGACCCTATTGAAGATACCATGTTACTCATGAAATTGAGGCGGAAAATTGATTATCGCATTGAACCTCATCCATTCAAAACTGAAGAATTCAATTTATCCAATCCTTTGGCAAAAGAAATAATCACGACTGGAAAAGAAATTTACTAACTTGAACCATGCTTTCTGTTTCAATTGCTCATAAAATACGACCTATCACCTCATTAGTAGTTTATTCCTGTTCGTTTCCTCCTTGGCTGTCATTTTTTGGGATGGATTATGCGACCTGGCAATTTCATCTGTTATCGATGGTGTCATCCTGAGTGGTGCTTTCCTGCGTGAGGACCCCATCTTTCCATCTTTTTCATAATCCCAAATCCCCGAACTTCAAGAATCAAGACCTGACCCCACTAACGAGTAGTTTATTCCTGTTCGTTTCCTCCTTGGCTGTCATTTTTTGGGATGGATTATGCGACCTGGCAATTTCATCTGTTATCGATGGTGTCATCCTGAGTGGTGCTTTCCTGCGTGAGGACCCCATCTTTCCATCTTTTTCATAATCCCAAATCCCCGAACTTCAAGAATCAAGACCTGACCCCACTGATGAACAATTCATTTGATGGAATTCTTTCAATTTTAAAAAATGATCAATAATTCAGCAAAATTCCTTTAATGGTTCCTGTCTCTCTTAGATGGTATAATAAATTTGAAAATAATTGTTTTAGGGGAAGGACTCTTTCTTAATTTGAATATTATGAGCATTATTATATGGTAAATTATTTTTGGAAACACAAAAAGGAAAATACCAACTACTTCAGTAACATTATTAAGTGGAATGAGTGGTAGAAATATGCCTCAGTTTGGAGAAAATGAGACATTGCAATTTCTTGCTGATGTGAATGTTGAAAAAACGATTATTGATTTTTTAAGACAGTTTGGGTATTTAGTCCAATCGGTTGCTGAATTAAGTACTTCTATGTTAGATGAAGATATATTAAATTATGCTCAAAGAAATAATTTTATTCTCATCACGAATGATAAAGACTTTGGTGAATTTGTTTTCCGGCAGAAAAAAATGACAAAAGGAATAATTTTATTCCGGTTTGAAAACCAGAAAGCGATTGAAAAAATAACTACCATTCAATTTGTTTTGGAACATCATCAAGATAAAATTGCAAATCATTTCGTTGTTTTATCGCCAAAAAAAGTCAGATTTATTCCTTTGGAGGTTAATATATGAGAGAAGACCTTCTTAAAAGAATAGAAACCAATCCTAAGGTGATGTTAGGAAAACCAGTCATTCGTGGAACCCGTTTGACGGTAGAAATCATCTTAGAAAAATTATCTTCTGGAATGACCCCTGAAGAAATACAAATGGAATACCCTTTTATTCAAGCAGATGATATTAGAGCAGCCCTGCTTTATGCCTCTGAATTTCTCTCCCTCACCGGAGAATACACAATTAATTAATATCTCAAATCCCTGGGGTCTATCTCTTCTTGATTCTTGGATTTTTGAAGGAAAAATGACATTTCCTATCTAAATCCGTCATTGCAAAGAGGATAGAGGTGTTGACAACCTCATCCTTTCCTGCACACACAACCTTTTATAAATTCAAGAACCAAGACTTGATTCCCATTTTTTTTAATCTTTTATTTAAAAAGGATTCAATGATAAAATAGGGCAAACAAAAACAGTGAGGTATTTCTCAATGAAAGACGAAATTATTTTTTTGGTAGAAGAATCACCAGAAGGAGGGTACGAAGCAAGAGCATTGGGTTTTTCTGTATTCACCGAAGCCGATTCCATTCCAGAACTAAAAGTAAATATTCAAGAAGCGGTTAAGTGTCACTTTGAAGAGGAAGAATATCCTCTCTATATTCGTCTTCATTTCGTTAAGGATGAAATTATCGTTTTATGAAAATTCCCCGGAATATAATTGGTAGCCAACTGGCTACATTGTTAGAAGTTTATGGGTATAAGGTAACCCGTCAAATTGGAAGTCATATTCGACTCACTACTCAGAAAAATGGTGATCATCATATAACCATTCCACTGCACAAAGCTATTCATATTGGTACTTTAAACAATATACTAAAAGCTATTTCCGATCATTTGGAAATTGATAAGGAAACGCTTGTTGATGAACTGTTCTCAGCCAGGTAGAGTTATATTTTTCATAATTCTCAGTTTATACATTGAAACATACAATTGAGAAATTTATTTAGAGAATTCTAAAATATAAAAACTCACTTCTCTATAAATTCCAGTACTCCTTTAGCTTTTTTCATTTTTATCTCGTGCTGCGAATCAGCAGGAGTGCCTATCCTGATAAATACCATCAAATGAATTCTTTAATCCGTCATCATGAGGATTTGCTTTGAGAATCTGTGAGGATCTCATCTTTTCCATTTTTTTCAAGAGCGTTCCATTACCACGATCTCATTCGAATTTCCATTTTTTAATCTAACTTAATTTCAAAAATCAAGACCAGACTCTCAGGATTCTGTTGCAAATATTTATTATTCAAGGTATATATAAAACAAAACATTTAACTTATCCTAAAAATTATGAAAACCAAAAAAAGGGAGGATACTCATATGGAGTTGAATCCAAAAGAAAGTTCACCACCTATCAGCTGGAATTTACTCGAAGATAATACCCATATCTTATCTAAAAGTGTTAAACACCTGAAAAAAGCCCAAAAAAATTGGGATTTTCGGTTTTATGAACAGATGAAACAACAATTCCAAGAATCTTTAAATAAAATTAAAAAGTCCTGGGAGGCTTTGGAACCTTATCTTGAAAACGAAATGACTCTTCATAAAGAATTTGTAACCAATGAACAATTCATCAAAGACTTTGAGCACGAACTCGCTGAATCAAACATTCTTTTTCAAGGTAAGTTTCCAGATTATATTTTTCCACCCTATCACCTCCATTTTGATTTGGAAAATTATCAAGTTCTTCTTATCTTGGGTAGGAAAAGTAAACGTTTTTCTGTTTTACAACCACAAGAATTGGCAATTTTAATCGCCAATGAATATAAGGCAATATATAACTGGCGTTTTAATTCTAAGATTTTTCTTAAGGATTTACTCAACGCCTATAAGATAGCCAATTGCCTTTCATACAAACAAAAGGAAGCTCTATGGGGAAAAGCGGTTTCTCTGGATAAAATTTATGAAATACTCACAGTAAGACGTTCAACTCATCAAGAATATCCAAAAATTTTCTTTCAATTTGAATTAGGTCTTTTAAAGGAAAGATTCGATCTTTCATTGAATGAAGAATATGTATTTGAGTTTGGATTTACTCGAAGTGCAAGGAAAGCTTTAGTTATTTTAGATAGTCAAGGCAGAGAAAGTCGAATCAGTACTTTAACCATTTACAAGGAGGAACGCCCTCATGTTGATTGACGAAAAAGACATCGAGCTTTTAAAAAGAGGGGAACCTCCAATTAATTCTGATATCCTAAAAACTATTACCATTGGTCGTGAACTTTGGCTGGATTTTTTTAAAGAATACTATCTCAATAATTTTATTTACCAGGGTGGAAGCAAGGTCAAGGTTGTGGTTGGATCAGAAGGAACAGGTAAAACTCAATTATTACGCTGCATAGAACAAGAAGCACGTGATCAAGGTTACGCCACCGTATTTTTCTCACTCCGTGATTTTTATTTTAAATTAAATGACCTTACCTCATTGTACATAATGATAGTCTCACAAATTGATTTAGAAGAGCTGGTCCGAGGCCTTTGCCGGAAAACAGCCAGTATGCTTGGATATGATAGCAATCATTATGATGGATCGGAACGCCTCCTTCCTATAATGGTTGAAGATGGTATGACGAAGGTTACAGCGGAAAAAGAAATTCGCAATACTGCCAGTCAAGTTTTTAAAGATGCTGATTTCGGCAGTTCATTCTCAGCATTTGCCTATACAGTAGTTAAAGAACGTATGATAAAAGGCAGGGATGGAACCTTAACGACGGCTTTACGATGGTTGTCTGGTGAAAAATTAGAGCGACAGGAACGACAAACGACTTATTTATTTGAGAAACTGCAAAAATCGAATGCTCGTTATTGGCTCAATTCTTTGATTCGTCTATTGAAGTATGCAGGATGGAGTGGTTTGCTTGTTCTTATCGATGACGTAGATATCATAACCCGCCGTTCTCCAGAAACAGCTCGCTATTATTACACACCAAATGCCATTAAAGATGTCTGCGAGATAATACGACAACTTATTGATGACACAGAGTTATTAGAAAGTTTTGTAATGATATTATCTGGTCGATACCCTATGCTAGAAGATGAAAAAAGGGGATTTAAAAGTTATGAAGCCCTTTGGATGCGCTTACAATCAGGTTTAGTAACAGTTAACCGATTTAATCGTTTTGCTGATATTGTAAACATGGATGATTTCGTAAAAGCATTGGATGACCAATTAGAAACAAAATTAACTTCTAAAATGAATGAACTTTTTACCTCGGCAGGATATGAACGGAAATATCTTGAAGTACTCCCTGACACCTCGACCATGAGTAAGCTTCGGGCTGTTGTAATGGAAAATGCCATGTTTATGAAAAAAAAGGAGGGATATTAATATGGACCATTATAATGAAAATCGTATGGAAGCCATAAAAGTAGTTGAAGCCCTCCGAACTGGAGTACCAACGCGAATTTCGACGAGAACCTTACCGGATCTTCGTAAAAACCTCACCGAAACCCTTCGTGCTGACCTCGATTTATTAACCACCGGAAAAATACCTCGTGGTAGATTAATATGGGGTCAATACGGTCAGGGCAAAACCCACGTTTTAACCACTACCGAACATTTGGCTCTTGATCGACAATTTGCAGTGAGCTTCGTCTCACTCAGTCGTGAGGTATCCTGCCATAATCTTTTTCATTTTTATGGCCGGGCTGCTTCTCGTTTAAGGACTCCTGATTCTTCGATGTTCGGACTGGAACGTGCTTTATCAAAAAAACATGCCAGCGATCTTCAAAAAACACCAATACTTGTACCCGACAGATATATACATCCTCTCCCTGCAATTATTATAGAAAATTATTTACATTCAGCTGGAGAAGAGCAGAACTTGCTTTATGGAGACTTAATGGGTACTCGTATTCCATTGACAGAATTGAAGCGAATCCATCGTCAGAACTGCTCTGAAAAATTTCCCACTTTTGAAACCAGCTTTCGAATGATTGACCACGCAAAAGCTTACTTTGGATGTTTAGCAGACACGATAGTCTTTTGTGGTTATCGCGGGTGGGTCATTCTTATCGATGAATTAGAACTTGTGGGACGCTTGGGTAGTCAATCCCGACTCAAAGCTTATCAAAATCTTCAATGGTTGCTTAATTGGTCGAATGCTCATCACTATCCAATTTACGTTATCGCTGCAGCAGCAACCAGCCTTCAGAGTGAAATGTGGTATGGAGGGAAGGATGATCGTACCCTTATGCCTAAATTAGCTGAAGAAAAGTTTGGAAAAAGCGCTTATAACGAAATGACGGAGTTTTTTGAATTTGCCCTGAGCCCTCAAAGTTTAGTTGTCACTCCAGTTTCAGAGGAATCCATTTCAGAACTCTTAGAACGAATCGTCGAATTACATGGAAAAGCCTACAACTGGGATGCAAAGCTTGATGTTAATGCTTTAATTGGTAATTTAGGTGAGACCACACTTCGTACTTATATTCGAGCCACTCTTGAGAGCTTAGATCATCAGTTCCTCTACCATGAAACTATCCAAACCACTCCGTTCAATTTTAAAGAAAAACCTCTAACTGAAGACGATTCTTTTTCTTCTAATTCAAATAACCAGGAAAACTTTACAGAAAATAATAAATGAAGATTTGCATAATCACCATTATTAAACATTTTCTCCTTAATACAATGTAATAGGTAGTGTTTTCGGAAAGAATTATTATTATAGAGGAGGTGTCTCGGTGCAGCAACTTAAAATTATTGTGGAAAAGCACCCCGATGGGTATGTGGCCTACCCTTTGGGACTTCGGGGAGTCGTGGTTGGACAGGGAGAGACCTACGAGGAAGCTCTTCAAGATGTGAAGTCTGCTATCCGATTTCACATTAACACCTTTGGAAAAGAAGTCTTCGAAATTGACCCACCAATATTAGAGGCATTTGTTGCTGAAACCAATTTTAACCAGTGATGTCAAAAAAATTTCCTACTGATGCCCCAAAGCGAAAAGTCATTCAGTCTTTAGAAATTCTCGGTTTTCGAATTGTGCGCGAGAGAGAACACATTGCCATGATTCGGAAGAACCATGATGGAAGCACAACGCCCCTTACAATGCCCAATCATCCACGAATCAAAGCTTCTACCTTAGAACTATCTGTACTCAAGCAGGCATCTCACGGGACGAGTTTCTCAAAGCCTATGACGAAGTATAATTTGCCCAGTATCGAAAATTTTAGTAAAACCTAATTCAAAAATTCAAGAATCAAGACCTGACCCCAGAAATTCTGGAAATTTCAAGCCCCAGGTGTCATCCTGAGCGGTGCTTTCCCGCGTGAGGATCTCATCTTTCCATCTTTTTCCATTCCCATCTCCCCAAAATTCAAGAATCAAGACCTGACCCTCAGGATTATAATAAACCAATAAATGATTGCATGATATAGGCATAATTATGGTATAATAAGGCCACATTAGGAGGTCAAATAATTATGCCAAAAATCATTCCAATTCGCGATTTAAAAAATACAAGTGTGATTTCACAGATGTGTCATGAATCGGATGAGCCTATTTTTATAACTAAAAACGGATACGGGGATATGGTTATCATGAGCATGAAAATGTATGAAGAAAAGTTATTCATGTCTGATGTATACCGTAAGCTGAATGCTGCTGAAGAGCAATTGACGGAGGGGAAAATACTTGACGGGGATGAATCTCTGAAGAGAATTAAAGAAAAGTACAATGTATAAGCTGGTTGTCACAGAACTTGCTCATCAGGATTTGGATAGTATTATATCGTACATTGCTATCCAATTGGCGAATCCAACGGCTGCGTCAGATTTTCTTTACGAAGTTGACAAATGTTACAGCTATCTGAAAAGCAATCCAGAAATGTATTCCAAATGTAATTATAGTCGTTTGGAAAAAGAAGACTACCACAAGGCTGTTATAAAAAACTATATCCTTGTCTATAAAGTAGATGAGAGCAATAAAACGGTAATTGTTTTAAGGTTCTTCTACGGCGCTAGGGAATATGCCAAATTGTTGTAATTATTAATAATTTGGACATGGTAATTGGAGGTTTATAACGGAAATAAATGAAAGGATTCAGATTGAGGAACATAACCCTGAGTCTCAGAAATTCATGGAGATTCTAAAAAAAATCAATGAGGTCAGGGTATGGCTTCTATCGATGATAGAGAAAAAATAGTAGAAATTGTAAAAGCTTTTGGTAATTTAATTAAAGAAAAAAATAAGGGTGCGACATCTTTATCTATATGGCTCTTATGCAAAAGGGACTCATTCGCCTGAAAGCGATATCGACGTTGCCGTCGTTGCTGATAATTTTAGTGGAGACCCTATTGAAGATACCATGTTACTCATGAAATTGAGGCGGAAAATTGAACATGAGAATCTTATCTGGCACCACATATGTCATCCTGAGCAGTGCTTTCCTGCGTGAGGAGCACATCAATATAATCCGTCATTGCGAGGAACGAAGTGACGTGGCAATCTCTACCGGTTCATCTTTATTTTTTTCCCTTAGAAATCAATTCACTGACACGATAAGTCAAGTTCCTACACAAAATAAAAAAATGAAGTCATCCTTAGTCCACATCTCTTTCATTTTTCTCCCCCTCACCCCCTCATTATTTGAGGGCGTTAGGATCTCATCTTTCCATCTTTTTCATAATCCCAAATCCCCAGAATTCAAGAATCAAGACCTGAAACTCTGACTTCTGGTGGGTGAAGATGCAAGAATTGTAAGCCGGAGGAATAATTTCATTATTTCATAGAGGAAAAGCGGTTGAGAGAGCAACAGTAAAAAACAATAAAGAATAAATGATTATCATGAGAGGAGAGCAGTAGGTCTAAAATTCAAGAATCAAGACCTGACCCCAGTAATTACGCTTCGCCTTTCTCGCGGTGGATAATTTTATCAAAGAACAGTGCTGTTGGAATTTTCTTGTAAAAGGGCCGAGGATCGGGGAAAAGGTATATTGAAGTTATATTTTATTAATAGCATAATTAACCAAATTAGGGAGATAAAAACCATGATTTCATCGTTAATTTTTTTCCCAATACTAATTGACAATATAACAAATGTGTTATATTATTGGTGAACCGTTAATGAAGATAGTTTTTTTCCCTTCTGAAATTCGCCCAAATTCGAGAAAATACGTAGAAGATAAATTGTCTAATATTTCTAAAAAATACCCAAAATTTATTAGTTTATTTGAGGAAATAATTCATAATTTGGGAAAAGATTATGGAAGAGAGCAATTCAAAATATATCAAAAAATTGAAACCATAACTAATCTAGGGGATGGATTATGGGAATTACGATGTCCAAAACAATCAAAAAGTGCAGTTTTAAGGGTATATTTTGCTTTTTCAAATTTAGAAAATAATAAAATTGTATTGCTTGATTGTGAAGTAAAAACAGATAGAAAAGCAAAAACAAGGAATGCGAAAAAGAGACTGATTGAATATAGAAGATGGGAAGAGGAGGAAATATAGTGGTGGAAAAAACATTAAAGGAATTTTTTAATAATTTAAAAAATAATAAAGAAATTGAGTCCAAGATTGAATATTATAAGGCTTTATCTCGTTTGGTTTTAGAAGTAGAAGAAGAGAGGCTTTTTAAAAATATTTCTCAAGAAGAACTTGCGAATCGAATGGGAACCAAACAAGAAGCCATATCACGTTTTGAAAGCTTAAAACATAAACCAGGATATGATTTTCTTGCCAGATTATCCAAAGCGCTGGGTGGTCGTTTATCAATAACAACAAATGGAGATTATGCATTTGTGGTCCCCAATAAATATAGACACATTATTGATAAATGTGCTATGGAAAAAGGAATATTAACGGATGATCTGATTGAAGACCTATTTACTCAAAAACTCGAAGAAATGCAATACTCTACTATAAAACATGAAAAGAAACAAATAAATATTTACGAGAAGACAACGAAGAAATACATTATCATGGAAGATGATAAAGAGGAATATACTGGTAATTTACAATTATTAGATAAGAATCTGGAATACGCGGCATGAAAAAAGAAACATTTGAAGACTTTAGAAAAATCTTAGATAGTATTGAGTTCGAAGATATAAACATTGCGATTATGGGTTATAAGATTGAAAAGCAACCTGAAAAAGGCGAAATAACAATTAATATTGGAAAAAGTATCTCTGATCTTAATATTAATCAAAATATTATGGCTGTAAACGCGTCATTTCGAATTGCAATCGAACAGAATAATGAAAAAATAATGAGTTTTCGAGTTGAATATAAACTATTATTTGATATCCAAATTCTTGAACAATTGGAAAAATCATTAAAAAATAATGAAGCAAAAAAGATGTTTATTGAAAATCAAATTCCTAAATTTGCTTGGTCTTTTTTAAGGGAAGATTTTAGAACAGCTTGTACAAAATTAGGATTGAGACCAATAACTTTAAAAATGATGAAATAATTTATTAAAGATTATTAGGAGACATCATCAATGTTAATTTTAATAATTAAATTAAATTTACTTTTCCTTTAAAATCCAAGAATCCGGGAAACTACTGTCGATACATTCAATATATCATCAATTAATTTGCTTCCATTTGATATTGACCGAATGGACGAAATAGTTGCTCGATTGTCTTCAGTCTGTAGTTAAAACTAGGAAACAAAGGTCGCTGAAAAGGGACATATAGAATTTGCATATTTTTCCAGGTACCAAGGAGGATGCTGATCGTCATCGATTAAAAATTTAAAATAATAATCAAACTCTACCCTACCTGAACATGAGCGTATTCATACCATCCTTCATGAAATTGGATATTTTATACTCCTTGGATAACAGAACCTGTAACTCTTTTTTCTGTCATAAATACCTGGTGAACCCAGATCGAAAAAGAAGCCGATTCCTTCGCTTGGCTCCTGGTAACAAAAGACATAGCTGAGATGTGCATGTGGAATTTTTTTTCCATTATGCCGATAATTAATAATGGAGATTGAAAATATGAATAAATATTTACTGATGATAGTATTTGCTATGATAGTATCGTTATTTATTAATGTATCCTCTTTCGCATCTAATGGTTTCAGCATCCTTGGTAACAAAGCTCAAGAGGCTTACGAAAAGGGGAATTATCAAAAAGCCATCGATTTCCTCTCGGAAATGATTGAAATCGCACGATTAAAAATGGGTGATTCTGAATCCACTAAATTAAATGAGGAATCCTGGAAAGTAATCAAATCGTGGAATGGAAATGGCATCAAGAACACTGAATCGTTTACCATCAAATCAGATGAATGGCGAATCAAATGGACAAACAAAGGTATGTTGTTTCAGATATATGTATATCCCAAAGACGAGGACGCATTTTCATTTTTTGATATGGCAGCCAACACTACGGAACCATGTTCAGATGTTTCATATTTTCATAAGCCAGGTGAATACTACTTAACTATCAGTGCAATAGGCAATTGGTCAGTAGCTGTGGAAGAAAAGTAAAAAAAATCAGGAGAAAGATAATTGAATAAGATTTTCATTATCATCACGTTGATCACCCTGCTCACTCTTCCAACTATTGCACAAACCTACGAGGTCTCGAGAGTCATTGACGGCGATACCATCGAATTATCAAACGGAGAACAGGTCCGCTATATTGGCATAGACACTCCAGAATTTCACAATGGGATACCAAACCCTTACGCTCAAGAATCTTATGAAGCAAACAGAAAATTAGTAGAAGGAAAAGAGGTGTATCTCGAGCTCGATATAAAAGAACGAAACAAATACGGCAGGATCCTCACTTACGTTTATGTTGATGGCATTTTCGTCAATACCTAGCTTATTGAAAACGGATATGCCCAGATCATGACCATCCCACCGAATATTACCCATCAGGAACTATTTTTACCGCCCCAGACCAAAGCACGGGAGGGGAATAGAGGATTATGGGGATTTGAAGGAAATGCAAACATTGAATCCGGTGATATCATTTATCCGTATGTCGGAAAGCGGAACAGTATGAAATTTCATCATCACTACTATAATTTGGTGAACGATATGAAAGATGTTTATTGTCTTATGATAAACCCAGTAGTATGATGTTTTAGACCCATCGAGTGCACCAAATAAATCCACTAGGTGCATACGTTAACTCCATAGCTATATATGACGGTTTAAATGAACCACAATAGCTATAAGCCCACTTTTCCGAATCATGAGTTTTACTGTTCTGAGAATAGTACTCTTTGATGGGTAGTTTGAAGGAACAAGATTAAGATTTCTATAGAACACCAGATGCCGAGGCTGTGGAGAGCGTGAACAACGTGTTTTGGTCGTCCACGAAGCGGAGGGTTGTCCACAAGAGGTCGGTACTATCCATCAGCCTCTTTAACCGGCAGACATAAATACACTCTTAATTACTTAGTTCTGGCTCAATTTTTAATCCCATGTCGTTCCCTCATTGACACTTTGCCGTCAATAAGGATGGTATAGGAATCATGGACAATACGATCAAGAATGGCATCTGCTAGTGTATCTTCGCCGATCTTTTCATGCCACCCACGTGGAGCAAATTGGGTGCAAAAAATAGTAGAAGCATTCTGATGTCTTGCTTCAACGATCTCAAGGAGATCCATTGCCTGGGTGTCTTTAAGTGGAGTTAAGAGCCATTCATCCAAAATGAGTAAGCCAACCTTTTTGTACTTCTTCATCACCATCTGATAGACACCTTCACCTCGAGCCACTGCCAGTTCATCCAGAAGATCCGGTAGTCGGATATACTTAACGGTATAATAGTTGCGACAAGCCGCCATACCAAAAGCACAGGCAACATAAGATTTCCCGTTTCCAGAGGCACCCATGATGATGAGGTTGCGTTTCTCCTGGATGTAAGCGCACCCAGATAGCCGTAGGATTTGTGCCTTATCTAGTTTCCTGTCGGCATGGTATTCAATATCTTCAATGCTAGCCTGAGGATAGCGGAAATCTGCTTTTTTAATGAGATGGAGCAGTTTATTGCTTCTGCGTTTAGCCCATTCCACATCAACAAGAATACCAACCCGTTCTTCAAACGATAGCTCCTGATATTTCTCATCAGACAGTTGGCGTTTGAAAGCATCCGCCATAGCGGAGAGTCGCATGTCATGCAGCTTGTTCATGGTCGTAGAATTAATCATTGTCTTTTCCTCCATAGTAGCCGGCACCCCGGACAAATCCGTAGATGTTGGGATTGTCTTTTGTCGCTTTTTGTCGATCTGATTGGACTGATATTCTATCCTGACCGGTTTTGAGGATGGTCTGGATGATTTTGAAACTCGGACTGGGCGTGTAACAAAGTGCCCGCTGGCACGCTTCTTCAAAGCGGGATAAAGAATACTTGTCAGCGAGTTTCATAAGCGATGTACAAGAACGGTAACCTTGTTTCTCAACTCTTGATGCTGACAAAAGAGCATTCACCACAATGACGGCATGAGGTCCAATGGAAGCAGCCCAATTCCTAAAATGATCAGCATTTACAGCCAGGTACTGTTTATGTTTCTCTGGCATGTGATCCGGTACCGTGACAATCTGGCCTTCCTGACCGCGAATCCGAATATGGGAAGCAATGCGATGATTGTGGTAAAAAACTTCAACAGTTTTGCTGGTTATACGTACCTCCACTTGATGCCGGATGTACTCATAGGGCACTGAGTAGTGATTTTTATCCACAATTATGTGATAATCGTACTGTACGGACGCCGTTGACCAGGTGGCAAGCTCGTATGGGGAAGTAGGCAAAGGCAAAAGCAGTGCTTTTTCCTCTTCTAGGAAGGCGCTTTTCCTGCTTCCCGGCTTCTTTTGAAAAGGTTTCTGGTTGAATTCTTCCAGCTTAAGACGGATGGCGCTATTCAGTTCGTGTAATGAAAAGAACTGTTGGTTTCGCAAAGAGGCAATGATCCAGGTGGAAATAATACCCACCGTACTTTCGGCATGGGGCTTGTCTTTGGGGCGCCTGACTCGGGCTGGAATGACTGCTGTCCCGTAATGCTCGGCCATTTCTTGATAGGTTCTATTAATCTTGGGATCTGGTCGAGAGGCTTTATCTACACTGGTTTTTAAATTGTCTGGCACGAGGATTCTGGCCACTCCACCAAAGTATTTGAACGCATGAACATGAGCATTGACCCAGCTTTCCATATCCATTGACAGGAAGGCTTCTACATAGGCATACTGGCTGCAAGATAGGCTCGCTACGAAGATATAGGCTGGAATAAGTTCACCGGTTAGATTATCAACAATAAAACCAGTCTTTCCAGCCCAGTCCACTTCCAGCATTTCACCGGGTTTGCGCTTAATGCGCATAGTGGCTTTGGTGGTATTGGCATACTTATGATAATACCGACAGAATTGGCTGTACATGAGTGGGATTTCACCATTGAAGCGGCATTGTTCATGGTACTCATGCCACAACAAACTTAAGGTGACACCACTTTTGGCCATTTCTTTATGAACATATTCGCAATCCGGTATTTTTCGATTGGACTGACTCCTTTTTTCCGGAAAAAGGAGTTCCTGAAGATCTGCATCCGACATGTTTTTATCGAAAGGCCATGAAATCTCATGCCTTTCTGCCCGTTCAACCACATTACGGATTGTGGTCCGTGAGCACTGGCAACTGGCAGCAATGCCACGTTGACTCACACCTTGGCTGTGAAGCCGAAGAATTTCTCGATACTTGATCATTTATTTGATCAGCCTCCTAATGAAGATTTACACTTTACAGTGTATTTCCTCATTATATGTCAGGTGGATCTCTCCATGACCAAGGTGGGCCTATTTGATACTCATGGTGGACCTTTTTGAGTATACGAGTGGGTCTATCCCAAAATATTACTCAAAGAGAAAAATAAGGTCTTTTTTAAGACAAGGGAAGAAGCGATTGAGGCTGGATATGTGCCGTGTAAAAGGTGTAAGCTATAATTCAAATTTCATAAGGTGGGATAAATATGCAATTAGAATGGATTAAGTGTCAAGGAAATATTTGGTGTCCACTGAGTAGTGTAAAATTGAGGGACAAATATTTCGATGACTAAGAAGGGGTTTATATTATTTGGTATTAAGATTCTTATGGCTCAATAGTAATAGTACGCGTAGGACAAGGAAATATCAGAGAAAGGCTCCAATCCCATCGTGAAGAATCTTAGGGTTAGGTCTTGATTCTTGAATTTTTAAAAAATTATTGATGTGGCTCAAGGAAAACAATCTCATTACTCCTGTTTTATACGAATAGGGTACCCTCACCCTCATTCTTGATTATAATGTTGCCAGATCTGTGAGAGTTGAGTCATAAAGGATTTTTCCCCTTTATGAAAGATATAGACGAGGATGATGCGTATCATGTATATGTACCTCGTCCCTATATCATTGGCAGGGACAATAAAAAAACCAGGGCGGCATTTCAAAAGCCCGAGTGAACCCAGTTGCCTAGGTAACGAACCCCGTTAGCCACACCCCACGTATTAAATAGAAAAACACATTTTAACCGGGGATGTCTTATTGTACTCTTATTATTGTATGATAAACACCAGAAATTCTTCCTAAAAACTAAAAAATATCCCTCCACAGGATTCTTCTAAATATATTAAAATTTTATCCAAGAATTACCTTTAAGTCACTGAAATGGACTTCAACAAATTTGATACTAGTTTTTAAATTTCCTAATCTTAATTCAATTTCAGGTTTATCATTATTCTTAATAGAGTAATATAGATCATTCATTGTGTTTTCATCGTTCTTTACAAATTCTTTATACATTGCTGCACATAATGGGCAAAGAGCTAAGAACTGTGCTTCATGCTCTTTTTTAAAAAAATCTCTTGATAAAGCTTCTACTGCCTCGAAATAATACTCACCATCACGCTTTTTGAAAGGCATTACATTTTTACAGATCTGGCAAATCATTTCATCATTTTTGTTGGTATATTTGTTTCTTAGCCAAATATTTGGATCTATCGAACCCCTGGATGTCCTAACGCTTCTTTCAGTTTTTTCGTATTCTTTAATAGAAGCATTTTTAATTTGTTTAAATATTTGTTCTTTTCGACGCTCCAAATTATGAGCCGCATCTGTTGGAAAGACTGGCTTTTCGTTTCTCATCGATACACTTTTTTTCCATTGTATGAATTCTTCTGGGTGCAGTTTTATAAAATTAATATCCTCAGCATGAATGCCTACTTTTTCTGCAAGCTCAGCAACCATGTTTTTTTTAAATCCTAATAGATTTTCGAGCTTTTTATCACTTTTAAAAAGTTCAGGAAGTTCGTCAATGTATAATTGACTTGGTTTTTTAAAAACTCCATTAACGTCTGGTAACCAAGAATTTTCCATCAATAATCGTCCAAATTCGGATATTACCTCTTTTTTTTCACTGTTCAGATAGTTTTGATTGGTTGATTTTTCTACAATACCTCTAATGCAATCAGAATTAGGAATAGCAATAGTGTTCCAAATATATGCGCTTTTTTCTAAAGAGGGTGATTTCAAAGCATGTTCTAAACCTTCTATTTGAATATCGGGATCAAATCCGTTTAAACCGCGTTTATGGTCAGCATAATAATCTCTAATTATTACAAACCCTCTTGGATCAGAATTTTTTTTGATAACTTTAACTTTATTTCTAACACCAAGGTCTCTAAATAAATTAAATAAGGAATCACTATAATTCGAAGAAACAAATCCAACTGATATATTACCTTCAAAATATATTTTTAATTTCTCATTAAAAAAATAGACCTCTGATGGTTTACGATATGTTATCTCATTTGAGCCATTAATTTCAGCTAAAATAAAAGCCGATTTTTCAAGAGCCTTATATAATCTATTTTTTTTATCTTGGGAATCCGTTTTATATGCATGTTGGATTTTATCGATATCAGAAAGATGATCTTTTAAAGAGGGAGGTTTTGATGTAGATGAGTATTTAGGAATTACATATTTAATGACCTCCTCTACAATATCCAGCTCTGGAATACCCAATTCTTTTAAAAAAATCCGTGCAGATTTATCGTCAGCGATTTTAGTTTTTACAACTGGTAAAGAAATATCTCCATTTATTTCAATAGGTAAATAGACATTTGGTAAGCCATCATCACTAAAAGGTTTTACATGCTGTCCATTTTGGGTACGTATAATTGGTTTTTCGCGAAGAGGTACATCTCCGTTCCAAATGGAATTAGTAAATCTCTTTTTCCACAAATTTCTTTGTTCTATAAGTTGCCTGTAGAACTCAATGAACCATTTATCTGATTGTTTTTCAAAAAAGTGAATATCCACCTTACGTGCAAATGTGTCAGGATAAATCACATCTATTTTTAATTCATTTCGAAAAAATTTCCATAAAATAGAACTTTCGGTTACATCACTAGAAATCCATTTCAGAGGTGCATTAGTTTTAAATAACTGTTTAAGCTGTTCTTCTCTTAACAATTTTCGTAACCATTCTCCTCTAGCTAATTTAGCATTTCTAGCAGACACGAATGTCTTATCATCAGTTGGAAGTAATTCAGTATTCAGTAGTACATCACGAACCGCAACGAAAATTGGATAAAATATACTATCTTTATCTTCAGAAATGTTATTTAATCTACTAATGAGTGCTTCTAGAAAATTAACTTTTAAAAGATTTCTTTCCTTTAATTCTGGCAATGAGGTCTTAACTAGTTCTGATGCGCATGTCATCAACCAACGATTCCACGGCACATCCCTAATATCTTCTCGTGAACTTGGCAAAATAAAGTCACCATTGATCAGAAAAGGCAAACCCGAATCAGAACGAACAGGCAAATAGGCAAAAATTTTCCCTATGCCCCTTTGATTATTATTTATTGGAAATGCGATTGATACTTCTCGTTCTCTGATATTTTCTCGTTTTTCTTGAATAATTTCAGGTGGTCTATTAAAGGATTTAGAAAAAAATAGAAATTCAAAAGAGTCTAAATATGAATTGACTAACCTCTTTTTCTCAACATAAATTTTGACTAAAGGTAAAAGCGAATCGTCTTTCCATATCCTCATCATACTTACTTTATTAGTTTGGATTCTAATTTCTTTGATCTTTGTCAAAAAAAGAATTATTTCTGGTTGAATATCATGAAGCATTTTTTCAACGTCTGAATAATTAATTTCAATTTTATTGAGAGGCAATATAATAGTAGTATGAGAGTTATTAATTAGTTTATCCGGAAGTTTTTCAACCCATTGGGGTACAATATATCCAAGTCCTGTTATTTCTTCTTCTTCAGGGAAGCAAATACTATAACCATTAGAAATTATATGAGGTTTTGATGTTACTTTAAAAACGGACTTGAAGCCTATTCCTTTTTCTCCGATATATCCCTGATTTTTTTTCTTGGTAGATTTTCCTATTGCACAGATTGCTTCAATGTTTTCTGGAGAAAAACCTAACTCATTATTATGAATAATCAATGCTCCATCAGATCCTTTGGTTTCGGTAGGATCCTTTTGCACTAAATGAAATGACAGACTTGGTTTTGTGTTATGAGGATAAGTATTGTCCTCAGCGTTTTGAATTAATTCAAATATAAAGTGAACGTTACTTGAATAAAGGCCATCGGAAAGATGTTTTATAGAATCCATGAGATCTGAAGATAAAGGATTGCGTCCTTTTTTAAGATAACCATTTTCATCAATCCAATACTTTTTTAATCTTATCTTATTGATATGTTCACGTGCACCTTTAAACAATATTATTACCCCCCTCAATGAATAAAATTCCAATTGCAACAAGGTCTGCAATTATGTCTGCTTTTCTCACAGCAATATCAATATCCTGTATATGTCTTTCGTAATCTGCTTCAGCGGCTAGTATTTGGGATTGGCGCATTCTTTTAATTTTCTCATCAGATGCACTCTTTAACTGTTCTTCAAGTAGCATTAGCCTTGACCGATGGCTGGTAGATAAACTTTCCCTTCGATATTCAGCCAATTCTTGGGTTTGTTGGCGATGCTTATCTCTCGCTTCTGACCATAATTTATAATGTTGCTCATCTAATTCATTCCAAACCGGAATGTTAATAATATCCTGAATTTCAACTGTAAAATCTTTCGCTTTTTCAAGTAATTGAGTAAGATGGGGTTTTATTAACTCTGATTTAGCAACCGGACAAAGTACTAAATCTTCCTTGATACCATGGAATCTCCATTGATAAATGGCAAATTCATATTGACCCGTTGGAACATCATTAATTTGCACTTTTAATTTAGTTATAACTCGTTGTTTTGCATCAAATGTATTTGCTGCTTGTTTTACTAAAGGGTGGTGTGGCATTATAAAAGTAGCATTATGGTTATGTAATGCACAGTCCGATTCGAAGGTAATAATAAGATGAGGATTGCCTTCTTTTAACCACTTCATCCACTCACGATATTGAATAGTGTTTTGTTTTGGAAGACGTTGAAAATCATGCAAAAGTTTATTCCGTGCGTCTTGTGAT
Organism: Atribacter laminatus; assembly: GCF_015775515.1. Taxonomy (NCBI): domain Bacteria; kingdom Pseudomonadati; phylum Atribacterota; class Atribacteria; order Atribacterales; family Atribacteraceae; genus Atribacter; species Atribacter laminatus. Next base: position 2,541,209 of record NZ_CP065383.1, read on the forward strand.
AGGCGGAGGGTCTTTAAGGGCTTTTCGCCAAGAATGTAATCTTGTTCCTTTCCGCATGTTTGTTTTAAATAGCAATCTACCAACCTATAAATTGATTTGGGTGATAGCCAATAGCTTGTGGCTTCTTCTATTTCTTTTCTAAATTTATCTTCAGGGAAATGAATTCCAAATAATTCCATCTGCCTTTCTTCAAGGGATTCTTGCTCTTGTATCAACCTAATCTTGTTATCTGCTAATTGCTGTAGTTTTGATCTTCGTTCTTCTGTGTTTAGGATATAGTTTTCAGCAATGTTTTTGATCTCCCTAGTAATTTCCCCGAGTATTTCTTCACAGGAACCCAAAGCATTATTAAAAACTCCTATTCGAAGAAGGCAACGCTCATAGATGTCAGCGTCTACAGTTCCTGGAGTAACCATGTTGATAATGGTTACAGTCTCGCTTTTCTGACCTTTTCTATCAATACGACCAATTCGTTGCTCTACACGCATAGGATTCCAAGGTAGATCATAATTAACAATACAATCGCAAAACTGATAATCCAAACCCTCACATCCAACTTCCGAAAATAATAGAAGATCAAGGCTATCTGCTTCTTCTCGTGGTTTCTCAAAGCGATTTCTCAACGAAACTCGTTCTTCTTCAGGTGTATCACCATGTACCATTCCTACTCGGAAACCCTTTTTTACAAGATTTTTATAAAGATAATGAAGCGTGTGTCGAAAACTACTAAACAGCATCAATTTATTATTATAGAGGTTTTGCTTATCTCGAATAACGTTATACAAAGCCTCGAGCTTTGGATCATAAGGATCAAGCAAACGTGCTCTATTAAGCAGTGTCTGAATCTGCATTTGGATTGGAATAACAACATCGTTTTTTGGTATCGTTTCAGTATCATCAGCTTCATCCCATAACAATTCATCTATGTGGCAGTTTAAAATATCTTCAAGGAAAGGAACGAGTCCAAAAATACAACTTGCCGCTTGGCGCCTAATAGTTGTCATCATAAACTTGATATTGACATCTCCATGAAGTCTGCTAAATATTTCAGCTTGTAATTGTAGTAACTCATCATGAAGATTTTTTTGAGCAGGAGTGAATTCAACAGCTACTGTTTCTGGTTTTCGCATTGTAAAATCTCCAATATCTCTACGACGAGTTCTATTAATTATTCCTGCAAATGTATACAAATTTTCAATTTCTGTAACTAAATGTATTCTCTCATTATCGTTTATATTTCCTTCAGTCAATCTTGAACATATTCTCGTAAACTCGGGATTATGTCTTAGAATTGCTTTGCCCCAATTCGTATTTGCTGCTTGAACAAGGGCTTCAAGTGTTTTGGCAGGCCATTCATTTTCTCGGGTACGAACTAGAGACACTGCTTTATTAATGAAAGGATTAGGTTCTGCCATATGTTCATAACTTTCCTGATCTATGATTAAATCTGGCCGAAGAGCATTGAGGAGAACAAAAAGGTCTTGACTTCCTAACTGAATTGGTGTTGCCGTCAAAAAAACGACTGCTCCTGCGTAATCACAGAAGAATCTCACTGCTTTATGGCTAAAAGTGTTTTGGTTCCTAATATGATGAGCTTCATCAACTATAACAAGATCAAACCGTGGGGGTGGGTCGAGATCAAGGAGACCCTTTTTCCGTTTTCTTTTATCACTTGGGTTTGAACCATAAAGTAGAGCCTCGTCGAATAAAGAATAGGGAATTATTGCCTTATGATATTCTTCTGGCCAAACTCCTTCTAGATCCATCTCTTGAATGCAGTATCGTAAGGTTCTTCCATCAAGATGAGAAAATCGTTCATCAAAACGCTTCATCTCATTCTGCCATTTACGTTCAGTAATCAGTGGGCGCGGACATATGATTAGAATAGAACGAATGTCGTGTCTCGCTTGAAGCTCCCGAAGGATTAGGCCTGCTTCAATGGTCTTACCAACACCTACACCATCAGCAATTAGCAACCTCGGTCGATCCGATCTGATAAATCTTAAAACAGGTCTGAATTGATATGGGATAAAATCAATTCGGGCTGCATTAAGTGAGTAGAGTGTGGACACACCTGGATATCTTATATGTAGGGCAGTAAGGTAAGATTGAAATTCCTCACAAGAAAAAAATACATACTCGTTTTCATATATACTTTCAGCATGCAGTTGAGAAGCATAAAACGTTTGAACTTCATTGTCCACAAAGACTTTAATGCGATTCTCTGGCATACTGGGTATAATAGAAATAACAGCACCTCGAACATTTGGGTTCGACTTCAAAAAAACAATTTGTCCTGGTTCAAACTCTGAATAAAGTTTGTTATCTTGTGACGACAGGGAACCATTTTTTTCATTTCGGTTGCAAAAAATTAATTTATTTGCTAGTACATTTTCTTCAATTAAACATAATTCCTTAAACAAATCATCATTTGGTCCAATGATTTCAGAAAAGTTGTGGAGTGTATCTAGATTACGATATAAACTTTCAAGTGAAAAATCTTTTTCTGTCGTGTAAGACCAACGATTGTACATTAACTGCGTTTTTTTAACGAAATGACGTGCTTTTTCTGTAAGGCCTAATTTAATTGATATTTCATACCAATTTTTATCAAATATTCTAAGCAATCCGTCAAGATCTAATTCTTTGAGAGAGCTAATGTTGTTCTGTTCTACAAAGTGCTTTTGCTGAAACGATAAAGAATTTAATACGGCTTGGTTCCACCAATCCTCAAACAAAGATGGCAACATCTTTTCAAGAAATTGAGCAAGTTGTTTAGTTACTATACTTAAAAGTTTTGAAATAGCAGCATTAATTTCAATTTTTTCATGAGTGTTATCACTCGTCATGAATTTTCAACTCCTAAATGATTCCATTTTTGACTTTTTTTCCGAATCATCCGTTCCGTCTTTTATTAATGGAAAGCTTAGTGAAGTACAAAAATATTTAATTAGAACGATGTTATTATTAATCAATTGGTTCATTCGAATTTTAAAAAGGCACTACCTGTCCAATGAAAAAAATGTTGTATTTTATGAATTAATTTAATCAAAATGAAGAAGATTGAAGAGGTTTTTGGCTTCTTTTTTAGTGTAAAAAAATTAATAGTCGGATTAGAAAAAATCATTGGTTTCAACCAGTTAAAGTATTCATATTAAAGGTCTTAATATTTTTATTAATCTAAGAATATCTGTCATTTTTCTAAAATTAATTGTTTTAGATCGAAAATTTAAAAAATTAAAAAAGAACCAAATAAAACAGTTACACTCAGAGATTATGATGCTAAAAACGAATAACACGAGAGAGTGCGTTTTTTTTGTTTTAAAAAAATTTCATTGTGTATAAAGTAAATTATACAATAACTAAATAATAATATTAATTATTTTTTATTGATCTCACTCGGAATTTATAGATAACAGGAAAAATTTCTTTTTGATAATAAACAACCCACTTTGATTTTTTATTCATCTAAGCCCTTAAGACCTAATTCATAAATATACATAACTCAACTTTCGCACCAAAATAAATACTGAAAAACCTTGATATTAAAGGGATTTTTAATGAAAACACCCCTCCTTTTTGGTAGAATTGACTTAGGTAATAAAACAATTCCCAAAAAGAGAGAGGTGTCTTTATGACTATACTACCAGAAAATGTGGAAAATGAAAGGACCTTGTTACCCATGTTTTCCTCCTTTATGAAGGAGTTCAAATTGAACCAACTGTTTCGGAAATGTCATATTTACAAAGAGAAGGGGATCCCAGTCAAAGAAGTCTTTCAGATGATCTTTCTCCTTGCCTTCACCGGGAAAAGCTTCTCGGGTTTTCTCCATTCCAGGAATAATCCCTTTCAGGGAAAGAAAGATACCATCTACCGTTTCCTCCAGCAGACTCGCTGTAATTGGCGGAAATTCTTATTTCTACTGAGTGCCAAAGTGGTGAATGAAGCCCTACTTCCCTTTACAACACCGAAACGGTATACCTGGGTGGTAGATGATTCTCCTTATGAGCGACCCCGCAGCACAAGCGTCGAAGGTCTTTCTCGATTCTTTGACCACTCAAGAGGGCTTTTCAGCCGGGGTTTCCGGATGCTCACCCTCGGGCTCACTGATGGAGCCACCTTCATCCCCTTTTCCTTTTCGCTCTTAAGTTCCCATCACCACAAAAACCAACTCTATCCAATGGATCCTTCTATTGATCGACGGAGCCTCAGGGCTCGAATTCGCAAAGAATCCCAGGAAAAGGCTCCAGAAGTGCTTTTGAAACTCTTAGATGGAGCACTCAAATGCTGTCCCTTGGTTCATACCATCCTTTTTGATAGTTGGTTTAGCTTCCCAACCCTCATCCGGAAATGCTCAACCCGGGGACTTTCTGTGGTGTGTATGCTCAAAAACACCCCAAAGATTTACTACTCTTTTGGTGGAAAAGTTCTTTCTCTTTCCTCTCTTTTCAACCGGATTCAGAAAAGACCACAGGGTCCGATCCTTGGATCTTGTGTGATTAATCTCAATTTGACTGATAACCCCCTGTATGCCCGCATCGTCTTGGTCCGAAGTGAAAAACAAAAAAACCAGTGGCTGGCACTTCTTTCAACCGATCTGTCTCTTTCTGAAGACGAGATCGTCACCCTCTATGGGAAACGCTGGGATATCGAGGTTTTCTTCAAGATGGTGAAATCGGTCTTGAAACTCACTCGAGAATTTCAGGTTCGATCCTATGATGCTCTGGTATCCCATACCAGTATCGTCTTTATCCGCTATATCATGCTCGCGGTTATTGCCCGGAGAAACACCGATCCCCGAACCTTTGGTGAGCTTTTCTATGCCTGCTGCGATGAGATTCAGGATATCACTCTTATGGAAGCACTCACTCTTCTTCTTGAGCTCCTGAAGACGACCATCAAACAGATTCTTGTCCTTTCAGAAGAAAAAGTCAAAGAGCTAGTTGCTTATTTTGTGAATAGTCTTTCAGCGTGGTTGAAAGGAAAAGTACTATTATTGAACTGCGAAAGTTGAGTAAATTAATTCAAGAAAAAAATAAGGGTACGACATCTTTATCTCTATGGCTCTTATGCAAAAGGGACTCATTCGCCTGAAAGCGATATCGACGTTGCCGTCGTTGCTGATAATTTTAGTGGAGACCCTATTGAAGATACCATGTTACTCATGAAATTGAGGCGGAAAATTGAACATGAGAATCTTATCTGGCACCACATATGTCATCCTGAGCAGTGCTTTCCTGCGTGAGGAGCACATCAATATAATCCGTCATTGCGAGGAACGAAGTGACGTGGCAATCTCTACCGGTTCATCTTTATTTTTTTCCCTTAGAAATCAATTCACTGACACGATAAGTCAAGTTCCTACACAAAATAAAAAAATGAAGTCATCCTTAGTCCACATCTCTTTCATTTTTCTCCCCCTCACCCCCTCATTATTTGAGGGCGTTAGGATCTCATCTTTCCATCTTTTTCATAATCCCAAATCCCCAGAATTCAAGAATCAAGACCTGACCCCAGTAATTACGTTGCCGGATTCTATGAAAGGCATAGTTGACATTTTTTCAACATTACGTCGTGGTGAGGCAATATTAATTGGAGATGCTGTTATGATGCCAACTAGAATAAAAGTTGACCAACCAAATCCCACACCAGATAGTGATGATATATCTTTCGTTGAAGAATGGAATAAACAACATTCCATTATTGATGTTGCTTCTGTATTAGACATATGGCGGAAACAGACAATAGAAAAAGATAATATCAACTATGAATAACATCGCGTTTCCACCTCGGGCGCGGATTAGCGTAAGAAGTTGGCAAGGATATAGCCGAAACATATTTCGCGATACACCGATCTAAGTTAAGCATAACCCAGCTCAATGGGACTTATGTTTCCGTAAGTAAAGCTAAATCACGACTATTGCCTTAAAAAAACAGAGCTGTTAGCCAAAATTAATCAACTAATAATAGGAGAGGAGTGAAATTATGGCATTTACTGAGAGTGTTAAGAATGAAGCGAAGCGCAAGGCGAGTTTTAGATGTGTAATATGCCAAAAGTCTTTTGTTGAAGTTCATCATATTATTCCTGAATCAGAAGGGGGAAGTAACGATTTAGAAAATGCTGCTCCACTATGTGCTTCTTGCCATGATTTGTACGGAGGAAATCCAGAAAAGCGAAAACAAATAAGAGAAATGAGGGATCATTGGTTTGATTTAATGGAAAAAAGATACAATGGGGAGATCAACGTACTCAATCCTATAGAAGATGATCCTAATAACTATAATAGGCTTAAAAATAAAGGAATAGCAGTTTATCATGTAGTATATGACCATGAAGACTTTAAAACTTCTGCTAATATTTTGGTTAAATTATTACAAAATACTCAAAAACAGTTTCCTAATTATGAACGATACCTCTATTTAGATATTGAAGGCCATAGAAACAAAAATGGTGGATTTGACCATGATATGTATGAACTTCAAAAAGATTTTGCCTTGGGACTTTTAACGCAGTTTTTTACGGAAATTCATATGCCGCTTGTAGGAGTTAAGAATCCTAAACTTCAAAGAAATGATATGCCGCAAGAATTAGTTATTTTTAATAATGAGAAGGAATTGATATCAAAACTCAAAAAAGAATCTCGAGATAAACATTTTGAGATATATCCTTCTGAATAAAATAATTAAATTAATATGGAAATTTTCTATTATCTTCACCAAAAAATTCTCTCCCAAGGGTCTGGATAGAAGGGTTCAAAGTTTACTGAATTTTGTGGTTTTGCTTAGGCGCACACACCACATTCACGAACTTAACAGAAGTTGTGGATAACTTAATCAAACCCAAGAAAAAACTTTCTTGGTTATTGGCTTTGTCCAAAGGTCGGTAGATGCCGGCAATACAAAACAGTTATCGGAAAGATTAAGCAAGGTCACCACACCCTACAACAGATTACTAATAGAGAGCGTTATGGTTAAAAGGTGATGTTTATGAGAATAGAGAAGAAACTAAATGAACAACATCTTAAGGCAGTGTGCGATGTTATTGCAGACACAAATCGTGGACTTACAAAAACTGAGTTATCAAGATTGTTGGAACAGTGTCATATTCAACTTGAAGATGATAGGAAGTCTTATAACGGCATTACCTATACAATGGGTTTAAATAAAAGAGACTGGCTATACAATTGCTTCGTAAATGAAATCAATCAGAGTCAAACGTTCGAAAAGATTTTTTTATTTATCGAGAAAGCATTAAATCCCGCCAGTTATATAAATGAATCCAGTAGAGAGAAGTATAATTTTCTTTTTGAAGAGATAAATAAGGTACTGTTATTTGTAGGATTGTCTGTATCTAAAGAGGGAGTACTTAGCGAAGTCATTGAAGCTAAAACTCTTGACGAAGTAGATAGGAGAGTAAACAACCTAAGAAAACATCTTTATAATAGGGCCATTCATCACGAGGTCGAGAAATATTGCATTAAAGATTTATTGAGAAAAGATTATTATGATACCGTATTTGAAGCAGCCAAGAGTTTAGCAGAAAGAGTTCGTCAAATTACTGGTTTAACTTTGGATGGTTCTGCACTGTTTCAAAAAGCTTTCGCCAAGAATGACCCTTATATTTTTTTTAATTCACTAAAGACTGAAAGTGAATTAAATGAATTTACAGGATTAAAAGAACTTTTAGAATCAATATTTCATTTGGTTAGAAATTCCGCAGCACATACTCCTAAGATAAATTGGAAAATTGATGAAACAAAAGCTTTAGATATATTAACGTTGATATCATTTTGCCATAAGTATTTAGATGAATGTTATAAATTTCCAAAACAAAGTTAAGGTAATTACAAAAAAGTAGGACGTTCTGTCAAGCTCTCAGCTTGTGAGATCTCAACTTTCCGAAAACAAGGTTTTCAAGGAATGTAACCTAATACTATGGAAACACTTTGGAAATAGATATTTCGGCATTCGTTAAATTTAAATTGCGAATATTATTTGATACAAACCAATAAAATCATCTTTTAGGAGAAAAGCCTATGTCTAAAAAATCCGATAGGATAGTTTACAAAAATGATAATGGGAAATGGGTAAACAAGAAAGCTTCGGCAAAAAAAGCAACAAGTATTCATGATACACAAAAAGATGCTGAAAAAGCAGCAAAAAATAATCTAAAGAATCAGGGAGGGGGAGAGTTAATCACAAAAGGGAAAGATGGAAAAATTAGAAGCAAAGATACTATTTATCCCGGCAACGACCCCAATCCTCCGAAAGATACTGAGCATTAAATTTAAATAAAACGATATCTTTTAGTTTTTTTGATAATAGCTCTATTTATTTCTTTGATATTCTATATTTTATTGATTTAGTAGGGCCTGGAAACATCGCTTATTAAATTACGCATTCTTGATTATCCAGTATAAAATGAAAACTCTATAACTATTTTAAAATAGTTAAGCGTCCTACATTACAATTAAAACATCACTAACAGCTAAACAACTAAGTACCCTAAGCAACAGGTACAATTACGATTATTGGATAAACATATAAACAAGACAGTTATTTAGAAACTTTTTATCTTAAAAGATCTCTGAATTCCAAAAAGCCGATACTTCCCATATAATGAATCAAATTCTCGGCAAGATTTTTTGCTTTAATATCTGAACTTTGGAGTACTTTTTTAATAATTTCTTTGGTTTGTTCATTCCAAATTGTAAATTTCCAATACTCTTTTGTTCTCCTTATCATTGTATCCAAAATTTTTATTGATACTTTAGGGAAAATATCTACTTTAATGTAAATCTTTTCTAAAACTCTTGCATCATCACCAATTGTTCCGCTAGTTTGAAGAACCTGGAATAATTGCTTATAAGCCCATGCATCATTGAACTTTCCTGATGTAAACCACCATCCAAAAGCTTCTAATTCTTCTTTAGATTCTTCTTGATTTGGTGAACTCTTGGCAGCCCTAAGTCTATCTTCCCAAATTTTCTTGAGTCGAAAAATGGTTTTAATTGGAATAGTTTCTTTTGAACTTCTTAAAGAACTACCTATAAATCTTAATGCATGAGATCTAATACTTATTGGTGAACTATTCCAAAACTTTTTTAAAAGTGGATCGTCAATTTCAATTTGACCTCTCCCATAAATTAACATTAAATGTTCTGCAAGTCGTTCAAAGGGATTATTAATAGCATCCCAATTTTCAGGAGACATTGCTAAGCGTTCAATTGCTAATAAATATTGTTCTCTTAAAATGCTAAAGGTTTTACTATGAGGACTATTGAAAACAACAAAAGAATTCCAGGCAGCAAACCAGTAATTAATATATTCTTCGTCTTGAGGAAATATTATATTCACATTTTGAATTGTCCAATTCCTATCAAACAATACCAATTGACTGAAATACCATCCATAGACTGCTCTAATGGTTAACGATGGATCTTTTTTAATATCAAGGTGTTCGCCAAGAATTTTTTTAACTTCTGGGATCAAATCAAGGTTAAAAATAAAATCATCATTATGCTTACTTAATTTTTCTAAGTTCTTTTTCACCCAAAGAGCGTATTTCATAACAGCATGCATGGCAAATCCTCGTGTTGTATTGATAGACATAGTTGCAGGATCCATGTTTTTCCCACCATATTTGTTTTCATACTCGGGAGTTGGGTCAGGATCTTTGGATAAAATTTCAAGAATAAACCATATTCTTTTCTGATGCAGAATATCAAAACTACCTTCTGTCAACTTGAATCCATGTATAAAAAGATCTGCTATTGTTTTTCGTGCCCAACCCCAGTTGGGGTCAGAACCATCAAAATTACTATTTTTTAAGATTGAAATATCACGTGGCTGTTTTACAACCCATTCACAAAGATCAAGAATTGATTCCAATTCTATTGTTTTTAATTTTTTTATTGCTTCGATAAATCCGGAAAGAAGAGATCGAACATAAGTAGCATCTAGTCCAGTGAATCGATTTGCATATTTTGCGAAAGATTCTGGATTTTCTGCCACTAGGTTTGTAATGATTCGTCCTAAACCTTCTGGGGAAGGAGCAGTAAAATCTTTAGATGGTTGCCATGTTTTAAGAAATTGAACCAGTTCTTCAATTGACAATCTTTTAAGTTCTTCAATACTTTTTGGACTTGTTGGGCCTTCCCAAGTTGCTATTGCATAAGAGGGTATAGTGGGATCATCCGGTTTCCCTAATTTCTCAATCAACTTTTCGAAATACTTAGCCAATTCTTTCGGGAGACTTTCTTCTAACCAAGATAATCTATCACGTTGCCAATTTTTTCGATAATGTTCAAATTCTTCTTTGTTAGGAGATCTTCCATGCCACTCTTCAAATCGTCTTTTGTATTCATCAAGATCGGGACCTTTTTCAATCCAATCTATTATTATTTGTTGTTTTTCTTGGGTAAGTATAATAAAGTTCTCCCTCAATAGAAGGATATATTCATGGTAAATATTAGGATTGTCAAATAGATTTTTATCAACCATATATTTAACGACAAGATCTTGATTAATGTTAGGATAAATTCTTATTAGGTAAAGTATTATCCGTTTTAAAACCCACCATGATCTATTTTCAAAAAGATCTATTATCTCTTGAAAATATTTAATATCTTCATTTATAAGCTGTATTGCCGCATCTCTTACTGTTTGAACTAAAATGCATTTGATATCATCACGATGATAATCCAGAGGTAAATCTTCAATAGCTGGATACCAAGTATATGAATGGTCATTGGGCTTTCTCATGTTTTCTGAGAGATAGATTGCTTCTTCAAGAAGATCACAAATTAATATAAAAGCAGGAACTTTAACTGCCTTTAACACTTTTGGGAAGTAGTTTTTTAGGAATACTTCAAAAAAATATAGATTAAACCTTGTCTTTGGTTTTGGTATTTCCTCGTTAATCGAACTGGGAACTAATTTTAAAATTTCTTTACAGAGTTCTAAAGACTCTTTTGAATATCCACCATGAGAAAGATGTACTATTAATGAACCAAGTTTATCTGGGAGGAAAATTTCATAAGGTAATTGAAAAACTTTTTTAATCCTTTGGAGTAATTTAATTGATAAATCCGTAGGCATATTTAACGCAGCTTCAATAAAATTCTCAATAATTTGATAGTTTTCAGTTTCTGGAATATCAAGGATTATCTTTAAAACTTCCTCTGGTTTTTCTTTTGCCATTCTTGCCAAATAATGTGATTCAGGCCATGGAGGAAACTGAATTGTACCATTCTCACTGTTTTGAATTGGTTTGGGAGGATTTTGGAAGTATCCTTTATTTTTTAAGTGTGATATCCATTCAGGATTATCTAAGCGGTCAAAAAAATAACGGTAGCTTTGTATGTCATTTAATAATGATACTGCATGATTTATTTGTTCATGTGTTGGTATCTTCCAGGATTTCATCTAAATCCTCCAATTTTTCAAAAAATTTATTTACAAATGTTAAACTAAACAATAGGTTTTCAAATATTGTGAAATTGTCTTTTAATTCCTTTTCATTAAATTGCTTAGGATTATTTTCCAAATGGGCATATTTCATAAAATAATTATCATGAATTTCTTTCCATAATTTAACTAAAGGGTAAAGGAATTTATTATTATTTTTATAATTAGAAAATATTGTCTCAAAAAGTTTTTGTATTAAATCAAGTTGTGTTACATTAATTTTTAAGAAATCACTTAATAACATCGATATTTCTCTGAATAACTCAATTGGAATATTAATATTATCAGAATGCGATAATTCAGATTCATCCACTAACGACTCTTGTCTAATGGTATTAATTGAAAAACCTGAATTTTCCCACATTTTTAATAAATGCTTAAGGCGATCTTTATATTCAAACCTTTTATTATTTTTTTTCGGACCTATTATAATTGTAGGCATTCTATTTAATATTTCTCGAACAGCATGAGAAATAAAAACAATCCTACCAGGAAAATCTTCGTTGTAGAATATAATTAAAGCAGCCTTATAAAGTTCACCTAAATGCGGAGCATTTCTATCAAACCAACTATTTAAATTTATTCTATTTGTATTCCAGAAAGATTCTTTGAAAAAAAATGAACCATCATTGTCCAATTACACTTTACCCTCCATCATCGAACGTTTCATTTAAGATTAAAGTTTTCAGTACCTGGTGATGGTCTATCTCCAATATTGATAACCACATCTCAAAATTCAACATCTTTTTCTGTTTCGATAAGTATTTCGTTTTTAAAATAAATTAGTCATTTTTTATTAACTCTATTCCCATCTAAATATCTTTTACAGGTTTCTCAAATATTATATTATATATTCTAATAAACTGCAGAAATATATTAATCAGGTGCGACTAATTTTTATATTTTATATACGATATTTAGTTTTATTTGATAAAATAGGAAATGCTGGTGGTTATTTCTTTACAAGAAAAGATAGAAAAGTGCCCCAAAAACGAAAGGCGAGAGTGAAGGAATGAAAAGACCATACATTGTCTTAATCCTCAGCAAAATAATTTGGATAATAGAGCGGTAAAGGACGATGAAACCTGAAGAAAAAGCCAGGCAAGAGATCGACATTTTGCTGGAACAGGCGGGCTGGGTGGTTCAGGATTATTATGAGGTGAACCTCCAAGCCTCTTTTGGTGTTGCAGTTCGAGAGTTTTCTCTTATAAAAGGAACTGCTGATTATTTGCTTTTTGCAAATGGGAAGCCTGTCGCTGTTGTTGAGGCAAAACCTGAGGGAACAACATTAAGCGGTGTTGCTGAGCAGAGTAGTAAATATATTGCAGCCATTAAAGAAAGCCTCCCTTATATAACCAACTCTCCTCCTTTTTCTTACGAAACCACCGGTACAGAAACTTTTTTCCGAGATTTACGAGATCCTGAGCCTTGCAGTCGTAGAGTATTTGCTTTCCATCAACCTAAGACACTTTTGGACTGGCTTTTGGAAAAGGATACCTTAAGAGAAAGACTGAAAAAGATGCCACCCCTTATCAAAACCGGATTGAGAGACTGCCAAATTGAAGCGATTGAAAACTTGGAAAAATCTCTGGCTGATTCACGACCAAGAGCATTGATTCAAATGGCATCGGGTGGCGGAAAAACCTATACCGCTGTGAGTACCATTTATCGACTAATAAAATTCGCTGAAGCCAGAAGAATTCTTTTTTTGGTTGACCGCAGTAATTTAGGACGTCAAACCAGAAACGAATTTCAACAGTTTATAACCCCTGATGATGGGAGAAAGTTTATCGAGCTTTATAATATCCAGCATCTCACGTCAAATACCATAGATCTCGTTAGCCGTGTTTGTATCACCACCATTCAGAGGCTTTACTCAATGCTTAAAGGGGAATCAGAATTTGATCCCGAGCTTGAGGAACAGTCTAACTTTGAGTTATTTCCTTACGAAGAAGCGCCCAAAGAAGTGGTTTATAATCCCCAAATTCCAATTGAGACATTTGATTTTATCATTACCGATGAATGTCATCGATCCATTTACAATCTCTGGCGTCAGGTGCTTGAGTATTTCGATGCTTTTATCATCGGGTTGACGGCAACCCCTTCCAAGCAAACTCTGGGATTTTTTGACCAGAATTTAGTTATGGAATACAGCCACGAACGAGCAGTCGCTGATGGAGTGAATGTTGGATATGATGTATATCGCATTAAAACCGAGATTACCGATAAAGGAAGCAAGGTCGAGGCAGGTTATTATATTGATAAGCGAGATAAACAGACTCGCGAAGTAAGATGGCAACAATTAGATGAGGATTTGGAATATGCGCCTGTCCAATTGGATCGAGACGTCGTTGCCCTGGATCAAATAAGAACTGTTATCAAGTCTTTCAAAGATAATCTCTTCACCGAGATATTCCCCGGGAGAAGAGAAATCCCCAAAACTTTAATTTTTGCCAAAGACGATTCCCATGCCGAGGATATTGTCCATATTGTCAGGCAGGAGTTTGGCAAAGGAAATGACTTCTGTAAAAAGATAACTTATAAAACGACCGGGGAAAAACCTGAAGATTTAATTGCCAGTTTCCGAAACTCATATAATCCGCGTATCGCTGTTACTGTGGATATGATAGCTACCGGCACCGATATAAAACCATTGGAATGTCTTATCTTTATGAGAGATGTGAAGGCTCAGGGCTATTTTGAGCAGATGAAGGGGAGAGGAACCAGGACAATTCAAACAACCGATTTTAAAGCGGTTACTCCTGATGCTTCCAATAAAACCCATTTTGTAATCATCGATGCGGTGGGGGTTTGCGAAAGAGACAAAACTGATTCTCGACCATTGGAAAGGAAAAGGAACATTTCTTTTGATAAACTCCTTCAATTAGTTTCCCTTGGTAATAGAGATGAAGATATTCTCAGTACCTTAGCAGGAAGACTTTCCAGACTGGATAGGCAAGTTGATGAAAGGGATAGAAAAGAAATTGAGACTTCATCGGGTGGCAAGCCTCTCAAGGAGATCATCAACAACCTGCTTGATGCTATAGATCCGGACAAGAAAATTGAAAAAGCAAAGGCAATTTTCAATACTAAAAGCCCTACCGATAAACAAATCGAAAAAGCATCGGAAGAACTCGCTAAACAAGCCTGTACACCCTTTGATAACCCATCCTTCAGGAATACGCTTATTGTCATTAAACAGAAAAATGAGCAAATCATAGATACTGTCAGCAAAGACAATGTGATATATTCTGGTTTCGATGAAAAAGCCAAAGAAAAAGCACGGACTATTGTGGATACTTTTAAAAAATTTATCGAAGAGAATAAAAATGAGCTCACCGCAATCCAGCTTATCTACCAAAAACCTTATAATCAAAGGCATTTAGCCTATAAAGAAATCAAACAACTGGCAGAGTCTATCAAAAAACCACCATATTTATTAACACCAGAAGCTATCTGGCAAGCATACGAACAACTGGACAAGTCAAAGGTAAGAGGAGCAGGTCCACAAAAACTTTTAACCAATATTATTTCTTTAATCCGTTTTACGATTGGACAAACTGATGTTCTTGAACCCTTCAACAATCTGGTTGATCGAAATTTCAAAGAATGGTTGGGTCAACAAGAAAGTATAAATAAAAGATTTACACCAGAACAGTTGGAATGGTTAATCATGATTAAAAACCATATTGCAACATCACTTACCATAGGTATGGAAGATTTTGAATTTGCTCCATTTATTCAAAAGGGTGGAACAGCAAAAGTGTATCAGTTATTTGGACAAGAATTAAACGAGATTTTAGAAGAATTGAATGAAAGGCTTGCGGTATAAGAAATATGGAATTTAATTCAGATTTACCAGCACTCCCTAAAGGTTGGGTGTGGGCAACTTTTGAGGGAATAGCTTCGAATGATAAAAATGCTATCGTGGACGGACCTTTTGGATCGAATTTGAAAGTATCTGATTATATTGATGATGAAAATGGCATACCTGTTCTTACTACAAGAAACTTAGAATACGGTTATGATAAACAATTCGTTAGGTATATTTCGAGAGATAAATTTCTGGAACTAAAAAGAAGTGAAGTTAAGGGTGGAGATATCTTAGTAGCTAAAATTGGTTCATGTGGGAAAGCAGCAATCTATCCTGAAAATCTTCAATCTGCAATGATACCAGCAAATCTTTTAAAAATGACCGTTTACCCTGATATTAATAAACTATATGTATTTTATTTTCTAAATTCCAGATTTTTCAAAAAGGAATTGGAAAACATTACTACTGCAACTGCTCAACCTGCTTTCAATGTGACAAAATTCAGAAAATTACACCTCCCTCTTCCACCACTTCCTGAACAGTACCGCATTGTCAATAAAATTGAGGAACTTTTTACCAAGCTGGATGCTGGTGTTGATGCCCTTAAAAAGATAAAGATTCAACTCAAACGTTATCGACAGGTAGTTTTAAAAAATGCTTTTGAAGGCAAGCTCACCCAGCAGTGGCGAGAAGCTCACAAAGAAGAACTCGAACCCGCCTCAGTGTTATTAGAAAAAATAAAGGAACAACGTAAAAAGGGATCCAAAGAGAAATTTAAAGAACTGCCACCGATAGACACATCTGAATTACCTGAATTACCAGAGGGATGGGTGTGGACATTACTCGAAAATTGTGTAGAAATTTTAGATAACCAGAGAGTTCCAGTTAATTCAAAAGATAGAGAAAAGAGAAAAGGAGATATTCCATATTATGGAGCAACTGGACAAGTTGGCTGGATTGATGATTTTATATTTGATGATGAACTAATTTTATTGGGTGAAGATGGCTCTCCATTTCTCGACCCTCATAAATCAAAGGCTTATATCATCAGAGGTAAAAGCTGGGTTAATAATCATGCTCATGTTTTAAAAGCTATTTTTGGAGTAACAATCAACGCCATTTTGTGTCACTACCTTAATATTTTTGACTTCCATAATTATGTTTCTGGGACTACTAGATTAAAATTAAACCAATCTCAAATGAGACAAATACCAATCCCTCTCCCACCACTACTTGAACAGCACCAGATTGTTGTAGAAATCGAAAGTCGTCTTTCTGTGGCTGACCACTTGGATAAAGTTGTCGAGCAGAGCCTTAAACAGGCAGAAAAGTTACACCAGAGTATTTTGAAGCAGGCATTTGAAGGAAAGCTCGTTCCCCAGGACCCAACCGATGAACCAGCAGAAAAGTTGTTGGAAAGAATCAAGGTAGAAAAAGAGATCATGGGTTTAGCCTCTCAAAAATCCAGAAGAAAAAAATGAAATACATTCAGAATCTACACCATCACCGTCAACCGCTTCGTTTAAAGGATTATGATTATTCCCAGGCTGGGATGTATTTTATCACTATATGCACCCAGAATCATGGGTGTTTATTTGGGGAAATTATCGAAGAGAAAATACTTTTAAATGAAGCCGGAAAGATGATCGAAAAATGGTATGTGGAATTAATCAATAAATTTCCCGACATTGAAGATTATGAATATATCATTATGCCCAACCATATCCATTTTATTATTCATAAAATCGATCAAAATAAACCGGATCAACAAAAAATGAACAATCCCCGTAGGGGCGAACCTGTGTGTTCGCCCAATATATGTTCACGCATTGATATTTTACCAATCACAAATAGGGCGGACACGCAGGTCCGCCCCTACGATGATAAAAATGAAAAATTAAACGATGAAAAAAATTCAATGGATTTGAATTGTATTGGTGTTGACTTGGGCGGACACGCAGGTCCGCCCCTACGGAAAATCGAAAAATATGATGAACGAATCACGGAAAATAAAGAAACTGGTGAATACACCATGGGTTCATCCATACCAAAAATTGTGCAATGGTTTAAAACTATGACCACCAATGAATACATCCGTCGGGTAAAACAAGATGGATGGAAACCGTTTAACGGTAGATTATGGCAACGTAATTATTACGAACATATCATCAGGAATGAAATTGAATTAAACCAAATCCGTGAATACATTATGAATAACCCTTTAAAATGGTTATTAGATAGAGAAAATTTATAAACTAATTGGAGGTAATATAAATGGCCAACGAATCAGCAACCATTGTTCAAAGGCTTTGGAACTACTGCAATGTCCTTCGGGATGATGGTGTCAGTTATGGTGATTATGTCGAACAATTAACCTACCTCCTATTTCTCAAAATGGCCGATGAGCAGACCCAACCACCCTATAACAAACCTTCGAGCATTCCCCAAGGACTTGATTGGCAAAGCCTTATAGAAAAAGATGGTGATGCCTTAGAAATCCATTATCGTCACATTCTCGAAAGCCTCGGTAAAGAAAAGGGTATGCTGGGGGTTATTTTCAGAAAATCTCAAAACAAGATTCAAGATCCAGCAAAACTCAAGCGTCTGATTGAGCTCATTAATGACGAAACCTGGATTGGCTTAGATATTGATATCAAGGGAGATATTTACGAAGGGCTTTTGCAGAAAAACGCTGAAGACGTTAAGGGAGGAGCAGGGCAGTATTTTACTCCTCGATCCCTTATTAAAGCTATGGTAGAAGTGGTCCGTCCCGAACCAGAACAAACAATCTGTGACCCTGCCTGTGGAACCGGGGGATTTATATTAGCCGCCCATGACTTTATTTCTCAAAATTTCCAATTGGATATCGATCAAAAGAAATTCTTAAAATTTCATACTTTTAAAGGGAAGGATATTGTTGATGGCGTCGCAAGACTCTGTGTCATGAATCTTTTTCTCCATGGTATTGGAGGAGAGGAAAGTCCTATAGAGGTTGGAGATTCTCTGATTTCTGACCCGGGAGAGAGGTTTGATATCGTCCTCACCAATCCTCCTTTTGGAAAAAAGAGCAGTATTACCATCGTGAATGGTGTAGGGAAATCAGACCGGGAAACTTTAGTCTATGAACGCCAGGATTTCTGGGCAACCACTTCTAATAAGCAACTGAATTTTCTTCAACACGTTAAAACCATCACCAAGATGAATGGAAAAGTCGGGATTGTCGTCCCTGATAATGTTCTTTTTGAGGGTGGTGCCGGCGAAACCGTCCGAAGAAAACTACTTGCCGAATGTGATGTTCATACCCTTTTGAGGCTTCCCACTGGAGTATTTTATGCTCAGGGAGTGAAAGCCAATGTCCTTTTCTTTGATAGAAGACCAGCCAGTGAAAAACCTTGGACGACGAAGCTCTGGATATATGATTTGAGAACCAACATGCATTTTACTCTTAAAACAAATCCCCTGAAATATGAGGATTTGAAGGATTTTATTAAATGCTTCAAATCAGAAAATCGAATGGAAAGAAAAGAAACCGAACGATTCAAAGCATTTACCTATGACGAATTGATGCAAAGAGATAAGGTAAGTCTCGATATTTTCTGGCTCAAAGATGAAAGTCTTGAGGATTCAGAAAATCTCCCATCTCCGGATATTATAGCGAGTGAAATTGTAGAAAATTTAGGATCAGCCTTAGAGCAGTTTAACGGTATTTATGAAGACCTGGAGGGTGAGAAAACATAGGGAACAGGTTTTGATTCTTGAATTTATAAAATTCTATGGAATAGTGCAATTGAAAAAATGTTAATTGATCTTTTATAAGCTGCTGATAATTTTATATTTTTTGCCGATGCAAAGGTTGCAGCTCATCAAAAAGATTTAGAAAAAACCGAAAAAGAATTCACACCTTTTATGACAAAAGCAAAATTACAGGACGAGTTGGAAAAGATGGACATAATGTCACCTGGCAAGAAAAGTCTTGTGCTTCTGAGCTTTCTTATTGACTTGAATAATGAAGAATGGCCAATTCTTTTGGGCCAACCTGAAGACGATTTAGATAATAGGTCGGTCTATGATGATTTGGTTTCATTTATTAAAAATAAGAAAAAGAAAAGTCAAATAATCATAGTTTCGCATAACCCTAATTTGGTTGTTGGTGCAGATGCCGATCAAATCATTGTTGCAAATCAAGAAGGACAGGAAAGAGGACGAGATAATAAAAAATTCAAATTTGAGTATGTTTCTGGTTCGTTAGAAAATACCTTTGAGCTTTCAGAATCTCAACAAAAAGCTATATTGTTTCGGAAGGGCATACGACAGCATTTTTGTGAAGTTCTTGAAGGAGGTCAGATAGCATTTGAAAAAAGAGAAAAGAAATATGGATTCAAAACAAGTTGAATCCCAGGTAACTGAATTTAAACCCTCATGGCGTGATGATTATTTGAAGTGGGTTTGTGCATTTGCTAATACCGATGGGGGAAGATTGATCATTGGAGTTGATGATAGTGGTAATCCTATTGGTATAAAAGATACGAAAAAACTACTCGAAGATTTACCTAATAAGTTTAGGGACATCCTTGGTATCATACCATCTGTGAGATTTGAAAAGAAAAAAGACATGGATATAATTACAATAGAAGTTAAACATTCAAATGTTCCAATTTCTTATAACGGAAGATTTTATATCAGAAGTGGGAGTACAATTCAGGAATTAAAAGGCAAAGATTTATCAAGGTTTTTGATTTCAAAATCAGGAAAGGGTTGGGATGAGTATATTGAGGAAAGCGCTATTAAAGATGATATAAATATTGGGACAATAGAAAAACTCAAGCGAATTGAAATAAAAAGAATTCCATTTATAAAAGATGAAAATGAGCCCATGAAAGTGCTTGAGAAATTGAATTTGATTGAGAATGGAAAGTTTAAAAGAGCAGCAATTTTGCTTTTTGGCAGGAATCTAAAGAAATTCCGATCAAGTGCCTATATAAAAATCGGTAAGTTCTTATCTGATACAGACATCGTAAGTTCTGATGATGTTGAAGGAAATCTGTTTGAACAGGTTGAAAAGACAATGGAGTTACTCCAGACAAAGTATCTAATATCCGAGATAAGATTTGAAGGGATATATCGAAAAGAAGAACTTGAATATCCTGCAGAAGCACTTAGAGAAGCAATTATTAATGCAGTTATACACAGGGATTATATTGGACCGCATACTCAATTAAAAGTATATCCTGATAAAATAATACTCTGGAATTCTGGAACGCTTCCCAAGGAAATCAAGATTGAAGAATTAAAGAAAAATCACTCATCTTACCCAAGAAATGAATTATTAGCAGATGTTTTTTTCAAAACAGGGCTTATAGAAGCATGGGGTAGAGGAACAATAAAAATTATTGATGAATGTAAAAAGGCAGGATTACCAGAACCAGAATATAAAGAAGAATTTGGTGGGTTTGCTGTTTATTTCTATAAAAATATCCATACAGAAGAAAATTTAAGAAAATTAGGGTTAAATGAAAGACAGATTAGAGCGATAAACCATATTAAAGAGAAAGGTAGAATAACGAACAAAGATTATCAATCGTTAAACAATTGTTCCCGAAATACGGCATTTAATGATCTCTCTGATTTGACAAAAAGAAAAATTTTGAAAGATAGCGGTAAAAAGGGGAAAGGAGCTTTTTACGTTATTGAACAATAAATGCACATATTGCACATTATTTGCACATTATTTGCACATACAGTATTCACAAATTGATCATTAACTGTAACAAAATACGATGGGTCAAGCCTTGATTCTTAAATTTATCAAAATCATGGAATAGTGCAATTGAAAAAGCTTAAGGATGAGATACTCACGGACAAAGGCCGAGGGGGAGAGGGGGAGAGTGGGCGAGGAGGAACAAGTTAAAAGATGAGATCCTCACTGATTTGCAAAACGAATCCTCAGGATGACACCTATGGTGTTTTATGAAAACATTACTTGATAAAGCCGCGTCAATTAAATTTATTCATTCTTAATAATATTTATTATTAGTATAAAGCTTCATAGATCCGCATTATTCTACATTATTGTGTATTATCATTCATTATTCCCCTTAGGTGTGATGTTTATATTACAGCTTGTAAAGCCAAAAAATCAATATTATAATATTTACCATTAGGTGTAAAGGATAATTAAAAATATTAACCGAAAGGGGATATTGACATTGAAAATCCAGATTTGTACTCAAGTACTCAAGAAATACCTGAGCACCAAGAAAATTAGCCAAAACCAACTCGCTAAAAAATTGGTATCTCTCGAGAACACTTCAACCGCATCATACACGGACAGTATATAAGACCCAGCAATCGAGTGATAGCCGGCTTGCTCCACTGGACCAAAATCCCTTTTGAGGAACTTTTTATTCTTTGTCCGAGTTCGGATCTAAGTTCGGTTTCTGAAAATCGTCCGCTTTATCCTTCCGATCCCGCATCGGATCATTCTTAATACTTCTTTTTAACAAAAAAAAATAACTAAGGAGGCCCTCTTTATGAAACTCCACAATCGTCAAATCAAAGCATCATTTTGGACTGACACCGAAATGATCCGGAATTTTACTTTAGAAGAACGACTCTTTTACATTGGTCTTTGGCAGTTGGCTGATGATTCAGGATGCGTAGAAAATGATCCCTATGCTTTTAAGCTGTTTCTTTTCCCACTGAATGAAGAAGTGACCATTGAAATTCTAAATGACTGGACAGCTAAGCTTATTGAAAAGAATAAACTCATTTCCTACCAAGTCCAAGGGAAAGATGGGCTGTATCTTGCCAACTTTCATAAACACCAGACCATCAAAAACCCTCAACCTCCAGAAGTGCCTCTTCCTCCCTGGATTACCTGGAAACCCTATAAGAGTAACCCCCGTACCGGCCGTTATGAAATCAGAGCTCCTCAAGATCATCAAGAGATCCAACACTCAAAAGATACTCAAGAATCCCAGGACTCTTTTTCATCTTCTGACACTTTTCTTACACCTTGCTTACAAGATAAATATAAAGAGAATTTAAATAGAAATAAAAAAGAACCAAAAGAGGGAAGGGATTGTCAAGGGAAGGGAGAAGATTTATCGGCTAACGCCGAATCGCGTTCGGTAAGTAAGGGGGAGAATATAAATGTAAAAGATGTAAAAGATCCAATAGTAATGAATCCAAAACCTAATAATTCCAAACCCAGTACTCGTCAAACCAACAATGCTAAGCCCAAGATTCAAAGTACCAACCCCGTTCCTCAAACCATCATGGACTTCTATAACCAGGAATTTCAAGGTCTTTGGAAAGGACCCTTGCGTTTAACCCGAGAACGAGAACGACAGATCAAAGCCAGGTTAAAATCTTTTTCAGTCGATGAACTCAAAGCTGCTATCACCAACCTTCGGCAATCTCCCTTTCACTGTGGGAACAATGACAAAGAACGAGTCTATGGAACTCCTGAGTATCTCTTTAAAAACGACTCCCAAGTCGATAAGTGGCTGAATGAGAAAGCCCAGAAAAAGTTCAAGAGTCGGGATGAGGTCTGGAAAGAATACCTTGCTCAAAATCCCACCCTCAATAGTAACTGGTTGGGAGTCTAACCCATGTTTTGTCGAAAAGCTGCTCATCTCAATAGCCATTGCCAAGACTATGGAAGCTGTCCTGATTATTGCTTTCTATCGGTTGATAAAGATGGGAAAAATAAAAAAGAGAACATGAAAGAGAATCCAGACCTCCGCCACCGTCGATCGCTTCGGTTAAAGGATTATGATTATTCCCAAGCTGGGATGTATTTCATAACCATAGACACCCAGAATTACCAATGGTTATTTGGAGACATTAAAGGAGAGACAATGCATTTAAATGCTGCCGGGAAAATGATCGAAAAATGGTATTGGGAATTATCCAATAAATTTCCCGATATTCAATACGATGAATACATTATCATGCCCAACCATATCCATTTTATTATCCATAAAATCGATACAACCACCATGCGGCCAGATATGAGGTCAGACACCGTAGGGGCGGACCGATGTGTCCGCCCAAAAGATAATCAAAATTCATCGGTTGAACAAAAAAAGGGCAGACACCCAGGTCTACCCCTACGGAAAATTGGGAAAAATCGTGAATACACTATACGTTCATCCATACCAACACTTGTGCAATGGTTCAAAACCATAACCACCAATGAATATGTCCGTCAAGTAAAACAAAATGGTTGGATACCGTTTAACGGGAGATTATTGCAGCGCAATTATTATGAACATATTATCAGGAATGAAATTGAATTAAACCAAATCCGTGAATATATTATGAATAATCCTTTAAAATGGGAATGTGATCAGGATGATAAACAATATTTCTTAAGAAAATTTCACCATAACTCAAAGGGTCTATCATACAATTTTGAGAGGATAACTATCATACAATTTTGAGAGGATAACGAGGCATCCCCGGATAAAATATGCTATGCTATTTGAGACGGGGGTGTGGCTGTTGGGGTTCGTTATCCAGGAAACTGGGTTCACTCGACTCTGAAATGCCGCCCTCGTTTTTTTATTGTCCCGTAACATCTGCTGGGATGGTGCCGGTCGTGTGACTGTGGCTCTGTTAATAGACGCGATGTGGGACAATAAAGAATACATCCTCAATATATCAAGCTTGGAGGCTCCGCTCATGAACGAACACCTTCTGGTTGGCATCGATGTTGGATGTCATTCACATCAGGTTGCCATTGCAGAATCAAATGGCACACATCTTTAAAGAATTTGGGATTTCTCATAATGCCAGTGGTTTTAACTCTCTTTTTTCTGAAATTAATCATTATGAATCAACTTTGAAATGTCCAGTCATAATCGGAATGGAAGGGTTTAATGGGTATGCTCGACCTCTTGATCAATTGATTCAACAGAAAGGCTATATCCTGTATAACATCAATAATTTAAAACTGGCTCGATTCAAAGAGCTGTTCTCTGGTCCTGCAAAAACTGATGTGATTGTGCCCAAAAAGATTGTCGAGTTCATGCGGATTGCTCCTTCTTTCCAAGGAGAGCGTTGAGCCATCACCGAAATCAAACCAGGAAACGGAGTGAATCAGACCCTCAAACGGCTCACTCGACGACGTCGACAGTTGGTGAATGAAAAGATCAGCATCCAGAATCGAATGCAAGGCTCTCCTTGCAATCAGTCGCTCCGGGGTTAGTTGATTTGGTGAAAAATGTTGATAGTCGCTGGTATCTCCATTTTCTCACCTGCCGTCCTTCACTCCGAAATCTCGCTACCATGCGGAAAGAGAGTCTCCTCAAGATTAAAGGAGTCGGGAAAAAGTATGCTGCAGTAATCGCTTCCTGGCAAAAAGAAGCTCATTTTTCTACTGATGTTGACTTGGTCAGTTCCATGATCATTGAGGATGCCAAACGCATACTAGCGCTTATGGAAGCCATTGCAACCATTGAAAACGAATTCGAGCCTCTCTGCGAACAATCAGATCTGGCTAGAACCATCGGAAGTATTCCTGGTTTTGGACCAATTTCTTCAGCTGAACTAGCTGGTGAAATTGACGATCTCAGTCGTTTTCCGCAAGATATGAGCTTAGCTTTGTACCTAGGAATGGCACCACTTGATAATAGTTCAGGGAAAAAAGAAGGCTGTAAAGTTGCCAAATCAGTGAATACTCGAACTAAAGCAGCAATGATGGTTGCGGTGGCTCATCATTCTTGGCAAGTCGAAGAATCAAAGCGATACTATGAGAAAAAACGATTAGAAGGGAAAAAGCATAATCAGGCTATCCGATCACTGGGGAGACATCTGGTGAGGGTTATTTGGTCACTCATAAAAGAAAAGCGCTTCTATGAAATC
The DNA here is from genome assembly GCF_015775515.1 of Atribacter laminatus. Taxonomy (NCBI): domain Bacteria; kingdom Pseudomonadati; phylum Atribacterota; class Atribacteria; order Atribacterales; family Atribacteraceae; genus Atribacter; species Atribacter laminatus. The sequence goes on from NZ_CP065383.1 coordinate 2,566,362, forward strand.
CGAGAAGAAAACGAGAGAAATATTTTAAAAATGGCTTGAAATTTGTAGTGGGATGTTCAGGTCTTGAATATTAAAGATATTTGGAAAATATAAGTCTAATTGATTTAAATAAATGATAATAAATGAGAAACAAAATGGGGAAATTGGATGTTTGAAAGAATAGAGATGCTCTTCTAGCAAAGGAAGATGAGATAAAAGCTTAAACTTGGAAAATTTGGAGTTGAGTCAATTGAATGATTAGTATTAATCTGAAAACGAATGTGTAAATCGATATAGGATTTTTTCGTCAGGACAATCCCTTGTGATGTTTTACATTATAAGCTTTCCATTGAAGAAGTGGCTGGGATCGTATGCGCTGTTGAAGAGATGAATCAGTGGTCAAAAGGGTAGGATCAACCTCTCCTCGATCCATTAGTAGATCCAAAAATGCCCGTTCGGAATCTGTGAAAGGTAAGACTACAGATAAACCCTCACGACATTCCCTTACAAGGCGTGCCCCGAATTCCTCCATAGAAATTTGCTCCTTTGTTTCACGGACATGTAAAGTGGGAATGAGTAATTTTGTTAATTCCACAGCATTGAAATCGACGTCTTTGATTGAAATGGTCCTCCAATCTTTGCGGTTCATCCCTCCGTAAACAACGAATGCTAGGCGAAGCGAGTCATGTTTCAGATTGTCCATATGAAGAATCCGATGACTATCGAACAAATCTCTTGCCTGCCCGCGCGCCAATAGAGCCGAAAGTTTGCCAGCTGCTAATTCGTAAATATTTTGAACCGGAATTCCCATGAGCTGAAAATTTCCGAGCGGTTGTGAATCGACGAGATGAAAATCCCAGAGCGGTTGTCTGAACATGAAATTCATGTCGACCTCGAGATTACCGGATTGTCCCGTATAGCTCTGATAGGTAAGTTGCCATTTTCCACCAGCATGTTCGTCTGGGACTCTCTTAGTTTTGAACCCCTCTCGAGAAAACACCGCTTGCATCGCCTGTTCTATCTTTGGTCTTTCAGCCAGCATTTCCTCGCGATCTAACTTTCCGATGTAATTGAGATCGATATCCACTGACAATCTTGGGAGGTTTAGTAAAAACATGTTTAAAGCCGTGCCGCCCTTTAAAATCCATTTACCTTTTAAGAACGGATGTGAATTTAAAGCATTGAGCAAGTTCATCAGGTGAAGAACTTTTTCAACCATCCCTGCTTTGAAACCGGTAACCTCAGCCACTTGTAATACATCCGATGACGAGAATTTCACAGCACTTCCCCCCATGACCGGTTTATAATTTCGACAGGAATCATCAGGTTCCACTCTTTAATCAACCGGCACTCTTTGCGTTGGCTGCGATCAAGGTAGTGTGGTTGCCGGGGACGCAGGTTTCTCAACAGATTCAGGTGGACATCGTCAACCATCAAGGTTTCTTTGTGTTGATTCAGAAAGAAACCAACCTTTGCAGCGGTCGTCGCATTATTCAACAGGTGAACATATTCAACGACCTGATCCAGATCGAAGAATTCGACCGATTCCAGAGAACGAAATATTTCTTCCCAACTCCCCGTCAAATCCGGTCGATCCAGTACGTCGACAAAGGTTCTTTCAAGATTGGTTACCTTGAGTTCCACACCAGAACGTCTGTGGATTACAACACCGAACATCTCCTTTCCCTTTTCCAGAAGGAGATTCGGTATGGGAACACGGGTAAATACATGAGATTGAAAACTCAATGGAAGCGATTTACGCGCGGATAAGTAATACAACCTCGAGTAGACTGTATACGCTTTTCCATGGAATTCCAACGCCGTGTGATAAGCAATAACCGCATCTTCGCTCATTTTTGCCGCCACGAGATAAGGATCGATTGGGCTCGACACAGGATTGTTGCCCAAAGGAATGGTCGCATAAAGTCCACGGCGTATAGATACTATTCTCCCCTGATTGCGATAGTACGTTAGGAGCGACCTGCGGGTATTCCTTTTAACAGGTCCCTTGACAGACAAAAAGCGGTCTAATTCGTCCACCGTAAATACAGCATGCCGAGACAGGAATTCTCCCAATTTTATTATTGTATCCTTTTGACGTTTGTTCGACATAGTATCAAAAATTTTAGTCTTATCTCGATTGTTTGTCAAATTACATCCCTGGCAAATGTGACGAATTGGCGAGATAGTATTAAATTTTTTGCGACCTTTTCACCTATTTGTCAAATAATCCAACAAACCACTAACTAACAAAACTCAAATGGTCAGGTCTTGATTATTGAATTTTTTTATTGATTGCCTACAATGAAAAACCTTAAAAAAAGGGTGGGTAGAGGGTATGGTTAGGATTTATGAGCAGTTAGTAAATAAAGATGATAGATTTGTTGATTTTCTGGATTAAATTCGAAATCTCATCATTAATTTAATCAAATTTTATTCAAGGCAAATCTCCACTGTTTTTAATTGGTTCAAGATTTTAAATTATCATCTTATCCCTCATATGTGAGTAATATTTTGGGATAGACCCACTCGTATACTCAAAAAGGTCCACCATGAGTATCAAATAGGCCCACCTTGGTCATGGAGAGATCCACCTGACATATAATGAGGAAATACACTGTAAAGTGTAAATCTTCATTAGGAGGCTGATCAAATAAATGATCAAGTATCGAGAAATTCTTCGGCTTCACAGCCAAGGTGTGAGTCAACGTGGCATTGCTGCCAGTTGCCAGAAGAAATCAGGGGGTCAGGTCTTGATTCTTGAATTTATGAATCCAGAGGGTCAGGTCTTGATTCTTGAATTTATGAAAAATGCTGTGGTTTAGAGGAATTATGAATAAAGATAAAAGATGAGATCCTCACTGCTTCATAAAGCGAAGCCTCAGGATGACGTGTGCGGCGTCAGATGAGATCCTCAAACCCTCGAAAAGTGAGGGCTCAGGATGACGGCATTTTTTAAATTTTTGTAGAGACTTGATTTATCACACCCGTAAATGGATTTACAATGTTAAAAAATAATAATGATGAACCGGAGGAGATTGCCACGACCTCAAAAAACGAGGTCTCGCAATGACGGATTTGGTTGATGAGATCCTCGCGGCCAAAATAACAATGAGGAAGGAGTATTGGTGAAAAATGCCGAGGGGGAGAGGGGGCGAGGGGGAGATAAAGGAAAAGAAAATTAAATTCAGGAATACGGAGTGAAGACTCAATTAAGGTTCCTTTGATGAACCATTTTTTTATTCCGAAATCATCAAAAATTCTTATATGTGTTAAACATAATTTGAGCTATTTTAAATCTCTGTCTTGTTTGAAATCAACTTCTGAGAAGTAAACTTTTCTTCGTTAAGTTGTTTAACTTTAAAGAAAACCATGCATTTCCCAACAGATTTATGAGAAACGAAATTTTTGATGCTTTAAATAATATATTACAGTATGTTAGCTAAAATTTAAAATTGCACCTTTTAAGTTTTAAAATTGCACTAATTTTAATTCCGAACATTTTATCTTTTCTATTCCCACCAACTGGGATTTATACCAAAAACGAATTTCAGCAAGGTTCATTTCGTCATCTGGGACAATACGGAGCTGAACCTTTTCCCGGATCGGAACCCCGGGAACCTTGAATTCAACATTTTGAAAGGAGATCTTCCGGTAGGGATTCACCACCCGTTCCGCTCGTAAGCAGAAGATATCTTTGGTAGATTGGAAAGGAACCGGAAGAGTAAATTCTCGAAAAAGTGATTTTCCTTGCTCGAAAGCTTTTGCCATCCGGAGCGCTGGTATTTCTCCGGTAGTACTATGAACCTGATGATAATTATAGCGATTCATTTCATTATTGAGGATCTGTTGTCCCTCTTCAATGGTAGTGGCGTTTTCCCGATAACAGGTCCGAACAATGCGATCCTGCAACCACTGAAAAGGTCTTTCAATTTTGCCTTTGGCTTGGGGTGAAAGAGCATAGGCGATCTTGACCCGGCATTCATCTAAGACCTGTTTCCACTGGGGATTGATTTCATCAGTGAGACGTTGATGTTTTCTCCAGAAACTATCCCGGGTTTGAACAAAACGAAAGATCGAGTGATTGTCGACATAATAAGAATAAGGAAAGCCGTAGCGCAGCCAGACGGTTTCTAAAGCTTGGATATGGTTCCAGCTGGTCTCCCTTAAGACGAACTGGGCAAAGACAATCATCCGACTATAATCATCTAAGCTGGTGATAAGATACCACTTGTCTTCGGCACTGGGTGAAAAGCGGTGATGGGAGGAATCATGTTGGATGAGTTCTCCGATATAGTGGGTGAGGACTTCCCGGTCATGAGTTTTTTTGGGTGGTTTTTCTTGAAAAAAGCCATGTTTTTTCGCCCGGTTAATGATGGTGGGAAGAGATACTTTTTGCTGGTATTTCCGAAAGAGTTCATCTTGTATGTAACTATAGTTGTAGGTTCGAATGGGAAGGTCGGGATTCACGATCAGGACTTTTTCCAGAGCCAGTTCGTTAAAGATGTTGATTTCAATCTCGGGAGCAAGGGTTCGAGGTGGTTTTTCCCTGGGAAACACCAGAGAAAAATGTTTCGGATCAGTCTGATACCGGTTGAGGAGCTGGAAAAACCGTCTTCTTTTAATACCGAGGATATCTAAAAGATAAGAAAGCTCAAGGGTCTTATCAAGATATCGTTCCAAATAGGATTGAACCATTTCAGTGGAAAATCGCTTATGAAGTTGTTGTCCCATGGATTTCGACCTCCTTCTTCTTAAAAAGAAGTCTATACCATAGGAGGCTCTGGTGGATACTGACGCTGATGGGGATAATAGAAAGGATCATTATCCCCATCGCTTGGACAACTCTTAAAACGAGTTGCCCACAGTTTCCACCAGCCGACGACGAAATATTTATATGGTAATAATGATCTACCCATTACAATTTAGTGCACTTTTAAATTTTAATTTAGTGCACTTTTAAAACTTAAATGACATAATATATTACAGTATTGACAACTTGGTTAGTTAAGTTTATTATCTACAATATATTATAAAAGACCTGAGGAATTGTGTTATATGCATTATCTAAAACAGTCACAAAGAGACGTTAAAAAAAATAATTTAAACTTAATTCTGAATACCATTATCAAACATGAACCACTATCAAGAGCTGACATCGTTAGGATTACCAAAATCTCAAAGCCTACAGTTTCAAACCTTATTGATTATTTACTTCAAAGAGTAATTATTAATGAAATTGGAATCGGTAAATCAAAGGGAGGAAGAAAACCAATTCTTATTCGCTTTAACAATTTAAGGAAATATATTGTTGCGACCGATTTAGGAAGAGAAGATTGTACAGTTGCCATTTCTGACCTAAAAGGAAATATCCTCGAGAAAGCTTATGAAAAATTTAAAAAGGAAGATCGGCTAAACGATAAACTTAAAATCGCCAAAGATCTTATTCACTTATTGATAAATAGCTTAAAAATCGAACCAAGTCTCATTTTTAAAATTTCATGCATTGCACCAGGAGTTTATGCCGAGCGGGGGAAAGAGCTGAAATGGTCCCCAGTAAACACCCAAAACGAAGGAGCAGATATAAAGAATTATTTTGAATCTGAATATCATGTTCCTGTGATCATAAACCACTCAACCAAGCTTTCTTTACTGGGAGAAAAAGTAGCAGGAAAGGCAAAAGGATACAAAAACGTTTTATATATCGATTTTGCATATGGCTTAGGATGTTCGTTTATGATTGATAGCAATATTTATTTTGGGGTTAATAACTCGGCTGGAGAATTTGGCTATTTTTATTCAAGCCTTCAAGAATTTATGAATAATACAGTAAAGCCGTATGAATTTGGCTGTTTGGAAAAAAGAATTTCAGGATATGCATTACAAAATAAAGGTCTTGAAAAAGTTAAAGAAAATCCTCAATCAAGAATCCTCCAATTAGCACAAGGTGATCAGGACAAAATCACCGGCCGAACCGTTTTTCAAGCAGCAATGGAAGGCGATCAGGAAGCAACCCAAATTTTAAAAAGCTCTTTCGATTATTTTAATATGGCTTTAGCGAATATAATTAATTTACTTACACCAGAAATAGTTATTTTTGGTGGAGGGTTTTCTAATGCTGGTGATTACCTACTCGACCTTATCAACGATGGGATAAAAGATAAGGTTTTATATATGCCAAAGTTTGAAATTTCTGAACTTAAGAAAGATGCAAGTATTGTAGGTGCTATACATTATTTATTAAATAATACTGATCTTTTAGAAGAGATTTGAAAAAAGGAGTCTAATAAATGAACCCTTTATCTGCATTCATTTCCCTGGATGATCCCCAAAAAGAAGCTCTGGGTATTCAATATACCCCCCAGGAGATCCATGACCAAGTGGATCTATGGGCTTCCAGTGTTGAAAGAGTCTTCAAATACCGAGAAAGGTTAACTGAGCTTTTTAACTCGGTATCAGAAAAGAAGAAGAATCTTATCTATTTAGCCGGTGCCGGCACTTCGGAATTTGTCGGATATTGTTTGCAAGGGTTATTTCGTCAGAACTTTCCAATTCCGGTTCAAGTGGTTTCAACCGGGAAGATGGTCACTCATCCTGAGGAGTACTTTGCCCATATCAATCCGCTGATGATCTCCTTTGCCCGATCAGGAGACAGTCCGGAAAGTTGTGGCGCCTATGAGATTGCCAATCAATTCTCCGATTCCATACGTCATCTGGTGATTACCTGTAATAAAGAGGGTGGCTTAGCCCGAAGAGCACGGCACGATCCCAACAGTCTGGTCATCGATCTTGATGAGAAGACCAATGACCGGGGATTAGCCATGACGGCCTCGTTTAGCAATATGGTGATTGCCGGTCAAGCCTGTTCCCAGATTCATTCCCCTGAAGAGTACACCCAAAAGCTTCCCCAACTGGTGGCGGCTGGAAGAAAAGTGCTGACCATGGCCTCAGAAGTGGTCAAGAAAACCGCTGAAAGTGATTTCCAAAGAGCAGTCTTTTTGGGAAGTGGCAGTCACTATGGAACAGCTATTGAATCCCACCTCAAACTCCAGGAGCTCACCAGCGGACAGATCATGTGTGGGTACAACACCTTCCTTGATGTGCGCCACGGACCAAAAGCGGTCATCAATAAGCAAACTTTGGTCGTCGCTTTTCTTGCTTCTGATCCCTATGTTCGCCGCTATGAACTGGAACTCTTGAAGGAAATCCGACAGCAGGAGTTGGGAAAAACAACCATTCTCATCGGAGAGGGACTGGATGATGAAATCAGTCGATATGGAGATGAGGTGATTGATATCAAGAGTGATTCCCAACCAGCTCTTCCCGACTCTCTTACCCCACCAGTCTATGTCATGATTGGGCAATTGTTGGGTCTTTTCAAATCCCTTCACCTCGGCTTCAAACCCGATTCACCAAGTAAGACTGGAGTTATTCATCGAGTGGTTCAAGGAGTGAAGGTGTACGACCCAAAAGTATTTAAAGAAAAAGGGATATTTCAAGAAATCAGAGGATGAGCATTCAATTATTAATAAGCTGGAAAAATTAATTAAATTGAGCCCTGATAAATTATTTAAAATATTAATAAAAAAGATAACGAAATTTATTTAAAACAATTAGATTTTTTCATATGAGAAATACGTTGACACAAGTTTATACTAAGTTAGATAATATATCTAACTTACAAAGTTCTTTTCTTATTAACAAAATTTCAAAAATTGATTAAGGGAGTAGTAAATTATGGACGATATCTCATTAAACTTGAGAAAAAATATTTCTGCGTTGAGAATGGCTGATGATGTTAAGAAATTAGTATCATTTGGACCACGGCATGCAGGAACCGAAAATGAATTTAAAGCTGCAGAATATGTTAAGAAAGAATTTGATAAAATTGGAATTAAGGTTTCTGTTGACAAAGTAGACGGCATCATTTCTTGGAAACAAAAAGATTGTAGAGTAAAAGTTATTAAGCCAATTGAACAAGATTTAACTTCAATTTCTTTACTTGGTTCAGGTTCAACTCCCCCAGAAGGTTTAATCGCCGAATTATTATATGTAGGCAAGGGCACAAAAGAAGATTATGAAAAAGCAGAAATAAAAAATAAAATTATCATGAGAGATCCACCTCGTGCATTAATGTTAGATAATGCCTCTGATGAAGTTGCACCTCAAGGTCCTACTAAAATGCTTTTAGAAAAAGGAGCAGTAGGATTTTTAGAACACTCTCGGATTCCAGGTAAAATTCTACAAATGCCACTTCTTTCAGGACCTGAAGGACTCACTGTACCTGCTGTCGCTATAACTTATGAAGACGGTCAATTTCTAAAAGAATTATTAAGAGAATGGTATGCGATTCCATCTGGTTTTAAAAGAAGAGAGGAGAAATTACCAATTATCCTCAAGCTTGATGTTAAAACTGAAGCTAGTCCAAGCTTTGGTCTTAATGTTATAGGAAAAATAGAGGGAAAAGAAAATAAAGATGAAGTCATTTGTTTGATTGCGCATCATGATAATGCAAATGGACCTGGAGCTTGTGATAACGCAACAGCTGTTGCAGTAAATCTTGAATGTGCTCGAATTTTATCCAGAATGCCTACACCCAAGAGGTCAATTGAATTTCTGTCATTTACTGGGGAAGAATATGGAGAAATAGGTTCTTTTGCATATGTGGACAAATACGTTAAGAAAGACCCATCTAAATATAAAGGTTGTATAAATCTCGACATAATTGGGAATGGTGACCATTTATATTACATTGAGGAATCAATATGCATGGGAAAGTTAGTAAATAACGATAGCAATCTCAATAAGGAAATTGTTAATGTTTGCAATAATCTTGGCTATCATATTGAAGGAACTCCTCTTGAATATGCTGGAGATGATGGACCGTTTATTTTAGCCGGGGTTCCAACTGCATATCTAGCAAAATTAATCTCTGCAAGTTGGCCATATTTGCATACTTATATTGATGATTTTGAAGTTGTTGATATTAATGGCCTTACTGTAATTGCTGAAATTGTATCGAATTTTATTTACAAATTGGCAATACAATAAAAGTATACATCAAAAGGAGAAAAGCTTTTGGATAGCATTATTGGGATGCAAATTCATTTTATCCAAGAATTGTTTGACGAGGGAATAGAAAAGGCGCTCCTCTTTTTAAGGAATGAGGGAAAAATAAATTCAATATTTGTAGCATCTCAACATGACTATTTAGATTCCTCGGGTTTTGATTCACTTTATCACAATAAAAAAAGAAATAAGCATGTTGTTAACGGTTATTTTTTTGACCATCAGCTTGATAAATATGACTCAACACCAATTAAACCCATGAAAGATGTTGATTTGTTTTTATCCTCAAAAGACCCTTTTGGTGATATTCAATATTATGCCAAAAAACTAGGATTTAAATTTTACGCAATGATTCTCAATCGTTGGCCTCAATCAGATTTGTTCCCTGATTGTCATATGAAATCAATCAATGGCAAAATTATTCCAAAGGTTCTATGTGCAAATAACCCAAAAGTGATGAATCTTTATAAATCAATTATAAAAGATCTCGCAACGAAATATGATTTAGATGGTATTTTTTTGGCACTTCTTGATCATTATGTACAATTTGGTTTTATCCATTTAACTGACGAACTGGCTTATTCTCTTGGTATAAAACGATTTAACAGTCCGGAGGTCGGATTGGCTTGCTTTTGTGATTATTGTACTAAAAAAGCAACTTCCGAAGGAATTGATATTGAAAAAATAAAAAAAGGGTTATATCGAGGAATTGAAATGGGTATTATTCCTCATCACGTTGAGAATATTACTTCTCCAGATGAAGTTTTTAATTTTTTAGATAAGGTTCCAGAGTTTTTACAATGGATGCACTTCAGATCAAAATCTTTTACTGAGATTCATAAAGAACTCTATAAGTATATAAAGAAATTAAACCCTTCCATACAAGTTGCACTGAATACCTACGGACCGGCAGATTCGTGGAAATACGCTGCAAATTTTAATGATTTGGTAAGTCAATGTGATTGGGTAAAACCTATGTTTTATTCAGGAACCTATCCTGGATTACCTAAAACTCCTGAACAAGTGAAAGTTGAAATGAGCAAAGCAGTTAAATATGCTAAAGATAAACCGGTGGTAGCAGGCATTAATGGGATCGGTAGCGCTAGTAATTTAGAGAATATTAGGAAGAGCTTTAGCTCCGCTCTATCAGCAGGATCAAAAGGACTCATTTTGTCGTGGGATTATGCCTTAATACCCCTTGAGCACATAACCTATTTTGGAAAATTATGTGAGGAGGTTTTTTATGAAAAAGGTAAATTGGGAAGAATGTGAACCTTACTTAGTTCATGGAGAGGCAATAGAAAGGTCTTTAGTTGGACTTGAAGGTTTTCAAAAATATAGTCCAGTATCACCAAAATTAACAGTGTCAAAGAAAATTTTATTTTTTAATTATGCTATTCTAAATCCCGGAAAGAGACTTGAGAAACACTTTGGTAATCAAGAAGAAATTTATTATATTATCAAAGGGAATGGAATATTTTATTGTGACCAAGAAAAAGCATCTGTAAAAAGCGGAGACGCAGTGTATGTCCCAACTGGGTTAGAACATGGTTTGGATAATAATGGAAACGATGATATTGGATATTTGGTTTTAGGCACAAAGCCAGATAATTTTAATGAATAATTTAAAAAAAAATTTATCTCACCATTTATTTTGGTGAAATAAAGGGAGGATGAAAAAATGAGTAAGAAAATATTTTTAATATTTTTCTTAACAGTAGTAGTAATAGCTTTTTTGTCTTTTCATATTTTTGCAGCTGATCAATTAAAAGAAATACGATTTTTATGTCAAGCATCACCAGCTGGAGAAAAATATGCAGAAGTCTTTTCAGGTTTCGAAAAATATGGTTTTAAAGTAATAGTAGAACAGGTACCTTGGGTTAATTACTTAGAAAAAGCACAATTAGCTGTTCAATCAAAAGTATCACCGTATGACGTTATTAATGCTAACGTTGAGTGGGTTCTTCCGTCTTATGTCATGTCCGATGCTGTTATGCCCTTGAATGAGTTTGTTGAAAAAGATCCAATTGATTATAATGATTTTTTATCAATAACACTCGACAATGTTTTTTGGCCAAAAGATAGTAAATATAAACCAACAGGGACCTATAGAGATTGGCAAAATGGTCTTCTCTATGGAATACCATCACTATCAGATACTACACCTTTATCTTACCGCAGAGACTGGTTTGAAGAAGCAGGTATAGCGGGAACTCCAAAAAACTGGGAAGAATTTCTTGATGTATGTCAAAAAATGACTAAAGATATTGATGGTGATGGAACACCAGATAGGTATGGATATGCTTTTGCATCTATACCAGAAGGTGGGCAATTAACTGATTATTGGATGTTATTTGTTTATAGTTGGGGTGCGGATTTACTTGATGAAAATTTTCAGCCAGCTTTCAATAATCAAAACGGAATTGAAGCAACCCAATTTATGGCTGACCTTTTACATAAACATAAAGTCGTTCCACCAGGTGTCTTAACCTATGGAATTCCCCAGGCTTTTGATGCCTTCAAGAAAGGTATTACCGCCATGACTTCACAATGGGGATATGCTTTGGCATCAGTTGAAGATCCAAATGAATCCGCAGCAGCTGGTAATACTGCTTATGGTGTTCCACCTTCTAAAGACCGCTTGGGTGCACGTTTCGCACAATGGGCTTACACAATACCTACCAATGCCAGAGATCCACAAGCATCCTGGGAGTTTATCAAAATTGCAAGTAGCGTTGAATCTCAAATAGCATTATTACCCGATGTGGCACCTTCGCGACAGCTCGCTGCTGAAAAAGCTATTAGTGAGTTCCCAAATCTTTATTTATCGGCTCAAATGAAAACAATAAGTTATCCTGAAATTTCAATCAAACCTCAAATTCCAAATATTTTAGAACTAGATGCAGCTGTTTCTTACATCGTTTTTGAAGCAATAGCTGGACAAAAAAGCGTTCAAGATGCTTTGAAGGAAGCAGAATTAAATGCAATTGAAGTTTTGAAAAAAGGTAATCTACTGAAATAGCTTTTTTGATACAGGGAGAAACTAACATTATTCAGGTATATTAAAATAATAAGCTAGTTTCTCCCAGAAATTCATTCATACAATAGGAGTATGTGGATGTCGCATGCAATGTTAAAAAATAAAAATTTATTAAGCAGAATCCCACTTTATTTTTGGTTTCTTATTCCTGCTTTTTTAATTATTTTATTTTTTCTTGTTTATCCTATGGTGTACCAAATATATTTGAGTTTTTTTTCAACCACTTTTTATTCAAAAGGCTCTTTTGTTGGATTAAATAACTATATCCAGGTACTTAAAGATAAAATAACTCATGATTCATTCAAAGTGACAGTATCATTTGTTGCTTTATCTACACTATTTGAAATTGCTTGGGGTTTAGTTCTTGCAATAGTATTTAATACAATTACTAAAGGGAAAAAATTTTTAAGAGGAATATTAATAGTCCCCTTAATGCTCACACCTGTTGCTGTTGGTAGTATGTGGAATCTTATGTTTTTCCCTGAGGGTGGTGTAATTAATACTGTTTTTAAAGCATTTTCTATCTCGCAACAAACATGGCTTTCTTCTCCTATTTCAGCTCTATTTTCTCTTGTTCTTGTAGAAATATGGCAATATACTCCTTTCACTACTTTAGTGCTATTAGCAGGCCTACAAAGTATTCCAAGAGAACTCTACGAAGCATCAAATATTGACGGAGCTTCGAAATTTCAAAGTTTCCGCTTTATTACTATTCCACTGCTAAAAAGTTTAATTTTTTTAGCTATTTTATTTAATATCATGAGACAGTTTAAAGCATTTGATATCGTATATACTGTTACTAAAGGTGGACCAGGAAGAGCGACAAGTGTAATTTCGTTTTATATTTATCAGAGAGCTTTTCGTTTTTATAACATAAGTGAAGCAGCAGCTTTATCATTTATTGTTCTCATTATTGTCTTAATTATTAGCAATGTTTTTCTCAAAATATTTCAATCAACTACAGAATAAGGTTGGCTATAATTATGTCAGTACCTTCAATGATTAAACAAAAAAATAAAGCATTAATAATATCCTACATAATAGCAATAGTAAGTATAGCTTTTTTTCTCTATCCAATATTTCAGTTCCTATTAACCTCTGTAAAGCCCACTAAGGATTTATTGTGGTCAATTTGGCCAGAAAATTTTACTCACGTTAATTATCAAGAAGTTTTAAAATCATCAAGCTTCAGGGAAGCTATTCTTAATAGTATTATTATCTCATCTTTTGCAACGTTAATGGTTGTTATTATTGGAGTACTAGCATCCTATGCTTTATCGAGTTTTAAATTTAAAAAAAGAGAAAATATTGCTTTTTTCATACTTAGTTTATATATCCTTCCCCCAATCGTGACCCTTATACCAGTTTGGCACATTGCAAGAGGGTTAGGTGTTCTTGATCAAAAGTGGTTTCTCTCTCTTGTTTACACTTTTTTTAATTTACCCTTTACAGTATGGCTTTTAAGGAATTTTATTATTTCTATTCCAAAAGAAATTGAAGAAGCTGCTTTAGTAGATGGTTGTACAAAGTTAAACTCTTTGTATAAGGTTATTCTTCCATTAATTAGTCCTGGAATTGCTGTTGCTGCAATTTTTGCTTTTATTTTTAGTTGGAACGAATTCCCCTTTGCCGTTGTGCTAACTGAAACCTTATCACGTACAATGCCTGTAGAGATAATTTCACAAGTAAGTTATTTTATTGAATGGGGTAAACTTTCATCGATGACCATCATATCAATAATTCCTGTTCTGGTTTTAAGTTTGTTTCTACAACGCTATATTGTAATGGGGTTAACCTTAGGAGCGGTAAAAGAATAATAAATAAAAAAGTAGGTTAAAGCATGAGTAGCTCGCTTATTGAAAAACTTAGTTTTAATAGGACAATTTATTTTAGTAAACTTTCTCAAATTCCTTTTATAGGGACTAAGGAAAATACTTTCTATCAAGAATCTGCTACAACTGCTGACATTCTAGAATACAAAAATGAAACGATTTTGTTTTTTGGTGGTGTTAAAAATAACCATGAAAGCATTGGGTTAGCTAGGATATCGCAAGTGAATAATGATATAAAAGTGTTTGATATTAAGAATACGCCAGTAGTTGAGCCAAGTAATAAGAATAGTTTTGACAATAATCATGTTACCGATCCAGCAGCGGTTTATACAAATGGTAAAATTTATCTTTATTATAGTGGAATAGGCGCATATGATGATGCAATTGGCTTATCAGTTTCAGTAGATGGAAAACATTTTGAAAAGGTTAACGAGAATCCGATCATTAAGGGTCGTTCACCCGAGGTGGTTTTTCACAAGGGTATATTTTATTTATTCTATGTATTACCGGGTAATAAGGATGGCTATAATATATATTTAGCTTTTTCTAATGATGGTATTCATTTTACTGAAAAATCGAAGAAGCCCATTTTAAGTTCAAGTTCAGAAGGTTGGGATAGTAAAACCGTAACAACGCCAAGAATATTGAGTGCAAATAATTGTTTTTACATGATTTATGCTGGAGATAAAGAAAGTAAAGATTTTCCAAGCGGGTTTGGTTTAGCTTTATCCAAAAATTTAATTGAATGGGAAAAATACCCTAATAATCCTATTTTTGTAAAAGGAGAAAATGGTAGTTGGGATGACTCTGCAATTTGGTTTGGTACGCCATTTATTTTAAATCAAGACTTATATATTTTATATGAAGGTTGCACAAAAAATAAAATGGGTCAATATAAATCACAAATAGGATTAGCTAAATTAATGAAAATAAAGGGCCCAAGTCTTGATTCTTGAATTTAGATAAAGCTGTGGAACTGAGGAATTGGTAGTCTGGAAAAAGAAAAAAGATGAGATCCTCACGGCTTCAGAAAACGAAGCCTCGGGATGACATTTCAGGTGTCTAATGAGATTCTAAAGCAGAAAATTGCTACTCAAGATAATGTCATTTTTAGTTGATCATTGTCTTTATAGGATAGGTAATCGTTAAGTGAACCAAAAAATGAAAAAAATGAAGATTTAACAATTGGTAAAAGAGGGTTGGTAGTAATTCTGTAATTAAAAAAATCAAGATCTGATCTAGTCTGAATAGCTACCTTTAAAGGGCTTTAACCTCAAACCAATGACGTTCAGAGAAAAAAGGTTTGAACCCACCCACTTTAGTGGGTGGGTTTTTTAGAGACCTACAATTAATTTAAGGTTGTGGTCTGATGAGATTAAAAAACTGTCTCACTTAGGATTGGGACAATGAAGTGAAATCAATCAGCGCTAAATTCAAGAAATAGCTACTTAGGATTCATCATCCTCCAGAACGAGTTGATAAATCATGACTTTGGGCAGATCGTTTCCCTCCAAATAGACGATATCAATTTCATTTCCGTTGATAACCTGTCCCATTCCAGTGCCATCAAGGTGCTCTATAATATAGAACCGTTGGGAATTCTTCTCAAAAGCACCGCTGAATTCTTCTTCGAACATCATTTCTCCTGTGTCGGTAAACACTTTCTTGATTCCCCAGAAAAGACGCTCTTTCTGTTCCTGGATTATGTAGTGTACTTTCATTGATTCTCTTTCATCCAAGAACTTGTGGTACTCAGTGGTTCCCTTGATAGGGAAATACCCATGGCCATAAGTGCTGCCGACCCAGGTTCCGGTCAATTGGGGATAATTTGATGCATAAACCACGCTGATCCCGGCCAACAAAATCAAGATGACAATAAGAATGATCTTTTTCATGACAATTCTTCCTCCAGACTTTTTGATATATCAAGCTGTTCCGCGTTTCAGGAACACGTTGATACTTATAATCAATAATCGGCAATCATGACTATTTTTTTAATCTGTGAAAATAACGGTATGCTTGATTCTTGAATTTCTAATAATTTAAAATTTGAGGAAATATGGAGGAGGGGAAGCGGAAAAGAGATGAGATTTTCAAAATTTTAATATTTTTTGAAAGTATTTAAAGCTCACCATATTATCTATCAATTGATTATTATGTATTTATTTTATAAAATATAAAAGTATAATTGTATAGACAATATATGGAGATGATTTTAATGAAACTCATTTTAGATGAGAATAGTCCAGTTCCACTTTATCATCAATTAAGCCGTATTTTTAGAGAAAGAATTGAACGACAAGAATGGAAAGAAGGAGAGAAAATTCCCACCGAGATTGAGCTCTGTGATGAATTTGCTCTATCAAGGGGGACTATCGCTCAAGCTCTAAAGGAATTGGAAAACGAGGGGTTAATATATCGAAAACAAGGGCGGGGAACTTTTGTCAAAGAAAAAATAATAACTCAGGATCTTTCTCATTTTTATAGTTTTGCAAAAGATATGAAAGCTCGAGGTCAAAATTTTTATTCTAAAATTATTAAAATGGAAAAAGAAAAACCTACAAAATCTGTACAAGAAAAATTTTCTTTAGACTTAAGTGAAGTCTTTACCATTGAAAGGTTACGGTATGCAGATAAAATACCAGTCATTTTAGAAAAAATATATCTTCTTCCTCAATTTGAAAGCATAATTCTTAACAAAGAAGAACTTGAGAAAGGGATATTATATGATGTTTTTTTTAAAGAATTGGGAGTACTTGTAAAAAAAGCCAAAGAAGAGTTTGAGGTTATAAGGATGAATCTTTATGAATCAAAACTTTTTCAAGTCGAAGAAGGTTCGCCAGCTCTTTTAGTACGGAGGGTAACTTTCGGTGAGGATGAAAAACCTTTTGAGTACCGAAAAAGTATCGTTCGTGCTGATCAATGCCGCTATACAGTGGAGCTGAAAGCTTAAAATGACTTTCTTTAGCAAAAAAAAGCGAAAAGTTCTTTTTGATCTATTTTTTTCTTTTTTCAAAATTGGAGCCTTCACCTGGGGCGGTGGTTATGCCATGCTTCCATTAATTAAAAGAGAGATTGTTGAAAAAAGAGAATTAATGACTGAAGAAGAATTCATTCAAGGTTTGTCAGTAGCTCAAAGTATGCCCGGAGCCATAGCTATAAACACTGCTTGTTTTGTGGGACGAAAAGTATGTGGAATTTCAGGAACTTTTTTTTCAGTATTAGGGGCATCCATTCCTTCTTTTTTCGTAATCATTGTTTTCATATCACTTTATAAACAATATCGTCATTTAACTGTATTTCAAAATTTTTTTCGCGGCGCTGCTCCTGCTATAGTTGCTTTAATTGGTGGAGCAGTTTTAGATATTGGGAAAAGTGTGCTGAATAATTGGATGGATTTATTAATTGCTATATTTCTTTTTCTCTTGATTTTTTTCTTTAATATCCATCCTCTTTGGATTGTGCTTATTGGGGGCATGCTTGGAATGCTGAGAACTCGATGATTTATTTACAACTTTTCTTAGCATTTATTCAAATTGGTTTTTTTTCTTTTGGTGGGGGGTTAGCTGCGCTTCCTTTAATTGAAAAGGTAGTAGTAGAAAATCATCATTGGTTAGGAAATGGTGAGTTCATAGAATTAGTTACAATTTCTGAACTTTCGCCTGGACCAATAGGAATTAATTCAGCGACCTTTACAGGATTTAAGGTTGGTGGAATTTTCGGTTCTTTTATAGCTACAATTGCCTTCTGTTTGCCTTCGGTTTTGTTAGTTTACTTGGTTTTTCATTTCATTTTCTACTACAAAAAAAACATATTTGTAAAAAAATTCTTATTAGGATTAAGACCATCAGTTATTGCTTTAATGAGCATAGCTGGTTTTTCTATTGCTGAAAAGGGAATATCCGACTGGTTTTCTGTTGTAGTTGGAATAGTGATATTTATATTCATCTACAGGAAGAAAACCGATCCTATTCTTCTCCTTTTCTTGGCGGGAATAAGCGGCTTGGTGTGGTATCGGGGTTGACATTGTTTTAAGATATAATAAAATTCAATAGTATAAATGAATAGACAAATAAAGTAATATAATATATAAATATCCTTGGAGGGATTAAATAATATGAATAAACCGAAAAAAGTGGTTTTAATAGGAATTGATGGAATGATCCCAGAATTTGTGAAAAAATTTTCTCATGAAGGCATAATCCCCAATATGACAAAGTTAATAAATAACGGAGTTTTTTCAGAAATGCTTTCTATGATTCAAGTGGAAACACCTACAAACTGGACCTGTATTGGTACCGGAGCTTTACCTGGAACCCACGGAATAAATTCTTTTGGATTTCATATAGAAGGAGAATCATTCGAAAAGGTTTATGACATGGGAAACAACCTATTTCCCGTTGTCGCTAATGCCAATACAACTCATTTTATGAATAGGCTTTCCCATGCTGATTATATTTGGCAGTCGGCAGAAAAAGCGGGAAAAAAGAGTATTCTTGTAAATTTTCCAGGAGGATGGCCCTCAAACATTCCAAAAGGTATAGTGGTGGACGGTACTGGTCCATTTTCTTCTCCTCTAAGCAAAATGACTGAATGGGGAAGGTATTCTTCAAAACCAGACGCTCTTGATGAATTGATGATTGAAATTTTACCAGCTAATGATTGGAAAAATTTACCAGTATCCAATTTACAGCCCTTAGAATCGGTAATTGATATTACAGGAAGAGAAGAATTTAGCCATTCACCAAAGGGGTGGATTACCAAAGAAACTAGTGAAATTATCCATGATTATAATAAAATCAATCCCACCTATTATTTATTAATTTATTCGGTGAGTGGTGAAAAATATGACACAATAGCAGTAACTAAAGACAAGGACTTTAATAATAAAATTGCCATTTTAAATGTTAATGTTGGAAGTGATTGGCTTTACGAACAATTCCAACCAACAATAGGCGAAAGAGTTTATGCAAACATGCTGGTAAGAAAAGAATTTAAAACCAAGGTTAATGGAAAATTTCGCCTCAAACTTCTAAGTCTTTCACAAGACGGCAAATTAATTCAAATAGATCGAACTCCTATTTATAATTTAGAAAATTGGGCAAGCCCTCAGAATATCGCCGATGAGTTAATTGATAACCTTGGATTAGATAAAACATCGTTTGATCAAGAAAAAAACCGAAAAGGTGGGATCAGTTCAAAAAAATCACCCCTTTGTCAGGTTTATGAAACCGTTGAAGGTATGGCAGAAGGTCTGGTTAAAACCTGTAGATATCTCGCAAAAACCTACGATTGGGATTTATTTTTCATACAAATTCATTCGCCTGATGGCATAAACCACGATGAATTAAATGGGTTGTGTAAGGAATCACCAACCTATGATCCAAATGAAGAAGGGAGGTGTTGGGACAAGTTTCGAGAAGTGTATAAAAGACTTGATTGGTATGTAGGTGAGGTTGTATCAGCATGTGCTGATGAGGAAACAGTAGTTATTGTTGTTTCCGATCACGGTGGAATACCGACAAAGAAATACGTTTTATTAGAGCATTTTTTACTGGAAGATAATCTTTTAGCCTACAAAAAAAATGAAAACGGTAGATTAATTATTGATACAAAAAAGAGTAAGGTTATATCAGGGTTAAATTATGTCACTCAAAATATTTGGATTAATTTAAAAGGGAGAGACCCGGACGGAGTTGTCGATCCTTCAGAATATGAAAAGGTAAGAGATCGTGTCATAGAAGTTCTATACTCTATCAAAGACCCGAAAACAGGAGAACATCCCATCGTTTTAGCTTTAAGAAAAGAAGATGTAAAAAACCTTGGCAATTGGGGAGACCGCTTGGGAGACATTGTATACCTATATAAAGAGGGGTATACAAACAAATTTGCTAATGGTATTACTGGTATTGACCCTAAAGAATTTTCAGGAAATGGATTTGAGGATGTTGTTGAAGGCCCTGAATATGGAAGACATCACTC
Source organism: Atribacter laminatus (assembly GCF_015775515.1). NCBI lineage: Bacteria > Pseudomonadati > Atribacterota > Atribacteria > Atribacterales > Atribacteraceae > Atribacter > Atribacter laminatus. The sequence goes on from NZ_CP065383.1 coordinate 2,586,264, forward strand.
TTATCTCCCTGCAACTCAGTATTGTGGATGTTCGGTTAAAGCTGCTTTTATCATGGCTGGACCAGGGATTAAAAAAGGTTATTGCAGAAAAACCCCAATTCGGACTATAGATGTAGCACCTACTATATCTTTCTTAATGAAAATCCCTTACTCTGAAACAACCGATGGTTTAGTTTTTGCAGATGGATTATTGTTCGATTAAAAATATTTGTAATTCTCTTAATAATTTTAATCTTTTAATGAGGAGGTGAAGCGCTTTTTAAGCGCGTAAACAATGAATAAAAAGTATTATTTTGTATTTAGTCTAATTTTAGTATCACTTCTTTGCCTTGGTTTTTCAACAATTGCCCTTGGATGGAGTTGGGAAGAAGCATCTGAACCTTATAAAGGAACAACCATTAACGTTTTAACTATTCCTCACCCCACTGCAATAGAACCCGTCAAGCCTCTCATCCAAGAATTTGAAAAGATGACCGGAATAAAAGTTAATATGGAATATTTAGAACGGGTTTCACTTGGAACAAAACAAGAGATGGAATTGGGAGCCCATACTGGAGCCTACGATGTAATGCATATGGATACCTCAAAATTATCAAGATATTATCGGGCAGACTGGGCTTATCCTTTGAATGATTTTTTTGATGATCCAAAACTTACCAGTCCAGAGTTTGTACTGGATGATTTTGTTAAAATTTACGTTGATCTAGTGACTATGGAAGGAAAAATTTTTGGCATTCCCTTTACTGGAGAATCTACAATAATTTTTTATTTGCCTCAGGTTTTAGAAGAAAAGGGTATTGCTGGACCCCCCTCAACTTTTGAAGAAATAGAAGACATAGCGGCAAAAATTCATAATCCTCCTGATTTCGCTGGATTTGGAACAAGAGCAAGAAGAGGAGAAGGTATGAATGTAAGTTGTAATTGGGCTGCCTGGTTGTGGGGTTATGGAGGAAGTTATTTTGATGAAAATGGGAAACCAGCTCTTGATAGCCCAGAAGCAATTTTGGCTACACAAAAATATGCAGAATTGATCCAAAAGTATGGACCACCAGGTGGTGGAGACTTCACTCATTATGAGCTCTACACCCTTTTTGCTCAGGGAAATTTAGGAATGTATCTCGATGCTTCAGTATTTAACGGTATATTTGAAGATAAAACAAAATCTTCGGTTGTTGGAAAATGGGATGCTGCTCCAGTTCCTGCTGGACCCAAAAACCGCACTACATCCGCTTATAGCCATGCTATGATGATTGCCAACGATTCAAAAAATAAAGAAGCAGCGTGGTTATTTATCCAGTGGTTCACCAGCAAGGATGTCCAATTCAGGTCTTCAACTATCGAAGGGGGAGGACCTGGGATTGTGAGACTATCAGTTATGGAAACTCCTGAATATATAGCCAAATGGGGCTCAAACAACTGGATCAACGCCAATGTAGAGTCATTAAAATATGGACGCTCTGATTATCGACCAACATATTTACCAGATTGGCCTCAAATTGGAGACACTATTGGAGCATATGTACAAGAAGTAATAGTTGGTGAAAAGAATGCAGAAACTGCCATGACCGAGCTTAATAAATGGCTAATAGAGTTTATGGATGAAAAAGGATACCCTGATTGGCTTCCAAACTTTTTAAAAGAAAACAATTTAGATATTAACAGAAATATGTAAAATAAATCTCACAACTTGCAAGAAATATTAATCATTTGACTCAGTTTGGTTTAGTTGAATTTGTAACCAAACTGAGTCACTAACCCTTTAATAAAATGCTATTCAGAATATAGAAAAAATAATTTTAACAATTCTCATATCTAATGCATTCATAACCCAACATGATAATGAGTAGTATTTTTAAAAGGAGGCCTTTCTCAGAAATGTTTAATTTTTTAAAATTTATCAGATTAAGTTGTTACATAAATTTTATCTTAGATACTGGGAAAAAATATTAACATGAACCGAAAACATTTATTTTTAATGCTTATACCAACGATTATTGCATTTTTTGTTGTATTCTTTATTCCTATAGGTTATCTCTTTAATTATAGCTTTCTTAATTATGAATTAACTGATCCATTGGGTATTAAATTTATTGGTTTAAAAAATTACTTTCGTATTTTTAGTGACAAAGAATTTTGGAATTCGTTACGAATAACAATTATTTTCTTAATAGTTGGAATAGGTATTCAGGTTCCCATTGCCCTGTTATTGGGGGAAATACTAAGTGGTCCCCTAAAAAGATTACAATTTCTTAGATCTTTATTCTTACCCCCTATGGTTGTTCCACCCGTCGTTGCGGGAGTTATGTTTAGAATTATGTATCATCCAACAATTGGAATTATTAACTATTTCTTGAGTTTTCTTGGTATAAGCCATCCTTGGCTTGCCAACAATAAAACTGCTCTTTTCTCGGTCATTATGGTGGACGTTTGGCAATACGTCCCTTTTCTGTTAATTTTATTTTTAGCCGGATTTTCATCTATCCCTGAAGAAGTATATGAGTCAGCGATGATTGATGGAGCAAATAGGTGGCAAACCTTTATAAAAATCAGCCTTCCTTTAATAAAAGGCTCTTTGCTATTGGGGTTGTTGTTCAGGGTAATAGATATTTTAAAAGTTTTTCCGACCATCCATATTATGACCGCAGGAGGTCCTGGTAGAGCAACGGAAACAGTCAATTATTATACATATAGGATGGCTTTTTCATATACAAATATCGGTTATGCATCGGCTTTAGGAGTAGCTTTAGTAATTATTACAATTCTTTTAAGCCTTATTATGTTAAGATTTTTTAGACAAGCGAGGGTCAACCAATGAATTACTTAAAACATGATCGATCTAGCAAAAGTGTTTTAGATTACATCATAGCAATAATCTTTATATTCGCAGCTCTATTTCCTATTTACTGGATATTAACCCTTTCTCTAAAAAATCAGATAGACAGTTTTGTTTATCCTCCAACTTGGATTTTTAAACCGATTGCTGACAATTATATAAAACTATTTGTGGATGAGTCATTTGTAAAGTATTTGATAAATAGTTTAGTGGTGAGCATTATATCGGTAGGAATTGGGTTAGTTCTTGGAGCTCCTGCAGCATACGCTCTTTCTCGTTTAAAAATTAAAGGAATTGAGTGGTTACTTTTTATTATTCTATGTATAAGAATGATTCCTCCAATGAGCTTGGCCGTTCCATTTTTTACTATATTTGCAAAATACAGAATGATCGATACTTATCTTGGGCTTATTATTGTTTACCTAACATTCACTTTGCCATTAATTATTTGGATTTTAAAAGCATTTTTTGATGAAGTCCCTCAGGCACTTGAAGAGTGTGCCGTTTTAGAAGGATGTTCAACATTTCAGGTTTTTCGAAAAATTTCCTTACCTTTAATATCTGAAGCTACTGTTGCAGCAGCAATTTTAAGCTGGATTTTTTCTTGGAACGAATTTCTATTTGCGATGATCTTAACAAGAGAATCAGCCAAGACAGCTCCAGTAATGATTACATCGTTTATGAAATTTGAAGATCTTGAATGGGGTTTAATAGCAGCTGCCTCAATGATTATAGCTTTTCCAGTTGTAATTTTCGGTATATTTGTGAGACGTTATCTTGTTAGCGGTCTTACAAGTGGTGCATTAAAAGAATAAATCATATTTAAAATGTATAAAATTTTATTTATATTTTGGCAGCAACTTATAAATATGCAAATATAACAAAAATATTTTACCCACTCCGAAACCCTTCCTAAGAGATGAATAAAATAGGTTTAATATTGAAAATTTTAAAAAGATTCCTTTCTCCGAAGGGTGATTTTTTAGTAACTTATTGAACCTATTATCACGACTCAATATTCATTATTTTAAAAGAAAACATAAAAAATTATTTGAGGATTAACTAAAATGAGCGGAATTAAAAATAATAATGGATTTGCAATATTAAAACCGAACAGACCAATTCAGGCAGGCGAATTTGGAACATGGATTTTAAAGTATATTTGTGGGAAAAAGAAACTTGTTCCAGGATCAGTTATTAAGATAACTCTTCCTCGTATTTGGAGTAATTTTCAGATAAACGATCCCAAAGGAGAAGGGTATACAACCATAACTATTTCTAAAAATATAAAATATGATTTGTATATCAGTTATTCGGAAATGGCGGCAGCCTTTCAGCATCTTTTTATAAAGATTATTGATGGATATCTATCTGAAGGAGATGTAATTCAGATTATTTATGGAAATAAGCAATTTGGAAGTATTGGTAGCCAAGCTCAAAAAATAGTAGAAGATTATTTTGTGAAAGACGAAAGCTGGTGGGGTATGCCAACCACCTATTTCCATACTTCTGTTGATTATATGGGAAATAGTCAATTTATCAGTTTACAAGATAATCATTTATGGAATCCTTCAATAATCCCTGCAAAACCCTGGAAAATCGTTTTCACTGGTCATTCGATACTCTCTACTAAAGAAAACACTAACTTCGTTTTGTATGGAATAGATGAATTTGGAAATAAAGTAGATTTGGAACCAACTGATACAATCATTTTTAAGCATGATCCTAATTTGAAATGTAATTTATCAAATCCTAATATGAGATTTCATGATGGTACTTGGATTATTGAAAATATTGCATTTTCCGAACCTGGTCTTTATCGCTTAAAAACAATCTTTAATGATGAAATTGTCGCCGAAAGTAACCCCATTCGGGTTCAGGAAAATCCTGAGGAGAGGATATATTGGGGGGATATTCACATCCACTCAAATTTTTGTGATGGAAGAAAGCATCCAATAGAAATTTATCAATACTGTCGAGATATTGTTAAGCTGGATTTTGCCTCGGTAAGTAGTCATGATTGGGGTCCTCTTATGGATGATGAAGGGTGGCAACAATTACAAAAAATTACCAATCAATTCAATGAGAAAGGAAAATTCTCAACTCTTATTGGTTACGAATGGACAAATTGGGAAGATAATGGGAATCGTAATGTATATTACGCAGACGATTCTGGTCCTTTGTTTAGGTATAAAGTAGGTTCATCTAAGGGCCTTGAGAAAGCCGATATTGATGAGCGTTATCGCACAGCTCAAAAATTATGGAAAGCCCTTGAAGGAAAAGAGGTTTTAGTTATTCCCCATCACTCCTTAGCAGCAATGGATAATACGATAAACGAGGAATTAGAACCGGTTATTGAAATTTATTCATGTTGGGGCAGTTCAGAATATCGAGGAAATCCATTGTGGAATAGCGATATAAATTCTGTCCCTTCTGGAATGAGGTCTCCTAATAAATCGTTATCTGTCCAGGAAATTTTAGAAAAAGGTCATAAACTTGGTTTTATTGCCGGTAGTGATAACCACGGAGGGATGCCCGGGGGTTATCACAGAAGTCCATATCTTAATCTTAGTCTTAAGGGAGGACTAACTGCTGTAATTGCTAAGAATTTATCAAGAAAAAATATTTTTAATGGCATAAAAAGGCGTTATTGTTACGCAACTACAGGAGCAAGGATACTTCTAAATTTTGCTGTGAATAGAACTAGGATGGGTTCGGTTGTAAATTACAACAAATCAAAAAATCCTTACGAAATTTCTTTTGAGATAAATGGAACAGATATTATTAAACAAGTTGATTTAGTAAAAAACAACCAAGTAATTTATCAATGGTTTCCTGGAGGAAAAGATTTTAAAAATAGTTATGTTGAAAAAGGAAATATAGCAAAAGGGACTTACTATTATTTGCGAGTTACCCAAGAAGATGAAGAAATTGCTTGGAGCAGTCCGGTATGGATTGACTAATAATTTTAAGTCAGTAAAAAATTCTATAGATTAAATCCTGATTCTTGAATTTTTTTAAATTGTTGAATAGAGGGATTGAAAAAACTAAAAAAGATGAGATCCTCACGCCCTCAAAAAGCGAGGACTCAGGATGACGCTTGCGGCGTCAGATGAGATTTTTACGACCTCGAAAAGTGAGGGCTCAGGATGACGGCATTTTTTAAAATTTTTGTAGGGACTTGATTTATCACACCCGATAATGAATTTAAAAGGTAAAAAAATAATAAAGATGAACCGGATGAGATTGCCACGTCGTCTAACCAAAAGACGTTTAGCCTCCTCGCAATGACGGATTTGGTTGATGAGATCCTCGCAACCAAAGGGATGAGGGGAGAGGGGGAGTATTAGCGAAATGCGCTGAGGGGGCGAGGGGGCGAGGGGGAGAAAATTAAAAGATGAGATCCTTTCGCCCTCAAAAAGCGAGTGCTCAGGATGATGCGTGCGGCACCGGATGAGATCCTCGCAACCAAAAGGATGAGGGGAGAGAGGGAGATATGAGGAGAAAAAAGAGAAGGAAAGTGTTTTTAGGATAATGCTTTCTTGAAGTTTAAAATTTCCTTTAAGAAGCGATAGAAACAAAACCAGGTGGGGCGATGAATCTTTATTTATTCAGCTTAACTGTGATATATTATGTGAAAATAAACTGACAGTAACAACAATAGAAGTATGTTATTGTTATCATTAAAAGAATATGAAAAAGAATAATTCAACTATCAAAAATAACTATCCTACTGATTGAGTAAAATCTTGGGGCCAGGTCTTGATTCTTGAATTTTATAAATTTAACTCGCGGGATTTCCACAATGTTTTTCTCCTTAGAATGACGGCTCTCAGTTCCTTCTCCCTTGATGGGAGAAGGTTAGAAGACCGCGAATTTCTTCTATTTCTCTACTCACTGTATTTACAGGATGGACTCTCTTGAAGCTTTGCCACACCAGATAAGGATTACAACCAGAGAGGAATTTTATCAATAGTTCTCAGAAAGGATTGCAGTATCTGGTATTCAGAAGGTCCGAATCGAGGTAAAAAAAATAAAGGGTTTATACTAATTATCATTTACGAATAGCCGATAGTAGTCATTAAGAAAGGAGTTATACAAAATACCAGAACGGTTGGGAACGAGAAAGCCATCAATGAAATCGAGCACAAAGTCAGCTGTTCGAACAAAGGCATTTTTCAAGAACTATCCGAACTGACTAGGACTTCATCCGGCAAGGAATCAGCCGGACATTTCAAAAAAAATTGGGCTAACACGTGTAATTGATCATGGAGAATACTCATAACATAGGGGATAATCCCCAAACCTGATCAATTGGTAATAAAAAGCCCAAGAAGAACTGGTAAATCAAATAAAGGAATTAGGAGGTTTTTAATTTATGGGGAAATTTAAGACCATGAAGCGTTTTTTAATCCTTTTATTCGTTATGATAACGATTGCCCTGCTGGCAATCGGACCTGTCTGGGCGGAAGAACAGGACCCTTACCAATCGGCCATCATCACTGCTCGGACGGAATCCTGGCGGAGTATCAATTCCGGAATTTCTGGGAGTGCCACAGTGGCGATAATGGACCAAGGACAGCTGGTTTATGCAGAAGGCTTTGGCATGGCTGACCGAGCCAAGAGTATTCCGGTCGATACCGAGACCATCTTCAATATCGGGTCGATCAGCAAGCTGTTTTGTGCAACCGCAGTGATGCTCCTGGTGGATGATGGACTGGTGGAACTTGATAACCCAGTCATTGAATATCTTTCGGAATTCACCATGGCCGATGACCGGTACCATGATATTACCGTACGGATGTTGCTGGACCACTCTTCCGGTTTTCCCGGCTCGTGCTATGCTAACATGATTGGCTACCAAGCAAAACCCGATGTTTTCCATGACACTCTGGATAATCTGTCGCGGGCAACCTTGAAACACGCTCCAGGAGAAATGGCACCATATTGTAACGATGGTTTTACCCTGGCAGAAATGCTGGTCGAGCGGGTTAGTGGTCAATCTTATATCGATTTTTTATCAGAAAGAGTCTTCCAACCGCTTTCACTGAAAAGGACCGGCAAGAGTCTCGGGGAAAGACCCATGGACCTACTCGCATTATTTTACGCCCCTGATACCGGTCAGGAAATTCCCTTGGAAGTACTATCGGTTTTAGGTGCTGGCGGACTTGCTTCCACGGCGATCGACCTGGTTCGCTTTGCCGATGCTTTTTCCGGAAAAGGTAACCAGATTCTTTCTTCAGAAGCTATTGGGGAAATGACCAGTTGGCAGCCGTCCCTTCTCGCTCAAAAGGCTTGGGAAGAGACGGGATTATATGTAGAATTTGCCTACGGATTGGGTTTGGACCTGGCAATCCAGTATCCCCAGTCGGGGAAAGGGGTCAAGTTGATCGGAAAAGGGGGCGACACGACAGACTATCACTCGATGCTCCTTTCCGTTCCAGAAGAAAGGCTCTCGGTTGCGGTTATCCAGAGTGGCCGGAACGCTGACGCTGTAAAAATTGCTTTTGACATCATGGACAGCCTCCTTATTCAGAAGGGCTTAATGGAAGCTCCCGCAACGACAGTAGCCAAGCCGAAGGAACCGCAAGCCATCCCAGAAGAGTATCTTGCTTTCCAAGGCTATTACGCACCTAACCCATTCAAAGTAACCTTCGATCTTGAAACCAATACCGTTAATGTAACCAAGCTGGATAAAAAAGAAGAAGTACCAGTTATAACCCTGACTTACCGGGATGGGCATTTTTACGGCCCTGATGATAGTCGTTTTTCTTTTCTTACAGTGAATGGCCATCATCTGCTGATGGTCTCCATTTTTAATCAAGTCGTCGAGATGCCTATCGGTCAGCAGCTCAGTAAACTCGATGAACCTCTGAATCTGGGAATCAATGTCGATGGGAAACGATGGCTGAGGCGAAACGTGCTCCCTGGAGAAGCATTCAACCCAGAGCATATCATGACCTCTCAGCTTATTGAAGACCTTCCTGGGTATGTGGTTTTCCAAGGGATCAAACAGATCCTGTCTCCACAGTATGCCGGTATCCCGGTCGGCGCCGTTCGAGACCAGACTGATTTAACTCTTTCCGAAAATAACGGACACACCTGGGCAAGGGTTTTTGATTTTCTCTACAGTTCCATCGAAGCCGCTCCTCCACTGGAAATAGGAGAAAATGAAGTGAATATCGGTAGCCTCAATTACAGCGAGTGGCTATCGGCGCCAGAAGAGTGCATTGTTGACATCCAGAAGTCCGAGCAAAGTAGGGTATTTATCTTTTCTCCGGAAGGATCGGTTCTCTACGACAGCCTGCGTGATAGCGGTGCCGCCTATGTTCCTTCTGGTGGTTTCATTGAGCTAATCGGACATGCCGGTGATGTGTTTCAAGTGTTGAGCAAACAAGATTCTATGAACGATGAGAATTGATTTTTGAGCCGATTGTATAGCCTGGATTTGGAATGGGAAAGCTTGTAATGATGCTTTCCCATTCCATGAAAATCTCTGGATCGGGTCTTGGTTCTTGAATTTTGGAAGATGTTAGATTGGATAAGGATAGGTTCTATTAATTTGGCAAGATGAAATAAATACCAAAACCCACTGCTGGTATCAGGTGGCTATTGATTCAAATAGTTCTATCCTGAAAATACCATCTTATAAATTCCCCCATTGAGGGGGAATAAATTGTTTATTGGTAATTTTGGCAGAAGCCGATGAATTCTTCCCAAAGAAGAGGAAGGTCATCGCCCTGGGCTTGAACGATTAATTCATCAATTCGTGTAACTCCTGCGAGTTTCTCCATTTTTTCGGCTTTTTCAGGAAGGAAAAATTCTACTTCGATACTAAAGGGTGGTTCAAGAGCATAAGGTTTGAATTCTGCGATTTTTTCCAATGATTCTTTGGCAGTTTTCCTGATCTCATTATGAGTTACTTCAACAGGAAGACATAAGGCACTGTGCTCGTTGACAGCCCATTTGACTGTGACGGTGGGAACATCACCCAGAAGGCTTTCGATCTCTTCCGTCCCTTTCGAATCACCAGCTACAAAAATTAACGGCACTCCATAAAAACCAGCAATTGCTGCCTCCATGCCAATTTCTCCAACCAGCATCCCGTTGAGGTAAAGGCTCTTGATAGAATGGTCATAAGTGTGAGTCAATAAACCTCCCGGAGTTTGTGCCATAGCATGGAATCCGACCATCATAAAACCATCGGCTTTTTGATAAACTTCTTTTAAAAGAGGATAAATCTTCCGAGGTTTTCCCATAAAAATCCGGGTTTGAGGATGCATTTTGCTCAGGTTGAGATTTAACCCATAGTAGTGCATATCAAAGATGGTTATCTCGGTAGCCCCTCCATCTAACGCTCCTTCAATGACGGCACTGACGTCGGATAACAGATATTCTCTCGCTTCCTGGTAAAGGGGAGCCCCAGGTTTAGCCTGCTGCTCGTTATCTACTACTCCAGAAACGCCTTCCAGATCAGCTAATATGATTATTTTCAAATGATTCTCCCTCCCTTATTTATGGCTTATCGATTTTTATATCTACAATATTTTTAAATCACGTTTTTCACTGGGTGTTTATCAACTCGTAACTACATTTTAGAACGAAGCTGTTTTTGAATCCATTCGGAGTATTCTGCAACCGCTTTCTCCATCCGATATTGAGGTGTATAACCCAGCTCTTTCATAGCCAAAGATATATCGAGAGTTTCACCGCGAGGGAAGAGTTTGCCTCCACCAAGAATTACTTTTCGAGGTTGCTCACTGTATTTCTGTGCTAACCTGGCTAATTCCGGAAAGCTGGTTGCTTCATCAGTGGCTATATTGAAAACTCGATGTTCGGGATGTTCTGTTTCATAAGCCAACACTGTCCCCAGGGCGGTATCCTTCACGTAGGTAAATCCCAAACTTTGATCTCGACCCTTTTCCAACTGGAGATTATCCAATCCTTCCATTGAGCCCAAAAGGTTTCTGAATAACGGATTCATTTCCGAAGGGAGAAGTCCTGGTCCAAAGAAAAAATAAGGACGGATCACCCGAACATCAATTTGGTAGTGGTTTCCATATTGAAGAGAAATATATTCTGAACCAACTTTTCCAGCACCGTAGAGATCGGAGGGATTAACCGGATGGGTGAGTTCTGATGGCGTATCTTTGACTTCACCATAAACCGCACCAGAACTTACATAAAGAAATTTTGGGATCTGGTAGAGGCGAGCAAATTCCAGCAAGTTGAGTGTTCCTACCACATTCAAATAGGTGCTGCGATAAGGGTTGTTCCAGTATCGGGGAGAAGCCATCTCTGCAGGAGTATGGATTATCCCTTCAATATTCACTCCTTCAGCGTGAAATATCGACAAAAGTTGTGACCATTCCAGTACATCGCCCTGAATAAAGTTTATTTGGTCTTTAAATTCTTCCAGGTAGTCAAAAGCACGTGGTTTGAGATCGACTGAAATAATTCTTTTCCCCTTTTGAGCCAAATAATAGATAATCCAGGAGCTTATAAGCCCGTTTCCTCCAGTAATAAGAACCGACATAAGAGGTACCACCCCCCTCAAGTAATTTAGTTTAAAAAGATATTGTTAGTTGAAAAGTCGATGATAATGAAAGTCATTTCACCCTCATCAATACATTTTCTCATTTAAAGCGAAGGAACTTTTAAAATCATTTTGCCATAGACTGGAGAACTATTCAAGGAAAAATGGTTTGGTTATTTTTAAGGAATTGATGATAATAAAAAAGGTTCATTAATCCTTCATTTTAACGAGCGTTTTGTGCGATTGGAAAATTTCAGATGACATGTCATATTGCGGCACCAGATGACAATGAAAACCAAGGATTCGACATGCCATGGCATGTCGCTACATTATATGAAGATCGGTCGCAATAAATTGTCGCCTCTACATTTTTATATTCTTTGGTAGGGGCTTGATTTATCATGCCCGTGGGTTTTCAGGATAGGCACTCATGTTGCTAACCAGCACCATACAACAATGAAAATTCCTATCTAGATCCGTCATTACGAGGAACGAAGTGACGTGGTAATCTCTCATTCACTCATTTTGTCATCCTGAAGAGCGTCTTGTGCGACGTGAGAATCTCATCCTTTCCGATTCCACAGTTCCACAATTACTCAATTCCACAAATAATAAAAGATGACTCATGAGATTGCCACGACCTCAAAAAACGAGGTCTCGCAATGACGGATTGGGTTGATGAGATCCTCACGCCCTCAAAAAGCGAGGGCTTAGAATGACCGATTTAAGGCACACCCCCCTTTATCCCCCCTCAATGGGGGAATTTATAAGATGGTATTTTCAGGATAGAAACTTAATCAAAGGAAATTACGAAAGTAAATTGAAATTGTTTTTGGTTTTCGAAATCTGAAGAAGAGGATACAATGTAATAAGAAAGAGTAAAGTTGTAATATTCGATGGTAAGAATTTATGCCTTAAATATTAGTCATTATGAAAATTGTCCTTAAAAGGGGATAGAATATTATAGGTAACTATTGGTTTTGTTGGAAAGAATGACTGATTTGAACTTGAAACTAACATATTTAAGAGAATGATGTCAATTTCAAAAGGTTAATTATCCAAATGAAGGAGGAAAAGATATGAACAAAATTCTTAGCTCTCGGGAGAGAGTTCTTACTGCATTGGACCACAAAGAACCCGATCGGGTCCCCCTGGACCTGGGAGGGTATCAATCAGGTATAACCACCATTGCTTATGAGAAACTCAAAAACCAATTGGGAATCAATCGACCCACCAGGATCTCAGAACGCAATCAACAACTGGCGGTGATCGATGACGAAGTTTTGAAAGAGTTTGGAATCGACACCCGATATGTTTTTATGAAACCATCGGTTCATTGGGACCCCAAAGAAGGCAGTGATGAAAACTCAACCTGGTATGTTGATGAATGGGGGGCTCAATGGAAAAAACCCCATACCAGCTTTTATTATGACCCGGTCGGGGTTCCTTTGAAAGAAGCAACGATTGAAGACCTCCGTCATTACCCCTCGCCAGATCCCAATGAAAAAAGCCGGTTTGAAAATGTCGAAAAAGAAGCCCAAGCGATTTATGATGCAGGTTATGCTCTTGGTACCACGGTATCGGGGGTTTTCGAACAAGCCTGGTACCTGGTCGGTTTAGAACGAATCATGATCGAAACCATCGAGAATCCCTCCTTTGTCGAAGCCTTACTGGATCAGGTTCTGGCCATCCTTTCCCAACAATACAGTCGCTTCTTGGAGAAGATTGGTCAGTACCTCACTTTCATTGAAATCTGGGAAGACATCAGTTCCCAGCAAGGACCCCTAACCTCACCCAATATCTACCGAAAAATCATCAAACCCCGAACCCGGGATTTGATCCAAGTCATCAAGTCAAAAACCAAAGCCAAAGTCGCCCTTCACAGCTGTGGGAGCACCAGCTGGGCAATTGACGATTTCATTGAAATTGGAATTCAAGTCTTAAATCCGGTTCAGGTGAGTGCTGCTCACATGGACACCAAGGAATTGAAAAGGAAATATGGAAATTCGATTAGTTTCTGGGGTGGAATTGATACTCAACGGGTTCTCCCCCGTGGGACAACCCAGGAAGTCGAGGATGAAGTGAAAAGACGAATTGACGACCTGGGAGAGAGAGGAGGATATCTGTTAGCGCCAGTTCACAACATCCAGCCTGACGTTCCCCCTGAGAATATTATTGCCATGTACCAGACTGGATTGAAGCATGGAAGATATCATTGATAATACTTAGAAAACTATTAATCGTTTTCTTTGAATAACAAGGAGATAAATCAGCAGGTAAACAATACGAGGCCTATTTGAGCAATCCCAAAAAAACCGCCCCAGAAAAGTTGAAAACCATAATCAGACAACCGGTCACCAAATAATCTACAAGGCCTAATGATCAATAATTGAGGAATAGGAGCTGTAAGAATAAAATATGGAAACCAGCAAAAAATTATATTCGGTTCGTGAATTGTATTGGATATTTTATAACGGACAGCGAACCATGAAGCATCTGTTCAGGGCAAAAAAGAATAAGGAGTTAAGCCAGGAATTCATTGAAAGGATCATGCTTGCCGTAACTGAGGTGAATGGTTGCAGTGTATGCTTCTATGCTCACACCAAAATGGCTCTTGAAGCTGGGATGACTAATGAGGAAATTACCAAGATGTTAGCAGGGGTGATTGATGATGTTCCAGTTGACGAAGTAGCAGGAGTGATGTTTGCCCAATATTATGCGGATTCCAAAGGAAATCCGTCGGTGGAGTCCTGGCAGCGAATCTTAGAGCTCTACGGGAAATCTAAGGCTTATGGTATCTTGGGTGCGATCCGTGCGATTATGATCGGGAATGCTCTGGGAATTGTGTGGTCAGCTTTATTCAGCCGATTGAAAGGCAAGCCGGATTCAAGAACTAGTTTGCTATACGAGGTTGCAATGATTTTGGTGTCCATAGTCATTTTACCGGTTTCATTCATCCACGCCCTTATCTCGGGATCATTGAAAGTACCAATTACTAATTTTTAAGGTATAAAAAGAAATACCTATGGTAGAATAGTTGAACGACGATAAATAAAGAAGAATTCACAAAAGGGAAATAATATGGATAAGCGTTGGAAAGAGCTGGGAAAGCTATTGGTCAATTACTCTACAGGTGTTCAACCGAATGAACGGGTTATGATTGCTATGACGGAGGTCGAGACTTATCCCTTGGTTCAAGCCGTCTATGAAGCATGTATTCAGGCAGGCGCTCACCCACAGGTGCAATTTCTATCGGAAGAATTAAATCGTTCTTTGCTCAAATATGGTTCTGAGAAGCAAATCGAATGGGTTCCTGGGATTGAAGCCCACGGTATGGAGTGGGCAGATGTATACATCGGATTGCGCGGCGCTCATAATTTGAAGGTATTTTGGGACATACCCTCACCTAAGCTTGCCCAACTACGTCGTTCGATGGGAAAAATATCGACTCTTCGGTGGGAAAAGACCCGCTGGTGCCTGGTGCGGGTACCCAATGCCTCTCTGGCTCAGGAAGCTGAAATGGATGAGGAAACCATTACCGATATGTTTTTTAATGCCTGTTTGTTAGATTGGCCTCAAGTGAGCGAGAAGTGGAACCGCTGGGCAGCACTTTTATCCCAGGGGAAAGAAATACGTATCCTTGGTCATAAAACTGATTTGCGTTTTTCGGTAAAAGGACGAAGTTGGCAAGTTGCCAACGGCAAAATTAACATGCCTGATGGTGAAATCATGACTTCACCCGACGATTCAACGGTTGAAGGAGACATCTACTTTGAATTCCCAGGGGTGTTGGGCGGACGCCTCATGCACGACATCCACTTACAATGGCAAAAAGGAGAGCTGGTCAAAGCGGCCTCATCCACTCATCAGGACTTTCTCCAATCGACCATCCAAACTGACCCAGGTGCCAGCCGGATCGGCGAATTCGCTTTTGGAACCAACCCCGAAGTCAAGTACTTCTGCAAGGATATTCTCCTTGATGAAAAAATTGGCGGGACCATTCATATTGCTCTCGGTCGTGCCTATCCCGAAACTGGAGGAACCAATAAATCGGCCATTCATTGGGATATCGTGAAGGACATGAGAAAAGAGGGCGAAGTCTATCTGGATGGGAACTTAATTTTCCAAAAAGGAAAAATGTTGATATAAGGAGAATTTTATGGCCAAAGGGTATTTGCTGGGAGTTGATATCGGCACCTATTCGTCCAAAGGGGTTTTGGTTCAAGAGGATGGGAAAATAATTACTCAAAAGGTTGTTCCTCATGGAATGGACATGCCTAAACCCGGTTATTTTGAACATGATGCCGATCGAGTATGGTGGCACGATTTCGTTATCATTGTAAAAAACCTATTAGATATATCCGGGATTGATCCAAAACACATCTTGGGAATTGGAACCAGCGCTATCGGATCTTGCGTTCTTCCCATTGACGAAGCGGGCCAACCGCTGCGACCAGCCATTCTCTATGGAATAGATACTCGAACTACTCAAGAAATAGAATATTTGGAAAAAACCTTGGGGAAAGAGGAAATCTTTCGCCATAGTGGAATGCATCTGAGTTCTCAGGCTTCAGGTCCTAAAATTTTGTGGATAAAAAACCATGAACCGGAGGTTTTTCAGAAAACCAGATGGTTTCTCACCAGTCAGGCTTATCTCGTTTATAGACTGACCGGTCAAGCCACAATTGATATTTATACTGCGAACGGCTATGCTCCATTGTTTGATGTCCATAATTTAGGTTGGCGGGAGGATATTGCTCCTCAGATTACACCTATTGATCGACTTCCCAAGGCTTTCTGGAGCTGCGAAATAGCCAGCCGAGTCACCGCGCAGGCAGCTCGAGAAACCGGCTTAGCTTCCGGTACTCCGGTCATCGTTGGGACAACCGACGCTGCCGCTGAAGCCATCAGCACTGGAGTAAGAGAATTCAATGATATGATGCTTATGTTTGGAAGCAGCATTTTCTTTATCGTTAAAACAGCTGATTTGGTGAATACCAGTCATTTTTGGAGCGCTCCTTTTCTGGAAAAAGATGTTTATACTTTCTTAGGAGGAACTTCAACCGCTGGAAGTCTTACCACCTGGTTTCGGAACCAGTTTGCCGAATTGGAACTGGAAAAAGAAAAAACCGTAGGCGGTAACGCATACGACCGATTAGCAAAATTAGCGGCTCAGTCTCCACCCGGTGCTAAGGGGCTTATTATTCTTCCCTATTTTGAAGGTGAACGAACACCTTTGAATGATCCGAGAGCAAAGGGAATGTTTTTTGGTATCAGTCTCAGACATACCAAGGCTGATATCTACCGAGCTATATTGGAAGGGGTGGGATATGGTATTCGCCATAATCTGGAAGTCATGGAAGAAGAAGGAGTAAAACCCGGACGTATTTTAGCCACCGGTGGTGGGACTAAAAATGACTTATGGATGCAGATTGTTTCGGATATAACCCGGGTTGAATTGGTTATTCCTAAAGAGCAAATCGGTGCCAGTTATGGGGATGCTTTTATGGCAGGGGTGGGTATCGGATTATTTCATAATCTGACTGAAATTGACCGTTGGGTTCAAATCGGAAAAATTGTTCAGCCCGATTTTGAAGCAAGTGGAAAGTATGATTTCAATTATCGCCTTTTCCGTTCTCTTTACGAAAATACCAAGCCACTTATGCATGACTTATCTGAATCTTTATCAGAATAGACTCTCACGGTGTTTCGCAGCATCAGTTGAGGATGAAAGGTTGATGTGTTGAGGGGAGTGTGCCTTTATCTTTTTTATTTCATCACTTTTCACTTATTTCGATATTTTCAGGATGGACCATCATGCCACTTGTGTGGCACTATATAATGATGAAAACCAAGATTCGATCGACATGCCATGGTATGTCGCTACATTAATTAAAGAATGAGCACAATACATTGTTCCCCTACATTTTTAAATTCTTTTGTAGGGGCTTAATTTATCATGCCCGTGAATGGATTTACAATGTAAAATAAATAATAAAGATGAACCAAGTGAGATTGCCACGTCGTCCAACCAAAAAACGGTTGGTCTCCTCGCAATGACGGATTTGGTTGATGAGATCCTCACGCCCTTAAATAATGAGGGGGAGAGGGGGAGAGAGGGCGAGGGGGAGAGGGAAGAGATGATTAGCCAAGGTGAGAAGAAAAATAAAAAAAAATTACATTCCGAGGAGGAATAGAGAATGCCGAGATCAAATTGGTTAAAAGAAGTATTTCACTGTCAAAAGCCCATCATTGCCATGTGCCACTTTGGTGCTATGCCTGGTGATCCAGGTTTTGACCATAAAGGTGGAATGAAAAAAGTCGTAGAGTGGGCAATCAAAGACTTAACTGCTCTCCAAAATGGTGGGGTCGATGCTGTGATGTTTTCTAATGAATTCAGCTTGCCCTATATGACCAAAGTTGGTACTGTCACTGTTGCTTCTATGGCTCGGATAATTGGGGAATTAATGCCACATTTAAAAGTACCCTTCGGAGTCAATGTTCTCTGGGATCCAGTGGCGAGTCTTGATTTGGCTGCAGCCACTGGTGCCAAGTTTATTCGAGAGATTTTCAGTGGAGTCTATGCCAGTGATTTTGGCATATGGAATACCAACTGCGGAGAGACGGTGCGTCACCAATATGCTATCGGTGCCCAAAATGTAAAACTGCTGTTTAATATCGTACCTGAAGCCGCTCAATATCTCGTTGATCGAGATATCGTCAGCATTGCAAAATCGACGGTTTTTAATGATCGCCCGGATGCTTTGTGCGTTTCAGGATTAACGGCAGGAGTTGAAACTGATGTACAAATTCTAAAAAAAGTCAAAGAAGCTTTGCCAGAAACGATCGTTTTCGCCAATACCGGTGTGAGGTTAGAGAATTTAGGAAAACAGCTTGAGTTTGCTGACGGAGCAGTGGTGGGAACGACTTTCAAATATGAAGGGAAATTCGAAAACCATGTCGATGAAGAACGGGTCAAGGCATTCATGAATAAGGTGAAAAAATTTAGAGAAGAATAAATCAGTGAGATTCTGATCATCTGAAACAGTATCGAATATCCAATATAACCAGCTCAACAACTAACTATTAAATTGATTGGAGGTTTTAATCTATGCCTTCCAGCATCTTGGAAGCGATGATAGTTGCATCGTTAACCGGCGGAAGTATTCTGAGAAAGTACTTTGAGAAAGAAAAATTTTCTGTCGTTCAGAAATCGGTTTCTTATGACCTGGTAACCAATATCGATAAAGAATCCCAAGACAAGATAAACGAAATTTTAACCAATCGTTTCCCAGATATTCCAGTGGTTGGCGAAGAGGGCAGCATTCAAGTCGGAAAGCAATCCCGGGCATTCTATGTCGATCCTCTGGACGGGACTTTTAATTTTGTTCATAAATATCCTTTCTTCTCGGTGTCTCTGGGATATTGGGAAGAGAATGTACCGGTAGCTGGAGTTGTCTTTGATCCAATTAGACGGGATTTGTTTTATGGCCAAAAAGGGGAGGGTGCCTTTTTAAATGGAGAAAGAATCACCGTCTCCGATCGAACCACCTTAGAAGGAAGCTATCTGGTAACCGGCTTCCCCTACAAAGAAGGAAAACATCCACGGATTGAAAAGGAAATTGGTTCGGTTATGAAGCTCACCGATTTGAGAGTTTTGGGAAGTGCAGCCTTAGAACTGTGTTATGTTGCCTGTGGAATTATTGATGGATATTGGGAATATGACCTTTCCTCCTGGGACTTAGCCGGAGGAGTTTTAATCGCAAAAGAAGCCGGAGCAGTGGTTACCAAACCCAATGGCGAAGATTTTGATCTTTTTGAGGGAGACGTGTTGGCGGCTCCGCCGGCTATTCACCAGAAGCTATTAGAGGCGCTAAAGCATTAAAAAATGAGATGACGGAACAGTAAAAAAATCAAATCCCCCCAACCCCCTTTTCTAAAGGGGGAAATTGATCGGCATATTACTATTTTCATTGTCATCTGTATTATCCGGTAGAGTAAAGATCTATACTGAAAATACTAAAAAAGATTAAAAAATGATCAAAAAAGAAAAAAGTACACCTCCCTGAATCCTCCCTCAATGGGGGAATAAGCCGATCAATTCCCCTCCATGGAGGGGTGCCGCTTAGCGGGGGGAGGGTGCTTTTCAGTTTTTCATTAATATATTGAGTAAAGGATAAAAAATATATTAAAAGATGAGATCCTCACGGCTTCAGAATACGAAGTTTCAGGATGACGGCTATATTTACTTGTCACTGGACTGAATAAAAGCATTAGATGGCCTTATACAAGCGCCTTACTTAAAGAAAACTTTTCGGACTACTTCGTGAGTGTCGGCTGCATCCATCTTCTTTTGTCCCTTTAACAAGGCGTCTTTGTCCACCTCTTGCAGCAAACGATAAAGGTCCAGGGTGTTTCGAGTACACAGTTCCAAAGCTCGAACTGGATGAATGCGGTAGGGGAATATGTCAAAACCGAGATAACCTTGATAACCGGATTTCTCTATATAGTAGAGAAACTCCAGAGTTTCATAAAGGTTGGTGCTTCCTGCTATGAGGTCATCATCCCACTCCCGATAGGCATCGTTAAAATGAACATTATAAAGAACCTTTTCTCTGGAGAGAATCGAAACCACTTCACCAGGATTTTCTTTCGCCATCAGAGCATGGCCGAAATCAACCGTCACTCCAATGTTCTTCCGGTTTAAAGCTTTGATGAGATAAAGCGATCGAAAAGCATTTCCCACAAAAAGATATTGTCGAGGTTCTTTGAGCTTATATTCAAGTGATATTTTCACCTGCGAACCATAATCAGCGATTTCCCCGACCGACTCCATAAGCAAATCCCATTCAATTCCATAATCGACCTCAAAGGGATAATCAAAACCATCCACTCCCAACCAAAGGCCCACTGAATCACACTCAAGAAACCCGGTTAAATCCACCAATTTTTTGGCTGCATCAATAGCTTCGCGTCTGAGTTTTTCATCTCGGTGGGTTAGGGCTCCCAACTGCCATTTGGGGCGGGAGTGAGTATTGAGGTTGATACAGCTCACTTTTAGACCATTGTCGTCCAGCAGGGATTTAAAATCTCGAGGGCTTATTTTTTCAAATTCATCATCAAAAAATTCAATCGCCTCAACTTCCGGCACCTTTTTCACTCGTTCTACTCGTTCCTGGATGTTAAGCGGTTCTTCATATCCCTGAGGCAAAAACCGGTCAGACATCCCTCCCATGCACCAGATTCCTACAGAAAGTTTCAATTTTTTCCCGGCAGCCATTTATAACTCCTTTCTCAGCTCGTTGAGCTATTCAATTTGGAAAAAAGACATTTAAAAATTTGCCCATATAAATCTAGTCGACTTTCATTCTTTTTCTTATCTTCTGTGAATATCTTGAACTATAAAAGTTGAGGATCATCACCAAAATCAACATTAAACCCCAAACCACGTTTTTGAAGAAAGGGCTAAAAGATAAAATATTAAAACCACTTTGAAGGATTTGTAAAACAATTATTCCCATAACCAGACCAGATATGTTTCCATATCCTCCGCTGGGATCGACTCCTCCTAAAACACAAACCAAAATGGCTTGAAGGAGATAGGCTGACCCATAACCCGGCCGGATCGAATTGACTCTCGATATCATGATGATCGATGCCAAACCAGAACAAAGACCGCTTAAAATATAGGTCCGAACTAAAATTCCTCGGTTATTTATCCCACTAAAACGAGATGCGACTGGATTAGAACCCAGCATATAGAGATTAAAACCGAAAGAGGTTCGGTTCAGGATTAAAGACATCAATAGGATACAAACAATAAAAATAATCATTGGCATGGGAATGGCAAAAATAGTGCCGCTTCCAATAAACAGAAATTTTTCCGGGAATCCCTGAATACCATATCCTTTGGTTATAACGATGGCAATTCCAGAAAAAATACTCATGGTACCTAAGGTGGCAAGAATTGCCGGTACTTTTATATAGGCTATGAGAAGTCCGTTTGCTAAACCGCAAAGCAGGGATATGCCAATCGCTGAGACTATCGCTAAAAATATTAGATATGACTCTTCATAGGCCCCCAACTGGGGAAGGGCATACTTGGTTAGTATTAGTGCTGCCCCCACACCGGCGAGATTAGCGGTTGATATAATTGATAAATCAATGCCCCCAGTCAGCATAGCTAACATGATGGCGATTGCCAGCAACCCAAACTCCGGTATTTGACTGGCTATGGATTGGAAATTACTCAAGGTTAAAAATTTACCGGGAAGAAAAATAGACATGACAATAAAAGCGCCAAACATCATGACAAACAAAATTGTGGTTCTTGAATGCTTCAAATATTGATCAAACAAGATTTGCCCTCCAACCAAGATTTTTAATTTTCATAATTAAATCATCATACTCTTTCGAATCTGATAAGAACTCAAGCTGACGCTTATGGCTACAATAACTCCAGTGAAAAATTCCTGCCAAAAAGAAGAGAGACCAATCAAAATAAGACTATTATTCAACAAAGTAATCATGGCGACTCCTAATATGGTGCCAATGACCGTTCCCGATCCTCCGGTTATCCTGGTTCCACCCAATACCACCGGCGCTATGACGCTCAGCTCAGAACCAACTAAATAAGTCGGATTACTATAGCGAATGAGTGAAACGTGGAGAACACCGGCTATTCCGGCTAATATTCCAACATAACAGTAAATAAAAAATTGAATGTTGAAAACATTCATACCCGATCGTTTGGCAGCTTCCATATCGCCACCTATGGCGTATATTCCTCTTCCTAACTGGGTATAGGTAAGGATAAACCAGGTGAGAAGAGCAACAGCTATGAAAATCACGGTAAATATTGATAATCCATAACTCCCCCCCTCGGGTTTAACCACAGTAAACACATTGGTAGCACCAAACTTTTTAAAACAATCCGGTAACTGTGCCGAATTCACCGCTTTGGTTCCGACCACGGTGAGCAGGATTCCATGAAAAACATTTAAGGTACCCAGGGTAGCAATAAAGGTTGGAATTTTAAAGTAGGAAATGATTAGGCCATTTACTGCCCCTAAGCTTAACCCAACCAAACAGGAGATTAAAAAAGCGAAAAAGATATTATCCACTCCACTGGCTATCAAAACATTGGCCGCAATGTACTGGCCGGATATGGCGATTGCAGTAAAAGACATATCAATGCCACCGGAGAGGAGAACCACAAAAACTCCAATTGCCATGATGCCCATACTTGCACTGCTTTTTCCCAGATCGAGTAAATTTTCAAAAGATAAAAAAGAGGGATTCAAAGAGGTGACCAAAATAGAGTAGGCCACGATTATTAAAGATAAATACGCTTCGTTTTGATTGAATACTTTCTGGATCTGACTTTTACTAATCGTTCCAGTCATGGTCTTTATCCTTCACTATTTTTTGAATTGCTCGATACTAAATCGAATAACTTATCCTCGGTTATATCAATAGTATTGACTTCTTGAACAATTCTTCCGTCTGCCATTACCAGAATCCGATTACAGTTACGCACAATTTCTGGAACTTCATCGGAAATCATGATAACCCCAATACCTTTTCTTGCTAACTGTCGAATCAAATTGTGTATATTGCTTTTAGAATTGACATCAATTCCAACTGTAGGACTGTCTAAGATAAATACCTTGGGATCGGTAGCCAACCACTTGGCTATAACAACTCGCTGTTGATTCCCACCGGAAAGCGCTTGAACCGCAACTTCTAAAGAAGGAACATTGATATTCAATTCATCAATCCACATTTTGGCATATTCATGTTTCTTGCTGTAATTGAGGAGTTTGGATTTAGTCAATATTTTTCTCAAATTGGTGACGACTACATTATTCTGAATCGACTGCCTTAAAAATAAACCCTGGTTAAGCCGGTCTTCTGGCAAATAACATAAACCCAAACTGATTGCTTTTCGGGGAGAGTTAATTTTCACCGGCTCTTCATTCATATATATAGTTCCTGAGTCAGGTTTATTCAAACCAAATAGGGATAGCGCTACCTCAGTCCTTCCTGAACCCAGAGACCCAATCATACCGATTATTTCACCTGGCCTCAGTTTAAAGCTAATATCCTTGAATTGACCTTTCTTGGAAAGGTCCTTTACTTCCAATAAGGTTTTTTGATCAGCTCCTTCGTGATAGTCGAAAACCGAACGATCGATTTTTTTCCCGCTCATATAAAAAGAAAGGTTATCGTAATCTAATTCACCAGCGTTATAGTCACCAACTTTTTTCCCATCCCTTAAAACCGTCACTTTTTCAGCAATTTGCAAAACTTCACTCAACTTGTGGCTCACAAATAAGGTAGAAATTCCACTTTCTTTCAAATCTAAAATGACTGATAAGAGTTTATCAATTTCTTTCTTGGTGATAGCTGTAGTCGGTTCGTCCATGATAATGAGTTTGGCATTTCGAAGCAGGGCACGGCAGATGGCAACCAGTTGTTTATTGGCAATAGAAATATTTTCTACCTTTTCCTTTAGATCGAGCTCCTTTTTTATTGTTAATAAAACACTCGAAGCAATATCTTTTACTTCTTTCCAATTAATAATTTTCTTTTTTTCTTCAATCAGCTGATTAAGAGAAATGTTTTCGGCTACCGAAAGGTTGGGAAACAAAGATAAATCCTGATATATAACTTGAATCCCTTCATTGATTGAATCGATCGGTCTTAGGTTTTTATAGCTTTTCCCCTGGATAATAATTTCGCCACCATTTGGTGCAACCACGCCAGCAATAATCTTGATGAGAGTAGACTTCCCAGAACCATTTTCACCGACCAAGCAATGAATTTCACCCGGGCCGATAGTCATGCTGACATTATCTAAAGCTTGTACTCCGGCGTAGAACTTACTCACATTTTGAATTTTTAAAAAATCTTCAGTCATGGTATCCCTTCTAAAATAAATGAGCTGGGGAGATAGTACACATCACCCAACTCACTTATTTTATCGTGTTCTTTTTTGAAACTGTCCTTTAATATGGGCTTTTTTAAAGATACATAAAAGAAAAATCACTATCTATTCTATTCATTTGTACCAATTATAAGTCGTAGTCATCCACGTTTTCGGCAGTAACGTCATGCCAGGCCTGGCCATAAATTACCGGGAAGCCATGTTGATTATTTTGAATAGTGATGCTTTCATATCCAGGTTTCCCTAAATCCATACCTTCTTTGATTTCATTTCCTTTAAGAACTTCCCAGGCTACCTTGCAAGAGACATACCCAGCATCGGCTGGAATCCAGAAATGGATTGACTTGGCAGCTCCGTTCTTCAAGTAGTCATAGGCAACTGAGGGGAGGCAGGTTCCATACGCTCCGACTTTGCCAATGAGACCTTTTTCTTCGATGGCTAAAGCTGCTCCCGGAACCGTGCTCATAGCGCTTCCCATAACACCTTTAAGATTTGGATAGGTCCTTAACAATTCCAAGGTTTTTTCATAAGCAATCTGTTGGTTTTCTTGTTCTTCGATCCGATCGGTTACCAATTTCATGTTCGGATATTTTTCCTGTTGTTGGGCGATTTCAGCATCAACCCATTCATTGTGGGTGGTCGAAGTCAGGTGTCCAACAAAACAAGCATATTCTCCTTCTAAATTCAAATCTTCTGCCATAACATCCATCATATGTCTTCCATAGGCATCATTATCGAAGGCTTCAATATCAAAGGTTACCTGTTTTTGGTTGGATGCTTCGTGGGTAAAAGTAAGGATTCCGGCATCATTGGCTTTTTTAAATACTGGCTCTAAGGCAACCGGATCATTCGGTACGACGATAATGGCGTCAACTTTTTTGGCAATCAGGTCTTCAATTAAAGCGATCTGTGAGGCTGGATCAGCAGTAGCAGCACCAATTTGATAGGCGTTAACACCAGTTTCCTCGGCAAATTCTTCAACACCAAGTCTCATGTTATCAAACCAGGCAACTCCTTCAAGTTTGACCACCATAACAATTTCAAAATCAGTATCATCGGCTTCGGCAACGACAAATAGGGATAAGGTTAACAACAATACCGTCGAGAGCAATAATAGCAGTTTAAATCTTTTCATTTTCATCCTCCTTAATAAATTATAAGAAATAAAATTAAACTATTGGATTTACCTAAAAGACAATATCGTTTGTCAATGAATGATAACTAACTTCCGTGGGTCACCTCCATTCCTAGGTATCCAATTTCAGGAATTACAGAAAATACCTCCTTTCCTGCTAGTAAGCTTTATATTTTTAAATTCAAATCTTTAAAAATAATTAACAATATTCTAAACTTCATATTATCCCAATTCTTATTTTAAAGTCAATTTCTCTTCAGAAAATTTGTATACATGATTTTATACCATTTAGAGTCAAACATACGAAAAATATTCTTTCACCTAAAAATTTTGATATTGTCATGATAAAATAAAAAAAGAAAGGGGATATAGCAATGTCAAAATTTAAATTTTCAGTTGGTCCCTGGAACGTTCATGAGGGAGCAGATGCCTTTGGTCCTCCAGTAAGAGAAAGCATACCGTTAACTGAGAAGATCAAGAAATTTAAGGAAATTGGTTTTGATGCAGTGCAGTTTCATGATGATGATGTCGTACCAGAGATGAACGATCTTTCCGATGCAGCTATTAAACAAAAAGCGAAAGAAGTCAAAAAAGTATTAAAGGACAACGGATTGGGAGCCGAATTTGTCGCACCCCGGCTGTGGATGGATCCTAGAACAATTGATGGGGGTTTCACCTCAAACGATCCGAAAGATCGAGATTTTGCCCAATGGAGAGCTTTAAGATCTATAGATATTGCCAATGAACTGGGATGCAACAAACTGGTTCTTTGGTTAGCTCGAGAAGGCACTCTTTGCTATGAAAGCAAAGATCCGGTTCTTTCAGTGAATCGTATTATTGAAGCTATAAACAAGATGCTTGAATATGATAAGAATATTCATGTGCTCATTGAGACCAAACCAAACGAGCCAATAGATAGAAGTTTTTGTCCTACCATCGGTCATGCTATTGCTTTATCTAATAAAACGATCGATCCCGATCGAGTCGGTGCTCTTTTGGAAAGTGCCCATGCCATCTTAGCCGGTCTCGACCCGGCCAATGAGATCGCCTTTGGTCTTGCCAACAAAAAGCTTTGGAGCGTTCATCTCAATGATCAAAATGGTATCAAGTACGATCAGGACAAAACTTTTGGTGTGGAAAATTTAAGACAGGCATTTAATCAGATAAAAGTTCTCGTCGAAAACAACTATGGGAAAAATGGTGAGTACGTTGGTCTCGATGTAAAAGCCATGAGAACTCAAAAAATCGAAGATAGTTACCGCCACCTTTACAATAGTCTTAAAATTGCTAAAATTCTCGAAGACAAAGCCAACAAATTCGATTATACTTTCCAAAAGAAATGCGTTGAGGAGAGAAACTACGAAGCGCTCGAGATGTATGTTCTTGACCTCATAATGAAAGGATAAATGACGGTTTTTGTTATATATGATACTGATGAAAATAGGTTCTCCCTCACCTTTCCTCCCCCTCCCACCAGGGGAGAGGAAAAAAAGAAAAATGGGAGAAGGTGAGGATGAGGGTGAATATAAATAAACTACCGAATTTTTTTATTTTTTTTTAATTCATTGAGAAAGGAGGTTGCTTTTTGGTATTAAAGAAATTTTTGTGTTTATGAATTTGAAAGAATTTAAAAAATGAAGGAGGGTTACAATAAGTGAAAAATTTGACGATAGTTTTTGTCATATTGTTTTTGTTGATTTCCGTTTCTATGGTATGGGCTCAAGAAGAAAAGATAAATATTGTTCATTATCACTGGACTCAGCCTCCTTATGACGAAATAAATGCCAATGCTGCAAAAACCTTTATGGAAAAATATCCCAACGTCAATATCGAAATCATTTTCATTGCTGATCCCGATATGCCTACCAAGGTCAGAACCGCGGCTCTTGGAGGAGGAGGAATGGACTCCTTTGCCATGCCCAACATGCAATCGGCCTGGTTTATGGCCAACGGTATATGTGCTGAAATAATGCCCTCTGCCTTTGGCAAAGAAACCATAGAAGAAGTCCTGGAGATGTGGCAAGAAGGTTCATTACAAAAAACTGGAGGTTTTTACAACGGGAAATATTATGGTATTCCCTTTGAAATGAGTAGTTATGTGGCATGGATTAATACCGGCCATATGAAAGAAGCTGGTTTAGATCCAGTCGCCAATTTACCCAAAACCTGGAAAGAGTTTGTCGATGCCTGCAGTAAGATGACGGTTCGTCAAAATGATGTCATTGTCAGAAACGGTTTTGCCATTAACCTGAAAGCTTCAGTATTTCCATTTTTAGTTCTCCATAGCTTTATGGAGCAAAAAGGCTTAGATTGGCCAACCGAACAAGGGTTAATGGATAGCTTGGATAAACCAGAAGCCCTGGAAGCGCTGTCCACTTTCACCAATTTTGCCACCAAGGATGGTATTTTTAATCCTGGCTTGTTCGATGATGAAAGAGAAGGGTTTGGAAATGGTCTTTGCAGTACCTTCCTTACCGGTGGAAGCTGGTATTGGGGTGTCCTCGACAGCTATTCGGTTGCTCGAGAAGATGTCACACCGATACCCTATCCTCGTTTTGAAGGTGGGAAAGATATCGGTGGACCGGTTTATGGGTACTGTGTATTTGTAGCCGAACAGAGTAAGAACAAAGAATGGGCTTGGAAATGGCTTGACCATCTTGCCAACCAACCGGAAGCTTTCATAGAACATGGGTATTTCCAGCCCAGAAATTCTTTGGATCCTGCTCTTGCAGATAAATACATACTGAATAATGACGTTTTTGATGCCGAAAGACGGAATGGTGCCGCTCTTCTTGCTTCTCCAAAATTCAGTGAAACTCAAGATGCCGTTGGAGAAGCCGTCCGCCGGGTTGTCTTCGGAGGAATGTCCAACGAAGAATCTTTGAACGCCTTGAAGGAAGAATTAAGCGATATTCTTGAATAAGCGTGATGAAGGTTTTCAAAAAATTTTTAAACAATAATAACTGGGGAGGGTTGGGAAGTAACATGAAGAAGAAAAATGCAGGAATCCCAAAAGCCAATTACTACGATCGGTTGCAAAAACAAGGATACATTTTCATTCTTCCAACTCTCCTCCTTTTTTCCATATTTCTTATTTATCCCATGTTAGATGCCTTTCGCCTATCGCTTTACGAGTGGAATTTTACCGGATCACCACTCTATATTGGGCTAAGAAACTTTATTAAATTATTCGCAACTAAAAGATTTTGGAGCTCCTATTCAGTCACCCTCCAATTTACCTTCCTTAGCGTCTTTCTTCTCATGTTTATATCCTTTTGGCTTTCTTTGGCTTTCACCAGCAAGTTGTGCTGGTTCAAACAATTATATCAATCAATGGTGTTCCTCCCGGTTGTCCTGCCCATGGTTGCAATAGCTGTGGTTTGGAAATTTATGTTCCAAAGCACCGGATTGTTGTCGGTGGTTTTCCTGGATATTTTTGGTTGGAACATTCCCTGGCTGACGTCAACCAAGATAGCTCCCTATACTATGGTTTTGGTAAATGTTTGGAAATTTACTGGGTATTATATGGTCATGTTTATCGCTGGTTTATTAAATATTCCCGATGTTTATCATGAAGCCGCTAAAATCGATGGAGCTGGTTTTTGGAGACGTTTGATACACATAACACTGCCGCTTCTAAAAAATACCTTAATTTTGGTTTTTGTATCCTGTGCCATATTCTCTTTTGGCACTTTTGCTCTGCAATATGTTATGACTGGCGGAGGACCAAGCCGATCAACCGAAGTACTGACTCTTTTAGTTTATAAAGAAGCTTTTGAATACACCAAGTTTGGCTATTCAGCAGCTATATCAGTTATGTTTTTTTTGACTTTGTTTATCTTTTCAATCATTCAGTTGAGAATCTTTAGTTCGCAAGCCGAGGTCTAATCATCCAAAGCTTATCGGAGGAAGTGATTTTGGTGCAAATTACAAATAAAGGTAAATTGAGGATAGCAGCCATATTTTTAAACTTGACTTTGTTTATTGTTGGAATTATTTATCTCATTCCTTTTATTTGGATGGTTTTATCCTCTTTTAAGCTTAATGCCGATGTATTATCGATTCCAATAAAAATTTTACCCAGAACCTGGAATTTCCAGAGCTATCCCAACGCCCTGAATTATGCAGGATATAATTTCCCCAGGTATTTTTTCAACAGTTTTATCGTTCTGGTATTTGCGGTCTTATTATGTTTATTTTTGTCGGCCACAGCAGGATATGGTTTTGCCAAATACAAGTTTAAAAAGAATAAACTTCTTTTTGTCGTTGTCATGTCGACTCTGATGATTCCTTTTGAGGCTATTGTGATACCCTTGTTCCTTCTGATAACCAGGCTCAATTTACAAGATAACTACTTAGCTCTGATCATTCCCGGAGGTCTTACTGCTTTTGGCGTATTTCTAATGAGGCAGTTTTTCTATTCAATTCCCGATGAAATCATTGAAGCGGCAAGAATTGATGGAGCATCAGAATGGCAGATATTTTGGCGAGTGTCAATGCCCTTGGCGAAAACAGCCGTTCTCTCTTTAGCTATTCTTCACGGACAATGGGTATGGAACCTTTTACTGTGGCCTTTAATTGTCATGTCAAAACCCGATATGCGAACTCTTCCCCAGGGAATCTCACTTTTCAGTGGAGTTTATTTTACTCCTTATCCCGAGCAGTTAGCCATTAGCGTACTGGCTTGTTTGCCAACTTTAATTCTGTTTATTTTCCTGTCGAGGAATTTCATGGAAGGAGTTGCTTTAACCGGATTAAAGACCTGAGTTTTGAATTGAATAAATTTCTTATAACTTTAGACTGGAGGAATTTCAATGAACAAGAATGATCGGGAAATTCGATTTGAACTTCTTAGACCAGGGCAGTTAATACAAGAAAGAGAAAGATGTCCATTAATTTTTGTACCAATTGCACCCTTGGAGTACCACGGTCCCCATTTACCGGTAGGCATGGACCCAATAAATGCAACCTTTTCCGCTTTAGAAACCTGTAGAAGATTAGGGAAGGGAGTGGTGTATCCCACCATTCATTGTGGAACCGAAAGAGAGCGGCCAGCGTGGATGCTGGAAAGTCTTGGTTTTAAGGCGACTGACTGGGTAGTAGGGATGGATTTCCCAACTGCTTTATGGAAAAGCCATTACTCCAAAGAACACATTTTTGGCCTTATTCTTGCCAATGAAATACAGTTTTTGGTTGACCATGATTACAAGGTGATAGTCATTGTAAACGGACATGGGGCAGTCAATCACCAGGAAACCATCGACCGTATTGCCAAAGATTTTTCTCATACAACCGATACTTTGGTGGTATGGAATTTAACCATTCCTGATGAAGTTCTCAAAGATGGGTTAGCCGGTCATGCTGATATCTATGAAACCTCGATGATGTTGTATTATCAAAAGCTTTTTGGTTCAGATTCTATAGTGGATTTCTCGGCTATACCGGATAAAAGCGTACCAATTCATTATCCTGACTTTTCAATCGTTGACGGTGCAGGATTTAGCAAGGAACCCGATCCGGAAAAAATAGTCAGAACCGACCCCAGAAACGCGAACGAAGCTTTGGGCAAAGAACTCCATGAAAAAATTGTCGGGGATTTTTTGAATCTTACCAAAGATGCCTTGAAGAATAAAGGATTACTATAGAGAAGCGTCCACTTAGGAATTGAGTCAAAGGCAAAGGAACAGCTTCAAACAGAGGCGAAAAAGAACAGCCACCTTCAAGCGTAAGTGCTGGTTGTGGCTGTTCTTTTTATTCAAACACTGAAAGTTTAAAAACTCTTTCCTATTCTTAGATCGCTAAGGCAAACCAAAGACGAGATTGATCTTGGATGTTCTTAATAGCTACTGTTTATTATTTTTCAAGAAATGAAGTGCCGAATCCGCATCAAGCGGTTTACTGATTAGAAACCCCTGTATCCGGTCACAACCGAGGGTTCGTAGGCAACTGAGCTGCTTCTCATGTTCAACACCTTCGGCCACAACACAGTGGCCCAGCTTATGAGCCATGGATATTATGTCTCCAGCCAGCGCTTCTTCTGGTTCCAACACCAGCAAATTATCGATGAAGCTTTTATCAATTTTAACGCAATCAATGTTTAATTCACTTACACGAGAAAAAAAGGAGTAGCCTGTCCTAAAATCATCGATGAGTACTTCAATTTCAGCCGCTTTAAGCGCAGAAATAACCGTGTTTATTTCTGCTCGCTCTGTGGCAAATACCGATTCAGTAATTTCAACGCCGACATTCTCTGGATTCAGATGCATTTCGTTGATCAGATGTAACATCCTATCGGCAAATCCAGGTTCCAGCAACTGCATTGTCGAAATATTAATAGATACGGCAATTGTATCGTGACCATTGGCTTTCAACTTGTTTAAAAAATGGAAAGCCTGAAGAATAATTCTTTCTCCCAAAGAAACAATCATGTTTGATTTTTCGGCTATTGGTATGAACTCCAAAGGATAAACCAATCCATATTTCTCATTGTGAAGCCTGGCTAAAGCTTCGAACCCGCATACTTGATTTGAAGCAAGGTCGAAAATCGGCTGAAACAACAAATAAAGCCGGTCGGTGTTTATCCCTTCTGCGATTTCGGTAAGCTCTTGGTTAATTTCAATCTCACGGGTCGCAAGAGCTTCAATTTCCGGACCATAGAATGAAATGATATTATCCTTGCTATTATTATTTGCTGCCATTTCACTTGTAATCAGAAGCAATTTCAATAACTCATCAGTATTACTTATTCGAGATTCGTCTATCTCGATTACTCCTATACCACCATTAATTCCATGGGTATGAAGATGCGAGTATAATGTATGAGAAATGGCTTCACAAAAAGCCGTTAGGTCTTTTTTATCCTGATAATCTTTCACATAAAAAACAAATCGACTTTCGTGGGTATTGAACAAGGAATAATTCTCATTACAAAAAGTCCTTAAAGAATCAGCGATTCTCTTAAGCATATCTTGGTTGTAACGAAATCCGTAACGCAGACTAAGTATGTGCATAGCAGACAGGTTGATAATTATTAACGCTCTCTTGCCCTCCGGGTGCATCAATGCATCGCGTTCCAATATTTTTTCCAATACATAACGGTTATACAGCCCAGTTAGCAGCACATGCTCATGGTTGTATTTCAAGGTAGCTTCCATTTTCTTGCGTTCGGTTATATCCGTAATAATGCAAAGATGGTCATCGGATTTTCCGCCCGAGGTGCTGAACGGAGCTACCAGCATATTAACCCAAACAACAGAGCCGTCTGGTTTAATATAACACTTTTCCAACGAGTATTGATCGATTTTGCCATTTTTAAATTGCTTGTAATAGGCCAGATCGGCAGCCAGGTCTTCCGGGTCGGTTAGCTCTGCCCAGGTCATTTTTTGCAGTTTTTCTTTTGTACGCCCAAGAATTTGCTCATACGCCGGGTTAATATTAATATCTTCAAATTCTTCGTTTCTTGTATGACTTTTGTCATTCATGATAGCTATTCCAACCGGGGCTTGTTTAAATATTTTGGAATAGAATTCTTCTCTGATTACCTGAGTTTTGATTCTTTTTATATAAGCAGCATTTTTCTCTTTGTAGGCTTTTATCAGCGTGATGATAACCAGGACGCCCGAATAAGAAATGATTCCCGGCAAAGATGCGGTTGAATCGCTTCTTATTAGAAATAATACTGAACTCAAGAGACTGATGGTGTTTATAATAACAGATGAGATATACCCCGGTCTGTTTTCTTTCAATACCAGGTATATTGAAATGAACATCTGTATTTGAACAATAATCCCTCTGATTACTGATTCGTCAAGAACGATCGAACCCACGGCAAGGCTTTTATCTGAAAGAAATACTTGCAAGAAAGAAAGTACTAAATATACAAGAACACTGGCAAATAAGATTATGTAGCTGGTTTTTCTATCTATGCCTTCTTTTGTGCCAAAGCTATCTTTTTGAAGAACGTTGTATATGGAGAGGGCGGGTATCAGCATAATAACAGGCGCTAACTGAGGCAAATCAGAATACAGACTGCTTAAAATCACATCGGTTATTGTTCCAAGAATAAGAGCACTGATTATTGACAGACGAATAATGCGTGATTCCCTTTTTATGATGTTATCGGTTGATTTTTTACTCCATCGATACAAAATCAATAACCCGGTTAGTGTGAATCCGATATAGTAGGCGTAGAATATCCAGTCCCAAATATTATTTTGGGCAATATTAATCCAACCATAATTTGTTTGATAAAGATTATACGGATAAGGGTTTAATCCATTGGGAACAGCAAAAGCAAACAAAGAGAAGAAAGCCGGTAAATAAAGATATAAATAGTACCACCACTTTTTAATTGATATAGCTTTGCCGGTTATGGTGAGTATAAAATGCAGCAAAATCGCGTAAACTGTGCCCCAACCAATCGCCGAAAAACGACGCCATATTTCACTCGTTGCGGCATCAGATGCAATGGTTGACAGCGACATGCCTGACGACCAAATTGTAATCGCTGCGGTAAGAGCAAAGAATACTCTGTTGGTCGGAGCTTTATGGTTGCTTTGCAATGTAAATATTCCGCTGACCAGCACAATAGTGCTCACAGCGAAAAAGAGTAATGAAATCATCCAAGTAATAAGCATCCGGTTTCTCCCTTTATTTTCAGAAGATAACGACTTGATTGCAGCCGTGGTTTTTCTCCTTGCAACAATGAATGCTATGTCTGTTTTTTTTACAGTTTCCAGCAAACCTTCCTCTACACAATATTCTGCAACATCATCTGTTTTATTTCCTGTTTCAGTGTTTGTTCTCCAATCATATTATCTTTCAACATATCAGCCCTATGCGCCAGTTTTCCTATTTCGTCTGCTCCTTGCCTTTATGGTATTGAGTAATCCACTTTCCCTGACTGATGTTCTCCAATATAAGTATATAATATCATTGAATGGTTGGACATATTTTCTTCTAAAATAAATCGAGAGAAAAATAACAATTATTATATTTATAAACAATTGGCTGAGGCTCACCAAAAGATTCTTAAATTTTTTCAATATTCTTTTAATTTTCTGATCTAATCATAAGGTTGTTCATTGGAAACAGCTAAAAAAATTTGATGATATTATGATCTTTCTTTCAGGATAGACGTTCATGCCGCTTAGTAGCACCAGATGTGGATGAAAATACCTATCTAAATCCGTCATTGCGAGGAGCGTCTTGTGCGACGTGGCAATCTCTACCATCCACTTAGTCATTCTGAGGAGTCCGGTGTTTTTGCCGGACGACGTAAGAATCTCATCATTTAAAGTATTTATGAAGAAAAAACTTAAAAGATGAGATCCTCACGCCCTCAAAAAGCGAGGGCTCAGGATGACCGATTAAAGGCACACCCCCCTTTATCCCCCCTCAATGGGGGAATTTATAAGATGGTATTTACAGGATAGACCTTCATGCTGCTTTCGCAGCACCAGATGTGGATGAAAATACTTACCCAGGAATCGTTTCTCCCTTTAGAAAAGGGGGTAAGGGGGTTTTGATTTTTTAGTAACTAATTGAATCCCTCTTAATTTCCCTTAATATAAAGAGAGAAAATAATAAAGATTGAGCATGAGAGATTGCCACGTCACTCCGTTCCTCGCAATGACGATTCAGAGTTCCTTCTCCCTGGATGAGGGTGAAAGCCCAAGATTCGACATGCCATGGCATGTCGCTACATTAAATAAAGAACGGGCAAATACATTGCGCCCCTACATTGTTGATTCTTTGGTATGGGCTTGATTTATCATGCCCGCATATAGATTTTCAGGATAGACCCTCGTGCCACTTTCATGACACTAGATGTGGATGGAAATACTTACCCAGGAATCGTTTCCCCCTTTAGTAAAGGGGGTAAGGGGGATTTGAATTTTTCCTGTTCCGTCATTCAGACTGTGTCACAATTATTCTATAAATTTTTTACCACCACTTATGTTAATGTTTTACAGGAATATTGGGAATAGATAACCCAAAAACTGAAGATAAATAGAATGTATCCTCCACTTTCAAACTATTCTTGGTGTATGAAAGGGATTGTGACACAGCCTGATTGCGAGGAGCGTCCTATGCGACGTGGCAATCTCATTCCTAAAAACAGTGAGTCGTGAGAAGTGAATTGTGAGCCGTGAGC
Source organism: Atribacter laminatus (assembly GCF_015775515.1). NCBI lineage: Bacteria > Pseudomonadati > Atribacterota > Atribacteria > Atribacterales > Atribacteraceae > Atribacter > Atribacter laminatus. The sequence goes on from NZ_CP065383.1 coordinate 2,621,873, forward strand.
CGAATAAAAAATTAAGAATTGATGAACATTAGTAGCGAGAAATCCATGAAAAAAGCCTCTCCCTTAAAACAAAGGGAGAAAAAACAATATAAAATAATTAGAAGATGAGATCCTCACGCCCTCGAAAAGCGAGGGCTCAGGATGACTAAAAGGGATGTGAGATTGCCACGACCTCAAAAAACCAGGTCTCGCAATGACGGATTGGATTGATGAGATCCTCACGCCATTAAATACTGAGGGGACGAGGGGGAGAAAAAGGAGAAAAGAAGAGGGCTCAGGATGACGGCATTTTTAAGCATTAGTGTATTTTCAGGACAGCAACTTCAGCTATCTAGTTAAATTTTGGGTTCTCAGCTTTTATGATAAAATTGATTGGTTTTTTCTTGTTAGTTAGTCCAATTAATAAATATTAAAGCTGGATTTTAACTATTATTCTTTCTAATTAGAGGCGAGCCAAAATGCAAGATACCAAATTGCTGGGAGCATGTGGCTTGTATTGCGGAGCTGGTTATCACTATCTGGTTTTTTACCGGGAAACGAACACCTTTTGGAAAAGTACCGCCTATTAGGACATGAATTGGAATTAAGAGAACAATCAAAGCGAATTATCTTCAGGAAGGAAGGCAGAAGGTGCACGAGTACGCCATAGAAATAGAAAACCTTAAAAAATCCTTTAAAAAATTAGATGTACTCAAAGGAGTCAATTTAACCGTCAAACCAGGTGAGGTATTAACTTTACTGGGTCCCAACGGTGCTGGGAAAACAACAATTATCCGCATCTTAAGCACGTTATTGAAACCGGATAGCGGAAAGGTCATCGTTAACGGTTATAATCTCAAAACCCAAGCCCAGGAAATCCGCCAAAGCATTGGTCTTACTGGTCAGTATACCGCTGTGGATGAATATCTCACCGGATTGGAAAATCTGGAAATGATGGGAAGACTCTACCATTTGAATCGAACTGAAATAAAACAGCGGGTTCCGAAGTTATTGGAACAGTTTGACCTTATGGAAGCGGCTCGTCGGCCAGTAAAAAATTATTCAGGAGGGATGCGCCGCAAACTTGACTTAGCTGCTGGCTTAATTGCATCTCCTCCCATCGTTTTTTTAGATGAACCGACCAGTTCCCTTGATCCCCGCAGCCGTCTCGCCGTTTGGGAAATTATAAAATATTTAGTATCTGAAGGAATAACAGTTTTTTTAACTACTCAGCATCTGGAAGAAGCCGATACCTTAGCTGATCGAGTAGCGGTGATTAATGGTGGCCGTATTATTGCCAACGATACTCCGGAACGTTTAAAAAATCTGGTTGGGAAGGAGCGCTTGGAATTGGTTTTTAAGACTTCCGAGGATTTTGCCCGAGCTTTGACCATCATCAAGGGGAGTGAGCTGTACCATGATCAAAAAACCAACACGGTGAGTTTAGCTGTGGAAAGAGGGGTAATTGATATTCAAGAAATCTTGAATCGAATGGAGAAAGCCGGGATTCAGGTTGAGACTCTAACTCTTCGCAAACCAACTTTGGATGATGTCTTTATGCATTTTACCGGTCGGAAATCTGAAGAAGGGGAGGGATTGAAGGCATGAAAAGACAATCTCTCTATCAGAAAGCTTGCTGGTTAGCGAATGATATTCAAGTGCTTTTTATTCGCAGCCTCAAACATATCTATAAGAATTATGACCAATTGCTTGGCTTGACTATTCAACCGATCATGTTTATGCTCCTCTTCCGATATGTCCTGGGTGGCGCTATTTTGGTTGAAGAGGGGACTTATATAAATTTTCTGATGGCAGGTATTCTTATCCAAGGAGTGGCATTTGGTTCTTTAACCACTTCCTATAGCATTGCGATGGACCTCCAGCGGGGCATTATCGACCGCCTAAAGACGCTCCCCATTGCCAGCTGGGCGGTAATGATGGGGCACGTAGCCGGTGATCTGGTCCGTAATACTCTTCAAGCAGTTATTATTATTTTTATGGGGCTGTTGGTCGGTTTTCATCCTTCAGCATCAGTACCGGATTGGGTAGTAATCGCTGTTTTAGTTTTTCTTTTTACTCTAGCCGTTTCTTGGATGGCTGCCATTATGGGATTAGCAGCAAAAACTCTGGAATCGGTTTCTTGGATAGGCTTTCTGGTTATGTTTCCTCTGACCTTTGCCAGTGCTGCCTTTGTCCCGACCAAAACCATGCCTCCTGTGCTTCGAACTTTTGCCGAGAATCAACCGGTCACCCACATAGTGGAAGCTATACGCGCTCTGACACTAGGAAAATCAGCAGGTCAGCATCTATGGTTCGCTCTGGTATGGTGCATGGCAATCATTATTATTTCAATTCCCGTTGCAGCCTACTTATTCAGAAGACATGGAGGTAAGTAGTTCAAGGGAGAAGGGTCTTAGTGAATGTGTCATCCTGAGCCCTCTTCTTTTCTCCTTTTTCTCCCCCTCGCCCCCTCGCGCCCTCTCCCCCTCAGTATTTAATGGCGTGAGGATCTCATCAATCCAATCCGTCATTGCGAGACCTCGCTTTTTGAGGTCGTGGCAATCTCATTTTTTTATAATTTCTTCTTCATAAAATTTTAAAGGATGTGATTCTAACGTCGTCCGGCAAAAAACACCGGACTCCTCAGAAAAAAGAATAGCTAAAAGAGATTTCCACGTCGTCCAACCAAAAAACGATTAGATTCCTCGCAATGACGGATTTAGATACCTCATCCTCTTATACTGACTGGTAAATGGTACGGGGGCAGTTTAAGCTATATGGTGGTTTATACGGAAGGCAAGGTCTTATCAGTACTTATTTCTGGCAATGTTCACAGAAATAAATACTCCCTCCCAAATAGGCTTCCTTTTTTATAATTGTTCCGCAAATAGGGCAGGGCTGGTTGGCGGTATTTTTGCATAGAATAGTCTGATACCCACCAGGGTGACCGAAGAGGTCCAGCTCAGTATCACGTCCGCCTTTTTCTGTCATAGCCATAAGTGTAGATCGAACCGCCTGATACAAGGTTTTCTTGTCATCCTCAGAAAGATTGTTAACTTTTCGTTTGGGATGCATTTTCGCATTGAAGAGAATATCCTGCAACACACCATTCCCGAGCCCAGGAATTCTTTGTTTGGTTGCCAGCAATGCCTTAAGGCTGAGTTTCTGTGCATCTGAAGGAGAAATGATTTGATAAAAATAACTCTCATTAAAATCAGGTGATAAGGGGGAAGTCTTTTCCTTGGCAATGAAATAGTAAGGATTATCCAATTCACCAGCAGGGAATGCCCCTAATCCTCCATACATCTGGACTGAAGCGCTCAGAGCGGCACGATCGTCAAATTCAATAAGGAGTTGATGGCGAGCTGGACGGGGTTCGCCTTCTTTATGCAATCTTAGATTTACCCCTTCAGTAAACAAAAGCCGATTCTCCTCAACATCCATTTCAACCATGCTTCCAAAACCGCGGGCCTCTCCACATTTTTTATGAATAAGTAAATTGGGATATTCAGCTGGCTTTCCAAAATACCAGGCTAATTTATGAGGAGTTTGCTCAGCAATTACACTCGTAATTCTTTTTCCTGAGAAAGTTGTTCTCAATTGACCGGCCATATTCATCGCTTCTGGTAATTCGATCATAATCCCACCTCCTTTAATTTGCCCCTCATTTTATCCTTTCTAAATCATTTTACAATAATACGAGGAAGGACGACTCAAAAATAGATTTTATAGCCTTCAAATTACCTGGAATAATATCCCTTTAATTCTTCTTTTATTCTATAACTCAATTTTTCTAAATAGCTAGCGATAAAAATAAAACCAGAAACGACCGATGCATATCAGCTAATAACCGGTAAAAAATATGCAAACAAGTACTTTCACCTTTATTTAGCTTTAAGAAATAAGTGAACACCTATAAGAGGAAAACTTTAAAAATGGCGTTTCATTCAATATCAATTTCAGAGCCAGGATAAGTTGAACTTTTGGAATTTAAGGAGTGAGAACAATGAATAAGTCAATGATAAATAGAATTTTAGGTATTATGATGATCCTCGGCATATTTGCTTTCTCTTCCGTCACTCTTTTAGCAGCTGACGGTTTTCCCGATAGAATGGTTCCAGAGCCTCCCGGTATCATAGTCGAACGATGGGTTGAGAACTTGGAAATCCCCTGGTCTCTCATTTTCCTCCCCAACAATCGCGCCTTGGTAAGTGAGCGTCCGGGAAGAATTCGATTGATCGAAAACGGAATTCTTCGAGAAGAACCCTACGCAACTCTTGAGGTTACCCATATTGGAGAAGGGGGGTTAATGGGTCTGGCCCTCCATCCCAATTATCCAGAGGAACCCTATATATATGCAATGCATACCTTTCAGGGAGCAACCGGCTTGGTTAATCGGATAATATTACTTCGTGACCAAGGCAATAGGGCAGTTTTTGAACGAGTAATTTTTGATGATATCCCGGGAGGACGGAATCATAATGGCGGCCGGATAGCTTTTGGACCGGATGGAATGCTTTATGCAACAACTGGAGAAACCTTTCAGGGTAAGCTGGCTCAGGACCTCGATTCCTGGGGTGGTAAAATTCTTCGTCTAACTCCCGATGGAAAGATACCCAATGATAATCCTTTTCCTGGGTCGCCGGTTTACTCCTATGGAAATCGCAACCCGCAGGGCTTAGCTTGGCATCCCGAAACCGGTGATCTCTTTTCCTCCGAACATGGACCATCTGGCGAACAGGGATGGCGGGGTCATGATGAAATCAATCTGATCATCCCGGGAGGAAATTATGGGTGGCCTATAGAAATAGGAATTCACCAAAACCCTGCTTTCATCGGGCCGATTGTCTTCTGGCAAAACTCAACTCCTCCAACCGGAATGACTTTTTTCCGGAAGGATCTTTTTGTTGCTTCTCTCAGAAGCCAAGCCTTGCTCAGGATTATCTTAGAGATCAAAGATGGCGATTACCAAGTCAAGGAAATAGAGCGATGGTTTGCCAGTGGTCCGTCTGCTGGACACTTTGGAAGACTTCGAGATGTGGTTAAAGGCCCGGATGGCAATTTATACCTTTTAACCAGTAATCGCGATGGAAGAGGGCGACCTCGACCAGGTGACGATACTATCTTGCGTTTGATTTTTCCTTAGTTTCTTGGTCAATTCAGACAAAAAAGTTGATTAGCGAAGCTTTTCTCCCATTTCCGAGTTTGTTGTTTCAAGAATTTTATCGAATCGGATCTTCTCATTTCTATTTATATAGAACTAAAGATTTTGGTTATTATGCCGATATTTTTTAAGAAAGACGTGGGACAAAATCTAGGTAAAGATATTCGAAACGTCTTATGGCTGAGCGAACTTTTTTAAGAAAATAACCAATTTAACTCATCTTAAAATTCCATCAATTCATTTTTTATTGCTGATTTCTTTATTCGTCTTATGAACTCACTCTAAAAATTCAAATAATTGAAAAATGAATGAAAATATCTTAGTAACGGATAAAAAATAATGAAAATATCTACGGCTTTATTAAAAAAAATTCAGCCCTCTCAAAACACTCCAACTCTATTTACCATTTTTATTAGTCTTTATGCTGTCTTTCTTTTTTTAGGAGCGTATTATTTTCCCACCATCATAACGACAATATTAATCCTTCCCTTTTTTATGATTAGTGCTTACCGTTGGAAATTAGTTGGAGGGATATTATCCAGTGTTTGGAGTGTTATACTCATAATTTTCTCCTCAGTTACCCACCACCATTCTCTCCTTCAAGATCTCATCGTGAGTTTATCCTCCTATATGGTAATCGGCTTATTACTAGTCATCTTATACAATTATTTAGAAAACCAGAATCTCAAATTAAAGGAAAGCGAAAATCTTTACCGACAACTTTTTGAGCAAGCTAACGATGCCATCCTGATTGTAGATAATGAAGGAAAAATTGTTAATTGTAACAATGTTGCCAGTAATCTGATTGGATATAGTCGCAACCAGCTTTTGTCCAAAAACTTAAAGGAATTCATTATCCCTCGCCCTGAACAAATAAATCAATTAGAAAACATGGACCCTCAATCGGGGGAATGGACTCTTCGCAATACTCAAGGTCGTGAAATTCTTTTTGAGGTAACTATCACTAAAATTCAAAATGGACTTTTCCTTGGAACCGGAAGGGATATCACTATAAAGAAGCAAATGGAAGAAGCCCTACGGAGTGAGTGGAAACGAGCCCAAACCTATCTGGAATTGGTACAGGTCATCCTTGTTGCTTTAGACAATCAAGGAAGAGTGACGCTCATCAACCGGAAAGGGCGGGAAATTCTTGGTTTCGAAGCCGAGGAAATCATTGGAAAAAATTGGTTCGATTATTTCATTCCAAAAAGCCTAAGAACATCGATAAAATCAGTTTTTCAAAAAATAACCTCAGGAGAAATTCAATCTTTTGAACAGTATGAAAACTCCATTGTAAATAAAGCTGGTGAAGAAATACTCATTGCTTGGCAAAATACTTTTTTATACGATAACACCGGGGAAATCATCGGTACTCTCAGTGCCGGGGAAGATATCACCGAAAGAAAAAGAACTGAGAATCAAATTAAAGAACAAATAAATACCTTGGAGGTTTTATACAAATTATCACAAGAATTTACTAAAACTTTAAATCTAAAAGAAAGAGCTAACGAAATTGTGCAGACTTGTGTTGAAAGGTTTGGTGTTTGTTTAGCTTGGTTAGCTCAGGTTGAACCAGGTGGTCGAGTAAAAATTATTGCCCAATACCCATTAGAACATTCTTACCCTCAGCAAATAAAAATACGCTGGGACGAAACTCCTGAAGGGCAGGGACCTTCCGGTCGGGCAATTCGGAGTGGGACTTATCAAATTGTTGAAGAAAGCACTACCGATCCTTCTTTCACCCCTTGGAAAGTACAAGCTATGCAAGCTGGTTTTGTAACTTCTGCTGCTTTCCCCCTCATCGGTCGTGGTCGGACTTTTGGAACATTGAATCTTTACAGTAAAACACCGGGCTTCTTTCATCCAGAGCGCTTAGAATTATTCCAAACCATAGCCCATCATGCGGCATCATCCTTAGAAAATGCCCGTTTATTTGAAGAAACCGAACAACGCCTTAAGCATATCCAAGCTTTACGTACCATCGATATGGCTATTTCAGGAAGTAGTGAACCAATGTTGGCTCAAAAAGTTGCCTTGGAGCAGATTGTTCAGCGGTTAGAAATTGATGCTGCTTCTTTATTGCGCTATGACCCCCAGCAACAAACTTTAATCTATGCTGAGGGAATTGGTTTTCGCACTCCTGCTATCGAAAAAACCTCTTTGAAATTAGGCGACGCTTTTGCCGGCCAAGCTGCTTTGGAACGTCAAATCATTTCCATTCCAAATGTGAGCGATCATAGCACTTATTGTCAAACCAATCTTTTCCGGGATGAAGGCTTCATTTCATATTATGCTGTACCTCTCTTAGCCAAAGGGCGGTTGTTTGGGGTCCTGGAAATTTTTAATCGCTCTCTCCATATCGGGAGTGAGGAATGGTACGATTTTTTGAGAAGCCTGGCTGAACAGGTGGTTATTGCAGTCGAGAAAGAAGAATTGCTTTACAACTTGGAAAAAACTAATGCTTTGCTGATCGAAACCTATGATGCGACCATTGAAGGTTGGGCTTATGCTTTAGACCTCAAAGATAGGGAAACGGAGAATCATAGTAAACGAGTGACCGAGTTAACTCTTCTCATCGCTCGAGAAATGGGAGTCGAAGAAAAAGACTTAGTACACATTCGGCGTGGAGCGCTCCTTCACGACATCGGTAAAATGGGTATTCATGACTCAATTCTTTTTAAACCAGGAAAGCTTACCAAGGAAGAATGGGAAATAATGAGGAAGCATCCAATTTATGCCTATGAGATGCTTTCACCCATTCAATATCTACACCCAGCTATCGACATTCCTTACTGTCATCATGAAAGATGGGATGGGAGTGGGTATCCCCAAGGCCTAAAAGGCGAAGCTATTCCACTTTCGGCTCGAATTTTTGCCGTTGCCGATAACTTTGATGCCTTGACCAGCAAACGCCCTTATCGTGATGCCTGGCCAGTTAAAAAAGCTCTTGACTATATTCGTAAACAAAGTGGGAAAATGTTTGATCCTCGGGTAGTCGAGGTATTTCTTCATTCAGATGCAATAAAAATTCTGCATAAAGAAAAACCCTCGACTTTAGGATATTAATTTTTCAATAAAAAAACTGAGTATAATACAATTAAAATATAAATTTCAATTATTCTTTCCATAGAAACATGCGATAATAAGGATAGACTTTCATGCCATTTTCGTGGCACCAAATAAGGATGAAAATCCAAGATTCGACATGCCATGGCATGTCGCTACATTAGTCGGGCACAATTTATTGTGCCACTCCATATTTTGATTCTTTTGTAGGGCTTGATTTATCATGCCAGCATATAGATTTTCAGGATAGACCCTCATGCTGCTTTCGCAGCACCAGATGAATATGAAAATAAGTTGCCCCCTCACCCTGGCCCTCTCCCACCGAGGGGCGAGGGAAAAAAGAACAAAAGAATTCAGAGTTCCTTCTCCCTGGATGGGAGAAGGTGAGGATGAGGGTGAAAGCCCTGGATGAGATTCTGGTGAGTTACTTAATATGAGTTACCTTTAAAAAATCATTCCGGTATTTTCAGGATAGACTTGTTCCTCATACGGAACAGGTATTTTCAGGATAGACTTTCATGCCATTTTCGTGGCACCAAAATAGAATGAAAATATATACTCAAGAATCAATTTCCCCCTTTAGCAAAGGGGGTGAGGGGGATTTAAATTTTTTCCTGTTCCGTCATTCAGACTGTGTCACAATCCCTTTCACACACCAAGAAGAGCTTGAAAGTGGAGGATACATTCTATTTATCTTCAGTTTTTTGGTTATCTATTCCCAATATTACTGTAAAATATTAACATAAGAGGTGGTAAAAAATTTACAGAATAATTATGACACAGCCTGATTGCGAGGAGCATCCTATGCGACGTGGCAATCTCTGCCACCTAATTTGTCATTCTGAGGAGTCTGGTGTCTTCTCCCGGACGACGTGAGAATCTCATCCTTTTCAATCTTTTCCAAAATTAAAATATAAAAAGATGAGATCCTCACGGCTTCTGAATGAGAAGCCTCAGGATGACGCTGGCTGCGTCAGATGAGATCCTCACGGCTTCTGAATGCGAAGCCTCAGGATGACGGATTAAAGGCACACCCCCCTTTATCCCCCCTCAATGGGGGAATTTATAAGATGGTATTTTCAGGATAGACCTTCATGCTATTTTGCCGCACCAGATGAGGATGAAAACGAGTTGCCCCCTCACCCTGACCCTTTCCCACGAAGGGGCGAGGGAAAAAAGAAAAAAAGAATTCATAGTTCCTTCTCCCTTGATGGGAGGGTATGATCCGGACACATAGGTAACAGAAAGTTCCTGACACATAGGTAACACTTTGTATACTACTGGCATAAGGAGGAATGCCTTATGCCATGGACGGAGGTACACAAAGTGGATCTCAGACAAGAATTGATTTATCGTTATCTCAACAAGGAAAAGGTGACAGATTTGTGTCGAGAATATGGAATCTCTCGAAAAACCGCCTATAAGTTTATTCATCGTTTTCAAGCCTTTGGTTTGGATGGACTTAAAGATCAATCCCGACGTCCTCATCACCTGGCGGGTCAAACTGATGCCCTGACCGAGCAAATGATTCTGGATACCAAATTCAAGCATCCCAGTTGGGGAGCTAAAAAGCTCAAGCCCGCCTTGGAAAGACAGTATCCCGATATTGTCTTTCCAGCAATCAGTACCATCAGTGCCATCTTATCTCGCCATGGACTGGTGAGATCACACCCTCGTCGATTGAGAAGAAGTGTGCCAACCAGTCAACTTCGAACCAGCCATGAACCCAATGAGATCTGGTGTGTCGACTTTAAAGGACAATTTCGAACCCAAGATCGGAAATACTGTTATCCTTTAACCATCACCGATCACTATAGCCGGTATCTCCTTGCCTGTGAAGCTCTTTCCTCTCCCAGCATTCAAGAATCCCTTCCGGTCTTCAAAGAGTGCTTTTCCACATATGGTCTTCCCCAGGTGATCCGCAGTGATAACGGGAGTCCCTTTGCTTCTCTTCACTCTCCCTTTGGACTCACTCAACTCTCGGTGTGGTTAGTGAAACTCGGCATCATCTTAGAGCGCATTGATCCGGGACATCCAGAACAAAATAGCCGTCATGAACGGATGCACCGCACCTTAAAAGAAGAGGCCTGTCAAAAACCAGCCACCAATCTTTTCACCCAACAAGACCGCTTTGAAACCTTTAAAACCATCTATAACACCGTACGACCCCATGAAGCAATCAACCAAGAAACCCCAGCTTCCTGGTACCACAAAAGTGACCGGCCCTATCCAAAAACCTTAAGTGATTGTGAATATCCTCATCATACGCTCACTCGTAAAGTCGATTCCTCAGGACGGATTTCTCTTTATGGCAACCGTCTGATCAGAATCAGTAAAGTCTTTGCTGGTGAACTTCTCGGATTCAAAGACTATACTCATTCCTGGTTAGTTAGTTTCTCTACCTATGATATTGGTATAATTGATAAAAAGACCCTTACTTTTGAATCAACGGAGATTCAAGATGATTAAAAAGTGTTACCTATGTCCTTAGACTAAAGTGTAACCTATGTCCCCGTTCGTACAGAGAAGGTGAGGATGAGGGTGGATTTTTAAACTGTTCACGGTTCACACTTCACAGTTCACGGTATTTTCAGGATAGACCTTCATGCTATTTTGTAGCACCAGATGAGGGATAAAACCTAAGATTCGACATGCCATGGCATGTCGCTCCATGAATCGGGCGTAATAAATTGTCGCCCCTACAATTTTATTTTTTTTTAAGGGCTTAATTTACCATACCCGTGGCTTTACAGAATCGTTCTTATCGAATTTTGATTTTTTTGGAGGGGTCATTCATGAAGAATCAATCCATAATTGTTATTGGAGCAGGATTTGCCGGGCTTTCAGCAGGAATCTATGCTCAAATGAATGGATATCAAAGCCAAATTTTCGAAATGCACAATCTTCCCGGTGGTTTATGTACGGCATGGAAGCGCAAAGGATATACTATCGATGGCTGTGTCCACTGGTTAGTCGGTACTTCACCTCAGAGTGAGATGTATCATTATTGGGAAGAGGTCGGCGTCATGCCAGGACTCAAAATTGTCAATCCAGAAGAGTTTATGCGCTATGAAACCAGCGATGGTCGGACTCTCATTCTCTATAGCGATGTGGATCGATTAGAAAAACATTTACTTGACTTTTCACCACAAGACGCCAAACCAATACAACAATTCATTCAGGGTATTCGGTTATGTATGAAATTCGATCAACCTTCTCCATCTGACCCTTGGTTGACCCGTTTAGGCAAAAAAATGAAGTTAGGATGGTTATATGTTGCCAAAGGGAAAGCTTTCCATGAAATGATGAAGATAAGCACCTATGAGTTTACCCAAGTTTTTAAAGATCCGATTTTAAGAGATGCCTTCCAAGAAATGTGGTTACCAGAATTCTCGATATTTTTCATCCTTTTTACCTTTGGTTTTCTTCACAAGAAAAACGCCGGATATCCTATAGGAGGATCGATGCCCTTGTCACAGGCTATGGCTCAACGATATCTCGACTTGGGCGGTATAATCCATTACCAAAGTCGGGTGAACAAAATTTTAGTTGAAAATAACCAAGCGGTTGGAATTAAATTAGAGGATGGAAGCCAACCTACCGCCGATCGAGTTATTTCTGCTGCTGACGGGTATAGTACCATTTTTAAAATGCTCGATGGAAAATATGTTGACGACGAAATCAAAGAGCGTTATGAGAAATGGCCTCGGTTTCCTGCATTATTATATATCGGCCTGGGAGTAAACCGTTTATTCCCTGATGAGCCACAATCAGTTTCTGGTTTGAGCTTTCCACTTCGTCAACCTACTGAGATTGGAGATGCTGTACAAAGCCGTTTATCAGTTCATCTATTTAATCAAGATCCAACTTTGGCGCCAGCAGGAAAAACCAGTTTAGTTGTCATGATGCCTTCTAATTACCAATATTGGAAAGACTTATCGTCTGATCCTGCCGCCTACCAAGCAAAGAAAGAGCAAATTGGACAAACTATTGTTCATTTGCTGAACCAGCGCTTTCCCGGTATTTCGCAAGATGTCGAAATGGTTGATGTGGCTACCCCTCTGACTTTTGAACGGTACACCGGTAACTGGCAAGGATCATTTGAAGGTTGGCTGATCACTCCCCAAAACACCATGACTGTGCTCAAACCAACGCTTCAGACTCTCTCAGGGTTACAGAATTTCTATATGTGTGGTCAATGGATAGAACCCGGAGGCGGATTGCCCAGTGCAGTGATGTCGGCAAGACGATTGATTCAGACCATATGCAAAGAAGATAAAGAAGAGTTCCATGCTACGGTTAAATAAAAAAGGGGACGAATATTGGAGCTTAGGAATCTTAATTGGGAGCGATGGAATTGAATAAAAAGAAGACAGATCTAAACTGGGAAGGCCAGTATTTTATCTTTCATGGAGCAAAGATTATTGATGAATGATCAGCTCCTTTTAAATGATTTTTTAAACCGTTTTCCTCATTACACTCGCACCGATATTGTATTCATCGATCAGCAATGGAATGATGCCCTGGAAAAAATACCGACGAAAATTATTGTTTTAGATGATGATCCAACTGGCGCACAGGCCGTTGATTCTGTTCCAGTTTACACCCGATGGGGTAGAGATACCTTTCAGCATATAGCCGATTCTTCCGACCCGATCTCTTTTATCTTAACCAACTCACGTTCGCTCTCAAGAGAAGAAACCATAAAGGTTCACAAAAATTTATGTACTAATTTGCGAACAGTTTTCGAAAAAGATCATCAGGATTTCTGGTTAATTTCACGAAGCGACTCAACTTTAAGGGGGCACTATCCTTTAGAAACTGAAGTCATCTATACCGAACTTAAAAAGTGGAAAAACCTTGGCGGAGAAATTCTTATTCCCTTTTTTAGGGAAGGGGGAAGAATAACCGCCAATGATATTCAATATGTTCAAGAAGGTAATGTTCTTAAACCAGTTGGTCAGACCGAGTTTTCCAAAGATACAAATTTTGCATTCCAGGCATCAAATTTAAGAAACTGGATCGAAGAAAAATCAAATTATTCCATTAAGCCTGAACAAATATCGAGTATCTCCTTAGAGTCAATTCGACAAAAGGATTTTAAATCAATAAGTGATCAATTAATAAATTTAGAAAACTTCAATAAACTTATTGTCAATGCTCTTGAATATACCGATCTAAAAGTCCTGGTAATTTCATTAACCGAGGCTTTTCGGCAAGGAAAATCCTTTATTTTTCGGACAGCGGCATCTTTCATTAAAGTATTAAAAAAGGAGAAGCCGAAACCGATTTTGACTCATTATGATTTATTTCCTCAGGAAAAAAAAGCCAAGGCTGGTTTAATAATCATCGGCTCATATGTAAAAAGAACCAATGAACAATTTAGAAAGTTACAAGAAACAAACAATATAAAATTTATTGAATGGGATATATCCAAAGCTCAATCAGCCGATCTTCGTGACCATGAAACTGAAAGAGTGAGTAAAGAAACCGATGAAGCGCTGAAACAAGGCATTGATGTATGTATCTATACCACTCGACCTGATGAACAAGAAGGAATAGCCGGTAAAGAAAAGGAGATTGGGGAAAGTTCAAACGACATATCCGAAGGATTGGTTGCTGTCCTAAAAAAAATTCAAATTATACCTTCCTTTTTCGTTGCAAAAGGAGGATCAACAGCCAGTGATATCGCAACCAAAGGGATGGGTGTAAAGAAAGCCTTCGCTATAGGACAGATTCTTCCTGGTGTACCAGTATGGCTTTTAGAACCAGAAAAACGCTTTAACCAAATGCCATTTATAATCTTTCCTGGAAATGTTGGCGATGAATTGGCTTTGAAAAAGGTCGTTCAAATTTTGAGAAACCAAGAGAATAATGATGATGAAAAAAAATAGTGACCGAAAAAACCAACATTTGTCAAAAGAACAACGTTTCTTTCAGAATCTCAAATCAGTGATATAAAAATAATCTAAAATGTCTCCTCTGTGGGCAGATTTTAATAATTGAAAGCAACGAATTAAAAAAAGTACTATCGAAATTTTTCAATTTTTTTAAACGAATAAGATGCTCATAACGTATAATAATAAAAAGATTCGTTTCACTTTAGTGTTAAATAGTTGATCTCAAAAACGGATTTAATTATTTTTTCAATAATAATCCAAACAATGGATAATAGGAGGAAATATGATGAAAAAATTTTCCCTTTTGATTATGGCTCTCTGTGTAATAATGCTAATAGCAGTAACTGGATGTATGCCAACTCCTCCCACGCCAACTCCTCCCACGCCAACTCCGACTCCAACTCAAACTCCTGGGATGGAGAAAAATTTTACCCTATTGGATTTAAGCGGTCAATCTTTTACTTTAAGTGACCACTTAGGAAAGCCCATTGTTCTTTGCTTTTTTATGTCCAATTGTCCAGCCTGCAAAAGTGAAGTCCCTCACTTGAATTCAATACATCAAAAATACGCTGACAGTGAAGAGCTGATGGTTATCGGGATTGGTATCCGGGCCGGTATCGCTGAATTCGTCCAATCTCAGGGGGTTCAATACCTGGTTCTACAGGATGATGAAGACGAAACGGTATCAGATCTCTACGGTGTGCGGAGTGTCCCTCATAATGTTTTTATCAACCGTCAGGGGAGGATTACTCGTCAAATTTCTCGCTCTCTCTCGGAAAGTGAGCTGGAACAATATATCAACGAAATTTTCTAATAAGGTTAATCATTGAAATAAAGTGAAAAGCCCAGGCATCTTTTGCTCATTTCTTTGATGAGCACCTGGGCTTATTTTTTAAATAATCTTAAAAAGATTGATTACAGCAAGGTTTTTTTACATGAGGTCTTGCGAGGTCATCTTGACAATTTCCTCAATATACTTTTTTAAGGCTGGTGGAACCCCAGGAAGATCAACGTTCAAAAATCCTCTGGTTATCAAGGATAGAGCTTCTTCTTTGCTGAGGCCCCGTGAACGTAAGTAATTAATTGCTTCTTCCTCTATAGGTCCAACCGCTGCTTCATGAGATAAACGACTTTTAGGAGCGCCGTAAACTTCAAGTTCCGGTATCGAAATAATCTCTGAATCGCGGGAAAAAAGTATACCCTTACATTCTAAATGAGCCTGAGCTTCATCATGATAAGAAGCTAATTTACCCCGAGCATATACCTTCGAATGATCGGCAGCACAAACCCGAGAAACCGAATTCCCCCGGCATCCTCGGCTTTTCATAATTAGATTGGAACCGACATCGATAATCGATGACTCTTTCCCAAAAATGATGCTTTGGAAGTTAGCATTGGCATTCTCTCCCTTTAAAATAGCCTTAGGAAAAGTTTGTAGGGAAAGAAGGGGTTTCATAAGCACATAAGTGCTGCTGTAAAATGAATTATCTTCCATTTCCACTACGGTACGGGGACGAACATGGAAATTTTCACCCCAATTATGGATCATAGTAAAGGTTAACTGGGCATTTTTACCAATATAAAATTCACTGACACCGATATGCAAACCGTTTTTATTTCCCTTAACCGAAGCACACCCAGTATTGATGTTAGCTTGAGCTCCCTCTTCGAGGATAATTAAATTATGAACACTCTGCACTCTGGCTTCCTCTGACATCAACAAACAGGCTTGAAGGGGAACATTAATCTGCTGATGAGCAAAGACCCGGATAAAATATCCTTCGGTCTGGCACAATTCGGTATAAGCGGTATATTTATCAAAATCAACCGGGATAAGATTCCAGTAATAATTCCTCACTTCAGGATATTTTTCAATTGCCTGGCTAATACTCATAATTTCTAATTTTCCCTGAAAAGCTTTTTGTATCTTTTCAAAGATGGCGGAACGATCAACCTGAACATAGGTTGCTGCATTACCGGATTCCTGTAGATCAACACCAGCATATAAAGCAGCCTCTTTCATTGATCGGGAAATGCTTTCGATACTTTCGACCTTTTCATGAGGAGAGCATACTGAAAATTCACTCAAGTCAATATCCGGACCTAATGCTGCTTTTTTATTATATGCTGCTTCAGCTTTTTGTTTGATATCGTGAAAATATTCATCTTTTTTCATCGCTCGCACCTCACGCAGGCTTCATATCCATTGAGCTTAATACCGGAAAAAATATCCCTCGGGTTCCCTTGGCAAATTATTTTCCCATCCATTAAAACATGCCCCATTTCAGCATTTATATAATCCAGAATAAACCCGGTATGAGTGATGATTAACCCTGATCGTTTTTTCTTTCTCACTAACTTCCTATCAAAAAGCTCTTGGAGGGCAATTCCTACCAGCGATATGTTATCAAGATCAACACCCGATTCTGGTTCATCGATCATAGAAAACATAGGACGATGCAAAAGAAGTTGAAAAAGCTCAGCCCGCTTTGCTTCTCCTCCAGAAAATCCTTGACCAATACTACGATTTAAAAGAGAACCACAATTTACTTTCTCCGAAACCTCATCAACGGATATTGAGTTTTTATGTTTTTCAACAATTAATTTCCCGAGAGTTTGAAGTTGGACTCCTGGTATAGTCGGCATCTTTTGGAAAGCCATTCCTATCCCCAGTTGGGAACGTTCTTCTACACTCAGAGAAGTTATGTCTTTTTCCTGAAAAATTATTCGCCCATCTAAAATAGTATATCCTGGCATTCCCATGATAGCCATTAATAGAGTTGTTTTTCCAGCTCCATTGGGTCCAAGTAAAATATGAACTTCACCCTCACCAATGGTAAGATTTACGTCTTTCAAAATGATCTCGTTACCTACCTCAACTTTTAAATGTTCAACCTGAAGCATAATTTCACCTGAATTCTCCATAAATAAGTCTCTTTTTTTTCATTATATCATGGAACCGGATCCTTGTTCTTATCAAAATCAATCATTTGAAATTTTTAGTTCAAAGACATTAAATTTTCCAAGTACAATAGGGCATAGGTTCTTACCATTCTGAGTCCAGTTGAGGGGAGAGGTGAAATTAAGACCATAACTCATAACCGGCTGGAATTTTTGGATCGAAAAAATTGTAGAAATTCACTTTTATCATTATAAAGGGCTTCATAAAGATTCTATTGAAGAATTTTATGTTATTGATATTGCTCTCGTATTATGGGAAAATAGAAAAAAGCTTGACTTCTTGGGTTATTTTTGAAGCCGCCTCGTCATAATAAAAGATTGAACACCAATAAATCTATCCTGAAAATACAATCAAATGAATTCCCCCATTGAGGGGGGATGCAAAGGGGTGTGCCTTTCATCAGTCATCCTGAGTGGTGATTTTACGTGTGAGGATCTCATCTTTTAAGTTTTTTCTTCATAAATACTTTAAATGATGAGATTCTTACGTCGTCCGGCAAAAACACCGGACTCCTCAGAATGACTAAGTGGATGGTAGAGATTGCCACGTCGCACAAGACGCTCCTCGCAATGACGGATTTAGATAGGTATTTTCATCCTCATCTGGTGCTGCGAAAGCAGCATGAGGGTCTATCCTGAAAATACTATCAAACAAATTCCCCCATTGAGGGGGGTTAGGGGGGTGTGCCTTTCATCAGTCATCCTGAGTGGTGATTTTACGCGTGAGGATTTCATCTGACGCCGCTGGCGTCATTTTGAGGCTTCGTATTAAGAAGCCGTGAGGATCTCATCTTTTAGGTTCTTTATTTATAAATATTTAAAAAGATGAGATTGCCACGTCGCTGCGCTCCTCGCAATGACGGGGCGGGTTGATGAGATTGCCACGTCGCTGCGCTCCTCGCAATCAGGCTGGGTCACAATCTCTTTCATACACTAAAAAGAGTTTGAAAGTGGAGGATATATTCTATTTATCTTCAGTTTTTTGGTTATTTATTCCCAATATTCCTGTAAAATATTAACCTAAGTGGTGGTAAAAAATTTACAGAATAATTATGACACAGCCTGAATGACGGAGCGGGAAATAATTCAAATCCCCCTAACCCCCTTTGCTAAAGGGGGAAACGATTCCTGGATACCTATTTTCATCCTCATCTGGTGCCACAAAAGTGGCATGACAGTCTATTCCACTAAGGAGGTGATAAGCATATTACTGCTGAAAAATAAAAATAACTGAGGGCTTCATCTTGGTTCCCCAATTTTCCAAAATATTTAAGGAGGTAGAAGAAATGTTTGATTTTTCTCAATCGAAATGGTGTACCAAAAAGACAGCGTTTTTCCTTATGGTTATATTCGTTTTCCTGGTTTTAACCCCTTTGGTTTCAGCGACTACAATTCAATGGTTAGCCCACCCAGTTCATTTCGCTGTAACTGGCGACGGTGAGTTACTCAAGCAATTTCAAGAAAAAACTGGAATTGAAGTTGTACCGGTGCTCTATGGAGTAGACGTCATCATGGAGAAAGCCATGATGGAAATGCTTTCGGGAAGCAGCACCTTTGATGTTATCTCCTTATCCAATACGACTTGGCGTAACGATTTAGGATCGGATGTCTTCCTTGAACTGGATTCCCGCATTTCTGAAATTGAGGATTATGATGATTACGTACCCGGTCTCATCGAAGCTTTCCGAGCTGCAGATGGAAAATTGGTTGCTTTGCCGATCAGATCCGGCGCAGCCATGCTTCATTATCGCGAAGATCTCTATAATGAATTCGGATTAGCCGTGCCAGTAACCATAGATGAATTTGTCAGCAATGCTCAAGCTCTCACCAAGGACACAACCGGAGATGGGGTTGTGGATGTATATGGATACGCTTTCATGGGAAAAGAAGGATCGCAGCTTATTGATGATTTTGAAAGCTGGCTCTATCCCCATGGCGGTGCTTTTTTTGATGGTGAGAAGGTTGTAGTGAATAATGAAGCCGGTGTAGAAGCCGCCGCTTTACTGACCGATCTTCTCAATACCTTTAAGGTCGTTCCCGCCGGAACTCTTTCCTATACCTCCAGTGAAGTCAAAACTGCCATGCAGGAAGGTTTGGCTGCCATGACCACTCTTTGGTGGCAATATAATATTGACTGGAACAAACCAGAGCTTTCTAAAATCGCTGGCAATGCACGAATGGCCAAACTTCCGCAAAAACCCGATAAAGGATTAGGATATGGGCATATGGGTTGCTGGGCAGTGTTTATTGATAAAAACTGCAAAGAAGTCGAGGCTGCTTGGGAATTCATTAAGTTTATCTCCAGTGCCGAGGCCCAAAAATACATGGTCGCTCGTGGAAATGGTCCAACTCGTTTATCGAGCTTCCAGAGTGAGGAATTTATCAATGCAGTAGGACCAGAAGCTGCCGCGATCATTGCCGATGTGTACGCCGTCGGGAAAATGCCTTCTCCTTCTCCAATCTTCCCCGAAGCCCGGGAGACAGTCGCTCGCGAGCTTCATCAAGCATTCACCGGTGCCAAAACCCCCAAACAGGCAATGGATGATGCCGCTAGCGCAATTCAGAAACTCATTCAATAAATTCTAATAATACCATCTCCCACACGGCATTGACCTATGCCGCGTGGGAGATAAATAATTTTAAAATGGAGCTTCAATCTTGCTTTGGAGGCTATTGAATGGCTTCAAGAAAATTTAATAAAAGCGTTCCGTACTTGCTGATCCTTCCTGCTCTCGCTATCATTTTCCCTTTGTTGATTTATCCGGTTTTTTATAACGTCTACCTCAGTTTTTTTTCCTGGAAAGTTCTTCCTCCAACTTTTAATTTTATCAAATTGCAAAATTATCTTGATGTGTTTAATAATCCGGTATTTTGGAATTCGGTGAAAATAACTCTTCAATTCACCGGAATTGTGGTTGGAATCCAATTTGTCCTCGGCTTGGGCTTGGCTTACCTACTTAACGGTCAAAAATTTGCCAAGCAAACCACTCGTTCTATTGTACTCATTCCCTATATCAGTGCCCCTGCCATAATCAGCTTGATCTGGCGTCTCCTCTGGGATCCGGACCTGGGCCAAATTAATCAGATTCTCCGTTTTTTCGGTATAAGAGGGCCGGGGTGGATCGCCGATCCGGCTACCTCGCTTTTTTCGGTCACCGTAACTGAAATTTGGAGGGGGATTCCTTTTGTCATTTTGGTCCTTCTCGCCGGTCTTCAGGCTTTACCTGATGAACCCTATGACGCCGCTAAAGTTGATGGAGCATCGTCGGTACAAATATTTTTTCTCATTACTGTACCGCTTTTAAAAACCATTATCTGGATTGTTCTTCTTTTTCAAACTATTTTCACCCTTCGGGCTTTCGATATCATCTGGGTCTTAACCGGTGGGGGACCGGGTGGTTCAACCCAAACTCTCAGCATCATGATTTATCGAACGATGTTCCGGTTCTGGGATGGTGGGACATCTTCAACTCTTTCGGTGATCATTCTTATCCTCACCCTGCTGATTAGTTTTGTTTTCTTCCGATATTTGTATAAGGAGATGGAAGTATGAGCCGAAAAATAGAAGGCATCATTATTATCCTGGTTATTCTCTTTATTGCACCGGTCATTCAAATGGTCTTGATGTCTTTCAAACAACCTTTAAACTTGTTTTCAACTTTTTTGTTTTTTAAGCCTACTGGTGCCAATTATATTGATCTGTTCAGCCGGCTCAATCTCACCTACTTTTTTAAAAATAGTATCATTATCGCCTCAGGGACGGCAGTATTATCGGTCATTTTAGGGGCAGTTGCTGCCTATAGTTTCGCCCGATACAATTTTCCGATGCGAAAATTCCTCCTCTTTATGGTCCTCTTTTCTCGAATGCTTCCACCGGTAGCGGGTGTGGTCCCACTTTTTTTAGTCATGAGGAAACTGGGTTTCACCGATACCTATGGAGGGATCATTCTTTTATATACTGCCTTTCAAACCCCCTTTGTCATTTGGATGATGCGAGGCTTTTTTCTGTCCATTCCGAGAGAACTGGAAGAAGCAGCGGTTATAGATGGGTGTTCGCGACTGACTGCTTTTTTACGAATCACGCTTCCTCTCAGTCGGCCAGGTTTAGCGGCGACTTCGATTTTTGCTTTTACCCTCTCATGGAATGAATTTCTCTTTGCCTTAATATTCACCGGTACCAATACGAAAACTATACCAGTCGCAGTACCAGAGCTGATCGGTGAAATGGGTATCTTCTGGGGTCAAATTTGTGCGGCAGGAACCCTGGCGGTCCTGCCAATTTTTATCTTCTCATTTTTAGCTCAAAAACAACTCATCAGCGGTCTTACTTTTGGAGCCGTAAAAGGGTAGACCATTATACCGTTTCGCGGCACTAGATGAGGATGAAAAAACCGAGGGGGAGTATTGGCGGAAAGCACCGAGGGATCGAGGTGGTGTAATCTTTCATTCCTTCTTCCTTGATGGGAGAAGGTTAGGATGAGGGTGAAAAGCCTGGGCTAAGATCCCGGTTAGGCGTTTTTAAATTGAGCCAGGAAGAGATAATCTGGTTCCCCCCTCACCTTAATCCTCTCCCACCAGGGGAGAGGAAAACAAAAAAATTAACAAAAGGATTATAAAAAAGTTAGAAAAAAGCTATCTCAAGAAAAAAGCTAAGGGGTCTATGGGAAAAAAAGATAAAGGATCTCATCTTTTAATGTTATGGAATTTGGTAATCGTGGAACTGTGAAACGGAAAAAGATGAGATTCTCACGTCGCAAAATACGCTCCTCAGAATGACTGATTGGGTGGAGGAGATTGCCACGTCGTCTAACTAAAAGACAGTTAGCCTCCTCGCAATGACGGATTTAGATAGGGATTTTCATCATCATCTGGTGTTGCAAAGCAACATGGATGTCTATCCTTTTGCATTTTTTTATTTTTTAATTTTTTTCAAACGCTTAGACAGCAATTACGGTTTTTGCAAAGCAAAAATTATAATATTGTAAAGAAGAATGACTAAGGAGGTTTTCATGAGCGAACAATATGATCTCATCGTCGTCGGAGGAGGTTTGGCCGGAACCTGTGCTGCTATCGCTGCTGCACGCTTGGGATGTCGAGTTGCCTTGGTCCAAAATCGTCCAGTACTTGGCGGAAATTCCAGCAGCGAAATTCGCGTTCCAGTTGGGGGAGCTTGCGATTTCAACCCCTGGGCAAGAGAAACTGGCCTACTGGAAGAGTTTTTTTTAGAGGATCGCTTTCAGGATACTGCACGAATCTGGACCGGTCATGGATCTTCAACCTGGGACTATACCTTATATAAAGCTGCGGCCAATGAAAAAAATCTTGACCTTTATATCGATACACCAGCTCAGAAGGTTCTGATGTCGAAAACCAATCCAAAATTGATTGATTCAATCGTATGCTATGAAAACGGATCAGAAAAAGAGATCGTTCTTAAAGGTCGTTTGTTTATCGATGCCACTGGAGATGGCGTGATCGCCTACCAGGCAGGAGCGGAATTCCGGATGGGAAGGGAAGCGAGAAGTGAATTTAAAGAAAGTTTAGCACCAGAAAAAGCCGACAGCTATACTCAGGGGAGTAGCTTACTCTTCCATGCGAGAGATGTCGGTTTCCCAGTTCCATTTACCCCACCGGATTGGGTTCCCCAACTCTCCAGCGATGAAGACTTAGCTTTTCGCACCCATCATGATGTTGAAGCTGGCTATTGGTGGATCGAAATTGGAAATCCTCCTTATCATACCATAGCAGATCATGCAAATATCCGAAAGGAACTCATTAAAATGGTCCTGGCGGTTTGGAACCACATAAAAAATCACGACGACCATCAAGCTGACCACTTGGTTCTCAATTGGATTGGAATGGTCCCTGGAAAACGAGAGTCGAGAAGGATTATGGGTGATTATATTATGAAAGAAAAAGATGTCACTTATGGATCTTTATTTGATGACCGAGTAGCCTACGGGGGATGGTTTGTCGATATTCACACTCCAGGAGGCATTCTTGCAAAAGATTTACCTCCTGAACCGTCGTTTCCAGGAAAATCAGAAGAAATTGGAAAACGGCAAGCTACCGTTTACAGTATTCCATTTCGATCGCTTTATTCCAAAGACATTCCCAACCTGATGATGGCAGGAAGGGATATTAGTGTTACCCATGTCGCTCTAGGAACCACTCGTTTGATGGGCACTTGTTCGACCATTGGCCAGGCAGCTGGCACCGCCGCTTATTTGTGTACCAAATATTCTCTTCAACCTCGAGAACTGTATCCGGAGAAAATCCACGAACTCCAACAGCTTCTCCTCAAACAGGATGGTTTCATCCCTCAAATAAAGAATAGCGATCCGAAAGACTTAGCTCAGGATGCCGAAATCACCGCATCAAGTTCAGCCAAGCTCCAATTTGCCCAAGGCGATTTGGCGACCGAGTATGACCACCCCCGGCAGCGGACGATATCAATGACTGGGCTTGAAGTTGAAAGAGCCTTGATTTTTCCAATAACTTCCGACCACATTGACTCAATTGATCTCTATGTCGAATCCCATCTCTCCGAGCCGGTTGAAATAGAGGTTACTCTTAAAAAAGCCAAGCATATTTGGGATTACGATGGATCGGAAGGAATTCTCACAAAACAAAAAGTGAGTGCACCTGCTAATGGTGTTTCCTGGGTGAAGGTCCCCATCAATCTTTCAGTGGATCTGAAATCTTTTTATATTATCACTGCCCGTTCACAAGCCGGTATCTTTTGGAGATATCATAAAATACCACCGGTAGGAACGGCATCTTTATCAAAAGAAAAAAATAAATGGACTTCAACCAAAGGAGCATATACCATTAGGATTTATCCCGAAGTCTTCCCCTACGAAGCAGAAAATATCCTCAGTGGAGTGAGTCGTCCAGAAAACTGGACCAATATCTGGATTTCCGATCCCTCTCAAGGTATGCCACAAACGGTAACGTTGGAATTTCCAGTCGAAACCAGTTTCAATACGGTTTACCTGACTTTCGATACCAATCTTACTCAAACCCATATGTCCACGCCACCTCTCTATCGTTTTCCTGAGTGTGTCAAAGACTATGCCTTGTTTTATGATGCTCAGGGTACCTGGAAGGAAATCATCCACTGCCATGACAATTACCAAAGGAGAAGAATCCATCGGTTTTCACCTATCACAACTCAAAAACTCCAAATCGAGGTCTACGCTACCCAAGGGGAACCTTCAGCGCGGATTTACGAAATACGGGTGTATAACGAATAGAGATTGCTTTTGAGCCCATTCAAAGCACTTTATCCTTAAAAATACACTTCAATTATTATTATTTTTTAAAAAGGAGGGGCTAGTTTTTTTAAATGAATAATCATACTACTTTCCAATGATTTTCTATGAAGATTTACTAATTGAAAATTTTTAGCGTATCACTCATTGATTTAAGAACTCAAAAAATTCATTTTTTTAAAGACATTAATTATATAAAAAGCAAAACGTTTTGTGTTTTATAACCTTCATTAAAAAATTACATCCCTCCATTATAAATTACAATAAAATGCTTGGTTATTATTGCTTTTAGTACTCAATATTCGAATATGTTTTATCTATTTTTTTTCTAAATCTAAAATTATGAATTGACAAATGCAAAACGTTTTGTATATATTATTTGAAGGAGGGTTTCATGGTTACTATACGTGATATCGCCAAAGATGCAGGAGTGTCAATTACAACTGTATCTCATGCATTAAGTAACAAAAGAGCAGTCAGTAATAAGACGCGAGAAAGAATATTTCATTCGATCGAAAAGTTAGGTTACAAACCAAACGCCTTAGCACAAAGTCTTAAAACCAAAAAAACCAATACAGTTGGCTTGATAATTCCTCATAAGAGTAAGTATTTCGTAGAAAATTATACCTTTATTGATTTAATACCCAAATTATTAGAAAATCTCATTTTCAATAATTATTACCTTTTAATTTATAAGGACTACCAAGACTATAATCCGATAATGAGTTATGAATTTCTTATAAAAGAAAATCGAGTAGATGGATTTATTTTGGTTGATCCAAAACATAATGACTTAAGGATTCAGTATTTATTAAAACAAAAAAAACCTTTTGTTATTTTCGGAAGATCACCTGAATATCCTGAGATTCCTTCTGTTGATGTTGACAATATTAATGGAATTTTTAAAGCAACCGAATTTTTAATACGAAAAGGGCATAAAAAAATTGCTTATGTCGGAGTTTCTCCCAATTATATTTATGCCGAAGATCGCTTGGAAGGTTACAAAAAAGCTCTAAAACATTATAACCTTCCTGAAGATTCTCAGCTAATTTATCTCAATCCAACTTATGACGAAAACGCTGGTTACTGGGGTATTAAGGATGTTTATGATCATTGCCAGTCGATAACTGCAGTTGTCTGTCCGAGCGATCAAATTGCCATAGGGGTTATCAAGGGTTTAAAAGAAAAAAGCCTAACTATTCCTAACGATGTATCAGTGATTGGATACGACGACTCTTTGTTGGCCTCTTACTTTTATCCACCCTTAAGCACTGTTCGACAACCAATTGATACCCTCTCAAGTCTTCTCGTTCAAGAAATAATCAACTTGGTAGAACAAAAAAATCCCAAACAGGTTCAGCATCATATTTTAGAAACTCAATTAATTGAAAGAGGTACAACAAAGTCGATAATTAATTGAAATTAATTAAAAATAAATTTTTAAAGAAGGTGTTTAAATGAAAGCATATGAAACTCAGCTTGAGTTCTCCGGAGCAAAGGGTCATGCAGTTATTGTTGAATTCGACAAACCCTGGAGATTGGTTTTTTGGTCAAAAGCCCAGTACGTAGCCTGTTGGGACGTCGGTAATGGTGTCTGGTTTACACCAGAATGGCTTGAAACAAACAGCCCAGAAGATCATCATTGCTATGAACCAATAATGGACAAACAGTTGAAATATAGTCGAATCGAAATCCTAAAATCCGGTCCGGCAAGAGCACGAGTTCACTGGCATTATGCTTGTTGTAACGTAAGATATCAAGTTTTCAATGGGAATACCACTGCTGATGAATATTATACTGTTTATCCTAATGGAGTTGCCGTCCGAAAATTGGTAGCTTGGCCTGGGAATGAAAGTGACTTTGGAGGAAATCCCAATTTTTGGCAAGTCCTGGAATGGATTCTAGTCAATGGAAAGGGAACAACTCCTGATGAGGTTTTAAATGCCCAAGAAGCGTGGACTCTCCAAAATTCTGAGGGAAAGAAAATCAGCCTCCCATGGCCGTTACCAACCAATCCCAACAATGACGGAACTCGTCCTCTTTGTTCTGTTTTTCCGGAAATAAGTGATTGGAATGAGTATATCGGTCGAGTTCATGTCAAAGATCGTCCAAATCCCTATGTAATTTTTGTCAAGGACAAAAGAATTTTTCCTTTCCAACCTTGTGTCGCCTGTGGAAAAAACCACCCCTACTTTGGTCTCTTTGATGGTGCTAATAATATTTATAAGCACTGGCCAGCTACTGACATGGAAGATTTCATTTTAGCTGCTAAAGCAAATGAAAACATCAAGGATATCGCCACTCATTCCTGTATCGTCGATTGCAACTATACTTCAATTCCTGCAGATCGACCTCATCGCCCAACTTCCTGGTTATTCCTTACTGGGGCAACAAATGAACCTACCTCGTCTTTAGTCAATCTTCTTAAATCTTGGTATAACCCAGCTGTTATTCAAACTGGATTTGAAAGTCATGGGAACCTTCCTGGAATGAGTCAAGGACAAATTATTTATGAAGGATATGCATTCTCTGAAATGGCTTATCGATTCAGAAAATATGGAGATGACCGAATTCAATTTCGAATGTTCCCAAAAGAATCAGTTATCAACCCAGTATTCATTATCAGTAACTGGAAAACCCCTGACGTTAAAGTTCGATTAAATGGTGAAACACTTAGTCCAGAGCTCTATCGCAGTCAAATTGAAGGAGATGATTTGGTCGTCTGGGTTGAGAAGGTGATTACCCAAACAACTGAATTTCTATTAGAAAGTTAATTTTATCTGAGTAAAAAATGGGTTTCATGTAATGGTTTAGATAGGGAATGGAATCCATCGTATTAAATTAAAAGGAGGTATTTAAATGAAAAGTCGTTTAACCGCATCTATTTTAATCTTTTCACTGGTAGTTTTTATGGCTTTTAGTTTAATCACTGTTGTTGGTGCTCAGCAGATTACGCTTTCTTTGTGGGATCAACGTAACGATTCAAGAGAACAAGAAGCAATTAAATACATTATTGATATCTTTGAAAAAGAACACCCCAATGTTAAAATAAGCCGTCGGGTTATGCCCAATTTAGAAGCAGATCAAATGGTCAGAATGGCATTTGCTGGCGGAACCCCACCGGATATTTCTGAATCAGAAGATCCCTATACCATGATTGAAACTTTTAAGCAAGGAAAATTGTTGGATCTCACTGAGTGGTATGAAAAATACGGTGATCGTTATCCCCAGTCAGCAAAATCAGCTATGTCATTTGAGGGAAGATATGTCGCTGTTCCAATGATCGGATTTACTACTGAAGCAGTTTTTTATAATAAGAAACTTTTTAATGAAATGGGGTTAACCGAACCTACAGAATACGCAGAGCTTTATAATATCTTTGAAACAGCGAAGGGTAAGAATTATATCCCCATTGCATTAGGAGCTAATGAAGGCTGGCCGGCACAACATATTTATCAGCATTTTCTCAACCAGACCGTTAGCGCTGAGGCAATCAATAATATGATCGATCGAAGGGATCCCAATCAAGGACCAAAATGGACAGATCCCGGTTGGCTAAAAGCTGCTGAGTATTTTGACGATCTTCGTACAAAAGAATTTTTCTCACCAGGTGCTGCCATGAATAGTATGGATATGGCAAAAATGGAGCAATTCGGTGATCGGGCACTATTTTTATTCACTGGCAACTGGTACACCTCTTATGATATGCCTCCCGACTATGAATGGGGTTTCTTTTGGTTCCCACGCATTAAAGGAGAATATGGTTTTGATCGAGATGATCAATTAGTAGATTTCTTTGCTAACTTACAAATTAGTAAAACCACTCAATATCCGGAGCTTTGTCTGGAATTCTTAGAAACCTGGACTCGACCAGAAGTGATGTATAACTCTTGGTTCAAAATTGCTAACAACCTACCCATAGTCATTGGATCAGCTCCAGACGAAGAATTGGATGAATTTCAAAATGCACAATTAGACATTGTTGAAACCAATACTGGTACCTATCGCTTTATGGATGTCTGGAGCCCACCAGCGGTTGGTTTTGGAGCACTTTATAATGATATGACCGCATTAACAGCTGGGCAAATCACCCCACAAGAAATGTGCGAACATATGGAAAAGATTCATGTAGAAGAATTACAAAAACTCATGCAATAACAAAAAGAATAAGCTGGAGATTCAAATCTCCAGCTTATTCTTGACTACCCAGGAGGGAGGGTATAATGAATTCAAAAAGAGTTTCTTTCTGGTCAGGACCTTGTTATTTTATCCTGCCCGCTCTAGTGATTTATATATTATTCATGATTGTCCCTTTCATGGGAACTATTAGTTTATCTTTAACCCGATGGGATGGTATTAGTTTTGATACGATCCGATACATTGGATTTCAAAATTACCGTGAAATGTACACAGATAATGTATTTTGGTTAGCCCTAAAAAATAACCTCTTTTTTGTTGTTTCTGCGGTTGGATTCCAGTGCATTTTAGGATTAATTGTTGCTTTACTTTTGGAGCAAAAGAAGCTATTCCTGGGAAATTTTCTTCGTGGCAGCTATTTCATCCCTGCTATTCTATCTCAAATAATTATTGGTTTATTATTTGAAACAATTCTCAACCCATCATTAGGCGTACTTGATACACTTTTAAGAAAAATAGGCCTTGAACAACTTACTGGTTTAGGACTATGGCTTTCAAGCTCTCAAAAAGCGCTTTGGTTATTAATCTTAATTGAAATATGGTATGGATTTGGATGGAGTATGTTTATATTTATTTCCCGACTCAAAATGATTGATCCCCAAATTTATGAAGCCTGTGAGATTGATGGTGCCAATACATTTCAAAAAAACATCTTTATTACAATACCAATGCTGAAAAGCGTAGCTCCAGTAGCTATACTTTTTGCCACAATGTGGGCAATGAAAGTATTTACCATTCCCTATGTCATCACCAAGGGAGGACCAAATCACGGAACAGAAGTTCTTGCAACCTGGGCTTTTTCTCATGGAATCTCCTATCAGCATGTCGGATATGGTAGTGCTATTTCAGTTATTCTCCTCATTTTTGGAATGGTATTAGGAATACTGATTTTTAAATTTACCGGAATGGGGCAGAGCAAAGCGTGAAAATAACCAACAGATTTTTAGTAATTTTAAGGATGTTTGAAAGGAAAGAATGAACATGTATAAAAAAGATATGATTAGCAGAGGAATCACTTATTTTGTTCTTATTGTTCTTTTTATCATGGTTGCCTATCCGCTTTTCTGGACCTTATCCACTTCTCTTAGAGAAAACTGGGATATTTTTAGAAACCCAATAAGTTTACCAACTCAACCTACTTTTCAAAATTACCAAAAAGTCTGGACCTTAGGAAGGTTTGGATCTTACTTTTTTAATAGTATCATAATTACCATAGTGTCTTTACTTGGCGTGCTCTTTCTTTCAGCTGCTGCTGGATATGGGTTTGCTCGATACCGTTTCAAAGGCTCAAACGGTCTTTTTTTCCTATTTATGCTTAGTTTAGTTATCGTCCCTTCTTCAATTATGATAGCTCAATATCGAGTGATTACCTTTTTTGGACTATTAAATACTTTAACTGGTATTATTCTGGTTTATTTAAGCTGGACGGCTTACGGGATTATAATGTTTCGACAAGCTTTTTCGGATATACCTGAGGATATTATTGATGCTGCAGTTATTGACGGATGTAAAGAATACCAAATATTTTACCGAATAGCTTTTCCACTCCTAAGACCTACTATTGCTACCGTTGCAATTTTTACTTTTGTTTGGATATGGAATGATTTTATTTGGCCTTTAATTTTACTTCAAGATCCCAGCAAGGAAACAATAACTCTTGGAATAATGACTCAAAGAGGACAATATCTTTCTGACTGGGCAGTTCTCACGGCAGGGCTATCAATCGGTTTCTTGCCGGTTTTAATTTTATATTTCCTTTTCCAAAAACAATTCATACAAGGAATCACCATGGGATCACTAAAGGAATAATTAAGTTTGAAGTAAAATATTAATAATTTACCTTCTCAACTTTCGCAGTTCAATAATAGCACTTTTTCTCTCAACCATGCTGGAAGACTATTTACAAAATAGATGAGTAGCTCTTTGACTTTTTCTTCTGAAAGGACAAGAATCTGTTTGATGGTCGTCTTCAGGAGCTCAAGAAGAAGAGTGAGTGCTTCCATAAGAGTGATATCCTGAATTTCATCATAGCAGGCATAGAAAAGCTCGCCAAAGGTTCGGGGATCGGTGTTTCTCCGGGCAATAACCGCGAGCATGATATAGCGGATAAAGACGATACTGGTATGGGATACCAGAGCATCATAGGATCGAACCTGAAATTCCCGAGTGAGTTTCAAGACCGATTTCACCATCTTGAAGAAAACCTCGATATCCCAGCGTTTCCCATAGAGGGTGACGATCTCGTCTTCAGAAAGAGACAGATCAGTTGAAAGCAGTGCCAACCATTGAGATTTTTGTTTTTCACTTCGGACAAAGACAATCCGAGCTAAAAGTGGTTTCCCAGTGAGATTGAGATTCACGACACCCGATCCAATGATATTGCCGTGTGGTCTTTTCTGAATTCTGGTGAAAAGAGAGGAAAGAGAAAGAACTTTTCCACCAAAAGAATAGTAAATTTTTGGGGTGTTTTTGAGCATGCACACCACTGATAATCCGCGAAGAGCACATTTGCGGATGAGGGCTGGAAAACTGAACCAACTATCAAAAAGAATAGTTGAGACCAAAGGACAGTGTTTTAAGGCTCCATCCAGTAGGTTGAAGAAGACTTCTGGAGTTTTTTCTTGGGATTCTTTCCGAAGGTGAGCTCTTTTGCTCCGCCCATCAACGGAGGCATCCATGGGACAGAGCTGGTTTTCTTTGCGGTGAGAACTTAACAATGAAAAAGCAAAGGGAATGAAGGTAGCACCATCGGTGAGTCCTAAAGTGAGCATTCTGAAACCCACGACTAAAATCGTCCTTGGGTGTGATCATAGAATCGAGAGAGCCCTTCAACTTTCAAGCTCCGAGGTCGTTCATAGGGGGAATCATCCACCACCCAGGTGTAGCGTTTCAAACTGGTAAAAGGAAGGAGCGCTTCAGAGACTACTTTGGTACTCAAAAGAAAGAGCAATTTTCGCCAGCTCCCACTGGTCTTGTGGAGGAAACGGTAAAGAGTGTCTTTCTTTCCTTGGAAAAGGGGATGTCGAGATTGGAGAAGACCAGCAACGTTTTTCTGAGTAAAGACTAGGAGAAAGATCATCTGAAAGACGTCTTTGACTGGGAACCCTTTCTTTTTGTTCATATGGCATTTTCGAAACAGTTGGTTCACTTTAAACTCCTTCATAAAGGAGGAAAACATGGGTAACAAGGTCCTTTCATTTTTCAAATTTTCTGGTAGGATAGTCATGAAGACACCTCTCTCTTTGTGGTGATTGGTTTTTTTCCTTAAGTCAATTCTACCAGAAAGGAGGGGTGTTTTCATTAAAAAACCCTTTAAAATCAAGGTTTTTCAGCATTTATTTTAGTGCGAAAGTTGAGTTACCTTCTTTTAACTTTTTGAGAATTAATAAGAAATTCGTATAATGCGTGCCTAGTGGAAATATTCAGGCACGCATTATTTTTTATAAAATTGCTCCTTGATCTTTTAAAGTTCTCTGCAAAACATCTACCGGAACCTTCCGAAGAGAAGAGCACTCCTCTTGAATAGTTAAAGCGCTTGCCACTCCGGCTGCTTGACCGATTGCCATACAGGGTGCCATCACTCGGAAGGATGCCATGGCCTCATGGGTTGCTGATATGGAACGACCGGCAACCAGAATATTTTCTAGTTCCTGAGGTAACAAACAACGGTAGGGAATACCGTATTCACCTTGATCCTCGACATATTGAAAATAGGAATCGATCCGATCCTGCTTGTGAACATCGATTGGATATCCACACCAGGCGATGGTGTCTTGGTATTTTTTGCCCAAAAGAATGTCTTCCTTGTTTAAAGAATAGTCGCCAATAATCCGCCGTGATTCTCGGATCCCTATTTTTACCGGAGTGAAAGAGAGATGAGCATTTTCGAATCCAGGAACATGTTGACGTAGGAATTGAAAAATTTGATGAGCTTCACGTCGTGCCGAGATCTCTGCCCAGGAGAGAGCAGCGGGGTCAAGTGAATCGGCGATGATTTTTATGGTGTTGATAAACATTTCTCCTTGATAGAGGCACATCAACCAGGCACGATGGTCAGCAATTCCATCGAAGAGGCCTTCTTTTTCAATTATTTGTCGCCAAGGTTTAAATTGAGTTGTGATATGAAAAATTGGGGCAAAATTAGAATTGGGATCGTAATGGGGATTCACTACGATCTCCTCGTCGGTTAATTGAAAAGCTTTTTGACTGTCGATGCCATTTATTTTAAAAATCATCGTCATTGGTTGACAGTTCCCCGAATCATCTCCCAATTCAAACTCCATTCCGGCTTTTGCAATAATATCAGCGTCTCCAGTACAATCGATAATAATTTTCCCCTCTAAATAAAAACGACCACCCTTACTCTCAAAAAAAACTCCTTTGACCTGATTATTCTTTAACACAGGATCAATAGCTAAGCAACGGTGAAGAATCTCAACCTTTTGCTCCAAAAGAAGTTCCTGGGCGGCAATTTTCACTTTTTCCGGATCAATAGGGGTAATGGTTTTCATATGTCCATGTTGGAGTGGAACATGCCCTGGTGTACCTCCCAGTTTTTTTAGATAATCGACGAACAACTGGGCAAATCCACCAATGATTTGTTCACCCTTCATATTATGGAAAGTCAATATCGGTAGGCCAGAAGTTGCCATTCCTCCTAAAAATCCATACTGCTCCAAAAGAACAACTTTTACCCCTAAGAGCGCAGCAGAGTATGCAGCAGCAATACCTGCAGGACCACCACCACAAACAATAACATCATAAGATCCATAAGGTTCAACTTGGGTTTTCATTCTTTTCCGAACCGTAAATATCAGCTCCTTTTTTTAAATTATGCTTATTATAATTCATGATAATTCAGGAGATAGTCAAAATTTTTTTTGTCTTTTTCTATTTCTTTTAATATCCTTTTCCTTGGTGGGAAAGGCATAGGTGAGTGGGAACGTCATTTTTTGCCTTTATCTCTATTTTAAAACATCAAACCTGGTTTTCAAACGTAACTTTCACCCTCATCCTGACCTTCTCCCATCAAGGGAGAAGGAACTTTGAGTCGTCATTGCCAGACCTGGTTTTTTGAAGTCGTGGCAGTCTCTTGAGTCATCTTTTATTATGTTTGGAATTGGAATAAATGAGATACTTATCATGTCCGGTTAAAAACGCCACCCTGCTCAGAATAAAAGAATGGATAAATGAGATTGCCACGTCGCCAAACCTAAGAACGGTTGGGCTTCTCGCAATGACGGAGCAGGAAAAAGTTCAAAGCCCCCTAAACACCTTTTTTTAAAGGAGGAAACGATTCCTGGATACCAATTTTCATCCTCATCTGGTGCTGAGAAAGCAGCATGAGGGTCTATCTTGAAAACCAACGGGCATGATACATTGTGCCCATTCTTTTATTAATGTAGCGGCATGCCATGGCATGCCGAATCCTTAGGTTTTCATCCTCATCTGGTACCACCAAAGCGACATGATGGCCTATTTATTAAATAGAAATGTATAAAAAGATGAAGTGTTAGTTCGGTTTATAAAAGCGGAATTCAGGATTGTCAGCCCTTCTTTGAATTATTTATAGGAGATGACAACGAAGGGCTGACGTAATTTTACTATCTCTTTTATGATTCTTGATACTTCAAGTCTCCGGCTGCTTTGGCTCGAATCCGGGTGGCGTTCCCGGGAAGATAAGCCAGGGGGACATCTTCAATTTCGACGATATGAACTGTGGCAGGGTCAGCACCAGCTTTAACAGCTTCTTCGGTTGCAATGGTTTTAGCTTGATGAAGTGCCTGTTCTCGACTCATCTCGCTTAAAGAAAATACTCGCTCAACCTGACCGCTAACCTGAGCAATGGCGGCACCAAGAGCATTGGCCACTTCATAATTATCCGGTCGGAGGATTTCGGAAATTCCTTCAAGGTGATCACCTACCAAAATACTCCCACCTCCAACTAAGATAAGCGGCATTGGATCAGAAGAAAGTTTCATCTTGTCGACAGCTTCATTGAACATATTGCGAATGATCCCCAATACTTGCCGGACAAATCCTTCATCCAGATGGCTCACTCGAGATGCATCACCAATCGATGCCATTCCAGCTCGGACGGCTACATCGGTGGTAGTAAGGGTCTTTCCTCCAAACACCAAAGCCTCCTCAGTGATAAGATATCCAACACTTTCTGGACCTACTTTAATTTTTCCATCATGTTCGGTTACAATTGTTCCGCCTCCCAAACCAAGGGAAATTAAATCGGGCATCCGGAAATTGGTTCGAACACCTCCAATTTCTTCAGCAACCGATGACTCGCGCGGGAAACCTTTGTTAATGACTCCCACATCACTGGTGGTGCCACCAATATCTAAAACAATAGCTTCATCAACACCACTTAAATATGAAGCGCCCCGAATGCTATTGGTAGGACCACAAGCCACGGTTAAAATTGGATAATTCATGGCATAATCTATCGACATGAGTGTTCCATCGTTTTGACAGAAAAAAATGGCGGCTTTTTGGATTCCTT
The DNA here is from genome assembly GCF_015775515.1 of Atribacter laminatus. NCBI lineage: Bacteria > Pseudomonadati > Atribacterota > Atribacteria > Atribacterales > Atribacteraceae > Atribacter > Atribacter laminatus. The sequence goes on from NZ_CP065383.1 coordinate 2,656,928, forward strand.
CTTGTTGAAGCCCTTTGATAAATGCTTGAGCAGTCGTTTTAGCAACATGGTGGAGGGCAGCGTTGAGAATAGTGGCATTTTCTCTTTCCAGAAGACCGATTGAACCAATTTCATGGGAGAGTGAGACGGGAATGTCTCCTAATTTTTCCCGAATCATTTCGGCAACTTTCAATTCATGGGCTGATGAAATAGGGGAGAAGACTGAAGTAATGGCTATTGCGTCAACTTTCCCTTTTAATTCGGAGACACAGGTCAGAATCTCACTTTCATCAAGATGAGTAATTTCTCGTCCGTCGAATTCATGGCCACCCTGGACAATGTAATAATTTTCTCCAACCGCTGAAACCAAGTCCTCCGGCCAATCTACCATGGGAACAACAGCCATGGTTGCCGGTTTGGCAATTCGAATAACTCCCACTCGGCAAAGTCGCTTTCTTTCAACAATAGCATTAGTACAGTGAGTGGTTCCCAACATGGCAAAGCGTATTTTATTTCGATCTACACGAGAACTTTCGAGAACCTGATGGACCGCATTCAAAATCCCGGAAGTTACATCAGCAGTGGAAGGGGTTTTTGTCTTGCTCATTAATTCATTGTTTTGGTTGATGAGCACAGCGTCGGTATTGGTACCTCCGACATCGATTCCGAGACTGTAAATCATTGATGGTTTCCTCCTTCGCTGATGAGTTTTTCAACCGGTATATAATCGACATCATATCCAAAATAGCGGGGCCCCACAGTTTCAATCCCCCTTGGTGTCCGCCATTTTGGATCGCAGGGAATGCTCAATACCAAAACCCGATGACCATAACGAATAGCTTCGGTAGTGACCGGAATAGCGCTATCCAAATTAACAATACAGATTAAATCAGGAACCGAGGCGATAATTTTTTCGTCACGAATGGCAATTAAGTTCTCGTTTTGAAATTGGACTTTGAGGTTTTTCCCTCGATAGTCTTCGATGCCCTCAATTTGAGCTTCGCCTCGCACAAAGCCTCCCTCAGTACGACGTAAAACATCAATCACTTTTCCCTTGAAAAGCTCAAAACCTCCGGTCACCTCTAAAAGATTTTTAATGGGATTTTTACCCTTTTTTCGAGCAGTTAGGATCGATTCTCCAATTTTTGCTGAAAGCGAAAGAGTATTTCGAATACAAGCTTCCTTAAGGACCTTGCCTGGCATTTGATAAATACTGAGCATGACCGATCCACCCATGGTTACACAGATATTTCGAGCCAAAGTCTCTGTCCAAAAATTATTAATACTTTCCATGATTACGGTATTTCCCTTTTCATCAGCAATAATCATGGGGGTCGCTGAAACATCCCAAAGATGGAAGGAAGTCATTTGCAATTCAGGAAAAGCTCGTCCCATTCCATCGCAATCTAAAAGTGGAATTCCAGTTCTTGCCGCAACCGATATCGGAATCATTGAATTGACTCCACCAGCTTCAATGGGAAGAGTGGCATAAATATCCTTTCCGGCATATTTCTTAATCCCGTTAAAAGCTCGGAGTACTTCTTCGCCATTGGCCAGTTTCTCAATGAGAACCGTCGGTGCACCCATCATGGCAGTCGGAACAATAACGGCATCATCGGGAACTTCGTCAGGATCAAAGAGCTGAACTGGCCCGTTTTGTTTTATAGCCTGAATGGCCATCAGTTTACCCAGGTGTGGATCGCCACCACCACCGGTTCCCAAAAGAGCGGCCCCGAGAGCGATATATTCAACATCTTGAAGATCAATAAATTTCATTTTTTACCTCCACGCAGTTTTTAAGCTTACTTTTTGGATGGAACCGGTTGAGGTTGCTTAACAACTGAAATTAATCCAAGATAAACAACAAAGGAAACAACCATGGCATTGATTGGAGCAATGCCAATCTTAAGATATATACCTACCAGTGCTCCAATTAGCCAGGATAGGATCCCCACCCAATTGGCTCCCGGATATTTAAACCATTTAGAGGGATCACCTTTTTTCTTAACCCAGTAGTCGGCAATCATGACTCCGGCAACTGGCGGTATAGTCGAGGTTAAAATCGTTAAAAAGTTCAAAAAGTAATTCATAATTCCAGCAACGGCTAACACGGTTCCTAAAATACCTGCTATAGCAGTGGCTAAGGCCCGTTTTGAATCGGGTAGCTGAAACAAATTGGTAAGTGCTATACCAGCCGAATACGCATTGATGGTATTAGTTGTCCAAGTTGCTAAAATGAGAATAATTAAACCCAAAACCGGAGCCCCTAAAGCTGACATGACTTGAGTAATATCATAAGTACCGGCTAAAAGTGCCATAACCGAGCCCATAAAAAGCATAGCAACTCCGGCAGGCCAGACACCCCACACCGATGAAAGAACCGCTTCTCGGCGATTTCGAGCATAACGGGAAAAATCTCCAGCAATAACACCACCTACTGCAAAAGTACCCACCGCCAGGGCAATTCCTTGAACAAATGGAAAGGGAGTAGGAGGTTGATAGGAGGAAAGAATTGAAGAACCGTATTTTACAAAAGACGAATAGGTTCCATATACGCTCAGAGCGATCAAAGCTGGAACGGCAATATAGTTCAAATACTTGACTGCATTAAACCCTATAATCGCAGTACTGAGCATGATAACTCCCCAAATTAATGATGAAAGCCAAACCGGAAAATTCACACCCAACCATGTATTCAATACGCTGCTAAAAGCCGCACCACAAACGTTTGCTTGTACGCCAAACCATCCCAAAGTTGAAATTCCCAAGATCAACGATATCAAAACCCGAGACCCGCTAAAACCAAAAGAAGGAATGGCAGCGCTGACTGTCGGTCTTCCTAAATCGGCTGCTTGCATTCCCTGAAAACTCATATAAATTACCACAATGGTATAGCCAATAATGCCAGCAAGCAGAGCATGTAATAAATTCAAACCGGTTATTAAAGCTCCTCCCATCATCAAGGCCGGAACACAAATCATTGTTCCAATCCAGATCAAAGCAATACTCGGCCAACTTTGACGATTTTCCTTTGGTACAGCTTCTAATGCATATTTTTCAAAAACATCTTCACCTTTCTTAGTACTCATGTTCTCATCCCCCTTAAATATCGGTTATTGTATTCGAAAGCTTTTACAAATTTAGAAATACTTATAAAATCTTATTTTTCAATATTTATATGTATAATCTAGAACTGCTAAAAAAGCTTTTATTATGAACCAAGCCGCTCCCATAGATTCCGTTCTTTGTTAGAAGGAAATTGATAGGTTTTTTTGCTCTGAGCAAGCTTTAAATTAACCAGTGCTTCCAGATAGGCAAGTGCGGTAGATACTGGATAAATCAACGGAACTCGATGCCCTCGCTTGAAAAGCTCCGCAGAAAGTTCATCGGCAACACCCATCATACCGGTACAACCCAAAATAAGAGCATGAGCCTGGTCTTTACAAAGTGCTTTTTCTGATTCTTCAACCAGTGCATTCATTAATTTACTCCGATCGCCTAATTCAAGAACCGGAATATTAACCCATCGGATTGATGCCAATTTTTTCCCAACACCGGCTTCATACGCCAAGTTTTCCAGTAAGACAACGACACTTTCCAAAACAGTAATCACTGAGAAGCGGTGGGAAAGATCAGCAGCAAAAAGTATCGAGGTTCTTCCTGGGCCTACTACCGGAATTTCTAAACGTTCTCGAGCTGCAGCCAGTGCAGGATCCCCCATGCAATCAATAAACACGCCATCGAATCCTTGCTTTTGAGCATTTTCCGCTAAATGAAGAATTCCTGGCGCACAGGCGGCCTCATCATAAGCTGATTCGATAGAAGCCGATCCATAAGGAATACATTCTACATCGATTTCTGTCCCCGGTGACAAAAATTGTTTCACCTCTTTCTCGGTTTCTGCCTCAAATAATTTGGTAATTATTGGTACAATAATTTTAAGTTTCACTATATCCTCCTTAGTAGTTATTTATTATTATATATAAATATATTTACGATAAAATTTAAACAATTCACGTAACAAAAAATTAATAGGATGTTGAAGTTTTAGTAAGTCCTGACTTATCACTTTCGCTCTTAGATAATGTCTCCCGAATAATACAAGATTAGTTATTAATGCTTTGGTTGTCAAGAATAAGAAGTAAAAAGCGAAGTAAAAAAGAAGAGGGGGATTTGAGTTTTTACTGCTCCGTCATTGCGAGGAGATCAACCTTTTTTTGGTTGAGCGACGTGACAATCTCTACCACCCAGTTTGTTATTCTGAGGAGTCCGGTGTTTGCTGCCGGACGACGTGAGAATCTCATCTTTTTCAATACCACAATTCAACACATAATAAAAGATGAATCATGAGATTGCCACGACCTCAAAAAACCAGGTCTCGCAATGACGGATTGAGTTGATGAGATCCTCACGCACTCAAATACTGAGGGGAAGAGGGTGCGAGGGGGCGAGGGTGAGAAAAAGGAGAAAAGAAGAAGGCTCAGGATAACGGATTCAAGGAATTCATATGATGGTATTTTCGGGATAGACAAAGGTTTTTATTAAATCGAAAAGAAAATAGTAAATATCTTCGATTTTTGATATAAAATGGGATACAGATATTTAATTTATCATTTTTCTTTTGAAGGAGGGAAATATGCATTCTCATCAGTCTCAATACAAAGTAGCTATGATTGGTAGCAATATGATGGATTTGATTACCTATTATGATGACTCGTTCCCCAAAGTAGGTGAAACCATCTTTGGAAAAGACTTTGAAATTGGTTTCGGAGGAAAAGGTGCAAACCAGGCAGTTGCCATTGCCAAACTGGGGGGAAATCCTTTCGTAGTAACTGCCGTTGGGAATGACCTTTTTGGACCCTTAGTAAAAGAAAATTTTAAGAATCAGGGAATAGATACCACCTGGATAAAAACCGTCGACGGAAAAACCAGTGGAGTTGCTCCAATATTTGTCGATAAAAATGGGTACAATAGCATTTTTATTATTCCCGGAGCCAATTCTTATCTCGAACCAGAAGATATCTTTCAGATAAAATCGGTTCTCACTGAGATGTCTTTTTTTCTCCTTCAACTTGAAATTAAATTAGATACTGTTTATGCCGTTCTGGACTTAGCCCATGAGCTTGGTAAAAAAGTCATTCTCAATCCAGCCCCGGCCCGCAATTTAGATTGGAAATATCTGGAAGGGATTTACCTTTTTGCTCCCAATGAAACCGAACTTCATACTCTCACTGGAGTAAACACCAGTTCCCGCGATGATATTCTCAAAGGTGCTCATTTGCTCTTAGAAAAGGGAGTCCAAAACGTATTGGTAACTCTTGGAGAAAAGGGATCTTTGTTGGTTAATAACACAATAAATCGATCATTCCCAGCCTATCCGGTTAAATCGATTGATACTACTGGAGCCGGTGATGCTTTTATTGGTGCCTTGGTCCATTTTCTGTGCCAGGGTAAAGGGCTGGAAGAATCAATCGATAAAGCCAGTGGTTACGCTGCTTTATCAACGACTCAAAGAGGCACTCAAAAATCCTTCACTGACAGAGAGACCTTCGAACATTGGTTTTCCCAGCAACCGAAAGAGAAAGATCTTTGATTATCCTTTTACTGCACCTAAGGTGAGACCACGAACTAAATAGCGCTGAAGTAAAATTGCCAGAATGATAATCGGAATACTCGCCATAATGGAAGCGGAAGAAATTTCCGCCCAGAGTATTTCGTGCCCTCCAATCAATCCAGAAATATTTACCGTTATTGGAGTTACTCTGGATCGACCTAAAATGAGAGCAAAAATGAATTCATTCCAAGAAAACATAAAGCAAAAAAGGGCGGTCGCCACTAAGCCTGGAGTTACCAAGGGAAGGGCGATTTTAACGAAAGCCCCCAACCTTCCACAACCATCAACTAAAGCTGCCTCTTCCAATTCATGAGGCAATTCCTCGAAAAAACCTTTCATCATCCATACCGCAAAGGGAACGTTGAAGAGAGAATAGGTTAAAATTAAAGCCTGATAGGTATCAAGCCATCTCAGCGTCCGAAAAAAAAGAAAAAGAGGGAGAATCGATGCGACAGGGGGCATCATACGAATAGACAAAATCCAAAATGCCAAGTTTTCTCCTCCAATTTTAAAACGGGCCAAAGCATATGCAGCCAGGGAACCAAGAACTAAGGCAATTAAAGTAGTAAAAACCGCAATGATTAAACTATCCTGTATTCCCTTTCCCGCTCCCAGGTTCCAGGCTTGAGTGTAATGTTCAAAGTTGATGGTTTGAGAAATGAAAACCGGAGGATAGGTAAAATATTCACCCTTGTCCTTGAATGAAGTCATAAAATTCCAAATAAAGGGGCTTAGAAAAACCAGAAGAAGAACAATGATGACTAAAATAATAAAACTATTAAACCTCCTTTCTGTCCGATTCAAATCGTTTCCCTCCTCTTCCAAGACTTGAGAAAAATATTGGCGATGATGACAATGATAAGCAGCTGGAAATATGCCATAGCCGAGGCATAACCCATATTAAAGTATTTAAAACCGGTTAAATAATTAAAGAACGATACGGTTTCCGAGGATTGACCGGGACCTCCCATGGTCAGCAGAACAACCAAATCAAAAATTTTAAAAGCATCCATTATTCGAATCAGAAGGACCACGATCATAACCGGAGTGAGTAGAGGAACTACTAATGCTGAAAAAGTCTGCCAACGAGTCGCACCATCCACTCGGGCTGCTTCATAAAGTTCATCAGGAATTGCCTGCAGACCAGCGAGCAAGGTAATCATCATAAAGGGGGTCCATTCCCATATATCAGCTATAATGACCGAAAAGATCGAAATCGATCCGCTGCCCAACCAATTAACCGAAGCAATACTGACCCGGTTAAGAATATAGTTGAGAGGGCCATATTGATAATGGTATATAATCCTCCAAATACAACCGACAACTACTGGCGAGATCATCATGGGAAGAAGGTAAAGAGTAGTAACCCAATTTTTCCCTCGGAAGGTACGATTTAAGAGCAAGGCAATGCCTAAGCCGATTAAAAATTGTACTCCAACCCCTAAAATAAGCTCTAAACCGGTATTTTTCATGGCATTCCAGAAACGCTCATCGGTAAGCAGATTAAGATAATTGCGGACTCCGATAAACATCCGTTCTCCACCGGTCCCAATGTTCCACTGGCAGAGACTCAACCAAAAGGAATAAATCAAAGGAAAAATTGAGATCACTAAAAGCAGAATAATAGTTGGAAGAATAAAAAAGAATCCGATGAGTTTTATCCTCTTAACTAAGGAAAACACCCCCCTCTAAAAAATTTGACTACCGGGTTAAGCGCCCGGTAGTCAAATTCTATTCAAATCCTCAACACATTACCAAAGACCGGCATCTTTCCACCCTTTAACCAGTGCTTGAAACATCTCTTTCTGTTTTTCATAACCTAATCGATCAGTTATTTCTTTCCACTGCTGGGCAGCATCATCGAGAGCTTGCTTGGCATCTTTTTCTCCTGAAAGGGCCTTAATCAGTTCAACTCCAAGGGTTTCTTCATATTCAACCGTTCCGGGGAGAACCATCTCCGGATAACCTTTTACCATGTTCATTTGGACGCCTTCAAGATAGATGCGGGCATCTTCAACGTTCTCAAACATATCATATTCTTCTGGATGCTCAAAGTGGGAATACCGGTAGGGATCGAGTCCGGTTTCTGCGGTCGATACATCATCCATACTGGTAACAGTAGAAAGATAATGAATCACCTTAAAAGCTGCTTCCTGATTCCTTGAATCGTTAGCGATAGCCAAAACTCTTCCGCAAGGCATGAGAGCCCGGAAATAAATTTCCCCATCAGTTTCAACACCTGGAACGTGTGATACTCCGACTTTCCCTACAATTTTTGATTGAGCCGGATCCGCTCCTTTTTTCCCAACACAAGGCCATTGAACAACCATGAAGCAATCACCATTTAAGTAAATATCTTTTAATTCTTCGTATCCATAAGCGAGCACATCGGGTGGGCAAAATTGATGAATATTCATGTTCACTTCAAGAGCTTTTAGTGCTGCTTCAGAATTAATCCCTGGTTCAAGAGTTTCTTCATCAAAATAGACTCCGCCATACCCAGCAAAAATATTGCCCCACCAACCAAACAAATTGTCTTTCTGTCCGTAGTAAGCGGTTCCATAGAAATCTCGATCCAATACTTCATCACCAAGGCTCTCACCGGCTTTACGGTTAAAAAACTCAGCAACAACAAGATATTCATCCCAGGTTTCAGGTACTTTTAAGTCGTGTCCATATTTTTCCTTGAAATTGGCTTTTTCATTTTCGTTTTCAATCAAGTCTTTTCGATAGTAAAGATTAAGAATGTCACCGTCAAAGGGTAGAGCATAGAGTTTTCCACCATACTTACAGTAGAAATCTCGATATCCAGGTGTTACATCATCGAGAAGCGGATCATATTTTTGTGCAAGTTCATCAAAGGGATACAACCAGCCATTCGCTGCAAATTCGGTTAAAAATCTTGGATAAACGATTAAAATATCATAAGCACCGGTTCCGGCAATTAATTCAACTTTCTCTTTTTCATACAATTCTCCAAAGGGAACGCCAATGACCTGTAATTCAACATCAAATTTTTCCTTTATATCATCAGCATACCATTCAAAAGGCTTTAAATTGTGACCGGCATCACCAACAACCACTAACTTAACTGGAGCAGCTATTGAAATTGAAGCAAAAAGAAGCACTACCAATAAGGATAACAACAACTTCTTAAACATAAAAACCCCTCCATTTAAAATATAATTTCTTAATCTCCTATTCGGTTGAAGATTAAGAACAACATTTTCTATTATATTTTATAAGAATAGTATATCATTTCTTGTCAAAAGTGACTCAATAAAAATATAAAATATCAGAAATTGGTAATGAACAAGAAGAGATTGAAACCAGATTGAGCTCACTATTTTTATTGACATCAGGTGCCACACAAGTAGCATGAGAACTTATCCTAAAATAGAGGTATGGATCAAAAAATGTAGGAAAATCGCCAGATTAAGGAATAAAGAATTCGTGTTTTAACCTTCTTTAATCGATATAATAAAGATATTGGTTTTTCTTAAAATCAATAATACCTCAAGGGAGGGGGGTTAAAATGAATAAAAAAAATTTTATCACTCTTTTTACCGTATGGATAATTTTTGTGTTGATTTCTTCTGCTTATGCTGAACAATATGACCAAGAACGTCAACTCATGGTTGAGAAACAGATCAAACAACGAGGAGTTGTTGACCCACAGCTTCTCGATGCTATGTTAAAAGTACCCCGCCATCTATTTGTACCAGAAAACTTAACTTCGTCAGCTTATAGTGACACACCACTCCCCATCGGATATGGTCAGACTATTTCTCAACCCTATATAGTTGCGTTGATGACCGAAAGCTTGCAAGCGAAGAAAGGGTTTAAAGTTTTAGAAGTCGGAACCGGCTCTGGATATCAGGCAGCCGTTTTAGCACAAATCGGTTGTCAGGTTTTCAGTGTTGAAGTGATCAAAATTTTAGCAGAAACAGCTCAAGAAAGGCTAAACCGACTTGGTTATCCTGAAATTAGTGTCCGTTGGGGTGATGGATATTTCGGTTGGGAAGAAGAAGCTCCTTTTGATTCAATCATCGTTACTTGTGCCATTGATCACCTTCCACCTCCACTGATTGAGCAACTCAAAGAAGGAGGGAAAATGGTCATTCCAGTCGGTCCACCTTACAGCTTGCAAACCCTCTGGCTTTTCACCAAAGAAAATGGTCAATTAACTTCGGAAAATTTAGGAGGAGTCATTTTCGTCCCACTTCTTCGTGAAGTTCGACAAGAGTAGAAAACAGTTATTAGATCATCTTTCCACATTTGTCTAAGAGATGGGATGGAACGGTTTATTTAAAAAATGCACAATTATCCAAAAACCACCGTACAGCGGAATAGACAAGAGATAAGGGAAATGAATCCCGTATTCAATGGCAGCAAAATGAGAAAGCAGAGAGGCGATAACCGACATAAAACCATTCCAGGCAAAAACCACCTGGAAAAAATCCGGGTTTCTTTTTTGAGTTAATCTTGATAAAACTGGAAAAGGCATTCCCGCTATAAAAGCGACTATTGAGAAAGGAAAAAGGATGACCAATAGGCTTAGTACACCAGGTAATTCCAATAACCAGTTACGAAGGTAATTTATAAAGAGAAAAAATCCTAAAATTACCAGGGGATGAATAAAAATCATCCTGGTAAAAAATTGGTTAACCCGAATATTTTCCACATAGCGACTTCCCAAACCGGAAAAAACTAATAAAACAGTGAGAACCAAAGCAAAAGAATAGATTGGAAATCCAATAATCATCTCTAATTGAACAATTACCGGAATCTCGATCAACATATAACCCACGCCGGTTATAATTGCCGCTAATTCAAGCTCCTTGCACCCGGTAAAATGCAGTTTTTTTCTTCCCAATAAAACTCGTCCGGGAATGAGAATAAAGAGGAGAGAAAGAGCAGTTATAACCAAAAAAATAAAAAGGACGAATAAAAAACCTGCCCCTCCAAAGGGAAGCCAGCGCTTTCCCAGGTTATAGAGAGTATCCTTTAATTGTGCCCAACGGAAAAAATGGAAAAAGTAGGGTTTCATGTCATGGGATGCTTCGACCTGATAAGAAGATTTCTGAAGAGCATCAAACGGGTTTTGAAAGTAGTCTATTACCGTCTGGTAGTTCAATTTTTGATTTTGAAATATAACTTCGGCTTCTTCTCTGTTGATATCGGGATAATAAATGAAGTCAAAACCGTAAAATGAAACCTCCTGGCGAAATTTTTCCACCACCACTTGGTCTAAAACTTGATTGGTAACAATCATACTCACAAAATCTAAATTTTTTATGATAATCATACGATTTTTTAGGAAGTCTGAATTTCCCCAAACCTGAGAAACTAAATCGAGTAGTTTTAATAGAACCATTGGCGGAGCTTGTGGGAAAAAAGATATCACTAACTTCCCATCGTCGTTTAAATGGTTAAAAACCGATTGAATCCCTTCGGTGGTATAGAGATAATTTTCCTTCATTGAAAATGAACCGGGGAATATTTCAGCATTGCCAATAGGGATTTGGAGAAAAATCAGATCGTAGCGAGATTGAGTTTGACTGAGATATTTTCTTGGTAAAGCAATCTCAATTTCAAAAGGTAATGATGGGTGGATATTTTTTAGAAATTCCCGATATAGAGGCGATGAAGTAACGATTCTTCCTGAGACACCGGAATAATACATAGCATACATTTCATATCCCCAATCACATTCAATACAGAGCACCTCATCAGGGTTAAAAATTCGTAAGGGAAGAGAGAAAAGGGTATGGTTTATGAAATCCTTGCTTGGTTGGTTGGGAAAAATGATTTGATGAGTATGATCGGTTATCAGCGAATAAGAAGAGGGAGGAATATCTCGGTACCGCATGCTTAAACCAGTTGCAGCTCTTAAATAGGGAGTTGAAAATACTTCTAAATGCTGAGAAGGATTTCGTTGGGTAGATAAAAGCTGATTTTCAGGAATAAGCCTCAATTGAAGAGTAGGGCTATAATCAGAAATTTTTAAAGTCAATGGTAAGAAAAACAGGATACCAACCAATAATACCAATAAAAAAAAGAGTTTTTTTCGATACCATAGACTAAAACATCCAATGCCCATGATACAAACCAAACTATGGATTTCATTTAAAAACATAAGTAAAACGATTCCGATTATAACTCCAGCTGCCGACCCAAGAAGGTTCATAGAATAAAATCGAGGGAAATGGTCGGGATATTTATCAAAAAGATGGATTTGGTAAAGACCGTGGCAAAAAAAGGGAGTTGAAGTAATAATAATCAGTAAAATAAAATTAATTTTAAAAATAGAATAAGTCCAGAATTCATAAACATCAATAGGTAATATAACAAATCCGGCCAATATGGCTGCCATCCCGATGATAAAATAGAGAGGGATCAAAGATTTCATTGCAACTGGATAAAAGCGGAAAAGAGCACCGGAGGTACCATAACCCAATAAAACCAATGATATAATAAGTGAGACAAAATGAAAACCCGCCAAAAAAGCAAACAATCGAAAGAGAACCATTTCAACTGCCAAGGCGCATAAAGAAAGCATGAAAAGTTGGAAAGATTCGGTGGTTTCCCCTCTCATCTCAATTCAATCCCAGGTTTTTTCCTAATTGTATCATAGTAAGAAAGAGGATTATTTTTGATGAGGGGGTAATACGGTTAAGCCCTTCTTTAAAAAAAACATTTTTGATAGATCTTCATGCTCCTATGCAGCACCAGGATTTTACTAACTTTATTTTCAGTCCAGAATGATTTAAATTTGACATTTTGGAAAAATTCGGTATATATATAGTCCGACGAAAAACTGTAAGATTTTTTACATTTAAATACTCATTAATCGATTATTACAGGTGAAAAATTAGTGGAAAACCTCTATATATCTATCATCTCTCTCGAAATACTCTTTATTAATTTATACACAACTCATGTATGTCTAAAAAGAAAATATTCCGCTTATATAACCTGGAGTGTTTTCCTTGCATTTACTGTCGTAATAATGACAACAGTGATCCCTTTGTTAAGAAAGTTCCCAAGCTATGGAAGCGGAAGCGGTTTGTTTATTTGTATTGGCTTTTTGTATATCATCCCTTTAAAATTTTTATTCCATCAATCGATTAAATATACCTTAACTGTTATGTGCTCGGTCTGGATTTATACCATGTTTTCCTTTTCTTTGTCTATACAAGCTGGAAGTTTTATAACAGGACCACAGAATAGATTATTCGTGGTGATTTTTCAAACCGCCTTTTATTTATTAACGTTTCCTTTCTTTTTCAAGCTGATAAAAAATAAATTGGTTTATATTTTGCAAAATGTGGATGATAAAACACTGAATTCTCTGCTCAAGTTAAGCCTCAGCTGGTTTTTATTCATTCTATTTTTGAATGTGAGTTTTACCATGGGAAATCCTCCGGTCATGAAAATCATCGTCTTCATTTTTTTAGCAATCAATTCCTTGTTATCCTATCATCTTTTTTATTCGTTGGTATTCATGAATAAAACAGCAGAAAAATTGGATGAAAGAACCAAAAGGGATATACTTACCAAACTGAGAAACCGGGAAGGTTTTATTGAAGATGCCCAAAAAATGATGAATAAAGATATTCCCTTTTCAATTATCTTTATCGACCTGGACGATTTTAAAACGGTCAACGATATTCATGGTCATTCGGTAGGAGATGAATACCTGGTTCGATTTTCTCAAACTGTGAAAGGAGCTGTCGGGAAAAAAGGACATCTCTACCGAATATCAGGCGATGAATTCATTTTTTTATATGAAGGGCATGACGTGGATTCCTTTGCTCAATCCTTGAAACATATACGGTTTACCAGATCAAAAAATCTAATTGAATTTAAAGGTCTAAGTATCGGTTGTTCTTCTTTTCCAAAAGATGGAAGAAACCTGAATGACTTGCTTCGTTTAGCAGATTTTAATATGTATCAGGAAAAGAAGAAAAAGCATAGAATGTCAGCAGAAATATCCTGAATTATATCTATCCTGAAAATACCATCTTATAAATTCCCCCATTGAGGGGGGATAAAGGGGGGTGTGCCTTTAATCGGTCATCCTGAGCCCTCGCTTTTTGAGGGCGTGAGGATCTCATCTTTTAAGTTTTTTCTTCATAAATACTTTAAATGATGAGATTCTTACGTCGTCCGGCAAAAACACCGGACTCCTCAGAATGTTCTGTGTTAATTGTCAAGTCAAAACTACTTCAAGATTACTTTTTAGTTTTAGGTAATGAGGATCATAAGGACAACCACTTTTTAATACTGCAAAGGCCTGTCTTAAGAGCTTATTGGCGACTGCTATGAGAGCGACTTTCTTCGGTTTTCCTTTCGCAAGGAGTCGCTGATAGAGTTCCCGACATTGAGCATTAGACCGTGAAGCCGAAAGAGCCGCAAGATAGAGAAGCCTACGGAGATAGCCGTTCCCCTTTTTACTCAGCCAGGCTTTGCCTTTGTCTTTTCCAGATTGAGAGATCTGGGGAGCAAGGCCTAAGAAACTGGCCACTTCTTTCCCTCGAGAGAAGCGATCCATCTTTTGGAGGAGTCCTAAAAGAGCAGTCGCCGAGCATTTCCCGATTCCTTTGATACTCAGGAGCAGTTGGTATTCTTTCGGAGCATACTGGGAAACCAGTCGTTTTGCTTCGGCTTCGAGGGTTTTGATCGCTTTTTCGATCTCTTCCAGCTGTTTTTGATAGATATCCCTCACCACTGGGTTGATCTCGTTATGGCAGGTGAATGCTTCTCGGTAATTCTTCAAGTTGGTTCTTTCTTTTTTGAGTTGGTCTAGACCTTTTAAGACTTGAGTTATTTCTTCAGCCATGCTCTCTTTGGGAGCAAAGAGAGTGACCTCCTGATAAAAACCAAATTGGGCAATCAACCGAGCATCTTTCCTATCAGTCTTGGCTCTTTTTAAGAGCATCTCGGCATATTTTTTGATGATGAAGGGATTGACGACGGCAACGGAGTAACCTTTCTTATAGAGGGTAGTGGCGAGTTTGAGATGATACGCTCCAGTTGCTTCCATGACAAAAAGAGTGTGAGAGGGATCACTTTTTGGGATGCTTTTCTGAACCTCTTTCAGGAACGACTTTTCTTGGTTGGGAAAGGAAAAATCAAAAAAAGTTGTTCCATCAAAGCGACTGGCTTGCACTGAGTCTTTCGCAATATCCATGCCCACTACTTGTTGGTACTTCATGTTTTTTATCTCCCTTTTCTTTTGGTTGGTATTTTGATCTATTCTTCCTTGGACTTTCATCGTTTTTTTATTCAGGCTTTAGTTGCCTCATGTTCTGTAAAGTCTTGGGGAAGAGAAGAAGGTGGTGGACAACATTCTGAACGGTTTTTTAACCAATGACGAAAATGTCCTTTTTCCACCTTCTTTTTTCTTTTATAAAACATTTTAGTAATTATTTGGTATTTTTGGTATAGGAATCAATATACGATGACGGGGAGGGTGGATGAGATTGCCACGTCGCACAAGACGCTCCTCGCAATGACGGATTTAGATAGGTATTTTCATCCTCATCTGGTGCTGCAAAGCAGCATGAAGGTCTATCCTGAAAATACCATCTTATAAATTCCCCCATTGAGGGGGGTTAAAGGGGGGTGTGCCTTTAATCGGTCATCCTGAGCCCTCGCTTTTTGAGGGCGTGAGGATCTCATCTTTTAAGTTTTTTCTTCATAAATACTTTAAATGATGAGATTCTTACGTCGTCCGGCAAAAACACCGGACTCCTCAGAATGACTAAGTGGATGGTAGAGATTGCCACGTCGCACAAGACGCTCCTCGCAATGACGGATTTAGATAGGTATTTTCATTCTCATCTGGTGCTGCAAAGCAGCATGACGGTCTATCCTGTAAATACCAGAACGTTTTTTAAGGAAATTTTTTAGAGCAACTCACCAGGATTTCACTCTGTCCTAGGCTTTCACCCTCATTCTCACCTTTTCCCATCAAGGGAGAAGGAACTTTGAGTCGTCATTGCGAGACCTGGTTTTTTGAGGTCGTGGCAATCTCTTGAGTCATCTTTTAGAAACGGACTTAATATCCCCATTGTTTATAATTGCGGCGGTTATGAAAGTACGGCTATCTTAAAGAAATTGGATGGTGTTATTGATATTTACCTTCCCGATGCCAAATATGCTGATGAAAATACAGCACTGCAATTATCCAGAATACACGGATATCCGGAAGCCATGAAAGCTGGGTTAGAAGAAATGTACCGGTAAGTGGGTGATTTAAAGGTTGATCGACGGGGAATCGCCTAGCGGGGCCTGCTTATCCGGCACCTGGTCCTTCCTGACAATCTTGCTGGAACAAAAGAAATTATGACTTTTATAGCCGAAAAGATATCCCCAGGTTGCTGCCATTAATATCATGGCGCAATATTATCCAGCCTATCAGGCCTATAAACATCAATCACTGCAACATCGCCTCCAACCAAAAGAACATGAAAAAGCGTGTAAATTAGCTTTTTCCATAAGCCCAAAGTTCCAATTTGATTTTTAGAAGCTATAGTACTATTATACCCCTCCGATACAGCTGCGGACAACTTCCTCAGCAAACTGTTCCTCTGCTTGTGAATCATGCGTAAATCTTGAAACTATAATACCTACAAGAAAAGAACCGGCCATAGAAAAAAGCCCGGGATTTTTTAACGGAAAGAGTGCCTGAGCATGATGGAAAATATCCACCCAGATCGTGGGGCTTAAAACGATAAGTATGATTGCTAAACTCAATCCTGTAAACATGCTGGCTACTGCACCTTGAGTGGTAAATTTTTTCCAATAAATCGACATAAGTAACGCTGGAAAATTGGCACTGGCTGAAATTGCGAAAGCTAATCCCACCATAAAGGCTATATTTTGACCTTTAAAGAGGATCCCTAATACAATGGCAACAATGCCCAAAAAAAGAGTGGAAACTTTTGCCACTCTCAATTCCTTTTTTTCATTGTTAATACCCTGCTTAAAAACTCCAGCATATAGATCGTGAGAAACCGCTGAAGCACCAGCCAAGGTCAAACCAGCAACCACCGCTAAAATAGTCGCAAAAGCGACCGCTGCCAAATAGCCAAGAAAAACTTGCCCTCCCAACACCTCAGCCAATAGAAGAGCTGCCATATTCCCGCCTTTATCAATGGCTTGAATAGCAGTTTTTCCGACAATTACTGCCGCTCCAAAACCTAAAATAAAAGTGAGGATATAAAAAAATCCAATGAAACCAGTAGCATAAAAAACTGATTTTCTGGCTTCTTTCGAATTGGGAACGGTGTAAAATCTCATAAGAATATGTGGAAGACCTGCAGTACCAAACATTAATGCGAGTCCTAGAGATATAGTATCCAAGGGATTTTTGACTAAACCCCCCGGGAGAAGAAAATCGAGACCATATTGATTCTGGGCGTCATTAATTAGATTCCCAAAATGGAATCCATAACGAGATAAAGTCCAAACTGCCAAAACAGTTGCACCACCAAGCAGGAGTGCTGCTTTAATTATTTGAACCCAAGTGGTTGCTAACATCCCTCCAAAAAGGACGTAAGCAAGCATGATTGAGCCTACTATAACAATCGCTGCTTCATAAGGAAGACCAAATACAAGTTTAATTAAGGTCCCGGCACCTACCATTTGAGCAAGGAGATAAAAAAGCACAGTGACGATACTCCCTATAGCGGCAGCACTTCGTACCGGTCTTTTACTCAATCGATAGGCCACGACATCCGCATAGGTATATTTCCCTAAATTTCTGAGTGGTTCAGCGATGAGAAAAAGCACCACCGGCCAGCCAACCAGCCAACCGACTGAATATATCAGACCATCATAACCACTCAGAGCCACCATACCGGCAATTCCCAAAAAAGATGCAGCACTCATAAAATCTCCCGAAAGTGCCAAACCGTTTTGAAAACCACTGATGCCATGTCCAGCAGCATAGAACTCACTGGTAGAATGGGATTTCTTTGAAGCCCAATAGGTAATGAACAGAGTAGCTGCCACAAATACAAAAAAGAAAGAAATTGAAATCGGATTGACTTGCCCCAAACTGGTTGTACTCATGAGTGGCCTCCAGTAGTCCTTTTCATTCTATCAAGAAGTGAATCGTATTTTTTGTTCGCCCACCAAACGTAAACTCCCGTGGTGATCCATCCAATAATGATAATTCCAATTCCAATATAAATACCCAAGGTAATACCACCAGATATTTTCCGAGCTAACAATTCCCGATCAAAAGCATCAATCAAAATATATGCAACATAAATACCAACAATAAGCAAAGTTAAAGTAAAAGTAATGGTTTTTCTTCGGTTATATAATTCTTGAAAAGCAGAATTATCTAATCTCTTATTTTTGTTTGGCTTTTTTTTCATTTGCTTCCCCTCACTAGAAATCAAATTGTCGGCTTTGAAGTAAATCAATAATTCATACTGTTAAAACGGCACAATTGTCAGAGGCAATTATAATCCTATCTCCGTAATAAAACGGGGCTCCAAAACAAAGGGCTATAAGCTCAATGAGCTTAGAGGAAATATTAACTTGGTGGAGGATGAAACTGGCGAATCATAGTAAAAATCAACTGCATTCCCCTGTCTTTTATTTTCAATTACCATTTATTATACCTCTCATTGTGAAAAAAGAGGCTATTCGAAACAACTATCCCGGTATAAAATTAAATAATCCACGATAATCGATGTGGCTTCAGGACGAAAGTCTTCCTCAAGGGATTTATTGTTCAATACCGTTTCAGCAAAACACCAAATCTGACACCAATCGTAATCAAAGGCGACCTGACCTCGTGCTATGGCAGTTACAATATTTACTGTAAAACTCTTTGGTTTGATTTTCAAAGCTCTTTCAAGAATTTTCATGGCCTCTAAAGGGTGAAAATAATCATCAAGAAGTTTAAGATATCCAAGACACATCAACTCACTCCTGTTTAAAGCGTAGATGGGAAGGTCCTTGGTCTGAAATCGATATTTTTTCATAAGATATTGGGTAAATATTTCGGTATTCTTTTTCCCCTCGAATTTCCATCCTAAAGCATTAACTAAAGCGGCTTTTTGATCCAAAGAAATATTGAGATCAGTTAAAAATCGACACATTTCTTCATTAAGAACCCCTTGTTCTTGAGCTATTTTGACTAGAGGAATATCCAGATAAGCTTCAGAAAAGGGAGTTGAAGTTGCTGGAGAATCAGCGAAAACGCCTTGCGAAAAAACCAATAGGACATATAAAATAGTAAAAAATTTAATTTTCATTTATCCACCTCCAGTAGGAAAGGAATTTAAATATGAATAAGCCGTTTACGGTCATGGAAGTCACCAACGAAAAAACTTCCATCGATATTATCAAGCAATTATTCTTGGAATACGCCCAATCGTTGAACTTTAGCTTGTGCTTTCAAAACTTTCAAAAAGAACTCGATGAACTCCCCGGCGTCTATTCGCCCCCCAAAGGTTTGCTTTATTTAGCTCTGGTGAATGGAAAACCAGCTGGATGCATTGCTCTGAAACCTCTTAAGGATCAAATCTGCGAGATGAAGCGACTTTATGTCCGACCGGAATTCCGAGGACTGGGAATCGGGAAGGGCTTGGCAATTCATCTCATCTCCCGTGCTAAAGAATTAGGCTACCATAAAATGCGTCTTGATACCATTTCGACCATGAAAGAGGCAATTACACTATACAGGTCGTTGGGCTTTTATGAAATTGAACCTTATTACAATAATCCAGTTGAAGGCGCTCATTTTATGGAAATGAATCTAATTGGGTAAGATGAAATTGTGGAAGAAGGAACTTTATGCTTTTATCTTGAGGTGTACATAAAAATTGCCCCTCTTTTTGATATAAAGAGGGGCAATTGACCATTAGACTTATATATTCATATATGTGGTTACGGAACCAATACCACCTTAATTGACTCGTCCCCTTTTTCTGCCAATTCCATTCCTTTTTCGAACTCAACCAGAGGAAATTCGTGGGTTATGATATCTTCGGCTTTCACTTTGCCTTCTTGAATAAAGCGAATTGCGGCTGGATAAGTGTAGGGGCTTAAATGGGCTCCCCGAATTTCAATTTCTTTCACGTCTCCAATAATCGACCAGTCAAGGAGAGTTGGTTCATTGAAAACGCTGAACTCAACATATCTTCCCAATTTTCGAATCATATTCATTCCTTGATGAACTCCTTTGGGGTTACCACTGGCATGAATATACACATCGCAACCATAGCCATCAGTCAGATCTTTTACTTTGGCAACTACATCTTCCTTTAGCGGGTTCATTACTAAATCTGCACCTAATTCTTTGGCTAAATTTAATCTTTTTTCTTTTGCGTCGATCGCAATCAGGAGTTTCGGATTTTTAAGACGAGCCGTCTGAAGCATACCAAACCCCAGAGGTCCAATACCGGCAATCACCACAACGTCATCGAGTTGGATATCAGCTCTTTCAACAGCATGGATTGCACACCCCAACGGTTCAATGTAGGGAGCCATGTGAAGGGGGAAACCTTCAGGTAGTTTGTGATTGCGGGCAGTAGCAGGGAATCTCATATACTCGGCAAAACCACCCTCGGCATCATGTTTTTGGTAGCCGTAAATATTATGAACTTCGCACATCCAGTATTCTCCACGAAGACAATAACGACAAATACCACAGGGAATAATTTGTTCGGAAGTTGCCCAATCACCCAGCTTCAAACCGTATTTTTTGCTTGCTCCCTCTCCTAAAGCTACCACTTTACCATAAAATTCATGACCGGGAATAACTGGAGGTTTCACATAAGCCGGTTGGCCATCTCCTCCCCAGATTCGTGCGGCGCCATGGAAAGTTTTTACGTCTCCAGCACAAATACCGCAACCACCAACTTTAATTAAAACTTCTTCTGGCCCAATTTCTGGAACATCAACTTCTTCTAAGCGGAAGTCACCGGGAGCATAGTTGACTACTGCCTTCATCTTTTTTGGAATGTTTCCAGTTGATTCGATATGTGCCATAATAAGATACCTCCATAATTCTAATTTTTTTTATTAATCACTTTCCCCAATGATTTTCTTGGTTCACTTTAATATTATATACAAATTTGCAGAAGAAGACAGAAATTATTAGATGGAAAAGAAAATAGTTGCCCCTCACTTTGACCCTCTCCCACCAAGGGGCGAGGGAATATTGGCGAAAGACACCGAGGGGGAGAGGGGGTGATGGGATGATGGGGCGCGAGATTTTGGTTCCTTCTCCCTTGATTTTTTTACTGTTCCGTCATTGCGAGGAGAACAACCGTTCTTTGGTTGGACGACGTGGCAATCTCATCCACCCACCCCGTCATTCTGAGAAGTGTATTATGCGACGTGAGAATCTCATCCTTTAAAGTATTTATGAAGAAAGAACCTAAAAGATGAGATCCTCACGGATTCGCAAAGCGAATCCTCAGGATGACGGATTAAAGAATTTATTTGATGGTATTTTCAGGATAGATGATCAAGGTGTGGGGGTTTTATGTTGGTGGATATTAGTGCGATTGGTAATCCCCGCCGATCTATTTCATAGGCCATAATGTAAGGAGTTTTTTGATCATGATTAAAATTAGGCTGTTCCTCAATAATTTCAATTATAGTTTCCATGAAATTGGAAAGATATGGGTAAATGAGATAGAGAGCAGTAAAGAGCAATATAGCGATAACAATAAGGAAGGGGAGGGTGCGATATTTAAAACGCTGCTTAGCTCGCTGTTGTTGTTCCTCAATTCCTTGCAAGAGGTGGTGAATTTTTTCAGCTTTCTCTTTATTTTCTAAGTCATCCGTTATCATTCACCTCCTGTAAAACAAAGAAACTCATTTCTTTTTTCTTAACTATTAGGTTGTTATTTATAATAAATGACTCAACTTTCGCAGTTCAATAATAGCACTTTTTCTCTCAACCATGCTGGAAGACTATTTACAAAATAGATGAGTAGCTCTTTGACTTTTTCTTCTGAAAGGACAAGAATCTGTTTGATGGTCGTCTTCAGGAGCTCAAGAAGAAGAGTGAGTGCTTCCATAAGAGTGATATCCTGAATTTCATCATAGCAGGCATAGAAAAGCTCGCCAAAGGTTCGGGGATCGGTGTTTCTCCGGGCAATAACCGCGAGCATGATATAGCGGATAAAGACGATACTGGTATGGGATACCAGAGCATCATAGGATCGAACCTGAAATTCCCGAGTGAGTTTCAAGACCGATTTCACCATCTTGAAGAAAACCTCGATATCCCAGCGTTTCCCATAGAGGGTGACGATCTCGTCTTCAGAAAGAGACAGATCAGTTGAAAGCAGTGCCAACCATTGAGATTTTTGTTTTTCACTTCGGACAAAGACAATCCGAGCTAAAAGTGGTTTCCCAGTGAGATTGAGATTCACGACACCCGATCCAATGATATTGCCGTGTGGTCTTTTCTGAATTCTGGTGAAAAGAGAGGAAAGAGAAAGAACTTTTCCACCAAAAGAATAGTAAATTTTTGGGGTGTTTTTGAGCATGCACACCACTGATAATCCGCGAAGAGCACATTTGCGGATGAGGGCTGGAAAACTGAACCAACTATCAAAAAGAATAGTTGAGACCAAAGGACAGTGTTTCAAGGCTCCATCCAGGAGGTTGAAGAAGACATCTGGAGCTTTTTCTTGGGATTCTTTCCGAAGACGAGCTCTTTTGTTTCGTCCATCAACGGAGGCATCCATGGGACAGAGCTGGTTTTCTTTGCGGTGAGAACTTAACAATGAAAAAGCAAAGGGAATGAAGGTAGCACCATCGGTGAGTCCTAAAGTGAGCATTCTGAAACCCCGACTGAACCGTCCTTGGGCGTGATCATAGAATCGAGAGAGCCCTTCAACTTTCAAGCTCCGAGGCCGTTCATAGGGGGAATCATCCACCACCCAGGTGTAGCGTTTCAAACTGGTAAAAGGAAGGAGCGCTTCAGAGACTACTTTGGTACTCAAAAGAAAGAGCAATTTTCGCCAGCTCCCACTGGTCTTGTGGAGGAAACGGTAAAGAGTGTCTTTCTTTCCTTGGAAAAGGGGATGTCGAGATTGGAGAAGACCAGCAACGTTTTTCTGAGTAAAGACTAGGAGAAAGATCATCTGAAAGACGTCTTTGACTGGGAACCCTTTCTTTTTGTTCATATGGCATTTTCGAAACAGTTGGTTCACTTTAAACTCCTTCATAAAGGAGGAAAACATGGGTAACAAGGTCCTTTCATTTTTCAAATTTTCTGGTAGGATAGTCATGAAGACACCTCTCTCTTTGTGGTGATTGGTTTTTTTCCTTAAGTCAATTCTACCAGAAAGGAGGGGTGTTTTCATTAAAAAACCCTTTAAAATCAAGGTTTTTCAGCATTTATTTTAGTGCGAAAGTTGAGTAAATGATAACAAAATGATCGATAAGTCAGTGGAGAAGGCGAGTGTGCGAGTTCGTGTTTTTTTGTATTGAATCCAGGGCTTTCTTCATATTTTCCGGTTTATAAGTACCGAGTAAAATCTTCTTTTGATCAATGGTGACCAATTGAACTCCGATATCTCCAGAGAGAGTATAAGCCTTTCCGTATTTTCCATAACGGATTCCCCATCCCCCATAATCTCGCAAAGGTCGATAATGGATAATTTGGTAACTCACTAGACGGTCTTTTGGTAATCTTTGGTATCGCAGATGAAAAGGACTATAACGGTAACCAACCCCCTGGTTATGAACTATTATTTCTAAACGAATAAGTGACACAAACAGAGGAAGACCAATCACAACAATCAACCCAACGATTAATAATCCAGTATCTGACATTGGATTATTTCCCCAAGGTTTTTTAAAAATTAACTGCTGTATCATCCCAAACAAAAAAACCACAACAAGAATCAAAACTAGTCCCCAGATCCACCAGGATTTGACGGTTTGAATTTCTTTAAAAAATACCTGATTGGAATTTCCAATATTCATCTTTTTCCCTCAATATCTTCATCTTTTTCCTTAAAATAATGTAATTGATTTTTCAGCTTAATGCAAATTACTCTGGATATAATCATAGATGGAAAATTCAAAAAATAAAAAAGGCTGCCCATTCAATGAGCAGCCTTTATTTAAATCATTTTTACCGGTTACGATTTCCCCGGTTTCCCATCATGCCACGACCACTCCCATCTTGATCACGACCGCCTCGTCCGCGGCAATCCCAATCTTCATCTTGGTTTCGATTTCCTCGATTATCATCATTATTTTTTCTACCCGCCCAAAGGGGGTATCCATCAGCATCTCTTAATTCATAAGTTTTATCATTCACTTTGAATGAATAGGGGAGAAACACATTATCGGCGACATATTCACCGGTTAGAGAAATAGATGCTCCAATTTGAAAATCTTTTGGATCATATTGCCATACTGGACCTAATTCAACTTCAACGACTTTACCATCCACATCAACTTTGATTTCAATCTGCGGTGGAGTGAAATCAACGGCTTGTATTGTTCCATTCATATCAACTGTTTTTCCGGTTAATTGTCTCCCATAATTATTATCTCCTCGGCCACGGGCTAAAGCAAAACTACTTACCATCAGAACAACCAGAAGAGCTACGGTAAAACCACTTAAAATCTTTTTCATTTTTTTCAGCTCCTTTTCATCTTTTTACTGATTGTTCCTATTTTAACCGCCCAACCTTAGAATAACCTTAGAATTTCATTAAAGTTTGATTAGAATTCTAGCTTTTATCCTAAAACATCTTCTATAAATTTTCCCTGTTTATAAAACAACTCTCCATCAGCATAGATTTCCCCTTGGTCACGCATGTCGCAAAGCATATCCCAATGAATTGAAGATTGATTGGTCCCACCTGCCTCCGGCATCGAGTCTCCCAAGGCCATGTGTATCGTACCTCCAATTTTTTCATCAAACAACATATTCCGGGTAAATTGCTGGATTTGATAATTCGTCCCAATAGCCACTTCTCCAAAAAAACCAGCACCGTTATCAGTGGTAAGAAGGGAACGAAGTAAATCCTCCCCTTTTTTTGCCCGGGCTTCGACGACTCGGCCGTTACTCACCCTTAAAGAAATCTTCTCAACTTCTTTTCCCATGTATATCCCTGGAAAACTAAAAGTAATACGTCCGTCAATTTGATTTTCAATTGGTGAGGTAAAAATTTCTCCATCCGGGAAATTTTCCCGTCCACAACAGTTAATCCAGGTACGACCAGCAATTCCCACCCGCAAATCTGTTTTCTCACTAACGATACGCAATTCTTTTTTTGAATTGAGATAACGAACCCATTTCTCTTGATCTTTTTCAATTCGCAACCACTCAGCTATGGGATTTTCGGTATGAAGATATCCCGCTCTATAAACAAAATCCTGGTATTCTTCTAAACTCATACCGGCTTCCTGGGCATCGGCATGAGTTGGATACTGAGTTCCACACCAACGCAGACTTCCATCCCCCATTCTTTGGGAAAATTTTCGACGTACTGCTTCGTTGGCTTGAATGCCCATTTTAATTTTTTCGGCATCAATGTTGGTAAAGGACTTGGTATTCCAACTTCCCCAAGCAGACAAAAAGATATCAGCATGATCTACAATGGTTTTAAAAAATAGGTCTTCGGCTTGGATTGCCTCCTGGCTTCCATACCGGAATTTTGCCAGCCTAACCGACTTAAGTTCGACGGTGGTTCGTACCAAAGCACCCATCTGAAAAGCTTGGGACGCAACAGCTTCAATCCAAGGGATAGCAACATCTTCAGCAGTAATAAAAACTTTCTCACCGGGCTGGACTCGGGTGGAATAGGAAAGGAGGAGCTTGGCTAATTTTTCTAAATAAATATCAGACATATTCATCCCTCAATTTAAATATTTTTTTAAAACCAAACCTAATAAGTATATCAAAAGATGATGCATCGCGATATTTAATTTTAAATCGTTAAGAAACCAAACAAGAATAACCGAAATTAAACTCTTTTCTTTTTTCAGGATTTTTCTTATAATATGCAAAGAAGGAGTGCGCCTGTAGCTCAATGGACAGAGCCGCGGACTTCGGATCCGAAGGTTGGGGGTTCAACTCCCTCCAGGCGCGCCATTTTTTTCCTTCATCTCACTTCAAGAAGACCCCTTATGGAAATAATAATGCATTTCATTAAATCTTAGTTATGGTAAAATATTGAAAATTATTAATATTTTAGGTAAAAATATTTGATGGAATGAATCTTATGAAAATGAAGCTTTTTCCGGGACTTAAACCTCCTTCAATTATTCTAACATGTCTAATAGTTGTTTTATTACTTTGGCATTTTTCAGCAGAGAGTTCTGCCTCTCTCCGTATCTCTGAATTTATGGCTTCCAATGGTTCCATAATTTTAGACCAATCGGGAAAACCTAATGATTGGATCGAAATTCATAATACATCTTCCCAACCTATTGATTTGAGCGGTTATTTTATATCCGACAAATTGAACGAACCCTTAAAATGGCAGATTCCGGAAGGCTATCATCAGGAAACCATCGTTCCTGGTGGTGGTTTTATCATTCTCATTGCCGATGGAAATCCTGATCATGGCCCTCTTCATCTCGATTTTGAGCTTTCCAAAGCCGGGGAGAGTATTATTTTAACTGCACCAAATGGGAATACGGCTGTTGATGTCATCACCTTTGGTCCGCAGTGGAAAGACGTCTCATATGGAAGATCAGCAACAAATCCGGAAACCTGGGTTTTCTATCTTTCGCCTTCCCCTGGAAACCCGAATCAGGGAGCAAAAACAGCTTCCTATTGGATTGCTGGTCTGTATCTCTTTTATAAATCGTACAAGGAACTTTTTCTAACCTTTTTTGCTTTTTTAATCATTCTTATCTACATCAGTATTCGGCTTTCTCAGGTGCTCAAAAAGCTTAGACGGGTTGAGGAAAAACAGACTTCCTTGATCCAAGCCGTTCCTGAAATTATCCTTCAACTCAACCACAAGGGACAAGTTGAATGGCTTAACCAGCCAGGTATTAACTTTTTCGGTGAGAATGTATTAGGAAAAGGCTGTCGGGAGTTATTTAAAAATGCTGTTTCCTCAGTACCCATTGAAGATTTTATCCAAGATCATAATTCTGAAAAACTTCCTCCCGATGCTCATTTCATTACTGAATTTCCATCGCATAAGGATGAATTAAAAAAAATTATTGATTGGAGCTCAAATCCCTGTATCCTCCAAGGAAGTAAAAATGGGATTCTTTTAGTAGGGCGTGATATAACTCAGCAGCAATATAATGAAAAAAGAATTAAAGATAGTGAAAAAAACTATCGAGATCTTTTTGAAAAAACTCCAATTGGCATTTTAAAAGTTGATGTACAGGAGAAAATTCTTGATATCAATCAACATATATTGGACATCTTAGGAGCATCTGATAAGGAAGAAATTCTTCAAATGAACCTGGTAAATCTCTTTATCCCAGAACAATTCCTTTTTATTAATGATTATAAACAATTAACTAAAAATCAGGTGATATCAGAAGATAGAGAATGTACTTCCCAATGGGGAAAGAGGTTTTGGCTTCGTTATAAAATTTTTCCAATTTTTGGCGATTCCAATGAACTAAAAGAAATGATTATAACCGGAGAAGATGTTACTGAGAGGAAAGAGGCCGAAGGTAAACTTCAATATATTAGCCTTCACGATAGCTTGACCGGGCTCTATAACCGACCTTTTTTTGAAGAGGAGTTGAAGAGGTTAAACACTGAGCGACAGTATCCCCTTAGTGTCATTATAGGTGATGTAAATGGATTAAAAATATTAAATGACACCTTTGGACACTTAGAAGGAGACCAACTCCTAGAAAGAACCGCTGAAATATTACAAAGATGCTGCCGACATGAAGACATAATCAGTCGCTGGGGAGGAGATGAATATGCAATTATCCTTCCCCAGACCGATCATGAAACGGCATTACAAATTTGTGATCGAATCAGAAATGAATGTCAGATCCAGGAAAATATTCTAATCCCCATCAGTATTTCACTTGGAGTTTCGACAAATTCTTTACCCACTCAAAATGTTCAGAAAATCATTACTGACGCGGAAGAAAAAATGTATCAAGAAAAACTAATAGAATCTGATCATTATCGACGTAAGATGCTTTCTACTTTTATCAGTAACCTGAAACCGAAAACCTGGCATTCTGCTGATCTCTGTCGGCTTTGTCTCTGGTTTGGAATGGTTTTAAATCTTCCCTATTCTGAAGAAGAACTCATGTATTTAACCGACCTCCATGACTTGGGCAAAATCAATATGGATATAAGCTTTCTCTCCCAAGCCGGCTCACTCGATGAAGACGGATGGAAAAAGATAAAAAAACATCCTGAAATCGGATATCGTATCGCCCAGGCTATTCATCAAATATCAACCATCGCTGATGCAATTTGGGCTCATCATGAACGATGGGACGGAGCCGGGTATCCTCGGGGTCTTTCTAAAGAGAACATTCCTCTCTTGGCCAGAATTATGGCTATTGCCGATGCATATGATGCCATGAGATGCGGCCGACCTTATAAATCACCTCTCACCAAAGAAGAAGCCATTAATGAGCTCTTGCGCTGTTCTGGAAGTCAATTTGATCCTTATTTAGTAAGCTTATTCATCAAAAATTGTCCAATAATCATTTCTGAAGATACCTCCATTAATGTTAAGAATGATCAGATCATGGGAAAATAATGGTAGACTAATCCTAATATCTTTATAAATCATAATGTCTATAAAGGAGGAAGCGATATGAATCGTTCACTCAATGTTGGTGTGATCGGAACTGGCTTTATTGGTCCTGCACATATCGAGGCAGCACGGCGAACTTTCTTGGCCGAAGTCATCAGTCTCGCTGATGTTAATGACGAAATTGCCCGGAATAAAGCTCTCCAGTATGGTGTGAAAAACCATTTTGGAAATTACCGCGATTTACTGAAAGACGATAAGATTCAAATGGTTCACATCTGTACCCCCAACCATCTCCATTTCCAGATGAGTAAAGAAGCACTCGAAGCTGGAAAACATGTTGTTTGTGAAAAACCGTTAGCTATGAATCGCCGGGAAGCCGAGGAGCTGGTTGAACTTGCTGACAAGAAAGGGTTGGTCAATGCTATTCATTTTAATCTTCGTTATTACCCCTTAGCCCGTGAATCACAGCGGATGGTGGAACGAGGCGAACTGGGGACGGTTTTTGCTGTCCATGGGTCCTATTTACAGGATTGGCTCTTTTATCCCACTGATTACAACTGGAGGTTGGAACCAGATATGAGCGGCGAATCACGAGCAATTGCTGATATAGGGTCCCACTGGTTGGATATGATTGAATTCATTGCTGGAGAGGAAATAATTGAGGTCTTTGCGGATTTTGCCACTTTTCACCCTATTCGGAAAAAACCATTGAAACCGGTAGAAACCTATGCTGGAAAAATTCTCCAACCCGAAGACTATCAAGATATTTCAATTAAAACCGAAGACTACGCAACCGTTCTTCTCCATTTTGGGAACGGAGGCCATGGCGTGTTGACCGTGAACCAGGTCGCAGCCGGAAGAAAAAATCGATTATACTTTGAACTAGACGGGTCTCAAAAAGCCATTGCCTGGGATTCGGAAAAACCCAACGAACTCTGGATTGGTTATCGAGATCAAGCTAATCAAACGCTCTTAAAAGATCCTTCGCTCTTAGACAGTGAAACCAGGAAAATTGTTTCTTTCCCTGGAGGGCATAATGAAGGCTTCCCTGATACCTCCAAGCAACTCTTTAAAGAAGTGTATCAAGCTGTTCTGGATCCATCCGCTCCAAAAAATTATCCAGGATTTAAGGCTGGCCTTCGAGAGGTCCTTTTGTGTGAAGCGATTCTGAAGAGTTCCAAAACCAACCAATGGGTAGAAGTAAATTAAAACAGTGACCAGAAACATTGAATGTGTGAAAATCAGCAATGATTGAATTGAAGTAAAAATTCAAATACCTATTAATTCATTACCCTTAGAAATACTTCAACCAGGTGCGGGTCGAATTGATATCCTGCACCTTTTTTTATCTCGTTTAAGGCTTCTTTTTTGGCTATCGGTTTTTTATAAGCTCTTCCACTCACCATCACATCATAAGTATCGGCAATAGCAATAATTCTTGACAGGAGCGGGATAGCATTACCCTTTAAACCTTGTGGGTAACCGGTACCATCCCATCTCTCGTGATGGTAAAGGATTGATTCAGCAATGGGGGTTAATTCGGAAGAACTCAAAGCAATCTGATAACCAATCTTGGGATGACGTTTTACCATATCCCATTCTTTGGGTGAGAGGAGTCCGGATTTATTTAAAATAGATTTGGGCGTAGCAATTTTTCCCAAATCGTGCAGTCGAGCTAAAAGGTTCAAATGATGGAGTTTTTCTTGGGAAAATCCTAATTCTTGGCCAATTTTTTGAGTAATTTTTTGGAGTCGATCGGAATGTTTCTCGGTTTCTTGAGTAATTTTAAGAAGCGACTTTTCAATAGCAGTAACCAGGTCTTGGCCGAGCTCGCTGCTTCTCGTCAATTTTTTCCAATACATCCATCCTTCAGCTTTTTCAATAACTTCACCTATCGATTGATCCTGATTTTCTTTCAAGGCATATCCAAAAGCAATACTTACTTGCATAGGGTTGGTTTCGATGTTAAGCAATTCCTTTTGTATTGATTCCACGGTAGTCTGGAGATATTCATTATCGACTTGAGGTGTAAAAAGAATAAATTCATCTTCATCCCAGCGGGCTAAAATATCTTGATTTCGAGAAAACCTCTTTAAGATATTAGCGGTATCAATCAGAATCCGATCGCCTTCCTGATGACTGAATCTTTCATTCACTAAGTGAATTTCATTCACATCTCCTAAAATGATACCGATGGGATGGTTTTCAGGAAAATTTTGACGGGAAATTTCTTCTTCAAAAAAAGCACGATTGTATAATCCGGTAAGTGGGTCATTGAAGCTGATATATCGAATTTGTTCTTCGGCTTTCTTCCTTTCGGTAATATCTCGAGCAATCCCCTCTACAGCTATGATTTTCTTCCTTCGATTATAAACCGGTACATATTTATGCTCCATCCAGATAATTGTGCTGTCTTTCCTAACCATTCTGATAGCCAGTGGCTTATCAAGGGCAGAGGGATTTTTTAAGTATAAGTCCAAAAGCGGTCGATCCTCAGGGTAAACTCTTTGAATAAAAAGAGTAGGGTTAGCATAAAATTCCGACGGGGAAAATCCGATGATTTTTTCTACTGCTGGATTAATATATTC
Source organism: Atribacter laminatus (assembly GCF_015775515.1). Taxonomy (NCBI): domain Bacteria; kingdom Pseudomonadati; phylum Atribacterota; class Atribacteria; order Atribacterales; family Atribacteraceae; genus Atribacter; species Atribacter laminatus. Next base: position 2,687,827 of record NZ_CP065383.1, read on the forward strand.
CAATTTTATGGGCTCAATCGCCTGGAAACGAAAGAGAAGGTCCTGAGCGTTATCAACTAAAGATTGGATATGGTCGGGAAGATTAAAATGATCAGGAGAGAAAGAGACTTGGTCTAATCCATGGTCATCGGTCTCCCTCTGGGATTGAGTACTTTGTTTAAAATGACTCCACCAATGACTGGATAGGCGGGCTTTTCCGTTTTTATTTTGAATAGCTTGGACGACTGCCTGATAAATAAAGAGGAGAGATAAAAACTTCACCATTACCCGCCATTCGATCATGAAACCATATTGGTTACGAAGCATAGTGAATATCACTTCCGCTCCAATACTCAGAATTAAAGAAATAATCAGCGGGCGTAGTACCGGGATGGGTATTTTCTTCTTTCGAAAAAGGATAATAGACAAAGCTATATAAATAAAAGCACTGATGAAATATTCACTTAATAACGTAAAATTGGTTAACCCTAAACCTGGTTGATAACTTCGAGGAAATACATTCCATAGAAATGTAGTACAAAATAAAAATACCACTGAGCCTAAATAAATAAGTCCTAAATATAAAAAACGGTATCTTTTAAACCAAGCGAGAAAACCGATTAAAAAAACAGCGCACTCGGCAAAACGAGAAACCAACCAGAGCTGTATGGTTAGGTCAATAATGTTTCTTAATAAAAAAGGATTTCTCCATAACAGGAATACTCGTATAAAATCAATGAGAACATAAACAATGGATAATATGCTAATACTAAAAATGAAGGGTTGGGAAGAGAGTCGCAAATAGTTCGAGCCAAGAAAAAAGATATTATAAGCAATAAGCAGACTTATGATCCCCATAGCACTATGAAAGAAAAGCATTGAAGGTGAAGCAATAAGGAAAAAGATACCAACTAAAACAATCTCACCAATAATCAGTTGATATTCCTTAGGTATAAACTCTAAAATTTTTTTCGCATAAAAATTTTTCATGGTCCCCCCCATGATTGCTTAAGGGTAGTATATCGCAAGCTATTCAAGAATGCGATTTTTTCCAAAAAATTTTAATATAAATCTCAACGAAAATGAGTGCTGAGAGTCAAATACCATTCACCGGAACGATTTGATTCCAATGGTTGAGCAAATCCCAAAGTTAAATTAACCGAAAAGCCTTCTGCCAAAAAGCTTTGTAAAGAAAGTTCGCTCCCTATGTTTCCTATCCAGTTCAAGGTATCCCAGCTTTCCCCAGCAGCTGACTCCACCCAATATATTTTTCCTTGGACACCCTTGACCAACCCTATGCTGAATAGGGGTTGATCAAGAATCAATAAGGGAAATTTATATCCCAACTCAAAACGGCCGGCAATTCTTCCTCGAAGGAAATCTTCGGGATAACCCGCAACTCCCCAAAACGAATCACGACCACCCAAGGCAAAATCCAGGGGGAGGGTGCTTTGTCCCAAAGCTATTTGAGCATACCAGGAATGATCGACACTCCCAGCTCGATAGGACTGGATATCCCAGGAAAAAAGTCCTTTTTGGACGGGATACAACTCATATTGACCATTCTGATAGGTTAGGTTAAAAGATTGGCTGGTAATCCAAGAATCACTACCACCAGTTGTTGAAAACTGGCTATGAAGAAAAAATCCTTCCCAAAATCCAGAATACAAACTGTCATCTCGATAAATCTTTTCATATCCTGCCTGGAAAGTAAGCTGGCTCGGGTGTGATAAAAAAATCGGGTATCCCAATGATAGGGAATACTGAAATTTCTCCTGGTCCAAATATAACCAGGTGTTGATTTCCGGATCCATAAAGAGACCCTGATAGGAAAACGTAGTTGAAAAATTCTCTTGCAAATCACTTTGATAGGCAAGGGAATAGGAATGAAACCCCAGGTAATCACTTGCCCTGGTTGATCCACCCCAAAGAAGCGGCACCCAATAGCGGGGGAAAAGATGTTTGATCGCTTGATAGGGCTTATCCTCGTAATTCTGGGACGGAGTGATTTTATCATCAGAATCAGGAATAATCGCTTTTTCAACCTCAATCTTTCTCCAGCTCTGAATATCGGCAAGTAACTCTACAACGTCAAAGCCCAATCCATGGTAAGAAATACCGTAAAACTTTTGTCCATCATAGCTCGGTTCAAATAAACCATTCACCACATTGGTCACCTGATAGAATTCATCAGTATCAAGATTATAGGCGTAAACATTGTACACGCCATTCCGGTCTGAGGAAAAAAACAAAATTTTCCCATCGGGAGAGAAAGATGGTGATAGATCGGCATAAATATCCGAAGTAATAAAGTGAAGTCTTTTATCTTCATCAAATAATGCCAAATCAAGGAAACCATTTTTCCAGCCGGAAAATACCAGAATTTCTTCCGATGGATTAACCAGGGCTTGATTCGGTCGGAAAGAAGCTGAGAATTCATAAACCAATTCTATCTTTTTTGAAGTGAGATCAATGGAATAAAGACCTTCGGGAAAAATATTCCTTCTTAGAAAATATATTTTATCCTTTCGGAAAAAAGGGCTAAAAGCTCGGGCACCATGAGTCATTCTGCTTTCTTTCCCGGTATCCAAATCATACAGAAAAACATCAAACCAGGAATGATACCGCTCAGTAACAATTTTTGAATAAACCATTTTTTTTCCGTCTTGAGAAAAAACTGGGTTTCCAACAATTGAACCCTGGACTATTAAGCGTTCCTGACTGCTTCTCAGGTCGCGAAGCCGTAATCCTGAGAGATATTCAGGGTGGGATAATGAGTAAATAAGCTTCTCTCCATCGGGAGATAGGCTTAAGCTGGAAACATAATATCCCCGATTGGTTAAAAAGGTAATAGGGGTTATACCCTGTTGCCGAATTTTCTGAAATTGTTGCCGATATTTTTCCTTGAGATTTTCCTTCCAGAGTATCCATAATTCATTGGTATCCACACCGATCGCTTTTTTAAGAGCCGTATCAAATCCATGAATTTGAAAATTCTCTGAGCGGAGGGTGCTAATTTCTCCCAGTTTCTTCTCTCCAAACTCATCAGCTATGAATTGACAAACACTGGCGCCATAAATATAACAACCACTCTGAGCCGGCCATCGGTCAAGATAACTGTATCCACCAAAGAGATGAGGAGGCTCGAAATGATCCCCTAAGGCCATTTCCCTCAAATACATATCGTATAAAGTATCGGATGGACGACCTTGAGTTCCGAAGTGATTTTCGACATACATAGCATATCCTTCCCACGCCCACATTGGTTGAATAACATTGGGAAGAACAATATAACCCAGAAGATTCCGCCAGCGCATTATTTCAGGACTCGCCGCTTCAAGGTGGAGCATGTGGGTCAATTCGTGAGCCAAAACCATTTGTATCCAATTCCGAAACCTGGTTCCTAAAAATTGATTATAGGGATGAGATACCACCAATTGGATTTTACCTTGAAGAGGATCGGCATAGCCATTGGGAATATCGGTATTATCTGCCAAAACGATTGCCGGTCGAAAAGAAAGAGTGGTGTTAAGGAATGTTTCGATTTGAGGAAGAATAGTTTCGGCAAGCACGGCAACCTCTAAAGCGACATTCTTCAAAGAAGATGGAAAAATGACCAGAAAATGACCGGAATCCATTTCCCGCCAATCCAAAAAGGGATCAAAACGTTGAGCAAATACCGAATATGAAAAAGAAATCAGGATGATCAGGATATAAAACCAGATTAAGAAATACTTTTTCATAAAAGGATTATAACTGAGAAAGCTTCCATCAACCAACTTTTTTTATTTTTTTGCAATTAAATTTTTAAATTTTATCTTATCACTTCTTTATGACAGCTGGCATAAATCATCTATTTTTGGGTTGTATTTCATTGGGTAAACGAATAAAAGGATGTGATATGTATGAATTTTGAAGAATATCTTTATACTCTCAACCTGAAAGACCTCTCTGAGCTTCTGCTTAAAAGCAGCCAAAAAGACAGATTTCAATATCAACAAATTAATAATGATCTTTATCTTATCTGTGGTGTTAAAACTCAAGACTGCAAAATGTGGAAAATTTTTCCCGAAGTCAATGACGAAATCAATTTAAAAGCATTACGGTCTATTGCCCTTGAAGCTTATCGAAATGGTTTTTTAAAACCTCTTCTTCCCGAAACCAGCGAAGAAAGGGCAAAAATGAGCAAAGGATGAAGGTCCTCAACAGAATTTTTTGACCTGATGTTTTGTCAACAACAAGGAAGGGATAAATCCAGGGAGAGCAAGAACTATTCCCCCGATTGGAAATTCTTTTTTTATTGGTTTATTGTCCTGAAAATTCCGGCGTCAATTCAATTTCCCAGTCTTCAACAGGAAAAAAATCACAGAAATCAAAACCAAAGGCTTGAATTTGGTTTCGGTTGAGCTCAATGAGCCGATCATCAAAGAGCAGCCAAAAAGAACCGTCCTTTTTTTGGAGTATCCGAATATCATTGACTACCCAAAATATTCCTCTTCCCACCTGTACTACCATGTTCAACCTCCCTTTATACCAGGATGATATTATATACGTAACTCTGTCCGGATGGTTTTTGTGGATAACTTGAATATCAAGCGAAATCGTTGTGATTTCCGTGCAAAAATCTTTTTATACACCGTTTTTTCACCGGATATCAACAGGCTTACTGAGTTGAATGATCATTTTGTTTGAAAGCATCAAAAATTGAATTATCAACTCGTAAAAAAACTGGAGAAAGGGCATCTTTCAAACTTTAATAGTTACTGTTCACTCTCACATTTAACTATCTCCTGAATTCTTACCGGTTGCTTTTTCCGGTAATTATTGAATCGACCATCAGTCAAAAAATTGCTACAATAAGAAAATAAAAAATTACCATCATTTAATTCCAAAGGAGAGAATCTTATGAGCACAATACAAATCCAACCACTGTCTTTTGAAACATTCCAAAAATATGGTGATTTTGTTCAACTGGATAAGGTCAATCCTGATAAATACCAGAGAATCGGACAACCACCAGTTGAATTTTATCCCGACTTAGCATTACAGAATTTAGGAAGTTCTATCCTGGGAGTTTCCCTCTGTCGGGTTTTTCCTCGTGATTTTAAAATTGAGTTCACCGAACACCACAATACTACCGAAGAGGGAATGTTGCCCCTTGATGGAGATGTACTTATTCACGTGGGCGCTTCAGCAGAAAAATCTGAAGACATGAAAGTCGAAATCTTCGAAGTTCCCAAACTTACCTTTGTCAGGCTAAAAATAGGGGTATGGCATCATGCCGCATATGCCAAAGGGGATCAACCAGTTAACATGCTGATTCTTTTGGCAGAGAGGACTTATCACAACGATTGTGAAGTTGAAAACTATCACTTTTCATTCGGTAAAAAATGCTAAAAAGAGAGTAGGGGTTGACATAATAGGGAAAAGGTTTAATTCTTTCCAACTGATGCTTTTTAATATAAATAGAGATTGTTTTATACTTTTTTTAATTTTTGGAAATAAACCAAGGCGAGAGGATCCTCTCGCCTTGGTTTATTTTTTATTAAAGATTTTTCTCAATGGCATCATACATGCTTTGGAGTGCTTCCTGTGGAGTTTTGGTTCCCATCAAAGCATTTTGAACTTCAATCTGTTGAGCGTATGACCATTCGTCATACCAAGTGAGTTGAGGCAAAGCCCGGGCAAATTCTGCCTGTTTTCCAAAATTTTTCCAATAGGGATAGAGAGTTAATAGTTCAGGATCTTCGAAATGGGCTTTCCAGATGGGAAGAGTTCCAATTTCCAGAGAACGAACTTTGTCTCTCTCCGGACTGGTCATATATTCAATGTATTTCCAGGCTGCTTCGGGGTTCTTCGATGTGGCTGGAATAGCTAAAGCTTCCGGGAGGTTTAAAGTAGCTTGAAATTCTGGTTTTGCTGCCGGAATATATTCAGCTATTTCAACTTCCCCAACGATTTGCGAAATAGATTCATCATTTGAAGCGTTATAAACACCCGGCCAGGCTTGGGGGAAAAACGCTGTGCTTCCATTATAAAAAACATTGGCGGTCATTTCCTGATTCATGGTAAGTGAAGCTTGATCAATGACTTTCGTATTCAGGAAACAATCAGCCATAAAGGTGAGGGCATCGATTGCAGGTTGCTCTAAAAAGGTTGGTTTCCCTTCGCTGTTAAACAGATCAGAACCAAAGCTATAGCTTATAAAGGAATGCCAGTTCGCAAGCGATTGGCTTTGTTCGGCCGCTTCACTGCTTCCGTATTGAATCAAGTTGGCAGTAATCATTTTCTGTGACTGCTCGACAAATTCTGCCCAGGTGCGAGGTGGTTCAGCAATACCGGCATCTTTTAATTTCTTTCCGTTATACATAAAAAAGCGAGTGTCGTTATTCCATACTATACCATAGAGGGTACCATCGACACTGAAAGTATTGACTAAACCTGGCAGCATTTGATCGATAACATCAGCTTCCATATATTGGTTGAGTGGAACCAACCAGCCAGCTTCATTAAATTTAGCGACCCAGGCATTATCAAACTCGATAACATCAAAAGATGTTCCGCCCGCAGCCAATTCGGTGAGTACTTTATCCGCTACTCGGTCCCAGGCCATGGTGATTAATTCCACCTTGATACCGGTTTCTTTTTCAAATTCTCGAGTTTGCTGTTCCCACAAACCCTTGACATCCATCTCGTGACGAGGCATAATGACCGCTATTTGTTCCTGGCTATAGCCAACCATTACTATCGATAACATCCAAACCAAGGTTAACAATAATATCCAAACACTTTTTTGGGTTTTCATATCTTTACCTCCAAAATTTTTTTATATAATACTCAGAAAATTCTTATCTTTATTGCACCTCCTTCTTTCCTTTTTTTATAAAATTCCTATTTATATTAGTGAATAAGAATTTATCTACCCTGAAAATACCATCTTATAAATTCCCCCATTGAGGGGGGATAAAGGGGGGTGTGCCTTTAATCGGTCATCCTGAGCCCTCGCTTTTTGAGGGCGTGAGGATCTCATCTTTTAATTTTTTTCTTCATAAATACTTTAAATGATGAGATTCTTACGTCGTCCGGCAAAAACACCGGACTCCTCAGAATGACTAAGTGGATGGTAGAGATTGCCACGTCGCACAAGACGCTCCTCGCAATGACGGAGCAGAAAAAAACTCAAATCCCCCTAACTCCCCTTCGCTAAAGAGGGAAATTGATCGGCAGATAAATATTTTCATTGTTATTTAGTGCTATTAGGCAGCATGAAAGTCTATCCTGAAAATCCCCGGGCATGATGAATCAAGTCCCTACAAAAGATTAAAAAATTGCAGGGGCACAATGTATTGTGCCCGTTCTTCATCTAATGTAGCGACATGCCGTGGCATGTCGAATTTTGGGTTTTCATCCCATTTTCTGACATAAAAAGGAATAGGAGAGACTATCCTTCCTCCCTGGTACGGTACTATTATGAATATTTACCCTTTCACTGATCCAGCAGTTAACCCCTGAATAATAAACTTTTGAAAAATTAAAGCGAGAATAACTGGTGGAAGACTGGCTAAAACTCCAGCCGTACTCATTGAAATAAAATCAGAACCAAATTTACTACTGAATTCTTCAACTAAAACTGATAGGGTTTTCGAAGACTGGGTTGAAGCAAAAATTAGGGCAAAGAAAAACTCATTCCAGGCAATAATAAAAGCAAAAATCGATGTAGCAGCTATTCCGGGTGCCGATAGGGGAAGGACAATCCTCATTAACGCTCCAATTCGAGTACACCCATCAATTCGAGCTGCCTCCTCAATGCTGGAAGGAATTGAAGCAAAATGACCCATCATCAATCGGATGACCAGAGGGAGAATAAAAGAAATATAAGTTAAAATTAAAGAGAGTCGAGTATCGACCATCCCAAAGCCATTGATAATCAAAAACAATGGAATAATGAGAGCAATGGGAGGGAGAATCTGGGGTAAAATTATCGAGGTCCCGATGAATCCTTTCCCTCGAAAATCCAGCCGGGTTAATCCATAAGCAGCTAAAGAACCGGCAACCATCGATATCAAGGTGACAAAAAATGCGACGATAAGACTATTTATTGTACATTGTCCAAATTGGGAAGCGGCATCGGTTACTCCCCGACCACCAAAAAATATCTTCAAGTAATTCTCAAAAGTTGGATTTTTGGGGAAAAAATGGAGTGGTACACTGGTTAAATCTACCTTGTGGGAAATACTGGATATAACGAGCCAGAGAAAAGGGGCTAACACTGCAATAAGGATCACTACCACGGCAATCCATAGGAGTAATCGGTTCAATTTTCTTTTTGATTTATTGTCCATCTTCAATCAACCTCCTGCTTTCGCATATAGCGAAAATAGGGGATGCCAATAAAAATAACCAGGACGATAACCAAATAAGCAATGGCGCTTCCAAAGCCCATTCTTGAGAACTTGAAGCTATTAAGATAAGCGTAATAACTCAAGACACTGGTCCCTTCACCCGGACCACCCCGGGTAATAATATAGAATATATCAAATTCCCGAATCGCCCAGATGATTTTTATAATAGCTAAAGTAACAATCATCGGCTTTAACAGGGGAAGGGTGATATACCAAAATTTTTTCAGAGTATTAGCTCCATCGACTAAAGCTGCTTCGTAGAGTTCACGCGGTATTTGTTCTAAAACTGCCAAAAACATCAGCACCCCTACCGGCGTTTCCTTCCAGATATTTGCAAGCATTACAAAGTGAAGAGCTCGGGTTGGATCGGCCAACCAGACTTGATAACGTTCAATCAGTCCCAAGCGCTTTAAAAGAGCATTCAGAACACCATAGTTGGCGTTATATATCCATTTCCACATGATCCCATTTACCGAAGTTGGTAATGCCCAGGGAAGAATAATCAAACCCCGAACCACACCTCTTCCCCGAAATTTCTGTTGGAGCACTAAAGCTACTCCTAAACCCAAAACCAGCTCAATCCCCACTGAAACAAAGGCAAAATAAAGAGTGCGAATGACACTTTTCAGAAAAAAATTACTTTGTAAAGCTTCAAGGTAGTTGGCTAATCCAATAAAATTGTATATTCCGGGCTTAGTGAGAAGATAGTCATGAAAACTAATATAAAGAGAATAGAGAAGGGGATAGATGAGGATCCCAAAAATAAGCACTAAACTTGGTATCAGCAATAAATAAGCAACACCATTTTTCTTTTCCAAAAAGAAAAGGCTGAGTCTTTTTCGCAGAGAACGATTATTTGGTAGCGAATCAATCACGATTTCAATTTCCTCTCCTTATTCATCTTGTAATGAAAAAACTCACTCTTTGCTCTTAGATGATATTCAAAACGTTCTAAGGTAGAACCACCTTAATTCCGGTTAATTCACAAAAATCAATGATAGCGGGATAAAGTTCTTCTCCATACCCCAAACAAGCATATTCATTCATCCAATTTTCCAGCAAGCATTCAATACTTCCCTCTACGGTTACAAATCCATGAGGCCAGAAAGGAATTCCACATTCATCCAGTCTTTTCATGATGGTTTCTTGGGAAGGTTCAAAAATCGATACCGGGACAACGACCATTCGAAATTCTCCATTTATTCTTCCTAAGCGAGCCAGTATTCCTTTCCCTACCTTCGCAATGGCTCGTATCGATAATCCACCAGCCTGTCCTTCAGTTGGAATTCCGTGAACTGAAAATCCTGCTGGACCTACTTTCCCAGCTAAAGAAGGTGGTATGGCACCATCCCCGATGATCTTAATCTCACGACGTTTTTTATCGATATGTTGAAGATCACCGTAATACACCGGTTCAGAGCTTAATCGGGTCATGAGATAAACCGTTAAAGCAGTGTTAAAATCTCCCAGGGTTGAGGTTCCAACTCGATCCTCGAGCATCATTGACTGGGCAAAACAGGTAGCAGAATAATCATCTCCTAATCCGGGGAAGGATTGGATGGTGTAAAATTCCCATTTTTCTTTTTCAACCAGGATCTTGATTGCTAAATAAAGGCGAAGAGAGCGTTCATTCACCACCGATGCCTCGGGTAATTTACCAAAAAGCTTGGTCATGCGTGGTTCAAGCTTTTTAAGTTGTTCGGAGGTCACTTCTTCTGCAGTGCGAATCAGCTCAGTGGTGTCTCGAGAATCAATATCGATTCCAAAAACTTTCATCCATTGGGAAGGATCGGCAACACCCACCGTTTGCCCCATACCTCGTCCACCAAATGCTCCAATAGTGGCTTGGTTTAAACGATTTTTTAGATGGCATGCTTGACTGAAATGAACAATTTTATCTATTTCGTCTTCATCCTCAGCTAAACCATAAACAAATTTATGAGGAATTCCTATTTCCATGAGCGCTCCATGAAGCACCAAACCGCCTACCGGACGCCACCCCTGAGATCCCGGATGGGTCCAGATGCAAATACCTTTTCCAGTCAATCCATAATCCCGGATAGCTGCAATCATATTCGATGCCCAAACCCAAGTACCGGAAAACAAAATAACTCCGTCGACTCTTTCATCATCTTTCATGGTTTTGAGCGCTAATCGGGCTTCTTCTTTGGTTGCCACCACAATAGGATATTCTACCAACTCAACGCCACGACTTGCTATGGCTTTCTTTGATTGAGCAATTATTTGTTCATCAATGAAAGGATTTCCCATGGGATCTTTTAATCCGTCTTTGTGAACTCCATAAATAATAAAACCCATTTTTGGTGTAATCATATAAATACTCCTATTCTTTGACCCGTATTCGGGGATTTTTTATTTTTCAACCTGTTGAATTTCATCAATCCTCTTGCCAGCAAGATTGGCTCTGGCAAATTCCTGATTGCGAGGAAGCTGCATGAACACATCATAACATGGAGATACTCGAACGGAACCTAACAAAAAAGAACAATCCAGCAGGTGGCCTCCATGTTTCAAGTCTTTATCGATAAAATGAAAATGGTAGCCAGGTACACAGATACCTTCAAAATATTGGGGACACCAAAAACCTACTAAATCACCGCTCATTTCTGTAAATTCAAAAATTGCCTGGTCAGGAGTAACCTCAGTAAGCGGCGGGTAAGGCTTGGTTTGTCGGTGCACACTGCGAGCCTTGAGGGTTTGGAAATCAGCTTCAATGTGAATAATATAAATCAGGTTGGGGTTTTCAATCATCTTATTCAATTCCAACTCAAGTTCTTCATAAGAATCAATTAAAAATAAATTACGTGAATTGGAAGAAGGTTCCTGAGCAATAGCCGCAAAAGGGGTTGTCTCATCTGCTGTCACTTCTTCAACCATTCCTTGGCTATTCACTCGAAAACAACGACCATCGATTATCACCATTTCACCGTCGAGTGCATCAAAAGTTCCCAAGCCTATCTGTCCTTTTTGTAGGAGCTTTTGAATGGTTAATTCTCCCTTATACACCCCCTCAAGAAGAGCATTGATGGTTGAAAACTGAAAGAAGGAAGAAGAATTAGCCGCCCAAAGCAGTGGATTGAAAAAAAACAGAAATATAAATCCGATGAAGATCGAGAATGATGGTTTCTTTATCCAATGCCGATTCAATAATATTAACCTCCTTTCAAGTCATCCTACCCAAAAGAATCAATAATTTTAAATATTATAACCTATGTTTTATCGGCCTTAAGAAACCCGACTTCTTTTTACTAAATCGGAAAAACGGGGGATAAGAAGCCAAATAACCAAAACACTGATCAAGAATTCGATTCCCAAGTAACTTCCATTGTAAATCAATGAATATATCCATGGTGACATCCCCTCTGGAGCATATTGACCCCAAAATACGACACCGGCTAAATAATGGCACAGCAGCCGGCCTCCAATACCCAGACAAACTGCCCCAATTACTCGTGTTATTTGTTGAGAACGGTTTAATTTTCCCCAAATAGATGGTGATAACAGCAGTCCTGCCAATCCTAAGGAACCAAATGCTAAAGGAAAATCAAGAAGGAATTGAAGAGGGGTTAGAAATATCGGGCCTAAGATAAATTGGAGTATTCCATAAATAAAAGCAACTAACAATCCTCCCTTGGGCCCGCGAAGGATGGAAAAGAGGAGAATGGGAACCATGCTAGCAGCAGTGACCGATCCGCCATAGGGTGCTGAAAAAAGTTTAATCATACTCAATCCTGAAGCCAGAGCTAAAACCATCCCTCCTTCGGCTAAAAAACGAGGATTAAATTTAAATTTGGATGTCATAAGAAATCACCCGTCCTGATTATAAATTTCATACCATAATCATTATCTTTATGAGGATTTATCAAAAAGAATATCATTATTTCTTCATCCAATATTATCATGAATAGGAAACTTTTTGATTCGAATTAAGATAAAAGAAGATTAAAAGGTCTGAATTTGGTGAAATGACATGAAAATCCTCTCTTTAATTTTGTTGGTTTTTCTCATGCCCGGAGCGGTCTTGGCTCATTCTTTTAGCGAAATTCCTTCTCATCACTGGTCAATTCAAGCTTTACACGATCTAGAATTGAAATATTCTCTTCAACTATCAATCCAAAATCTTCCTTCAGAAAAAACCACCCTCACTCGTTATGAATGTGCCCAGGCTGTTTTTGAAATTCTCCATACAGTCAATGATAAAATTGCTTCTCATCAAGAAATTCCCTCAGAAGACATCAATCAGCTGGAAAAATTGGTCAGAGAATTTTCAGCAGAATTAAGAAATCGAAAGCTCGAAAAAGAAATTCTTATTCAAATATTTGGTGAAAACCATGAAATTGTTCACTTAATCACCGATTCGAGAAAAAAGTTATCCAGCAAAAATGAACCGCTCTCAATCTCTGGAGAATACACTCTTTCCTATGAGGTCTATTTCCCACCTGACCCTCAACACTATAAAATCAAACCCCGTTGGAAAGATGAACTCCAGCCGGAAATCAATCTAAAATTGAGCCCATCGGTAAGCGGAAAATTGAAATTGAGCATACCTGACGTCTTGGTTACCCCTCAACCTCAATATTAGCTTCTTCCTGTTTCGCTTCAACAAAAAAACGCTCTACCCGTGATAAACTTTGGGTTTCTTTTTTTCTTTTTATAAAAAACTTCTCCCAAATCCTAAAACAGTATGAAAAAAATCCTGAATATTTTGTTATAATTTATCGATTAGGTAAAGGAAAAAAATGAGACTCAATAAAATATTGATATTAGGAGGGTGGAAAAGTGAAAAATAATAAGATATTTTTTATGGTTTTAGCGGTCGGAATTCTTTTCTTTAGTAGTGTATCTTGGGCTGAAGAACCGGTCATTATTGGCCTACAGGCACCTATTACCGGTGATTATGCTATTGAAGGTCAAATGGCAAAACAATGTGTTGAAATTGCCGCCGAACTCATCAATCAAGAGGGAGGTATCAATGGACGACCTGTAGAAATAATCGTCGCCGATGATGCGTCCAATCCTAAAGATAGTGCCTTAGCCGCTCAAAAACTCATTTCTCAAAAGGTAACCGCTGTTGTTGGAAGCTACGGTTCGTCGGTTACCGAACCAGCTGCCGATTTATACGAACGAAACAAAATGGTTTCGATCGGTTATGGATGCACTGCAGTGAGATTAACCATGAGTAAAGATCGAAAATATTTCTTCCGAACCTGTGGGCGCGATGATTCCCAAGGTCAATTTTTTGCAAAATTCGCTGTTGAAACCATGGGCTGGAAACGAATTGCCATTATGCACGATAACCAAACTTACGGAAAGGGCGTTGCTGAAGAAACCTTGAAATACTTGGAACCTTACCTTCAAGAGGGAAAAGCCGAAGTGGTCTATTACGACGCGGTGACTCCGAAAGAGAAGGATTACAGCGCGGCTATTACCAAACTCAGAGAAACCCAACCGGATGTTTGGTATTATACTGCCTATTACCCCGAAGCTGGTTTGCTCGTCCGACAAGGCCGAGAAGCAGGAATAACCATTCCCTTTGTAGGGAGTAACGCTGTTCCCAATGATGACTTTGTTAAGATTGCTGGCATCGAGTATGCCAAGGGTACATTAATGACCCAAGAACCAATGCCTCAAGACATCGATACTCCTATATCAAAAGTTTTCCTTGAAGCCTACCAGGCAAAATTCGGCGATATTCCATCTTCTCCCTGGCCGATTTATGCTGCCGATGGTTTGTTCGCCATAGTTCAAGCTATAAAAAATGCCAACTCAATTCAATCAGAAGACATCGCCAATGCATTAAGATCGATGACCAATGCCGAAGGGGTTACCGGAAATATTCTTTTCACTGAACGCGGTGATCGAAAAGATATTCCCTATGCCATGTATGAATACAACGAAGACGGGAAGCTTCAGATCTATCAACCCTAAATCGAAAATTAACCATTTCTTATAACACTGGGGGTTCGTCGTGGGAATATTTTTCGAACAATTACTTAACGGTCTCACCATTGGTTCATTTTATGCCTTAGTCGCCTTAGGTTATTCAATGGTGTATGGGGTGATGAAACTCATCAATTTTGCCCACGGCGATCTCTTTGCTTTTGGGAGTTATGTTGGGTATACCATTCTGGTATGGGGCTCTGGTCGTATTACCCAAATCTTTGGGATTTGGGGTGGAATGGCAGTAACCTTACTTATCACCTTTATTGCTGTCGCTATGGCTGGAATTTTAGTAGAAAAGGCAGCCTATCGGCCGGTTTATCCAGCTGGAAGGCTGCCCTTAGTCGTATCAGCTTTAGGAATGTCAATATTCATTCAAAATGGAATCATGGCAGTGTGGGGACCACGTTTTCAAGCCTATCCCAGTGAAGTTGTTCCTTCAGCGGCTTTTGACTTCTTTGGGATTCACATCACCCTTTTAAAAGTCTTCATCCTCTTTTTCTCGTTTTTTCTGATGGCAGTCATTTATTATGTTGTGGAAAAAACCACCTTTGGCGCTGCGGTTCGAGCAGCTGCTTTGGATCGGGAAACCGCCACCATGTTAGGGATTGATATCCGTAAAGTAATTTTCTTCGTCTTTGCCTTGGGGCCGGCTTTAGGAGGCATGGCGGGCGTGATGAATGGAATGTATTATCGATCGATCCAATTTAACATGGGGTGGAATTATGGTCTCAAAGCCTTTACCGCAACCATATTAGGAGGAATAGGGAATATACCGGGTGCCATGATTGGAGGGTTACTGTTGGGAATCATGGAGTCGCTTTTCGCCGGTTATTTTCCCGGTGGAGGAGCTTGGAAAGACGGTTTCATTTTTATCGTTCTGATTCTGGTCCTCATTTGGCGACCAACCGGACTTATCGGTGAAAAAATTGCAGAAAAGGTATAAATAGAAATGGACCTGACCCATATTTTTCAACAACGCATTCACAACTCCCAAGTTAGTAATGATTCTCATAAACCACAACGTTCTCCAATTATCCAGAAGTGGTTCAGTGGTTTGATCGTTCTTCTCTTTCTGTTGCTGCCATTTTTTCCCTTTATGAACGATTATTGGATTGACGTGGCTTTTTTTGTGGGTATTTACGCTTTACTGGGTTTGAGTCTCAATATCGTTCTGGGTGAAGTAGGACTCTTCGATCTAGGCCATACTGCTTTCTACGCAATCGGTGCTTATACAACAGCCATCTTAAACACTCAATTTAATATTCCCATTTTGCTTTTACTTCCTTTGAGTGCGATTATGGCAGGAGCTTTCGCCTATCTTGTTATGTCACCAGTCATTCATTTGCGTGGAGACTATCTCTGCATTGTCACCATAGGAATCGGAGAGATTGTTCGCATTATTATTGTCAACAATCCCTGGGGCTTAACCAACGGACCCAACGGGATTACTGGAATCGGCGTCCCCCAAATTGGCCCGTTGATGATATTAAGTTCGACTCATTTTTATTATCTCATCTGGGGACTGATTGCCTTAGCCATTATTGCCTTGATTCGATTGCAGCGTTCCCGAATCGGCCGAGCCTGGAACTATATTCGCGAAGACGCAATTGCCGCCGAACTAAATGGAATCGATGTCCGTTCTTATAAGCTTCTGGCTTTTGTTTTAGGCGCAGCTATAGCCGGCATAACCGGGAATGTCTATGCCTCGAAAATGATGATCATTTCACCGGATAGCTTCCTCTTTATGGAATCGGCATTACTATTTTGCATTGTCTTATTAGGTGGATTGGGCTCGGTACCCGGAACTCTTTTTGGTGCTGCTGTTATCGTGGTTTTTCCCGAGATTTTTCGACAATTTGCCAGCTTCCGCCTGCTATTTTTTGGCGCTGCTCTCATGGTCATGATGATTTTCCGTCCCGGAGGGATACTACCCAGAAGAAGAGGACACGTAGGACTGGAAGGCTTAGGAATTCGAAATCTTCCTCAACCGGATGAAATCTTGGTTCAAAACGGCCAGAATCGAGTTCAAAACCTTCGAGCCTCTCTTCCTAAAATCACCAATCCTGATTCCTCCGCGATTCTGGAAACAAAACGAATCACCCTTCATTTTGGCGGTCTTACTGCGGTGAACTTTTTCGATCTCCATGTCAAACCCAAAAAAATAACCAGCTTGATTGGACCAAATGGTGCCGGAAAAACCACCCTTTTTAACATCATCACCGGAATTTACCGACCCAGTCAGGGTCAGGTTTTCTTTCAAAATAAAGAAATCACCGGATTGAAACCCCATCAAATCGTTCAAAAGGGAATAGCCCGTACCTTTCAAAACATTCGCTTATTTCCTAACATGACTTGTCTGGAAAACGTAATGTCCGGACCTCATTGCCATGCCCGGACTAACTATTGGTCAGCAATTTTACGAACTCCTACTCAATACCAAGAAGAAAAAACCATTGTTGAAATTTCCTCTCATCGCCTTCATCAGGTCGGTCTCTGGGAATATCGGAACGAATTGGCAAGAAATCTTCCCTATGGAAAACAACGGTATTTAGAAATTGCCCGAGCTCTGGCTACTTCTCCCCAACTGCTCATTTTGGATGAACCCTCTTCGGGATTGAACGACAAAGAATCGGAAGATTTGATGGAGCTCCTTCAAAGCTTGATATCTGAAGGCTTCACCATTCTCTTGATTGAACATGATATGAATGTCGTGATGGGTGTATCCGACTGGATTGCGGTAATGGACATGGGATCAAAAATAGCCGAGGGTGTTCCAGCAGATATTTATAATCATCCAGTAGTTATTGAAGCCTACCTGGGGAAGGAGGAAGAGTAGGGTGGATCTACTGCTTGCTATCCAGAACTTAAATGTTTCCTATGGGGCAGTTCAAGCACTGAAGGGGATCTCACTTGAACTCAACCGTGGGAACATCGTGGCGGTTTTAGGGTCCAACGGAGCTGGAAAAACCACTTTATTAAAGGCCATCTCAGGCTTAATTCCCATTAGAAGCGGAAATGTCCTTTTAAAAGGGAAAAATCTCGCTACTATCCTTCCTTATCAGAGAATTGTTTATGGTATCTCTCATGTTCCGGAAGGAAGAAGAGTATTTGCAACTCTAACAGTTGATGAAAATCTTAATTTAGGAGGCTATGGAGTTCGAAACCAGCCGATGGGAAAGGAAATGAATAAAATCAAGGAATGGATCTTTGAACTCTTTCCCATTTTAAAAGAGCGAAGAAGACAACTAGCTGGGACACTTTCTGGGGGTGAGCAGCAGATGCTCGCTATCGGCCGAGGACTTATCTGCAAACCGCAAATTCTTCTCATGGATGAGCCTTCATTAGGATTAGCACCGATAATCGTTCAAGAAATATTTCGAGTAATCAGACAAATCCACCAAGAAGAAAAGGTTTCAATTTTATTGGTCGAACAAAATGCCCGAAAAGCTCTAAGCATATCTAATTATGCCTATATATTAGAAACAGGAAAAATCCCCGTTCAAGGCAAACCGGAAGATTTAAAGAATGATGAGAGGATTCGTGCTGCTTACCTTGGAGGGAATAAAATTCCTCGCCCCCTGACCAGGTCCTGAAGGGAAAACAAACCATATCTTTATTGCAGGAGTACAGCTAAGCAATCTCATCCACCCAATCCATCATTCTGAGGAGCGTATTATGCGACGTAAGAATCTCATCCTTTAAAGTATTTATGAAGAAAGAACCTAAAAATGAGATCCTCACGCGGGAAAGTACCGCTCAGGATGACGGAAACACAAAACGTTGTTATATTTTCAGGATAGAAAAGAGGGTTGATCATCCTATCAAATTTTAAAAATTCACAAAAATTACTCTTTCATAAAGAGAAGGGAGACAAGATAAATGGCTTTAGCACCTTTTAAAAATCTTTTGCACTACGCCTTACAAGAACACTATGCAATTGGAGCTTATACCACCTTCAACATGGAATATACCAGAGGGTTGGTTGAAGCTGCCCAGGAAAACCAATCGCCAATAATTATCATGTTCGGTACAGTTGAAACTGATTATGCCGGCATGGAACGATTATGTTCAATTATTTTGCGAGAAATTTATTTGAGCAAGGTTCCGATTGGTCTCCATTTTGATCACGGCAATTCATTTGAAATAGTTATCAAAGCAATTGCTTCTGGTTTCAATTCGGTCATGTTTGATGGCTCCCATTTACCCTATGAAGAAAACGTAGAAATTACTCGAGAAATAGTTCGAGTTGCCCATGCAGTTGATATCGCCGTTGAAGCTGAATTAGGTTTGGTAGGAGGAACCGAGGGGGAAACGGGAACCGAAGAACTGGACACCGAAACCACCGGGCTCACCGATCCCGATCAAGCCTTGGATTTTGTAAATAAAACCGGAGTTGATGCCCTGGCAGTGGCTATCGGCACTGCCCATGGATTATACCGAAAAAAACCAACTATCGACATCGATCGTTTAATTGCTATTCGCAAGAAAGTTGCAGTTCCTCTGGTATTACATGGTGGATCAGACACTCCTGAAGAGAAGCTTCTATCATCGATTGACCATGGAATTGCTAAAATCAATATTAACAGTGATTTGAAAGCAGCCTTTACCCGATCTTTGAGAAGTTCACTATCAAATGCACCCGATGATATCGCTTTTGAAAAACATCTCGCTCAGGCAACTACGGCCATGAAAAAAGCCCTTAAACAAAAAATGGAGCTTTTCCGTAGTTCGGGAAAAGCCTCCGGTTTGGTTTCTCATTCCTTTTAAAGGAAAACCAATTTTATAATTTTTTCCCGATTGGAAAGGCAACGATGAGGGAATTTTGAATTCAAATGGAACTCAACCTCTATGGGCGAGTTCCATTTCTTTTCCCCATACCTCTTTTCATCCTCAATCTCTCAAAAACAAAAATATTTAAAAACCAAAGTCAAGGGTATTCTCAACAATATTAGTAATAGGGTATTATATTATTACGTTATAATAAAAATACATTTTAACAGTGTCATCTTAAATTAAAATACTATAAATATAAGTTATGAATTTAAAATCATACGATAGATCCGATTCTGAATACAATTATTTATTATCCATTACCAATAAAACCATTCCTCCAAATGTTTTTCACAAATTCTTTCGTTATCCGGCTTTCCTTTTTAGTATCTGGATTATCATTGGTTTTTTTCTTCAAGAGTATTTTAATTTATCCCTATTATTGATAATCGTTTTATTTGGTTTGGGCTTTTTTGGACAAATCTTTCTTTATAAATATTCTCTTTGGTTTAGTCTTGCTAATTGCCTCTTTTGGCTGATGTTTGCCGGTTTCATCCATTATTTTACTTACCAGATTCCCATAAATGCTTTTCGCTTGGTCCAAGGCACAAAGGTAACTTATCAGGGGACAATTCAGCGGATCAATGAAAAATACTATTTGAGCAAAATCGAATCATTTTCGGGATATCGGCCGGTTCTCCTACTAAAAAATCCAGAATTAGATCTCGACCAATTTTTATTTCAGAGAGTGGAGGTAACCGGACTTTTTCAGCCTTTTTTAGCTTGCTCCAATCCCGGAAGCATCAATCTTCAAACCTATTGGAGGCGAAAAAGAATTTTTGGCGAAATTCAAGTATATAAATGTTACCCGATCGGCAACAATACTTTTTGGAATAATTTCCTATCGTGCTTTGAACAAAAGAGAAAAGCCTTATCCAATCATTGGAGGATTAAACTGGGCATTGAATATCCCTATTTTGCTGCCATGCTTTGGGGAGAAAAAAATGATCTTTTTCAAGATAATACTGTTCTTTTACAGGAAACTGGCATCTACCATACTTTTTGCATATCTGGTCTCCATCTCACTATCTTAGGAGGTATTCTTTTCTTCGTTTTACAAAAAATCCGTTGCCCAAAGCCTTTAGCCATGGGCACGAGTATTCTTTTCTGCCTCCTTTATCTTTTTTTCTGCAGTATTGCCCCATCTGCCTTTCGAGCTTTTCTTATGTTCGCCCTTTATCTTGTAACCAAGCAAATAGGTCGCAACACCTTCTCAATTCATTTCATTTCTATTGCCTTTCTGGTGATGTTTTTCCTCCAACCGGAAATTATTTTCCAACCTGGATGTCAACTCTCATTTGTATCAACTCTGGCAATTATTCTTATGAGTTCTCTAAACCCAATTTCCACCCAATCTACAAAATTACTTCGATGGATAATCAATGGTACCTTACTCTCAACGGCTGTTTCTCTTTTTACGCTTCCTCTTCTTATTCTTAACCACCTCTCTTTTTCCAGTCTCATTTGGACCAGCAATCTGATTCTAATTCCCATTGCTCAGCTTTCAATTCTCATAAATTTTATTTCCATTTTTGTTTCGTGGGTTCCACCTTTGACCAACGTCTTTTCTCACTTAATTCGCTTTTTAATTCGAATCCTAATAACACTGTCGGAGTGGAGCCAGAATAATATTCCTCATCTCTTTTGGAATTTTGATGTCGAAAAGCAACGAATTTTCGGCTGGGTATTCTGGGTATCTTTATCATTCTTAATTACTTTGTTCATGACGAAAAAAATAAAAATTATCCTTCTGGGAAGTATGATTTTCTTGTCATTAATATTAATCTTATTCGGTTTCTCTGTACAATCTCAGTTCCAGGTATGGGTTTTGGATGTCGGGCAAGGGTTAGCGTTGGTCGGTCTTTTTGATAATCAGGCTATTTGTATTGATACCGGGGGAGTCATCAGAACTTACGGGAATACTGGATACACCATTTTGCTCCCTTTCCTAAAAAATTATGGCATCCATCAACTCCAGTCAGTTTATCTCACTCATTATCATCAGGACCACACGGCAGGAATTCAAAGTTTAACCGAAGTATATGATGTCTCGGGGATCTACGGACGTTTCGAAAACCAGTTGGAAGGAGGTATAATAACAACTCCAATTGACTCTCCCACCATTTCAAAGCATCACCATCCCTATCAAATAGAAATTATTCCGATTTCTGGGTTTAAAGAAAATGACCAAGCATTGGTATATAGACTTTCCATTCAGAATTTTTCTTGCTTAGTTTGTGGTGATATAGAAGAGGAGGGAATTCATCAACTTCTTAAAGCCGGAGAAGACAAAATTCAATCGGAGGTTATAATTATTCCTCACCATGGGTCTTATACAACCGACTTAGCTCAACTTATCCGACAGGTTCGGCCATCTCTTGCTATAATATCTACGGGTGAAAACCGTTATGGCCATCCCGACCAACGTACCTTGAAGCTTTTAAACGATTTAGAAATACCCTACTATCGGACTGATTCTCATGGTGCAGTTGGTTTTCTCATTCAAAGAACAAACTGGAAGGGTATCGTTCATGGAAAAAACGACTTTTCAAAAATGGATCACCAGTAATATTCCCAGCAACCAATATTTTTTTCTCATTTCACTCAATATCAGTCGTCATTTTTGGGAACAGCATTATTTTCCTCAGATAAAAACCAAATTTAAAACCAATATCGTCTATCGGGTAGACAATGAAAAAACCTGGAAGGAAATGGAAGCGGAAAGAATGCTACCTAAATTGTTTCCAGAAAAGGAAATAATTCTTCTTGATGGGATCTCAGAAAAAGTTGCCTTCGAAATGAATCAAAAAATATCTTTCTCCGCCAATTTAATATTTCTTTATTTAACCGAAAGTGAACTAACCAAACCATGGAAGAATGCCACAATAATTCAAGTAGGGTTTGGTGAAAGGGAGTTTACTAAGTGGATTGAAAAAACTGCTGGAAAGAAGCTTTCTAGCCTTCCTGCAGCGGTCATCAAAAGTCTTTATAAATATTGGGTAGAATACAATCTTGGCGAGGAAGACATCATGGGTTTTATTCGTCAAACCGAATTCTTACCGAAGCTAATACCTTTGGATGTAGAGCTCTTTTTCGAAAAAAGCGAAAAGACTCTTTTGTTTCGATTTTTAGATGCTCTTAGCGATCGCAATACTCAACTTGCGACCAAATATTTCTTTTCTCTTCTAAAAATTAATTATCCTTCTCATCTGCTGGTATCAATGATTGCTCGCCGCTTTCGTTTGATGGCACAAGTTCTGATAACTGGAATAGAAAACCAGGATTTATGGAAAAAGAACCGAGTGAGTCCTTTCGAAATTCGAAAAATTAAAACCTACAGTAAAAAATATAGCCCATCCGAAATAACGAACTTATTTGATTCTCTTCGTCAAATGGACAGGCTACTTAAAACCACCAATAGCGATTTTTCAATTCTAATGTTGGATTTTATCGATCTAACTTCGATTAGGACTCCGACACTCCATCCTCAGCCGGAACAAATAACTTCTTCCCCAAACGGGATTTAATTCGGGAGGATTTGTTTTTGTGAAAAACCTTTTTAGTAGCAGCCATGTCCAGTTGCTTTTGAACAACCGGTAAGTAATCTCGGGCTTCCTCAATTTTCCCAGCTTCGATCAGTTGTAAATATTTTTTAATCATGGTTTTGGTTGAGCTTTTCACGCTGAGATTTTGAATTCTTCTTTTTTGACTTTGTCTTAAATTTTTAATTGCTGATTTTACATTTGGCATTTTTTCACCTCATACCCTATACAATTGAATTCCAAATAACGAAGGAAATTCTATCATTAACTGATAAGGATTTCAATCATTCAATTTTTCCCTTGTCAATTTCTTGAAAACTCTTTAAGCTTATATAGTATCTAAAAAAGAACAGACCCTCATGCTGCCTAGCAGCACCAGATGGGATGAAAATCCAAGATTCGGCATGCCATGGCATGTCGCTACTTTAGTTAAAGAATGGACAAAATACATTACATTATGCCCCTACAATTTTATATTCTTTGGTAGGGGTTTGATTTATCATGCCAGTGGGTTTTCAGGATAGACAACCACCATGCAGCCTGAAGGCAATAAACTTTATTATCAATAGCCATGAAAGGGGATGAAATCCAATCAACAGTTTCACCATGCTCAGTCATGCCAGCCATGCGGTAAACGATATTTATTGGTTTGTTATCCCTGCCGTCCTTCCCGTTATTCTTGACGAATTTAAACTTGGTTATGGATGGGCAGGTGGAATACTCACTGCCTTTCTTTTAACCATTGCCGTTTTCTCTCTCATTTTTGGACATTTTTCCGATCGCTTTTCCCGTTGGGCAATTATCAGTTTGGGTTTTATTTTAGCTTCATTAGGTTTCTTTTTATCCGGGTTTAGTCATACTGAAGGCACCTTAATTGCCACTCTATTAATAGCTGCTGTTGGCGTGAGCACTTATCATCCTTCTATGTACGCAGCGGTCGATGAGAACGCTAAGATAAAAAGAGGGAAAATCTATGGATTTTTTGAATTTTGGGGAGTAGTGGGAATTTTAGGGGTATTCTTTCTTTTCGGTTCACTTCTTCAAAGGGTGGATTGGAGAGGAATTTTCTTCCTCACTGCTATTCCTGGAGTTTGGTTGGCTTTTCTCTTCATTCGAAATCCAGTTCCCAAACAGGATAATTCAAAGCTATCTGATACCACCCAAAGCAAAAAAACAGTTCCCGGTTTTTCGCTTAAAATCATCTCACTATTTTTTATCGGTTTGTCGCTTCGGATCCTCAGTATCACCGCTATTGTTAATTTTGCCCCCACCTATTTAGTTCGAGAATTCAATCTTCCTGTTGATATCGCTAATTATGGAACCGGATTGATATTCCTCGGTGGCATGATTTTTGCGCTCACTTTTGGCATTTTATCCGATCGTTACAACCAACTGGCTATATTACTCTTTTTATCGGGAATGATCGCACCGATCATTTTCTTTTTAGGTATCACTCATCAGCTATTCTTGGTCTATATGCTTCTTTTCTTATTAGGGGGCTTTTGGTTGGGTTTTTCACCCGTTCAAAACATTTATGTTTCAACGCTCACCAGCTCCATAGGAAAGGGAATGGGGTTTGGCTTTTTGATGGGATTCATGACCCTGACCAATGCCTTTGGTCCTGGATTATTTGGAGTACTGGCTGATTTTACCAACCTCCGTACCGCAATTCTATGGTACACATTACCAGCTTTATTAGGATGGATTCTTTTACTCATCATGGCACGGTCTATGAAAAAAACTGTTGTTAATTATTGACGAAAAAATTTTTTAATTTTTAAAAAACAAAAGAGAATAGGGTGTATCGATTGATTGACTGTGGTATAATCGATAGGCACTTGACATTTGGCGGAACGTTCATTAAAATTCGTATGTTCTAATATGCGCGGAGGAGAAGGTGTTTATGGTTCCGAAAACATATATTCCATCATTTAAAAATATTCAGCAAAAATGGTATGTCGTTGATGCCCAGGACTTAGTACTGGGGAGAATGGCCTGCCAAATTGCCAAAATTCTATTAGGGAAGAACAAATCGATGTATACGCCCTTCCTTGATACTGGTGATTTTGTTATTGTCGTTAATGCCGACAAAGTCCGGGTTACCGGAAAAAAGCTCTCCAATAAAATATATCGACATCACACCGGTTATCCCTCCGGCTTTCGAGAAGAAACATTGGAGCATTTAATGAAAAGAAAACCCGAGGAAGTGATTCGTAAGGCAGTATGGGGGATGATTCCCCATCATAAGCTGGGAAACCGCATTATCAGCAAGTTAAAAGTTTATACTGGCGATTCCCATCCCCACGCAGCCCAAAACCCGATTCCTCTTGATCTAAGGAGTGAATGACGTGAGTATGGATATGAAATATTACGCAACCGGGAGAAGAAAAACATCGATCGCCAAGGTGTGGTTAACTTTGGGAAGTGGTAAAGTAGTTATAAACGGCAGAGAATTAAAAGATTATTTTCCCCAACCAGTTCTTCAAATATTAGCCATCCGTCCGTTAACCCTGACCGGGAGTGATAGCCGCTTTAATGTCAACGTCATGGTAGAAGGCGGAGGCCTAAGCGGTCAGGCAGGGGCCATGGCTTTGGGAATTTCCAGATCACTAATCAAAATTGATGAAAATCTGAAACCAACTTTAAAAAAAGCTGGACTCTTGACTCGTGATCCTCGGATGAAAGAGCGGAAAAAATACGGACAGCGTTCAGCTCGGGCTCGTTTTCAATTCTCTAAACGGTAAAATTTTTAATTATTGGAGCCCCCGAAGTCCGGGGGCTCTTTTTGTTTCAGGTGAATTTAGGTTTTTCAAGATTGCCGGTCAAAATAGGAAAGGTTTTGGTGGTGATTGGTTTGTATCCGTTTCTTGAAATTAATTTATCTAAGCTGAAACAAAATATCGAAACCCTTCAAAAAAAATGCTCCCAGTGGATGCTGAAACCGGTCGCTGTCACCAAAGGCTTTTGTGCCGATTCCAAAATAACCGACCTGCTTTATGATTCTGGAATTCAAACTTTCGCTGATTCCAATATATCCAATCTGATAAAATTGATCGATCGGTATGGCCATAAAGCTCAATATCAATTAATCCGTCTTCCCATGAAAGAAGAAATCGATGTAATCCTTGAAAACCAAATAATTCCTATGGTTTCCCAAATAGAAATTCTCAACCTCTTTAATCAGAAAGCCAAGCAATTGCATGCCCGATCGTCGGTTATCCTTGCTATCGAAACTGGTGATGGAAGAGAGGGATTTCTTCCGGAGGAACTACTCAATAATATTGACCAGGTTGTCTCTTTCAATGATCTTACTATAGTTGGTATTGGAACCTCCTTAGCATGTTTGAGTGGAGTCCTTCCTCAAATAACAACACTCGAAAAATTAAACTCTTTGAGAAATCAACTCCGAATATTCCTACATAATCCTCATCTTTTTATATCAGTTGGCGGAACGACTTTCTTTTCCCTTTGGGAGGAATACTCCCAACCACCTCCGGTAGGTCAGATTCGTTGCGGAGAAGCTTTTCTCTTCGGTAGTGATATCAGCAGAAAAAGAAATCTTAATTGGCTGCAACAGGGAGCTTTCCACATCGAAGCTGAAATTGTGGAAATAAAAAGCAAGCTTCCTGACTCCACAGATCGAGGATTTGATGCCTTTGGTCGGGCTTGCAAGATTTCCAGTGAAAATAACTATCCTCGGAAACGAGCGTTAGTTGCGGTCGGACTGCAAGACATTGATGATACGCAGTTATTTTTCGAAGACAGAAATGTTACAATAATTGGAGCAACCAGCAATTATTTAGTTTTAGATTGTGAAGAAAGTCAGCATGATTATCGGATTGGTGATTTAGTCCGATTTCAAGCTGGGTATGGAACTGTACTGCGGGCATTTTTATCGCCCTATATCCAGAAACGCTACATTGAATGAGAAAGGATGGGTACTATGAGGTGGGTATTTAAAGGAAGAGATTTCTTAAATCTAGCCGATTATTCAGCCGATGAAATTTATTACCTTTTAGAAACGGCAGTTGTTTTAAAGAGACGCTGGATGATAGGAGAGAAGATCGAAATCCTTTCCGGAAAAACCCTGGCCATGCTTTTTGAAAAACCATCTTTACGGACCCGGGTTTCTTTTGAAATGGCAATTCATCAACTGGGTGGAAAAGCAATGTACATTGGACCTCAAGAAGTGGGTTTGGGAAAGAGGGAAGCAATTAAGGATGTAGCTATGGTTCTCGACCGTATGGTTGATGCGATTATGATTCGTACTTTCAGCCATGATAACCTCATCCAAATGGCAAAGTATTCTGTAATTCCGATTATTAATGGACTTTCTGACCTGCATCATCCTTGTCAAATTTTAGGAGATATGTTGACCATTTTAGAAAAAAAAGGAACTCTTAAAGGTCAAAAAATTTCTTATTTTGGTGATGGAAACAATGTCTGCCATTCCTGGCTGGTAGCAGCCGGAGTCCTGGGGCTCAATCTCACCATCTGTTCTCCCAACAACTATCAACCGCAAACCGAAATATGGGATTGGGCTCAAGAAAAGGGAAGTCACTCAGGAGCGACCATAGTTTATGAAGCCGATCCAGATATAGCCGCACAGGATGCCGATGTTATTTATACTGATGTCTGGGCAAGTATGGGAAAAGAAAATGAAATGGAGGAAAGGATTCGTCATTTCCAAAAACTTCAGGTTAACCAAAATACTCTTGATAAAGCTCAACCCGATGCGATCGTACTCCATTGCATGCCAGCTCACCGAAATCTGGAAATTACTGATGAAGTTATGGATGGTTCCCATTCAGTCGTAATTGATGAAGCCGAAAACCGACTTCATGCTCAAAAGGCTTTGCTGGCATTGATTATGAGTTAGCGGAGGAGTTATCTTTTGAATCTTTCTGTGCACTGGCGATGGATAATCGAACTTATTCTCATTTTATACTTATCTTTTCGATTGTTTTCTATCACCAAGGGCACTTCGCTTTATTCGGTTTTAAAATTCCTCATGGTCTTTTTTATCATTGCCGGGTTGGCCAATTTTTCCGGGTTAAAAGAACTCAATTTTATATGGAAGGTTATTCTTGTTGCCTATATTGGCGGGGCTTTTATTGTTTTTCAACCTGAGCTTCGCCGTCTCTATGTTAATCGGGCTTACCACCGACCGGATAGCACGTCCCGTTTCTTTTTTCACAGCGAGGAAGATCGAACCAAGTTTATCGACGAAATTACCATTGCCTGTCAAACGCTCTCTCGTAAGAAAGTTGGAGCTTTGGTCGTATTAGAGAGGAACAACGATTTACGCGATTTTCTTCAAACTGGCATTGCCATTGACGCCGTATTTTCATCCGAATTAGTTTATTCAATTTTTTTAACCGAATCACCGCTGCACGATGGAGCAGTGATTGTCAAAGAAAACCGGATTATTGCTGCCGGTTGCATTCTCCCCTTAGCAGAAAAAACCGAGGTTAAAAAATTAGTTGGAACCCGGCACCGAGCTGGAATCGGTATCACCGAACAAACTGATGCTCTATCTTTGGTGGTTTCAGAAACAACTGGGAAAGTATCGATCGCAGTTCAGGGTAAAATGGCCTGGGATGTTGAGACGAGTACTTTGAAAAAAATGCTAAGAATTCTCTATCGAAAACTATGATTAAAATCTCTGATATTATTAAATTGATAAAAAATAGCTGGAAAAAAATTAAAACCTGGTATCATCATGACCGGGAAACCAAATGGTATGCTATTGGTTTTGCTGTTGCTTTATGGTTTTATTTATTAAGTGAAAATTATGCCCAAGTAGGATATAGCTGGCATAAGGTGTGGGATCACTCAACACCTATTCCTATTATCACCACCCAGCAAAACCTATCAGGAGATGCCATACCCGGTGCTATCCTTGAAGAAATAAAACCAATTGATAATGTTAAGACGGTGAAGGGAGGAAATTAATTTGAAAAAGTATGACAGTAAAGACATTCGAAACGTGGGATTATTTTCACATGCCGGTGCAGGAAAAACCACTCTTGCCGAAGCGTTACTTTTTCATTCAGGTCTCATCTCCCGAAAGGGAAAAGTTGAAGAAGGAAACACCGTATCCGATTGGGAGCCAGAAGAAATAAAAAGAGGAATATCAATCGATCTATCAGTGCTCCCCTTTGAATGGCTGGGAAAGAAAATTAATTTGATTGATACTCCCGGATACGCAGATTTTGTCGGAAATGTTTTAGGTGCACTTCGTGCGGTCGATTGTGGATTAATCCCGGTTTGCGGAGTTTCTGGAGTTGAAGTTGGAGTAGAGCGGAGCTGGGCGTATTTGGAGCAAAATCAGCTCCCAGTTTTCCTTTTTATCAACAAAATGGATCGAGAGGGTGCCAATTTTGATAAAGTCTTAGGTGAAATACAAAATGAACTCTCGGCTAAAGCAACTCCATTATACATCCCAATTGGTAAAGAAAGCAATTTTCAGGGTGTCGTCGATGTTTTAGCAATGAAAGCCTTGTATTTCCAAGCCGATGGAAAATCATTTAAGGAAGATGCCATACCGGCAGACCTTCAAAATCAGGCTCAGGAAATTCATGACTTCTTAGTCGAAAATATTGCCGAAACCAACGATGAATTATTAAACATGTATTTGGAAGGACAAACCATCGAACCCGAACTCCTTAAAGAAACTCTTCGCCAAGCAATCTTACAGCGAAAGCTCTTTCCAGTGTTATGTGGGTCTGGTTTAACCGATCGAGGAGTTACTCTTCTTGGAGATGCTTTGTCTCATTACGCCCCATCTCCGCTTGACCGTCCTCCCGTTCGAGGAATTAATCCGAAAACCAAAGAAGAAATAGATAGAAAAAACAATGAAGCCGAGCCTTTTTCGGCTTACGTCTATAAAATTATCAGTGATCCCTATGTAGGAAAGTTGGCTTTAGTGAGAGTTTTTTCTGGAAAATTAACTTCTGACTCCCGTTTGTTCAATGCTTCCCGTGAAACTGAAGAGAAAGTGGGACAGATACTGACCTTACGAGGCAAAAACCAGGAATCGGTGACCGAAATCGGACCGGGAGATATAGGTGCCATCGCCAAAATCAACGAAATCTATCTCGGAGATACCCTTTCAGAAAAGGAAAATCCAATTGTTTTTGCTAATCTGGAATATCCAGAGGCAAATTACTTATCAAGCATTAAACCTCTTGGACGGGGTGATGAAGATAAAATCAGCTTAGGAATCAGCCGAATATTGGAAGAAGATCCTACCATCAAAGAGGTTCGTGACCCCGATACCAAAGAAGATGTTCTTTATGGTTATGGGGATATTCATCTCGACGTATTAATCGAGAAAATGAAACGTAAATTTGGTGTGGAAGTCGGTTTGGCTATTCCAAAAGTTCCTTATAAGGAAACTATCAAGGGAACCACCAAGGTGGAAGGGAAATATAAAAGACAATCAGGCGGGAGAGGGCAGTATGGTCATTGTTGGCTGGAACTCGAACCGCTTCCTCGCGGCAAGGGTTTCGAATTCGTTGATAAAATTGTGGGTGGAGCTATCCCCCGTAATTATATTCCTTCGGTGGAAAAGGGTGTTCAGGAAGCAATGTTGGAAGGAGTTTTAGCCAGTTATCCAGTCATCGATATCCGGGTCACCGTTTACGACGGATCTTTCCACCCAGTCGATTCATCGGATATGGCCTTTAAAATTGCTGGCTCGATGGCTTTAAAAAAGGGATGTCTGGAATGCAATCCAGTTCTGCTGGAGCCAATTATGAACCTTGAAATCACCGTTCCCGAAGAGTTCATGGGAGATGTTATCGGCGATATTAACAGCCGAAGAGGCAGAATCTTGGGGATGGATCCAAAGGATGGTTATCAGCTCATCCGAGCCAATGTCCCGTTGGCTGAAATTTTTCGCTATTCTGTGGACCTTCGTTCTATTACTCAAGGCCGAGGGTTCTATAAAATGACCTTCTCCAACTACGAGGAAGTTCCAGGCCAGATTGCCGAGGGTATTATTCAAAAAGCCAAGAAAGAAAAAGAAGAGGCAGGATGAATCCAAAGGTATATGTTGGAATTGATCTTATCAATCTCTCGAGAGTGAAAAAAACTCTTAGCCGATGTGAAAAAAGGTTTGTAAACCGAATTGCCACCTCAGCTGAGCTTGAATATTACCGTGGCGGGAGCGAGCGGCGTTTTATAGAAGGTGTCGCTTCGCTCTTCGCCGTGAAGGAAGCCGTTAAAAAAATCTTTCTTCAAAAGAATCTGAATCCCAGTTGGAAACATATCCAGGTTTTTCATCACCCTTCAGGAAAGCCTTGGATTTCTTTAACCGAGGAACCATTAAAGCAAAAATTTGAAAGCATATCTCTATCCCTTTCCCATACTGCCGAGATGGTGGTCGCTGTGGCGGTGGGAGTGGAAAGGCTCATAGATAATACCGAGGCTTAACAGTGAAACTTATTACTTCCGAATCCATGCAAAAACTGGAAAAAAGGTTAGTCGAATCCTACCGGATTCCGACTCAGCTCCTCATGGAGAATGCCGGAAGAAATATTGTCGAAAAAATCGAAGGCATTGGAATGGAGAAATCATGGAAACAAGTGGCGGTGATCTGTGGCCCGGGAAACAATGGAGGTGACGGATTGGTCATTGCCCGTCATCTCAATCTTCGTTATCCGTCATTGCCTATTACCATTTTTTTAGCAGGAAATCCCGAGCGCTTAAAAAACGATTCTGCTCTTAATTATGAAATCTGTCAGCGAATCGGTATACCGATACAGCGAGTCTTCCCAGAAAATCCACTCGGTTTCGAGCCAGGAACTCTGATAATTGATTCTCTTTTTGGTACAGGACTATCAAAAAATGTTGAAGGCATTTTTCAAGTAGTAATCGATGCTATCAATGAAGCCAAGCAATCAATGATTATTGCCGTTGATGTCCCTTCGGGTATCGATGCGACCTGGGGGAAAATCATGGGAAGGGCAGTGAAAGCCCACCATACCATTACTTTAGGAATGATCAAGAGGGGATTGGTAGTCGCTCCTGCTCGTGAATACTGTGGAACTATTCATCTTGCTGATATCG
This sequence comes from Atribacter laminatus, assembly GCF_015775515.1. Classification (NCBI taxonomy): domain Bacteria; kingdom Pseudomonadati; phylum Atribacterota; class Atribacteria; order Atribacterales; family Atribacteraceae; genus Atribacter; species Atribacter laminatus. Next base: position 2,719,619 of record NZ_CP065383.1, read on the forward strand.
GAATCCCTTTTGATCGAGAACCGGGAATTGTTCCCCAAGAAGGCTTTCTAATCACGCCTGATTTCATACGTCCCTTTTTGCCAGAGAAAGCTTTTCTCAGCAATAAAATAAGTACCGGGGTTGTTATGATAGTTGCAGGAAGCCCAGCTATGACTGGAGCTGGTCTTTTAACCTGTCAAGCCGCTTATCGAAGCGGAGCAGGGATGGTTATTTGGGCTACCAACCCTCAACTTGCGCCTTTAGTAAAAACTTCAATTCCTGAAGTGGTGAGCACCATTCTTTCCGACAATAAAAATAGTTTTCAGTGGGAATATTTGCCTCATCATGCCGATGAAATATGTAAAGCCATCTTACAACGAAAATGCCGTTCAATTGCCATTGGTCCTGGTTTAGGTTCGTCTTGGTCATCCAAATACTTTATTGAAAAAGTCATTGAAAAATCACCAGTCAAGGGTGTGATCGATGCTGATGCCTTAAATGCCATCGCTGTAAACCGGGAGTTTTGGAAAAATCGTTTACAAGGTTGGATTCTCACTCCTCACGAAGGTGAAATGGGTCGACTCCTTAACCGCTCGGCTTCTTCAATTGCTGAAAATCGAATCGCCGCGAGTTGTGCTTTGTCTCAATACTTTAACTGTATTACCGTTTTAAAGGGACCGGGAACCATTGTTGTATCTCCCCAGGGAGAAATTGCTATCAACCCGACGGGGAATCCCAATCTCGCTACTGCTGGGAGTGGAGACGTTTTAACTGGAATTATTGCTTCTTTATTAGCTCAAGGGAGGTCTCCGTTTATCAGTGCCGTGACCGGAGTATTTCTCCATGGATTAACAGCTGATTTATATCAAAAACAGTCTCCTCAACTTCTTGCCAGTGATCTAGCATCTTATCTCCCATACGCTATAAAGGTGGTTAAAAATTGTGAATACCGATTACCCATTGTGGATAGAGATTGACTCACGATCGCTCCATAATAATTTTAATCGAATACTACAGCATCTAAGCATCCCCAATGCTTCCCGAATAATCGGAGTAGTCAAGGCAGATGCTTACGGGCATGGCATAGAAAGCGTTTTGCTCCTTCAGAAGTGGGGCATGAATCGCTTTGGAGTTGCTACCGTTCAAGAGGGTGAAGCTCTCCGGCAATTAGGAATCAAAGGGACCATCTATTTATTAGGAGGATTCATAAACCAGGAAATTCCTGGAATTTTTAAAAATCACTTAACACCCGCCCTTTCCTCTCGAGATGAATGGAATCAGCTGAAATCTGCTGTTCAATTGAATCAACAAGAGCTGGAATTTCATTTAAAAATTGATTCGGGGATGTATCGAATGGGCTTTCTTCCGGGGGAGCTGGATGAATCATTCATCAAGCAAATAAGTCATCACCCCTATTTGCGTCTAAAAGGTGTAATGACCCACTTTGCCAGTTCAGAAAATGATCCTGCTTATACCCACCAGCAGTTTGAGATTTTTCAGAAATTTTTACAGAATAAATCCCTATCGGAACAGATCCCAATTCAAAATTTAGAAAAGCATTGCTGTAACAGCGCAGGATTCCTTTTTTTCCCCCATTATCACCTCGATATGGTGAGAGTAGGAATTGCGTTATTTGGTGTTTCGCCCATCCAGGACCCTTCTCCAGTCCGATCACTTGGGTTATCACCAGTGATGAGGGTAAAAAGCCGGGTTAAACTTTTAAAAAACCTTCCATCGGGATGTTGTATTGGATATGGTGGAACCTGCATTACCCAACGTCCGACCCGATTGGCAGTTATTCCTATCGGTTATGCTCAAGGGCTTTTGCGCCGTCTTTCAAACCGAATGGAGGTTTTAATCAAAGGACGACGAGCCAAATGCTTAGGAGTTATTTCCATGGATCAAATGATGGTAGATGTAACCTCTCTCCCTGATGTGAAAAGGGGAGATCTGGTTACAATTCTTGGATCAGATGGACCTGATGAAATTCGAGCGGAAGAGATGGCTGCCTGGGCAGAAACCATTCCTCACGAAATTTTATGTAGTTTTATTCGGATTAAAAATCGGATTGTGGTATGACTCACCTTGATGCTCAATCATCATCCAATGAAGCCCAAACCATGAAAATTGCCGGTTATTTTACTCAGACCTATTTTCAACCGGGAATTCCCATTCTTTTATCCGGTCAGTTAGGTGCTGGAAAAACCTATTTTACCAAAGGGATCGCTCAAGCACTGGGTATTTCCAGCCATGAGGTGATTAGTCCAAGCTTTGCTTTAATCAATGAATATCATGGCCCGGTTTATATTCTCAACCATATGGATTTTTATCGTCTCGAAAACTGGCAGGAGGTTGAACAGCTGGGGATCGAGGAATATTTAACCTCGCATTCTTTTACTGTTATTGAATGGGGTGAACGTTTTTTAGCTCATTTTCCTCCTCCTTATTTTGTGGTTAAATTAACCGAAACTAATGAAAAAAATCGACTCATCGAAATCTTTTATCAAGATTATGAAAAATAATCCATTACCGAATACTCTCGCCTTGGATACCAGTACTCCCTGGCTGACTTTATCTTTAGGAAACAGTTCCGAGATTATCTATCAGCATCGATCCCAGGTCATTGCCGACCATTCCCGGATTCTGATTCAATCTTTAGAGAAAATGCAAAAAAGGGGGCTCTTTTCAAACTTTCCACCAGAACGGATCGTTATCGGTCGCGGCCCTGGTTCTTTTACCGGAATAAAAATAACCAATATTACTGGCCGTTCTTTGGCTTACAGCTTGAATTGTCCTTTATATGGTTTTTCCACTTTGGAGATGTTAGCTTACCAGGGAAGTAGGCTCGTCTCACCCCATGAAGATTTGATTATTCTTCCGGTAATTTTTCATAAAAAGAATGAAGTCTTCTGGTCCGAATTTAAGTCAAACTTTCATAAACAATCGGATCGCCAAGTTAAAATACAAATTGGACCCTGTTCAAATATTATGAAGCTTTATTCTCCTAAAGATGTTTTGATTATTACTCCTTGGCAAGAACTCTATAGCCTTTTTCAAACCAGCCAATTTCAATGCCTTCACCCGGATAAATCGCAACCTGATTCCATTAACCTTATTGAATTAATGGAAAGTCGAGATATTTCTGTTCAAAAGAATGATTCTGAATTCTTCGAAGAAAGCGCTGAACCTTTATACGGATCGCGAGTCTTTGAGCATGAATAACTCTCCTTTCCCAACCGAACCCTATGCCATTGAAAAGATGAAACCAATCCATTTATCAGCGGTTTTAGCTATAGAAAAGAAATCTTTCCCCCAGCCCTGGAGTTTATCTCTTTTTATGAGCGAATTTACCAACCGTCTGGCAACTTACCTAGTTCTTCGCCTGAAAAGAAAGGTGATTGGTTACATAGGTTATTGGTATCTTTTCGAAGAAGCTCACATAACCACTTTTGCCATACATCCCGATTATCGCCGTCAGGGATTGGGGAAGCAACTCCTCAAACACGCTCTGAACCTAATTTTGAATCAGGGTTGTCATGAAGTTTTTCTTGAAGTAAGAATTTCCAATTTCCCTGCCCAAAATCTTTATCATTCTCTGGGTTTTACTGCCGTTGGAATTCGAAAAAAATACTACATTGATGGTGAAGATGCCATCATTATGAAAAAAATCATGAGTCAAGAAAGTTAAAAAGAAAGGATTATCATGTACTGTTTGGCAATTGAAACTAGTTGCGATGATACCTGTGTCGCTATTATAAAAAATGGGAATACTATTCTCTCCAATGTAATATCCAGTCAAATCGATATTCATCGTCGTTTTGGTGGAGTTGTTCCAGAAGTCGCATCCCGACGCCATTTGGAATATTTGATTCCGGCTTTAGAACAGGCTTTTCAACAGGCCAATCTCACTCTAAAAAATATCGATTTAATTGCAGTAACCCGTGGCCCAGGGTTAACTGGATCACTGCTAATGGGACTTTGTATGGGGAAAACTTTCTCTATCCTCCATCAAAAACCCTTCATCGCCGTCAATCATTTGGAAGGACATCTTTTTGCTTCTCGATTGGACCACCCAGACATTACCCCACCTTTCATTTCACTCATCGTTTCAGGAGGGCATACCGAGTTAACCGTGGTTCAAGACTGGGGCAAATATGTTCATTTAGGACGAACTCGTGACGATGCTGCCGGAGAAGTTTTTGATAAGGTAGCTAAATATCTGAAAATCGGCTATCCAGGCGGCCCTTTAATTGACAATCGAGCAAGCAACGCCAATCCAACTCGCTTCCATTTTCGGGGAGGGTTAGAAGATCAAGAAAATTATGATTTCAGCTTCAGCGGTCTCAAAACTGCGGTTATTCGAGCTTATGACCAGCTTTCTGATTCTTCCAAAAAAGATGAAAAGGGAATCAACGATCTTTTGGCATCCTTTCAGCAAAGTGTGGTTCGTACTCTCTGGAAAAAAACCATCCGAGCTGTTAAAAAAACCGGTATTCGAAGTGTATCGCTGGGAGGTGGAGTAGCAGCGAACAGCTCCCTCCGTTCGCTTTTTTCACAAAAAGGATTTCAAAACAACATAAAAGTTTATCTCCCATCACCAGCCTTATGTACTGATAACGCTGCTATGATAGGAAGTTGTGGCTCTTTTCATTTTTCCTTCGGAAGGATTAGCCCTCTCGACTTGGAACCTGATCCCCAGCTTCGCTTGGGTGACGTATGAAGCTCAATTGTGAAATTTCTCAATTGATAGGTAATTTTTATGTATTGACCTTGCTTTATTCTATAGCCAATGTGAGCTGGTTGAATTTTCACCTTTGTTTGATTAATATATTATGATATATTTTCAATGAACCTATAGGTTTTTTTCTTCATTAACGTTATAATATATTTTTGTCGCTGATTTCTAAGAAACTAAAGCTATTCTGATTCACTCCGCTTTAGATTTCGATGCTTTGCCAGACTTCTCCCCAGAGAATAGTCTGACCTTTTCCATGAAATGGAAATAATCTATACGATATAATAGAAGGGAAGGTGTTAATTATGCCAAAAAAACTCATTTTCGATGAAGAAGCTCGCCGTGCAATTGAAAAAGGAGCGAATATTATTACCGATTCGGTAAAGCTAACCTTAGGCCCTAAGGGTCGAAATGTCATTTTAGAAAAAAAATTCGGAGGGCCAACCATCACCAATGACGGGGTTACAATTGCCCGAGAAATTGAGGTCAAAGATCCTTTTGAAAATATCGGAGTAACCTTGGTCCGAGAAGTTGCAACCAAAACCAACGATATAGCTGGAGATGGAACCACTACAGCCATGGTCCTTGCCCAAAAAATGATCCGCAATGGATTGAAAAATGTCACCGCCGGTTATAATCCAGTTTTTCTTAAAAATGGTATGGATAAAATTCTCGTCCAAATCGTCGATAAAATTAACCAATACAGTATTCCGGTTGATGATCAAAAATCCATCGCTCAGGTCGCCGCAATCTCCGCAAAAGATCAGTCAATTGGTCAAATCATTGCCGAAGCCATTGAAAAAGTTGGAAGAGATGGTGTCATTACCGTGGAAGAATCCAAATCAACCGAAACCACACTTGAGGTGGTTGAGGGCATGCAATTTGATCGGGGATATCTTTCTCCTTATATGGTAACCGATCAGGAGAGAATGGTTTGTATTCTGGAAAATCCCTATATTTTGATTACTGATTCTAAAATTAGCTCCATTCAAACGCTGCTCCCCATACTCCAGCAGGTCGTCCAAACCGGAAAACCTCTATTGATCATTGCCGAAGATTTAGAAGGTGAAGCCTTAGCGACTTTAGTGGTCAATCGACTTCGTGGTGCACTCAACGTTGCAGCAGTAAAAGCACCGGCTTTTGGAGATCGACGGAAGGAAATCCTTCACGACCTGGCTATTCTTACCGGTGGTCAGGTTATCTCCCAGGAAATGGGGATGAAATTAGAGAAAGTCAGCATAGATCTTTTAGGAAAAGCCGGTTCGGTAAAAATCAATAAAGACAACACCATCATTGTTGATGGCCAGGGAAATCCCGATGAAATAAAAGCTCGAGAAAAGGAAATCCGAGTACAAATTGAAAAGACCGATTCCAGTTATGACCGTGAAAAACTTCAGGAACGATTGGCAAAGTTAATTGGAGGAGTGGCAATCATCAAAGTAGGAGCACTCTCCGAAACCGAGCTCAAAGAAAAGAAACATCGAGTTGAAGATGCTCTCTCAGCAACTCGTTCGGCTATTGAAGAAGGTATCGTTCCCGGAGGAGGATCAATACTTCTGCATATTGGACAGGAAATCTCTATTGATAACCTATCCAATGATGAGCAAATTGGTGCTCAAATCGTTTTAAATGCTTTGGAAGAACCTCTCAAAAGAATCGCTGAAAATTCTGGATACCAAGGGAACATTATCGCTGGAAAGGTTCGAGACCTGGATAAAAAAATGGGTTTTAACGCTATGACCGGTGATTTGGTTGACATGGTCAAATCGGGAATAGTAGATCCTGCCAAGGTTACTCGAGCTGCTCTCCAAAATGCTGTGAGCATTGCATCCTTAGCCTTGACTACCCAAACCATCATAGCTGAGCACAAAGAAGAAGAACCGGAGTAAAGACAATGTACAATCCGAGTTTTCCAACCATCGGATTACAGGAAAACTCGGATTGTTCTTATATAATCAATTCAAGTGTGCTATTTTGATAATAACCAAAGGACACCCCTTCAAGGAGGGGGATTTTTAAATGTTTATTCCTTTATCACACAACTTCAAAACCTTCTTTTGGGTTGGGGTGTCCCCATACGTTTTCCTTTGCTTTCAAACTGGAGTGGAGTCGAATCCTACCTATTTATACCTACTCAGTGTCCGATATTATGTCTCAAAGAGAGAAAAAGAAAAGCGTCAACCATAATGAATCAAAGGGAATATATTTGTGAATCAATACTTGGTTTTTAATACTGCTGAGATGAACGGAGGAAGGTGAAACCCATGCATGAAGTGTCATTAGGAAAATACCGGATGGCTCGAATGACTTACGGGTTTGATGAAATTTCCTTGGTTCCTGGACTTCGAACCATAGACCCGCTAGATGTTGACCTAAGCATCTCCATTGGGAATGAACATCTCGACCTCCCTATACTTGGAGCAGCCATGGATGGAGTTATTGATCCGATAATGGCGGTGACTATGGGAAAATTGGGTGCCGTGGGAGTTCTCAACCTGGAAGGCATATTCTGTCGTTATCAAGATCCCTATCCGATGATTTCCAGTCTTATTCAAAAATCACGAGAAGAAATCACCAGTTTCTTGCAAAAAACCTATCAAGAACCAATCCAAGAATCACTTATAAAAGAACGAATCCAGCAAATTAAATCCCAGGGTGTTCTTACCGCCGCATCAGTGACTCCTTCTCGAGCTCAAACCTTAGGCATTAAAGCCATTGAAGCCGGTCTCGATCTCTTGGTTATCCAATCCACCGTCACTACTCGGGAATTTTTATCTTCTCGGAGCACTGCTTTTGATTTAAAAAGCTTTTGCCAAGGTCTTCCTATACCGGTTATCGTTGGAAATTGTGCAACTTACGAAGTTGCTCTGGAATTAATGAAAGCCGGTGCTTCAGGAATTTTAGTGGGCATTGGGCCAGGTGCTGCCTGTACGACTCGTGCTGTATTGGGAATAGGGATCCCTCAAATTACTGCTACTGTTGATGCAGCAGCTGCTCGTTATGACTATTGGAAAGAAACCGGTCGATATGTAACGGTCATTACCGATGGAGGAATGAGAGTTGGTGGTGACGTTGCCAAAGCGATTGCCAGCGGTGCTGATGCCGTCATGCTTGGTTCTCCTTTAGCTTCGGCGCAAGAGGCTCCGGGTCAAGGCCATCATTGGGGGATGGCAACTCCCGACCCCAACCTTCCCCGTGGTACACTGGTTAAAGTTGGCATTAAAGGAACCTTAAAAGAAATTCTGCTTGGACCCAGCCATGTCACCGATGGAACGATGAATTTTGTTGGTGCTTTAAGAGGTTCAATGGGTTCTTTGGGAGCTCAAAACATTAAAGAAATGCAGCAAATCCCTATCGATATATCTCCAAGCATTTGGACTGAAGGAAAATTTCTTCAGAAAATTCAAGGAGTGGGCATGGGGAGGTCATAATGGACAAAATCGTAATTTTAGATTTTGGTTCCCAATACACCCAGCTCATTGCTCGAAGAATCAGGGAATATCAGGTTTATTGTGAAATCTGGCCTTATCACTTAAAAGAATGTGATTTGAATAGTTCCGATATCAAAGGGATCATCCTCTCGGGAAGTCCCTACAGTGTTGCTGACTCTCGCGCTCCTTTGCTGGAAGAGATGGTTCTCAAATCCAATAAACCTTTATTGGGAATATGCTACGGTCTTCATCTTTTAGTGAAAACTTTAGGTGGGAAGGTGGTCCAGTCCCAAACTCGAGAATACGGGAAAGCCCTCCTGACAATTTTGGAAAAAAGAGGCATCTTTGAAGGTTTCGGAAACGAAATAGTTTGCTGGATGAGTCACGGTGATAGCGTTAAAGAAATTCCGCCGCAATTCCAATGTATTGCTCGAACTGAAACCTGTGACTATGCTGCTATTGTCGATGATCAGAGAAGAATTTGGGGAATTCAGTTTCACCCTGAGGTATCTCACACTCCTTTAGGAAAAGAGATATTATCCAACTTCATTTTTAACGTATGCGGATGTGCTCCGGATTGGACAGCAGAATCAATCGTCAAACAACAAATTCAATGGCTCCGCAATACTGCTCAAAAGGAAAAAGTGGTCTGTGCTTTAAGTGGTGGAGTCGATTCGGTAACTGCAGCAGTTTTAACCTACCGAGCGATTGGCGATCAGCTGAGCTGTATCTTCGTGAATAATGGTTTGATGAGAAAGGGTGAGCCAGAACACGTTCTCCGGAATATGGAAGCTCTATTGGGAAAGGGACGGGTTATTGCCGTCGATGCTAAAGATCGTTTTTTAAAAGAACTTCAGGGTGTTATCGACCCAGAACAAAAAAGAAAAATTATTGGTCGGGTTTTTATCGAAGTTTTCGAAGAAGAAGCCCGAAATTTAGGTGATGCCACTTGCTTGCTCCAGGGCACCACTTATCCTGATGTTATAGAAAGCATCTCGGTTTGCGGACCATCGGTAAAAATCAAAAGCCACCATAATGTTGGCGGGCTCCCCGAACTGATGCATCTTCGGGTAATCGAACCTTTGCGATTCCTTTTCAAAGATGAAGTCCGACAATTAGCAATAGAATTAGGCATTCCCGATGAGATTGTTTGGCGACAACCCTTTCCCGGGCCGGGTCTTGCGGTCAGAATTATTGGTGAAGTAACCGAAAACCGACTGGAAATTTTGCGGGATATGGATTACATCATCTATCAAGAGTTGAGGAATTCCCCAATTTTCAAAAAACTTTGGCAATCCTTCGGCGTGTTGGTTCCAGTTCGAAGCGTAGGCATCATGGGGGATGAGAGAACCTATAAATACGTCGGTGTACTTCGGGCTGTCATGAGTGAAGATGGGATGACCGCCGATTGGGCAAAAATTTCCTACGAAGCCTTAGACATAATCGCCCGCCGAGTGGTGAATGAAGTTGCTGGTATTGGACGAATGGTTTTTGATATTACTTCCAAACCACCGGCGACAATTGAATGGGAATAGAAAACGAATACTGTATAAATAATATTGGAAAATAAAGAGGAGGAATATCCATGCCTCTCGCAATCATCTCTGGCACCCATTGGGGTGACGAGGGAAAAGGAAAAATAGTAGATTATATCAGCCAAAAAGCCAATATAGTCATTCGAGCTCAAGGAGGGAGTAATGCCGGGCACACAGTCGTCGTTGAAGGTAAAAAATACGTCTTTCATCTTATCCCTTCAGGTATTCTTCATTCTGGTATAAAATGTATTTTAGGAGATGGTATGGTCATTGACCCTGCCGATCTTCTGCAAGAAATTCAATTTCTACGGGATAATGGATGGGAAGAATCACTGCAAAGATTACTCATCAGTGAAAAAGCCCATCTGGTTATGCCTTATCATCGTTTATTCGATCAACTCCAGGAAACTTTTCGTCAGAGTTCCCGAATCGGAACCACCGGTCGAGGGATTGGCCCTGCTTATGAGGATAAAGTTGCTCGATGGGGAATCCGGACTGTCGACCTTTTAAATCTGGATACCTTTAAAGAAAAACTCCAGCTGGTTTTAAATTATAAGAATATTATTCTGGAAAAGGTTTTTCAAAAACCTCCACTTTCTTTTAAAAGTATTTATGAACAATTTGAAAAATACTCTGAGCAATTAAAACCGTATATCGTTAATACCCTTCCTATTATTCACGACGCTCTTGCTTCCCATCAGAATCTAATCGTTGAAGGAGCCCAGGGTACCATGCTGGATCTGGATCATGGAACCTATCCCTATGTTACTTCTTCCCACCCAATAGCTGCCGGTTCTTTACTGGGAGCCAGCTTAGGTCCCCTTTCCCACATCCAATCGGTTGGAATCTGCAAAGCCTATACCTCCCGAGTCGGAGAGGGACCCTTCCCAACTGAATGTCTCGATCATATTGGTGAAACTTTACGGGAACGTGGGGGAGAGTATGGGTCCACTACCGGCCGGCCAAGACGATGTGGCTGGTTGGATGGAGTGGTGCTGAAGTATGCGGCTCGGATTAACGCTCTGACCTCTTTGGTTATAACCAAACTTGATGTCTTAGGCGGTTTTTCGAAAATTCAATTTTGCACTCATTACCGTATGGGAAATCGCATTTCTTGGGAACTTCCCAATCATTCTTTCGACTGGAATACCGCTCAGCCAGTTTACCAAGAATTGGAGGGATGGGAGAGTGATATCTCAAAAATCCAATTCTATAATGACCTTCCCCGGGCTACCCGCGATTATATTGAATTTATTGAAGATTTTATAGAAATCCCGGTGGCAATTCTCTCGGTTGGCCAAGATCGAAGCTCTACCATTGTCCGGAAAGAAATCTTTTAAAAAGGCGGCTTCTCTGGCATGGAAAGAGACACAATTCGTCAAGAAATCGAAAAATTAAGAGAAATTATTCGTCAACACGACTATCGGTATTACGTTCTTAATCAACCAACGGTTACCGATGATGAATATGATGCCTTAATGAGAAAGCTACAGGAATTGGAAAAGAACTATCCTGAATATTTAACCGCCGACTCTCCCACACAGCGGGTTGCCGGTAAACCTCAGGATGGTTTTCCGCCTTTCCTGCATTTTCAACCACTCCTGAGTCTTAGTAATGCGGTTGAAGAAGATGATATTCGAGAATTCGATCAACGGCTGCAAAGGCTTCTCAATCAAAACCAAGCTGAATATGTAGTTGAATTAAAAATTGATGGTTTGGCAATCAACCTCAGATATGAAGAAGGAATTCTTACTCATGGAGCTACCCGGGGAGACGGAACTGTTGGTGAAGATGTGACTCCGAATATTCGGACCATTAAAACCATTCCACTGCGCTTATTGGGTGACAAAATTCCCCAGGTCATTGAGATCCAGGGCGAAATATTTATGGGGAAAAACGCTTTTAACCGTCTCAACCAAGAAAGAATTGCTAAAAATGAACCTCCCTTTGCCAACCCTCGTAATGCCGCTGCGGGTTCGCTTCGTCAACTTGATCCGCGGATGACAGCCACTCGAGAACTCCATTTGTTTGTCTATGGAGCAACTTTGATTGAAAGCAACCTTTCTCCCATCACCCACTGGGAACTTCTAATGTATTTAAAAGAATTGGGATTCATGGTTAACCCCTACATTCAGTTGGTATCTTCCATAGAAGAAGTCATTGATATTCATCGTAAATGGGAAAAGAAACGAAAACAATTAGAATATGAAATCGATGGGTTGGTCATTAAACTTAATTCTTTACCCGATCGAAGTCGTTTGGGATCGACCAGCAAGAGTCCCCGTTGGGCAATCGCCTACAAGTTCGAAGCAACAACTGAGATGACCAGAATCCTTAACATCGAAGTAAATGTAGGACGGACGGGAACACTTACTCCGGTTGCCGTATTAGAACCGGTTAATATCGGGGGAGTTACCGTTAAGCGAGCTACCCTTCATAATGAAGACGAATTAAAGAGGAAAGATGTCCGAATAGGTGATTGGGTTTTGGTCGGTCGAGCCGGAGACGTCATCCCCGAAGTGGTTCGGGTTATTTCAGAACAAAGAACCGGTTCGGAAATTATTTTTCAAATGCCCTCAACCTGTCCAGCCTGTCATGCTCCAGTGAAAAGAGAAATCGGAGAGGCCGCTTGGAAATGCGTCAATATAAACTGTCCGGCTCAGCGAAAGGAGAAAATTAATCACTGGGCTTCACGGGATGCGATGGATATTGAAGGACTGGGGGAAAAATTAGTCAGCCAACTTATTGAGACCGGTTTAGTTCAATCCATTTCCGATCTCTATCGCTTGAAAATCGAGGAATTAATTGATTTGGAACGAATGGGACCGAAATCGGCAGAAAACCTGATTAAAGCCATCGGTCAGTCTAAAACGAGAGAATTAGCTCGTTTCGTCTATGCTCTGGGAATTCCTTTTGTTGGTTCCCATGTTGCCCAGATTCTCACCAATCATTTCTCCTCATTAGATCAGATTATTAAAGCGTCAGAGGAACAATTTCTAATCATAGATGGAATCGGGCCTACAGTTTCTCAATCGATACTCAATTTCTTTTCTATTTCCGAAAACCTTCATTTGATCAAGGAATTAAAAGCTCTTGGGGTCCATCCTACCCAGAAAAAAAAGGAAAAATCGGTAAAACCCCAAGAATTTTTTCAGGGAAAAACTTTCCTTTTTACCGGAACTCTCAGCCATTTTTCTCGTAAAGAAGCCGAGGATCTGGTGGTTTCTCGAGGAGGAAAAGTTGTTAAAGCTATTTCTTCTCAGGTGAATTATCTAATAGTGGGAGAACAACCGGGTTCAAAACGGGAACAAGCGATAAAAAAAAACATTCCTCTTTTAACTGAATCAGAGTTCGAGGAGAAAATTCAATCGGATTTTTGAAAAGAGGAAAGCTTTTCACTATAATAGTATGGTATTGTAAAAAAATAGCAACGTAATCAATGAGCGAATGCAAAAAATGATAATAGAATATACCCCCGCAGGAAAGGAGTGGGTCGATTGCCAGAGACAATTTCATTGTCGGAAATAAAAAAAGTCGTTGCTCTTGCTAAGCTGTCCATTCCCGATATCGATTTGGAACAGTTTTTTATAGAAATTAACAACATCCTTTCTCACTTTGACAAATTAAATCGCCTTGAACTCAAGGAGGTCTCGCCCACATCACATATCTCCTGGAGCCAACCACCATCTAATCCCGACGAGCCTCGGGAATGGATGGCAAAGGAAGAACTATTTTCCCAGGCACCAGACGTCATCGATCAGTATTTTATTGTGCCAAAAGTGGTTGACAAACAGGAGGAATAAAATGAACATCGATACTATTAAAAATTTTACTATAGATGATTATCAAAATGCCTATAAAAATAAAGAAATTTCCCCGACAGAAATAACCCAGCTTTTTCTAGATCGTATACGTCTTCTCGATCCTTCCCTCCGAGCTTTTCTAACCGTTGATGACAAGGGTGCCATGCAACGTGCTCAGGAGTTGGAAGAAAAAAAATTCGGAGAAGCCGATTTTCCCCCTCTCTATGGTATTCCCCTCGCTATTAAAGATAACATCTGCATCCAGGGACTACCGACTACTTGTGGATCGAGAATTCTCAGCAACTACCATTCACCTTTTAACGCAACCGCTGTTGAAAAAATAATAAAAGCTGGTGGTATTTTTTTGGGAAAAACCAACATGGACGAATTTGCCATGGGTTCTTCGACTGAAAATAGCGGTTTTGGGCCAACTCGAAATCCTTTCGATCCCAAACGAGTACCCGGGGGTTCGAGCGGGGGATCAGCTGCCAGCGTAGCTGCCCTGGAAGCACCATTGGCACTGGGCTCTGACACTGGTGGATCAGTCCGTCAACCTGCAGCTTTCTGTGGAATAGTGGGGCTGCGTCCTACCTATGGCCGGATCTCTCGTTATGGATTGATTAGTTTTGCTTCTTCTCTTGACCAAATTGGAACTCTCACTCGTAATGTCCAAGATAGTCTAGCGCTTTTTTCAGTGATCAGTGGTCAAGACAATCGTGACTCGACCTGTGCTCCTTATCCTCCTTTTTCTTCATCCGATTGCCTTCACGAGGATGAAATCAAAAAAATGAAGGTGGGAGTTGCCAAGGAATATTTCACCACCGGTGTAGATCCGGTTATTACCCAGCGAATTCAAGAAATCCTTAATATTCTCACCAAGGAAGGATTTGAAGTAGTAGAGGTTTCACTCCCCCATACTGATTACGCCTTGGAAGCTTATTATATTGTTGCACCGGCTGAAGCTTGTTCCAATTTAGCCCGTTATGACGGCGTTGCTTACGGTTATCGTTGCAATCAACCACTCAACCTTCAAGACCTCTATACTCGAACCAGAACCACCGGTTTTGGAAAAGAAGTACTTCGCCGGATTATTTTAGGAACCTATTGTTTAAGTTCTGGTTATTATGATGAATTCTACCTCAAAGGAATGCAGGTTCGCACTCTGGTGAAAAAGGACTTTGAAGAGAGTTTTGAGAAATGTGATATCCTTCTCGCTCCGGTTACGCCCAGCTTACCTTTTAAGTTTGGTGAAAAGAGCCACGATCCCTATCAAATGTACTTAGCTGATGTTTTTACCATTCCTTCAGCAATGGCAGGCATTCCAGCTCTTTCACTCAATTGTGGGTATCACCAACATCTTCCCATTGGGCTGCAGATCCTCGGAGCGCCCTTCCAGGAAGGAAAAATTTTGAGTTTTGCTTCCTTTTTAGAAAAAATTCTTTTGGTTCCACCTCCCGATATCGATTCACTTCATCCCAAAAAGGAGGTGCATTGATGAGTACTTGGCACATTACCATAGGCTTAGAAGTTCATTGTCAGCTTCTTACCCAGGCAAAACTCTTTTGCCAATGCGGAACCGATTACATTGGTAAATCACCGAACAGCCTCGTGTGTCCAGTTTGTTTGGGGCTTCCAGGTTCATTACCAGTCATGAATCAACACGCCATGCAATTGGCCATTCGAACGGCTTCTTCACTCCACTGCCAGTTGCTGCCAAAGGTAGTTTTTCATAGAAAAAACTATTTTTATCCCGATCTTCCCAAGGGATATCAGATTTCTCAATATGACCTTCCGATCGGTGTTAATGGTTATTTTGAGTTTTTAACTCAGGGTGAAAAAAAACAAGTCCGGATTAAACGAGTTCACATTGAAGAAGATGCCGGGAAACTCATCCATGAGGGGGTCACCCTCCCCGAAAACAGTTCGGGTGTGGATTTTAACCGTTGTGGGATTCCGCTGGTTGAAATAGTTACCGAACCTGACCTTCATCATCCCGAAGAAGCCCGGGATAGTTTAATCGCTCTTCGGGATTTGGTGCGATTTATCGAAGTCAGCGATGGAAATATGGAAGAAGGCTCCTTGCGATGTGATGCCAACATCTCCATATCACCCCATCCAGATCAAATGGGCGCCAAGGTTGAGGTTAAAAATATGAATTCTTTCCGCTCGGTATTCCGAGCACTGGAATTTGAAATTAATCGTCAAAAAAGATGTTTAGAAGAGGGAAATTGCGTTCCTCAAGAAACTCGTCACTGGGATGAGATCAATGCAGTAACTGTTTCTTCCCGGGGGAAAGAGGATGCGGAAGACTACCGTTACTTTCCCGATCCGGATCTTCTCCCATATATAATTCAGGAAGAGGTTATTCAACAAATCAAATCATCCCTTCCAGAGCTTCCCTTGGAACGAAAGGAACGATTTATGATTGACTTTGAACTCACTGAACCAGAAGCCAATGTTTTGGTGCAAGAAAAATCATTGGCGGATTTCTTCGAAAATTGTATTCAGGAATTAAATAAACCAAAATTCATTGCCAACTGGACCATAACCGAAGTCTTAAAAAACTTGAACGCTCTTGATATTGATATCACCCAAAGTAAGATAACTCCTTCGTCTTTTATGGAATTACTCAAGATGATCGACAAAAAAGAAATCAGTGGGACTATCGCCAAAACTGTCTTGGAAGAGATGTTTCAAACCGGGGGTCGTGCCAAAGAAATTATGGCAAAGAAGGGTATTTCTCAAATTAATAGTGAAAAAGAAATTGAAAAAATTATTCGACAAGTTATCGAACAAAATCCACAAAGTGTTGCTGATTTTTTAGGCGGGAAAGAAAAAGCCTTTCATTTTCTTTTTGGCCAAGTCATGAAAACCACTCGAGGGCAAGCTAATCCTGACCTGGTAAAAAGCATTCTCAATAAAGAATTGTCGGCTGAGGGATAAGGAAATGAATTTTACTCACCTGCACCTCCATACCGAATACAGCTTGTTGGACGGATCAATTCGTATTCAGGAGCTTCTTCAAAAAGCTCGAGAAACTGGCATGAAATCAGTAGCCATCACCGATCATGGTGTGATGTATGGAGTCATCGATTTTTATAAACAAGCTCACCATGCCGGTATCAAACCCATAATTGGATGTGAAGCTTATGTGGCTCCGGGCAGTCGCTTTGAGAAAACCGTAACCAAAGGTGAAGAAAGTGCTTTTCATTTGGTTTTACTGGCCCGCAATCAAACCGGATATCGGAATCTGGTTAAGTTAGTGAGTTTAGGATTTCTTGAAGGTTTTTATTACAAACCCCGTATCGATCGGGCTTTATTACAAGAACATTCGGAAGGCCTCATCGCCCTCAGTGCCTGTTTGGCAGGGGAAATTCCCTCGCTCATTTTAACTGGGAAGCAGAAGGAAGCCGAAAAATTAGCAGCTGAATATCGTGAACTTTTCGGAAGTGATGCTTTTTATCTGGAGTTGCAAGAAAATAAGATTCCCGAACAAACTCAGGTCAATCAGGCTTTGATTGAAATCGGGAAAAAACTCAATATCCCCTTGGTAGCTACCAACGATTCTCACTATCTCAACCAAGAAGATGCCCGAGTTCATGAGATTATTTTAGCCATACAAACCGCTACCAATCTCAATGACCCAAAAAGGCTCCGTTTTCCTACTCAAGAATTCTTTCTAAAAACTCCAGAAGAAATGATCCGGGACTTTTCCTCAGTTCCTGAAGCAATTGAAAACACCGAACGGATTGCTGAATTGTGCGAGGTTAAATTGGAGTTAGGCCAGGTTCTTCTCCCGGAATTTTCCGTTCCCGAGGGATTTGATGTTTCTGGATACCTTCGACATCTTTGCCTTGAGGGACTGCAGCGTCGTTATGGTGATCCTCCTCCCGAAAAAGTCAAAAACCAATTAGAATACGAGTTAAAGGTTATTAACAATATGGGTTATGATGCGTATTTCTTGATTGTATGGGACTTTGTCAAATATTCTCGAGAGAAGGGAATCATGGTTGGACCGGGCAGAGGATCGGCAGCCGGAAGTTTAGTTTCTTATTCCCTCGGAATAACCAATATTGATCCCCTGCGTTATGGGCTTTTATTCGAACGTTTCCTCAACCCAGAACGAATTAGTATGCCTGATATCGATATTGACTTTTGTTTCGAAAGAAGAGGAGAGGTCATTGATTACGTTTCCAATAAATATGGACATACCAATGTGGCTCAAATCATTACCTTTGGTCGTATGATGGCTCGAGGGGCGGTTCGGGATGTCGGTCGGGCTTTGGGTTGGAGTTATGGAGAGGTTGATAAAATCGCCAAGCTCATCCCAGGAGCACCGGGAGTGACTCTCGAAAAGGCGATCGACACCAATGCTGAATTAAAAAAACTGGTTAAAAATGATTCAAACGTTGCCCAACTTTTAGAAATCGCCCAAAAAATAGAAGGGCTTTGTCGCCACGCTTCAATGCATGCTGCTGGAGTAGTAATTTCCCATAAACCCCTTACCGAGTATGTTCCACTCCAAAAAATGAGCAATAATGAAATCGTCACCCAATTCGATATGGACACTTTAGGCGAGTTGGGTTTGCTCAAGATGGACTTTTTAGGCTTAAGGACTCTTACCGTTATTGAACGAACTTTAAACATCATTAAAAAAACGGCTCAAATAGATATTAATCTGGATGCAATTGCTCTAGACGACCAAGAGACTTATGAATTGTTAGGGCGGGGAGAAACAACCGGGGTATTTCAGCTGGAAAGTTCAGGCATGAAGGAACTTCTTAAAAGATTCCATCCCACCGTAATTGAAGAATTGACTGCACTTTTGGCTCTTTATCGTCCTGGACCATTGGGAAGCGGAATGATTGATGATTTTATTAAAAGAAAACATGGGAAGGTAAAAGTAACTTATCCCCACCCAAGCTTGGAAGACATATTGAAAGAAACCTATGGTGTCATTCTTTACCAGGAACAGGTCATGAAAATTGCCAGTGAACTGGCGGGCTTTACCCTCGGTCAAGCTGATATTCTCCGCCGAGCCATGGGAAAGAAAAAAGCTGACGTTATGGAACAACAAAGAGACCGATTTATCCAAGGATCCAAAGAAAAAGGCCACGACCCCAAAACCGCCGCTGAGATATTCGACCTAATAGAATATTTTGCTGGATATGGTTTTAACAAGTCACATAGTGCCGCTTATGCTTTTATATCCTATCAAACTGCCTATCTCAAGGCCCATTATCCCACCGAATATCTCACCGCCTGCCTTACCAGTATTCAGGAAGATACCGATAAAATTGCTAAATTTATTATGGAAGCACGCCGACTATCCATCAAAATACTTCCACCTGATGTCAACGAGAGTTTAGCCAATTTTACCGTGGTCGGGGAAAAGAAAATCCGATTTGGATTGGCAGCAATTAAAAATGTTGGTGAAAACGCCGTGAACGAAATTCTGACTCGAAGGAAAGAAGCTCGTTTTCAAAATATCTTCGATTTCATGGAACGGGTTGATCAAAGGGTAATCAACAAACGGGTTATCGAAAGCCTCATCAAAGCCGGAGCTTTCGACAGTCTCCATCACAATCGAAATCAACTTTTCAGCTCTTCAGAAGAGATCATCCATTTTTATACCAAACGAAAAAAAAGAAATCAACCTCAACAGGCTACACTTTTTGGCGACTTGAAACCGGTCATGCAGGAAGTACTTACTCTCAAGGAAGTTCCAGAATTTCGAACCCGAGATCTGCTTTCCATGGAAAAAGAAATAATCGGCCTTTATATCAGTGATCATCCGGTAAGAAATGCTCTTGCCTCTCACACATTTTTAAATGTCATTCCCTTTGAACAAGTTCAAATGATGAAGGATAAGGCTGCTGTTCGGATTATGGGGGCTATCGTTGAATCCAGAAGAATCACCACCAAAACCGGGAAAGATATGTATTTTGTTACCCTTGAAGACGAAACCGGGACGATTGAATCCATCTTTTTCCCAAAAATCGCCGACCGGCTTCAAAATATCCTGGAAAAAGAAAACGTTCTCTGTTTAGAGGGAAGAGTAGATGTATTAGATTCAGGGGTTAATAAAGTCATTGCTGAAAAAATATTAGATCTGGATAAAATAAAGCCAAATGAAAAATCCGTTCACATTGAAATATCGAATCCCGACGACCCTCTATCGGTTTTCTATAGTTTGAAAGATTGTCTACAAAGGCATATTGGGACTCAACCGGTGATTTTGCATGTTATTGGCAATCAGGAACGATGGGCGATTGAAATGGGTAAACAATTTCGAGTGAATTGGAATCAAGAACTCGAACAAGCCCTGTTTGATGTTTTAGAAGGTATTCAAAAAAAGAGATTTTGGTTGGCTGGATGAGGTGATATGGTGATGACCTATCGGAGATGGTTTTGTTTAATTCTGTTGTTTTTGTTGCTCATCGGTGCTCTTTCTTTAGAGCAAACCGCTTACTCCCAAGATGCAGAAACATTTTATAAAAATGGCTATATTTATTTCTCACAAAACAACTTTGAAAAAGCAAAAGAATCCTATCAACAGGCTATTCAAATCAAACCTGATTATTGGGATGCCCGGTACTGGCTGGGAAAAACCTATGAGGTGCTGGAAGAATTTCCCCAGGCAATAAATGAATGGAAGATGATCCTCCAAAATCAACCTGGTCATCAAGAAGCATTTAAAAAATGGCGGTCCTATGCCGTATCTCAGATTCGGCTCAGCAACCAAGAGAGACAGAATTTAGAAAATGTATTTCTCTATCAGAATGGTTCTCCGGAAACCTATCGAAACCAACCCTGGGATGTCGTCATCCCCTATGGATTGGCGATTTCGAGGCAAAATGACTTTATTTCAGCTTTCTTATCCGCTCGTTTATTTCGTTGGGTAGGATCTCAGATCAGTAGCTTGCTTTTTGACCATGCTGCCATCAGTTACCAAAAAGCTTTAGATTTCGCTGCCACCAATCCACCTGAAGATTCGGAGTTAGTCTTTCAACTCATCAAGGATATTACCAACTATTATGGCCAAAGCAATACCATGCAGAAAAAAGTCGAATCCTTGTACCAGAGTATCTTAGCTCAGCAGGCGGGAGTAACAGCCGAAGAAACCGATAATATATCTCAAGTAGAAATCAAAGTGACGGCAAGTGGTATCGAAAGTGGTCCTGCAGACAACCGGAGTCAAAACGGTTCTAATCCAAGATTTTATATCGATACCGATATTGAATGATTCCGAGAGAAACGAATTGGTGCCGAAGGCGGGAGTTGAACCCGCACGAGCCGGAGCTCGCTAGATTTTGAGTCTAGTGCGTCTGCCGATTCCGCCACTTCGGCCCTCGTAGTAGAAATTATAGTCAATTCAAAGCTTTTGTCAACCGGTAACTATTCTGACAAAAAGGATGAATCATGGAAAATTCAAATAATTTAATACTATTATTGGATGGGAGTTCGCTGATTTATAGAGCTTTTTATGCCATGCCACGATTTATCTCGTCTCAAGGCAAACCAACTGGTGCTGTTTTGGGATTTGGGAATATGTTACTTCGATTGATTGAGGATTATCATCCCTTCTCCTTGATTACTAGTTTTGATCATCCCCAAAAAACCTTTCGTCATCAGATCACTGAAGATTATAAAGCTCAACGAAAACCAATGCCGGAAGAACTCATACCTCAAGTTCAGTTGGTTAAGGACTTAATCGATTCTTTTGGATTAAAGTGGATTGAAGTTCCTGGATTTGAAGGTGACGATATAATCGGAAGTCTTCGTCACCAAATCCCAATCCAATTCACCACTGCTATGGTTTCCTCAGATCTCGATCTATTACAGTTAGTGAATGAAAAAACCATTCTTTTGCAGCCAGTGAAGGGTGTTACCCAATTAAAAACAATTGATAAAAATACTTTATTAGATCAGTATGGATTAACTCCCCAGCAGATCATTGATTTTATAGCTTTAACTGGTGATCCCTCCGATAATATTCCCGGGCTTCCTGGTATTGGTGAAAAAACCGCACTCAATCTTTTAAAACGCTATCATGATTGGCAGGGGATTCTACATCATTATGATGAACTTCCATTACGACTCCAAAAAGCGATTCAGGAATTTTCTAAACAGGTTGAACAGAGTCTTCAGTTGGTCACCATAATTGATACCATACCACTTGATATCAATTTTCAGTCTTGGAATTTTCAGCAAGTCCAATGGAAATCTTTATTTACCCTGTTGGACGAATTAGGATTGATAAAATTTAAAGAAAGACTAGTGAAAAAAAGAAATGAAATTCACCAAAAAACTCTCCCTCTTTTTGAAAATAACCAATAAAAGAGGAGAGGAATTGTAATTTTACCCCTTTTTTAACCAAGTAAGGGGAACAGGAGGACAATGAATGGACATCATCATGGTATCCAGCGAAGCGTATCCCTTTGCTAAAAGCGGAGGAATGGCTGATGTGGTTGGAGCGCTCACTAAATATCTCCCGAATAATGATTTTTCTATAAAGCTTTTTTTGCCTGCCTATTCATCACTTATGAATGAGTTTCAGTTTAACCCAGAACAAGATATCACTTTTTCCTTTGGAGAGAAAATGGTGAAGGCGTCCTACTTTGTTCGGAACGAGAAAAACCTACAAATTATTGCGGTTGCAGGTGAAGATTTTTTTAAACGGGAAAAAATGTATGGATTTGGTGATGACCTAAAACGCTTCATTTTTTTCTCTCGAGCAGTGTTTGAGTATATTGTAAGAACTCAAAAGGAAACCTTCATCCTTCATTGTCATGATT
The DNA here is from genome assembly GCF_015775515.1 of Atribacter laminatus. Lineage (NCBI taxonomy): Bacteria > Pseudomonadati > Atribacterota > Atribacteria > Atribacterales > Atribacteraceae > Atribacter > Atribacter laminatus. The sequence continues at coordinate 2,741,900 of NZ_CP065383.1, forward strand.
GGGAAAGTGCTTTACTCTGTGCTTACACTAAAATGTATTGGCCATCTTATCGGAAAAAACCGAAAAAAGTTGTATTCACCATCCATAATCTTGCCTATCAAGGCATTGGAAGTAGTGAGCTTTTTAAAATAGTCAATTTGCCTGGTCACTTTTTTACCCATGATTATTTAGAATTCTATGGAAATTTAAATCTTTTGAAAGCCGGTTTGGTTTTCTCCGATGTCATCACTACCGTGAGCCCCAGCTATGCTCGAGAAATTGCTACTCCTGAGGGTGGCGAGGGATTAGATGGGCTTATAAGGGCAATTGGATTAAGAAAGCCAATCGTCGGCATTGTCAATGGAATCGATACCGATCTATTTGATCCATCTACCGATAAAAATCTTCCTTATCCTTATAAAACAGGTCAACTGGAAATAAAAAAACAAAATAAAATGGCTTTTTACCAACAGTATTTCCCCGATTTAAAAGAAAAGGACGTTTCATCCCCTCTGATTTCTTTTATTTCTCGATTAGTTGAACAAAAGGGGTTAGATCTCATCCTGAACGATCCAGACAAGCTCTTTAATCTTCCCCTGTGCTGGTTTTTCTTAGGAGTCGGAGAGGCCTCCTATGAAAATTCCTTAACCGAATATGCTAAAAAATATCCCAACCTTCACGTGGAAATGGCTTTCAACGATAGTTTAGCTCGATTTGTTTACGGAGCATCAGATATGCTGGCAATGCCTTCCCGCTTTGAACCCTGCGGCATTAGTCAAATGATCGCAATGCGATATGGAACCATCCCAGTAGTAAGAAAAACCGGTGGGCTTATCGATACCGTGATTGACTATCGATTCAATCCAATTCTAAACAATGGATTTCAGTTTGATAATTATCGACCAGATGAGTTTATTTTTACTCTGGAACGAGCAATAAATTGGTATAATGATACTCCTGAGCTCTGGAAAGTTATGGTCAAAAATGCTATGACTTCTGATTTTTCTTGGAAAATACCGGTTCAGGAATATATCAATATTTATTTGGGTTAATAAAATAACGAATGAGTAAAATTAAAGGATCGGTTCCTATAATCGGAGTTGGTGGAGCAACCGGCTCGGGTAAATCGTCGGTTGCACATTCATTTCGTGCATATAATGCAATGATAATTGACCTCGATCGTCTATCTCATGACCTATCTCGAAAGGGAAGGCGATTATGGAAAGCAGTGGTTCTCAATTTTGGTTCAGGATTTTTAGATCAAAAAGGAGAGTTGCAGCGAAAAAAACTGGGAAGAGTGGTTTTTAAAAACTGGAAATTGCTTTTTCTGCTCAATCGGATTAGTCATCCCATCTTTAAAAACCAATTAAAAAAAATTATTCTTCGCCAACCTCCCTCAGCGATAGTTGTTATTGATGGTGCCATATTATTTGAAGCCGGTCTCATTCCTCTGGTTGATTGTTTAATATTTGTTGAAGCACCTGAAGAACAGAGGTCATCTCGTCTTTCTCAAAAAGGATTGTCTCCGGATGAAATCCGTTCTCGCTTGAAAAGCCAGAAATTTATTTCTTGTTTACGACGAAGATCTCATATTATCATCGAGAATAATACCACACCTGAAGACCTTCAAAAAAAAATAGATTTTGTCTGTCAAATTCCCATTGAAAAAATATCTCATTTCGACCATAAAACCGGGTGATATTGTGTCAGTTAAAGGACGCTTTCAATTAGTTTCCGATTACCAGCCTCAGGGAGATCAACCGACGGCTATAGAAAATCTTAATCAAGGTATTTCCAATGAACTCCGATTCCAAACTTTATTAGGTGTTACCGGATCAGGAAAAACATTCACTATGGCTAATGTAATCCAGCATTACCAGCGGCCAACCCTTATCATCTCTCCAAACAAGACATTGGCTGCACAGCTTTATAGTGAAATGAAAGCTTTTTTCCCCAATAATGCTGTAGAATACTTTGTGAGCTATTACGATTATTACCAACCGGAAGCTTACGTTCCTGCACATGACCTTTATATTGAAAAAGATGCGTCCATCAACGAACAAATCGATCGGCTTCGATTATCTGCCACCAGTGCTTTGATGGAACGGAATGATGTTGTGGTGGTTGCTTCGGTATCCTGCATCTATGGTATCGGTTCTCCGGAGGAATATCGCAAGAGAATTTTCCACGTCAGAAACAATGACACCTGGAATCGGGATGAATTCGCCCATCGCTTGGTTGACCTGCTTTACGAAAGAAATGAAATTGAGTTCATTCCAGGATGCTTCCGAATGAAAGGAGATACCATAGAAATCTACCCAGCCTATAGTGAAACAGCGTTGCGGTTTGAATTCTGGGGAAATCAAGTTGAATGCATTAAAATATTTGAACCGGTCAGCGGGAAAACCCTTAACAAAATACCGGAGATTTTTGTTTATCCAGCCAAACACTATCTTGTCGACCGGGATCAATTCGATCTCGCTTTGGGGAATATCGAATTGGAATTACAAGAACAACTGAAGGATTTTCTCTCTCAAGGAAAATTGGTAGAAGCTGACCGCTTGGAAAGACGAACCCGGTATGACTTGGAAATGCTGAGGGAAACCTTCTACTGTTCGGGTATCGAAAATTATTCCCGTCACTTGGATGGAAGAAAGCCCGGGGAACCACCGTATACACTTATCGATTACTTTCCTCGAGATTTTTTATTATTCATTGATGAATCTCATGTAGCTATTCCTCAAATCCGTGGAATGTTAGCCGGTGACCGATCTCGAAAAAAAGCTTTGGTTGACTTTGGTTTTCGTCTTCCTTCTTGCTTTGATAATCGACCACTATCTTTTGAGGAATTCGAAACAAAATTAGGATACATTATTTATGTTTCGGCAACACCGGGAATCTACGAATACCAAAAAAGCGATCAAATTGTTGAACAGTTAATTCGTCCTACTGGGTTGATTGATCCTGAAATCATCGTTCGGCCGGCAACTGGCCAAGTTGACGACCTGTATCAAGAAATTAAACAAGTCGTTCAATCAGGAGAGAGAGTTTTAGTGACAACCTTAACCAAAAGGAGTGCTGAAGACCTTTGCGACTACCTTTTCAATTTGGGAATCAAAGTGCGATATCTCCATTCCGAAATTGAAACCATCGAAAGAGCTCGAATCATTCGAGATTTACGTGCTGGAGAATTCGATGTTTTAGTCGGTATCAATCTCCTCCGTGAGGGGTTAGATTTACCCGAAGTTGCTTTAGTGGCTGTTCTCGATGCGGACAAAGAAGGATTTCTCCGGTCGGAGGTCTCTTTGATTCAAACCGTTGGGAGAGCAGCCAGGAATGTTAAAGGTCGGGCGATTCTCTACGCTGATCGAATGACTGGGTCGCTGGAAAGAGCGATACAAGAAACCAACAGGAGAAGAAAAACCCAGTTAGAATACAATCGGCTTCATCACATCACTCCGGAATCGATAATCAAAGAAGTGCGAACTCTCATCCCAGAGATGGGAGGGCTTTCTCCAGAAGCTGAAAATACCCTGTACCAGCTTGATCAATTAGAAACCGATCAAGTTGCTGAAGAAGGCCTCATTGAAAAGCTTACCCAAGAAATGAAAAAGGCTGCAAGAAATCTTGAATTTGAAAAAGCAGCGTTGATTCGGGATGAGTTGATTCGAATAAAAAATACCGGGTTTCAAACCGTTCAAAAAAATATCCGCAGTCAGCAAAAAACTGCTTCTCGAATAAGCGGTCAATCTCATTCAAATTGAACGAAATCATCGAAAAAGAATAAACTGAAGCTAAAAGGTGATTACATTGAAAAATTCTTTGTTGATTAAAGGCGCTCGTGAACACAACTTAAAAAATATTGATATTGAAATTCCCCACCAAAAACTAGTGGTCATAACTGGACTGAGCGGATCAGGAAAGTCCTCACTGGCTTTTGATACAATTTTTGCTGAAGGACAGCGTCGTTATTTAGAATCTCTTTCCTCCTACGCCAGGCAATTTTTGGAAAGAATGGAAAAACCGGATGTTGATTTAATAGAAGGATTATCGCCAGCTATTGCCATCAATCAGAAGGCTTCTTCTCACAATCCACGATCAACGGTCGGTACCGTCACTGAAATATACGATTATATGAGGGTTCTTTTCAGCCGCTGTGGAAAAGTATTTTGTCCTCAGTGTGGAAAACCCATTGCTCGTCAAACCATCCAACAAATCGTTGATGAAATCCTTTCTTACCCTGAAGAAGTCCGTATTATTATTCTAGCACCTTTGATTCGTGGTCGAAAAGGAGAATACAAAAAACTCCTCAACGATATGCTGAAAAATGGATTTGCTCGGGCTTTAGTAGATGGGGAATTTATTGAGTTGGAAGATTGGGATTCTTTGAGTTTAGATCGGAATAAAAAACATAACATTGACTTGGTAGTTGATCGACTGACCACCAATCCTGAAGAACAACGTCGTCTTGCCGATTCAATCGAAATTGCTCTTCGGTATGGGAAAGGATTGGTTAAAATTGGATTGGTTACTGATAATATGCAAATGGAAGAGCGAATATTTAGTGAACATTTTGCCTGTCCCGATTGCGGAATTAGTTTCCCCGAGGTAACTCCTCGTATGTTTTCCTTTAACAACCCTTATGGGGCCTGTCCCGATTGTAGTGGAATTGGAGTTTTAAATTTCATCGATCCCGGCTTGGTAATCCCCGACTGGTCTAAATCTTTAGACCAAGGAGCTATTATCCCTTGGATTAGGTATGACGAAAATCACTACTCCATGAATAAAATCAAACGTTTTCTTCGGGAAAAAGGTATTTCTTTTAAAGTTCCCTTTCAGGATTTGTCAGAAGGCGAGCAACAATTGGTCTTTTACGGAGATGGAGATGGAGATGGAATAATCAGTTATTTAGAGAAGCGCATGAAAGCTGCCGAGAGTTGGTGGGAAATGGATGAGGTAGCCCGTTTTATGGCAACTCGAACTTGCCCGTCTTGTCAGGGCAATCGACTTCGTCCCGAAAGTCTTTCGGTAAAAATTCAAAATCGATCAATTGGTGATCTTTCTCGATTGACCATTGATGATTTGGAAACCTTCTTTAATACGCTCAAACTCTCAGAGCACGAAACGCTTATTGCTGCCACTTTACTGAGAGAGATTCAATCCCGGCTTCACTTTTTGGTGGAAGTTGGCTTAAGTTATCTTACTCTCAGCCGTTCAGCTATGACGCTCTCCGGAGGAGAAGCCCAGCGTATCCGGCTGGCAACCCAAATTGGATCAGGATTAGTCGGGGTACTTTATGTTCTTGATGAACCAACCATTGGTCTTCACCCTCGCGATAATCAAAAGCTGATTCAAACTTTGAAAAGACTGCGTGACTTGGGAAATACCGTCATCGTCGTTGAACATGACGCTGAAACCATGAAAAGTTCTGACTATTTAGTCGATATGGGGCCAGGAGCTGGAGAAAAGGGAGGAGAAGTCATTGCAATTGGAACCCCAACTGAAATAATGAATAATCAAAAGAGTCTTACCGGACTATACCTCAGTGGGAAAAAGGAAATACCAATACCTTTGGAGAGAAAAAATCCCCAAGAATGGTTAGTTATTCGTGGTGCTCGAGCGAATAATTTAAAAAATATTGATGTGAAAATCCCCTTAGGGGTCATGGTGGGACTCACTGGCGTATCGGGTTCGGGAAAAAGTACTCTAATGGAAGACGTCCTTTATCGATCTCTCTCTCGGATTCTCTATCATTCCCTTGCCGAACCTGGTGATCATGATACTATTGAAGGTGTTGAATGTATTGACAAGGTGATCGTCATCGACCAATCCCCAATCGGAAGAACTCCCCGTTCCAATCCTGCCACTTATACAGGAATTTTTACTGAAATACGGAGTCTCTTTGCCCAACTTCCGGAATCCAAAGCCCGAGGCTATCGGCCGGGGCGCTTCAGTTTTAATGTGAAGGGTGGTCGTTGTGAAGCTTGCCAGGGAAATGGGGTTATCAAATTCGAGATGCATTTTCTTCCCGATGTTTTTGTAACCTGTGAATACTGTAAAGGGAAGCGGTATGCTCGAGAAACTTTGGATGTTAGCTTTAAAGGAAAAAATATTGCCGAAATACTCGATATGAGTGTTGATGAAGCAGCGGTCTTTTTTGAAAATATCCCAGTCATACGACGAAAATTAGCTGTTCTCAAGCGGGTCGGACTCGGATATATTAAACTGGGACAATCGGCAACCACTCTCTCAGGTGGAGAAGCCCAACGGATTAAGCTAACCAAAGAGCTGAGTAAGATTGCCACCGGAAGAACCCTTTATCTTCTCGATGAACCGACCACCGGCCTCCATTTTGCCGATGTCGAAAAACTTCTCGATGTTCTTTTAGAACTGCGCCGACGAGGAAATAGTATTTTGATTATCGAGCACAACATGGATGTCATTAAATGCTGCGACTATTTGCTCGATTTGGGACCAGAAGGTGGAGATCAGGGAGGTCAGTTGGTTGCTGAAGGAACTCCAGAGGAAATTGCTTTAAACCCTATCTCATATACTGGTTTTTACCTAAGGGAGGTATTAAAGGTTGAGCGAAAAGAATTTTGTCAGGTCTGAAACCACTCGAAATTCCCTTCAGGAATTACCTACCAGTTGTGGTGTATATATTCTATGCAATCAAAGTCACCAAATAATTTATATTGGGAAAGCTATTCATATTCAAAACCGGGTACGAAACCATTTGCAAGGTGATTCTTCATCCCTTCTCAAGAGAGACATGGCTAAAGAAATTCATACTATTCAGTTCATCCTCACCAGAGACGAAGCCGAAGCTCTCCTTCTCGAAGAAGAGCTAATTAAAACTTACCAACCCCAATACAACATCCGAATGAAAGATGATAAAAGTTACCCCTATATTCATTTTGATTTTCGAGGCGATTTTCCAGCGGTTAAAATAGCCCGTCGCAAAACGGCGAAACCGGGATACTTTTATGGACCCTACACCAATTCAAAAAAAGCTCGTGACGGATTGAAAATTCTCCGGCAAATTTTTCTCCTTCGTGGTTGCTCAATTCCTGAATCTCGTTTTCCCTTGTTACGCTCCTGTCTCGATTACGAATTAAAACTGTGTTGTGCTCCATGTATTGGAAAATGCAGTTCTTCAGAATATCAAGATAAACTGAATAAAGCTCGTTTATTTTTAGAAGGAGACTATTTAGAGGTTACTAACTGGTTAGAGGAGGAAATGTGGGATGCCGCCGACCGGCAGGATTTTGAAAAAGCCGCTCAATTCCGAGATCATCTCGACTGTTTGCTTAAAATTATCGGACGGTATCGATTGGTCCTTCCTGATGGTTCAGATATTGATTTTATTGAATTGGAAAGTGAATCCAATCTGGCCAGTTTAGTTGTCGTCAAGGTGAGAAAAGGAAGGTTGATTGGAATCGAAAATTTTCACGCTCAAAGGGAGGAAAACGCTGATCGAGACTATATTCTCAATGAATTCATTGAGAATTTTTATCTTGACCACTTCAATCCACCAACGAAAATATGTGTCCAATTTGATTTTAACCATAATCTCCAGGAAAGGATTAAAGAAAAAGGGCATCTAAGTATTGTTGATTTACCCAGAAATTCTTCTGAGCTTGATCTTCTTCATTTTGCCCAAGAAAACGCCCAAAAAAATCTCCAATTAGAAAAAATAAAAGCGCTTCGTCAAAATATGGATCATCAGCATATTCTAAATGAATTAAAAGCTCTTCTTTCACTTCCTGCCTTACCTCGTCTCATTGAAGGGGTGGATATTTCAACCTTTCAGGGTGATGAATCGGTAGGAGCCATCGTTGCTTTTTTCGATGGTGTACCATTAAAAAAAAGATATCGGAAATATATCATCCGAGAAACCGATCATCCCGATGATTTTGCCATGATTGAGGAAACTCTTACCCGGCATTTTAATAAACTTATTCAAAACCAAACTGAATTTCCCAACCTTTTGGTCATTGATGGGGGTATTGGCCAGCTGAACAGCGCGCTCAAAGTATTACATAATTTTTCTCTCACTATTCCCGTTCTTGCTTTAGCAAAAGAAAATGAAGAAATTTTCCTCCCTAAAAAAAGTGCCTCGCTTCGTCTTCCTCCCGAAAATTCTTCTCTCCAATTCCTCCAAAGAATTCGGAATGAAGTGCATCGATTTGTCATCACCTTTCATCGAGTGAGAAGAAATAAAAATATGTTTTCCTCTGTTTTAGACGATATACCGGGAATTGGTCCCAAACGAAAACATGTCCTCCTTTCAGCCTTTGACAATCTGACTCAAATTTTAGATTATTCCCCCCAAGAGGTATCTCATCAATTAAAAATACCCACCCAAAGCATTATCGAAATTCAAAAAAAACTCAGTCAAAAAAATATATCAACCATGAAAGAGGGAATTGTTTCTTCATGAATTTTAAAGAAAGTCTTAGAACCGAACTGTTTACCATCCAACCGCCAAACAAAGAGGAGGTTGAGAGTGAATTTGTCGGAATAATTAGGACTGGCGCAGTGATAAAAAAGCATTCCCATCAGCTTCTTTTACATTTTTCCAACCGCCATCCGGCTTTGATTAAAAAATGTGTCACTTATAAAAAAATTCTTTTCCCTCGCTCAGTTCACACTATTCACGTACAAGAGAGGAGGGGAATTCCCGGAGGAATATTTTACTGTTTCGAATTTCCCGTCACCAATGACCTACTCGATCAATTTGGTTTTCAAGATGTAGACATCCTCAGGAGCTTTTTCAACCATAAATTAGCAGCCCATTTTTTAAGAGGAGTATTCGAATCTCGTGGTTATATGGGCGATCCCTTAAGAGGATATCACATAGAAATACAGCTCAATTCAGAAAAGCTTGCCAATTTCATACTCAATTATCTCCAAAGTCTCCAGTTTGACTTTCATTCTCGTACAGTCAAAGGAGATGTTAATCTTTATATAAAAAATTCTCAATCGATAGCTGATTTTATCCGCTTTCTTGGAGCCCATCAAAGTTACCTCGAAATGGAAAAAATTATGGTTGAAAAATCGACTATTAACGAAATTACCCGTTGGGTAAATTATGAAACTGCTAATTTAAATAAAATTGTTGCCTCTTCTTCACGACAAAGAAAAAAAATTCACAGTCTTGATTTTGATGACCTTCCTCTCCATCTTCAAGAAATTGCCAGATTACGTATAGAAAATCCCTGTTCCTCTTTACGTGAAATCGGTGACCTTTGCATCCCACCGCTTTCTAAATCAGAGGTTCATCGCCGATTAAATGAAATTGAAAAAATTGCCGATAAAAAAGGGTTTACAGAAAACCAGACTTGACTTAAAATATTGGTAGTAATTTATTTGAGTAACTAGAACATCGATTTTATTCCGTTAAACTATCGGAGTGATAAAATTCCAGTTTCATGAGAAATTTGGTTTTATTGAAATCCACCGCCGAGTTCTATGGTTGGGTTTCATGTCGGCCTTTTTCGGAATAGGGTATAAAAAGGCCTCCCCTATTAAGATTTGAAGGAGGAATATAGATGGCAAATGTTATTTTAAAAGAAATTGTAAAAAAGTTTGGAGATGTTCTCGCAGTTAATAAAGTAAATCTTGAAATTAAAGATCAAGAATTTGTTGTATTGGTTGGCCCTTCTGGTTGTGGAAAAACAACAACTCTCCGTATGATCGCCGGTTTGGAAGAAATCGATGCTGGAGAAATTTACATTGGAGATACTTTGGTCAATGATGTTCCCCCCAAAGATCGTGACATCGCAATGGTATTCCAGAATTATGCCTTATATCCTCACATGGATGTTTATAACAATATGGCTTTTGGTTTAAAACTTCGAAAATTCCCAAAAAGTGACATCGATCAACGAGTCAAAGAGGCGGCTGAAATTCTCGGTATTCAAGAGCTCCTCCAGAGAAAACCAAAGCAACTTTCAGGTGGTCAAAGACAGCGTGTTGCTGTTGGTCGAGCTATCGTTCGGCATCCCAAAGTATTTTTATTTGACGAACCTCTCTCCAACTTGGATGCCAAATTAAGAGTTCAAATGAGAGCCGAACTTTCAAAACTACATGATCGATTGAAAACCACTATGATCTATGTTACTCACGACCAAATTGAAGCCATGACCATGGGTGATCGGATCGTTGTTATGCGTGATGGATTAGTCCAGCAAGTTGGAAGCCCCCTCGAACTATACAACAAACCCATCAATAAGTTCGTCGCCGGTTTTATTGGAACTCCGTCAATGAACTTCATCGATGTTGTTTTGAAGAAAGAAGGGGATGGTCTCTATCTCGACGGTCAATCTTTCAAGCTCAACATTCCTAATGAGTTTAAAGAAAGCCTGCTTCCTCACCTTAACCAGGAATTGACCCTTGGTATTCGACCCCAAGATCTTTTTGATAGTGAAGTGAGCAAAGAGTCGGCATCAACTGGATCGACCATAAATACTACCGTTGACGTTGTTGAACCTTTAGGTTCAGAACAAATCATTTACCTCACCACTGGACCCCATACTTTAGTAGCTGTTCTTGATATGCAAACTCGAACTGGCGTTGGTGATGACCTCAAGATTGCAGTTGATACTTCAAAAATGCATCTTTTCAAATCAGATACTGAAATAGCAATAATTTAATCCCAAAGGCGTGCATTAAGCACGCCTTTTCTTAATTAATACTGCTTTCCCCACCTTCTCCTCCTGAGCATACTAGGTATCTCATGGGGTAGTTGTGTTTATATTCCTGTTTTGTTTGACGAGTTTTATTGATGTTGTATAATAAGGAGTCTAATTGTTGATAATATTACATTCATATAAGGGAGGTATTCGAAGTGAAAGTTGGAATTAACGGATTTGGTCGAATTGGACGTTTAGTATTCAGAAGGATGCTCGAAGTAGGCGGGTTTGATGTCGTTGCAGTGAATGACCTGACCGATAATAAGGTGCTCGCCCATCTGTTAAAATACGATTCAGTTCATGGTCAAATACCGAATGAGGTTTCGGCCAAAGATGATGCTCTTGTAGTTGATGGAAAACCCATCAAAGTATTTGCCCAAAGAGACCCCTCTCAGCTTCCTTGGAAAGATTTGGGAGCCGATTTGATTATTGAATCAACCGGGGTATTCAGGGATCGAGCTGGTGCTTCTAAGCACATTCAAGCTGGAGCTAAAAAGGTCATTATCTCGGCACCAGCCAAGGAACCCGATGCCACCATCGTTATGGGAGTAAACCATCGCAGTTACAATAAAGATAAACACCATATCATTTCCAATGCATCATGCACAACAAACTGCTTGGCTCCCATCGCTAAAGTACTTCATGATAATTTCTCGATCGTTAGTGGATTAATGACCACTATCCATGCCTATACCAATGACCAAGTCATTCTTGATTTTCCTCACAAAGATTTACGCCGGGCTCGAGCAGCGGGGATGTCAATGATCCCTACTACAACCGGAGCTGCTAAAGCTTTAGGTGAAGTGATCCCGGAGTTAAAAGGAAAATTGAATGGGTTCGCCATCCGTATTCCAAGCCCGGATGTATCAGTCGTTGATTTGGCTGCAATTGTAGAAAAAACAACTACAGCTGATGAAGTGAATGCTGCCCTCAAGAAAGCGTCTGAAAATGGCGATTTCAAGGGATATCTGGGATATTCTGAACTGCCGTTGGTTTCAATCGATTACCTCCATTGTGCCAATTCGGCTACCGTCGATGCTCTCTCAACCATGGTGGTTGGCAATCTCGTTAAAGTCTTAGCATGGTATGATAATGAATGGGGCTATTCCTGCCGAACGGTCGATTTAGCCAATTGGGTTATGCAATAAAAGGAGCCTGATATGTCACGAATTCCTATCGCAGCTGGTAATTGGAAAATGAATAAAACTGTCGAAGAAGCCTCGGAATTTGCCGAGGCTCTTCTTGATTTATCTCCGAATACTTCAGACATTGAAGTTATTCTCTGTCCACCATTTGTTACTCTTTATCCTCTTTCCCAAAAATTAGCTCAAAAGGGTATAAAGTTAGCAGCTCAAAACTGTTATTGGGAAGCCAAAGGTGCTTTTACTGGTGAGGTTTCTATACCCATGCTTCTGGCGGCACACTGTCAGTATGTCATTTGTGGCCATTCGGAACGGCGCCATATCTTTGGTGAAACTTCTGAAGATGTTGGCAAAAAAGTTACGGCTGCCATTCACTTTGGGCTTAAACCCATCCTTTGCGTTGGCGAAACCATAGAGGAAAGAGAAGCGGGTCGCACCGAAACCATTGTTTTTGATCATCTATCAAAAGGCATTACCAACCTTAGCAAAGAAGAGGCTTTATCACTGGTTGTTGCTTATGAACCTGTCTGGGCAATTGGAACTGGAAAAGCTGCCACTCCCCAGGACGCTCATCAAGTAATTTCCTACATTCGACAGCAATTAGTCAAAAAATTCGGTGATAATACTGCCAAACAAATTCGAATACTATACGGCGGCAGTGTAACGCCCGACAATGTTTTTGATTTCATGAAAGATCCAGATATTGATGGGTCATTGGTGGGTGGAGCCAGCTTAGATCCAACTAAATTTTACAAAATTATATTAGAAAGCTTAAGGGCTTCCCAATAGAGGAGAGTCGATATGCAAGCTTGGATGATTATTCAGATTTTTATTTCAGTTGGTTTAATTTTAGTGGTCATTTTTCAACCTCGGAAAGCCGGTATGGGAGGAGGTATTTTTGGGGGAATGACCCGTGCTGATCGGAGTAGCAAGTTTAAAAACCTCCCAGTTTTGGGAAAACTAACCGTTGTTTTCGCCGTAGCCTTCATGGTGGTATCCTTAATTTTTGCCTTTCTTCTAACCTGAGAAGAGGTGGAAGGTCAGGTGTCGCAAAAACCTTGGGTTAATGATCTTCAGGAAGCGATTCAATATCGTCCCGATCCAAAACGGCTGTTTTTATCGGCAACCCATGATGAGATAATACAGGGATATACAACTGACATTTATTTTGTTAGTGCACAACAAATTCTACGCCACCTGCAGCTTGATCAAACCCCGGTCGTCGCAGAAATTTTTGCCCGGCATCCGGGGATTTTTTGTGGATTGCCCGACGTTCTTTCTCTATTGTCACACAGCCAAGTGGAAATATGGAGCTTACAGGAAGGTGATCCCTTCGATTCAAGGGAGGTGGTTTTGAGAATAAAAGGTCCCTATTCAGAATTTGGTGTTTTCGAAACTCCTTTACTGGGAATACTTGCTCATAGTGCTGGATGGGCAACCGCAGCCCAAGAATGTAAAGAAGCGGCTGGGAAGAAGATGGTTCTCTGTTTTGGAGCTCGACATGTTCATCCCTCGGTAGCACCAGTAATGGAAAGGTCAGCTCTGATTGGAGGAGCTGATAGTGCCGCCTGCATCCTGGGAGCGAAGCTAGCCGGAAAAATTCCAGGGGGGACCATTCCTCATGCGGCAATCCTTATTTGTGGGGATACGGTGTTGTCAGCTAAAGCCTTCGACGAAAGCATACCGAGCGAATTTCCTCGCATCATCTTAGTCGATACCTTCAAAGATGAAGCCGAAGAATCACTTCGTTTGGCTCAAATCATTGAAAATAAGTTAGAAGGAATTCGTCTCGATACACCAGAGGAAAGGGGAGGAGTTACCTTGTCTCTGGTGAAGGAAGTTCGCGAAAGATTAAATCAAGCAGGATATCCTAATATAAAAATTGTGGTTTCTGGTGGTATCACTCCTGAAAAAATACGTCTGTTCCATGATCATACTGATATTTTCGGTGTGGGGAGTTATATCAGTGGGCATTCTCCTATTGATATGACTATGGATATCAAAGAAGTAGCTGGCCAAAGGATTGCCAAAAGGGGAAGAATTCCCGGAATAACGAATAATCCAAGGCTAGTAAAAATTTCATAATAAGGAGGCATAAAAATTGAAAAAGATTTTGGTTTTGACATGGTTATTGGTTTTTGTATTGGGAATTTCGGTTGCCTTTGCCGAAATAAAAAATCCCGATACGTATGTGTATCTCCATATTGGTGAACCGGATACCCTCGATTCCGGATATGCCTATGATAATGCCAGTGGTGAGGTATTAACCTATGTCTATGAAAATCTCATTTCCTACGATGGAGTAAATCTCCAAAAATTTATCCCCGTTCTGTCAACCGAAGTTCCAACTGCTGAAAATGGTCTTATAAAGGATAATGGCACAACCTACCTATTCCCAATTCGAGAGGGTGTCAAGTTTCACAACGGAAACGAACTTACTCCCGAAGATGTTGAATATTCGTTCGAGCGAAATATCCTTTTTGATCCAGCTAACGGACCACAATGGATGATCATTGAAGCTTTGTTTAATTTCCAGACCCTTGATGATCTGGTTGCCGATAAAGTCGGAACTCCTCTTACCGATATGGTTGATGAAAATGGAAACTTAATCAACCCCGACGATGCCAATAAATTGATAGAATTTTATCAGCAAGTTATTGATCCGGTCATTGAAGTTCAGGACGGTTCGGTAGTGTTCCGCCTGGTGCGTCCCTTTGCACCTTTTCTTTATATTCTCCCGAAACATGCTTACTGGAGCAATATCTTCGATAAAGAAACCTGCGTTGAATGGGGTTGCTGGGATGGGAACGCTGATGGATGGTGGAAATACTATAATGTAAAAAAAGAATCTTCGCCTCTTTATGATAAAGCCAATGGTACAGGCCCTTTCAAATTTACCGAGTGGGATCGAACCCAACAGAAGGTTACCCTGGACCGTTTTGATGGATATTGGGGAGAAAAGGCCAAAATTGCCCAGATTATTGACTGGGGAATTGACGAGTGGGGCACACGACGAGCCATGTTGGAAGCCGGAGATGCCGACCAGATTTATATGCCAGCTCAGTATCTCGATCAGGTTAAAGACTTGGATGATATTAAAATTGAAAGTGGGAAGAGAATCACCGTAACCGCTTTCCATTTTAACTGGACAGTTGATAAAACCAGTGATTTCTTAGGAAGTGGAGCCCTCGATGGGAATGGTATCCCGGCTGATTTCTTTAGTGATATCCATTGCCGCCGTGCTTTTAGCTACGCTTTCGATTATGACACCATGATCCAGGAAGTTTTATTGGGATATGGGGAGCGACCCCCATCAGTTATTCCTTCTGGCATGCTGGGATACAATCCCGATCTTCCCATGTTTGAGTTCGACCTGGCAAAAGCCGAAGAGGAATTCAAAAAAGCTTGGGACGGCAAAGTCTGGGAAAATGGTTTTAAGCTGACTTTGCTTTACAACACTGGGAATGATGCTCGACAAACCGCCTGTGAAATGTTCAAAGAAAACATTGAATCCCTCAATCCCAAATTTAAAATTGATGTACAGGGAGTTCAGTGGCCAAATTACTTGGATGCTTATAAAAGCGGCAAATTACCAGCATTTGTCATTGGCTGGATTGCCGATTATCCCGATCCCCATAACTTCATTTTCACTTATTTCCACAGCAGTGGAGTCTATGGTGGACCCCAAGGAGAAGCCTATATTAATTTTGCTCAAGAAAATCTAAATCCGATCATTGAAGCGGCCATCTCTGAAACCGATGCAACCAAGCGGCAAAATATGTACGAAGAAATTCAGAAAATCGCTTACGAAAATGTGTTAGGTCTTACCTTCTATCAAGAGATAGCGCTTTTCCCAATGAAAACCTGGGTCCAAGGATGGGAATTCAATCCAATACAATCAGGCGAAGCTAATTATAATGGGGTTTATAAAGCCGAATAAATGATTGAAGAATAATGATCGTACTCCGGAGGGAATTCTATTTTCCCTCCGGAGTGGAAGGATTGATAGTTTTGATATTTTATATTATACGGAGAGTCTTATTTATACCTATTACTCTTTTTGGTATTTCTCTCATCGTTTTCTCTATGATTGGCATGCTCAGTCCCTATCAGCGACTTGCCACCTTCATCAGCAGCCCTGACCGCCTAAAAAGTGAAAATGTCGATCAGCTCATTTCTATGTACGGCCTCGATGATCCGATACCTGTTCAGTATGGAAGATGGTTTAAAAATCTGCTTCAAGGAAACCTAGGATGGTCCTATGTTGGAAAAGCTCCGGTTTTGCAAGCTTTACTCCAGCGTTTTCCCTATACCTTAGAACTGACGTTATATTCCGCCATCCCCATTATCTTGATCGGAACCTGGATGGGAGTCCTGTCGGCACTCCATCACAACCGTACCTTGGATCATTCGCTGCGGATTTTTGCCGTGGTAGGGTGGTCCTTTCCTGATTTTGTATTTGGCCTATTCGTTCTCATGATTTTTTATAGTACTTTAGGGCTTTTCCCCCCAGGGAACTTGAGTCTCTGGGCTGAAGGTATTGTTAAATCTACCAGCTTTAGATCTTTTACCGGTATGACAACTATTGATGCGCTTCTCAATGGAAGATTGGATGTTTTTGTAAATGCCTTACGACATCTTGTTGGTCCAGTTCTCACTCTAACCTATGTTCAATTGGCTTACATTCTTCGTATTACCCGATCCTCGATGCTTGATGTTCTCCAACGTGACTATGTCCGTACTGCTCGTGCCAAAGGTTTAGATGAAAGAATTGTTATTAATAAACATGCCAAAAGAAATGCCATGATACCAGTTGCTACCGTGAGTGGCCAAACTATTGTCGGATTGATGGCAGGAACGGTAATTGTCGAAGCAATATTTAATCGGACCGGTTTAGGAAGCTTTTTAGCCTTAGCAGCTCAACAATTAGATTATGCCTCGATTATGGGTGGCGTCCTTTTTTTTGGGCTTATATTGATTATCGGGAACCTTCTGGTTGATATCTCTTATGCTTATATTGATCCTAGGGTTAGGTTGGACTAGAAAAATGAAGTCGGAAACCCATCGGATTATAAAGAAACTATTTCTAAATGCTTCAGCAATTATTGGCTTTGTCCTCTTAGGAGTATTTATTGTAATAGCCATCTTTGCTCCTTTTATAGCTCCTCCTAAAGAGGGGAGAGATCCCTATATGATGCCCATTGTCACCTGGACTTCAAGCCCTCAACCTCCTTCACCGGAACATCCATTTGGGGTAGCCGGGAAAAGGGACATTTTTTATGGAGTAATCTGGGGTACTCGAACCGCTTTTCGTGTGGGAATTATTGTCACTGTCGTTTCAACGCTCATTGGTCTGTTTATCGGATCAATAGCCGGGTATTACGGTAAACTTTTCGATGAAATCCTCATGCGAATCACCGATATCTTTATGGCTATTCCTTTTTTAGTTGCAGCTTTGGTCTTGGCCGCTATCTTAGGAAGCGGATTAAATAAAGTTATGATTGCCATGACGATTTTCGGTTGGATGTATCCTGCTCGTTTAATCCGAGGTAACATTCTTCAAGTGAAAGAAGAACAATATATCATGGCGGCTAAAGCACTTGGTGTAAAAGATTATTTAATCATCATTCGCCATGTCCTTCCCAATACAATTTTTCCGGTATTGATACAAGCCTCAATGCGCATGGGTTCATTAGTTATTACAGCTGCTGCCCTCAGTTTCCTGGGAGTTGGAGCTCCACAAGGATATTCTGATTGGGGAGCACTTCTCAATTATTCTCGAAACTGGATGTTAGGAGGACAGGGCGAAGCTCTTCTTTATTGGTACTCTACTGTCTTCCCTGGTGCAGCGATGGTTCTCTTTGTTTTATCTTGGAACTTAGTCGGGGATGCCCTTCGAGATGTATTTGATCCTCGGTTAAGGGTGTAAGGAGTCAATTATGAACACGAATGACACAATTTTGAACATAGAAAACCTCAAAGTGTATTTTTATAATGATTATGGCCAGGAACTCAAAGCTGTAGACGACATCAGTTTCCAAGTTTACAAAGGTGAAACCATTGCCTTGGTTGGTGAATCGGGATGTGGAAAAAGTGTTACTTCTTTAGCTCTGATGCGATTGATTGATAGCAATGGAAAAATCGTTGGTGGAAAAATAAATTTTAATAATTCTGATTTACTTTTTCTATCTGAAAAACAGATGCAAAATATCCGAGGAAAAGATATTTCTATGATTTTTCAAGAACCTGCTTCAGCACTCAATCCGGTTTATACCATCGGTGATCAAATTATTGAAGCAATCACCCTTCACCAAAAGGTCGGCCACCACGAAGCCCGAAAGCGAGCAGTAGAGATGTTTAAATTGGTAGGAATTCCTGATCCAGAAAAAAGGTTAAACGAATATCCTCATGAATTGTCAGGGGGAATGAAACAAAGAGGCATGATTGCTATGGCACTCTCTTGTCATCCCCAACTTCTCATAGCCGATGAACCAACCACTTCTTTGGATGTAACCATCCAGGCACAAATTATTGAATTAATGATCAGTCTTCAAAAACAGCTTAATATGGCAGTTATCCTCATCACCCACGATTTAGGGATTGTCGCCAACATGGCGAAACGAATTATTGTAATGTATGCCGGAAAAATTGTTGAAGAAGGAGACCGCCACGATATTTTCAAAAATCCTTGTCATCCTTATACCATTGGTTTACTCCGTTCTATCCCTCGTTTAGATATCGAGCAGGAAAAACTCGATTCAATCCCGGGTATGGTTCCTGATCCTTCACAATTTCCCCAAGGATGCCGATTTCGAAACCGCTGTTCCTTTGAAGATGAACAATGCCTCAATCAACCAAATAAAGTTAACGTCAGTTTAAACCATTTTGTCTATTGCCATCACTGGAAAAAAATAAACCAACATTCAATAGAAAAGTGCAAAATTGATGAATAATGTACCTCTTTTAAAAATTGAAAATTTAAAAAAATATTTTCCAGTTAAAGCCGGTGTCTTTCGCTCAACCGTTGGGTGGGTGAAAGCAGTTGATGATATCAGTTTTGAAGTCCATGCTGGAGAAACTTTCGGTGTTGTCGGAGAATCAGGCTGTGGAAAGAGTACTTTGGGTTTGACTATTCTCCGTTTATACGAACCATCATCAGGACGGATAATTTTTGATGGGAAAGAAATTCATAATCTCACCCAATCACAATTCATTCAATATCGGAAAAATCTCCAAATGATTTTTCAGGATCCTTTTAGTTCTTTAAATCCAAGAATGACTGTGGGATCCATAATCGAAGAAGGAATGAATATCCATAAGATTGGTAAATCTCAAGAGCGATCGGCTATGGTTACGGATCTTCTTAAAAAAGTTGGTCTTCAGAGTGATGGTGTAAATCGATTTCCCCATGAATTTTCGGGAGGGCAAAGACAGCGGATTGGCATTGCTCGAGCTTTAGCTATGAACCCTAAGCTGATCATTGCTGATGAAGCGGTCTCCGCACTTGACGTCTCCATTCGTTCTCAAATAATTAATTTAATGATCGATTTAAAAAACGAATTTCACTTAACCTATATTTTTATTTCTCACGATCTTTCGATTATTAAACATGTCTGTGATCGAATTATGGTCATGTATTTAGGAAAAACTGTTGAAATAGCACCTCGTTATCAACTTTTCCAAGCACCACTTCATCCCTATACCGTCGCACTGATATCAGCTGTTCCAGTTCCTGACCCTGATTATCACATTGAAAGGATAATTTTACCAGGGGATGTACCCAGCCCAATTGATCCTCCTTCCGGATGCCGATTCCATCCCCGTTGTCCGGTAGCTCAAAAAAGGTGTTCCGAAGTAGAACCTCACTTAGTTGATCAAGGGAGTGGTCATTTTGTTGCCTGCCATTACCCAGGAAGCTTGTCAATAAGTACACCAATGATATTGACGACTGACGGTATTATATGATATTTTTGTTTGGCTATTTGTCTTAAACCAACCCAATCGGTCCATTGATTTTTTTTTGTTCTCATTGCATAATAAGGTGTTCTATTTATTCAATAGGAATACTGTGAAGATACACGCTCTAGGAAAAAATATTGGGAGGCGATACATATCGAGGTAAAATATCGCGTAAACAATCAAATACGAGCTCGGGAAGTCAGATTGATTTCCTTCGAAGGAGAACAACTGGGAGTTGTGCCAATCAAAAAAGCCCTTGAATTAGCAGAAGAAGCTGGTTATGATTTAGTTGAAGTTGCCCCAGAAGCGAACCCACCAGTTTGTAAAATTATTGATTTTGGCAAATTTAAGTATGAAAAAGAGAAGAAGGCAAAATTCTCTCGAAAGAAACAGAAAGTATCTGAGCTGAAAGAGCTCAAGATGAGGCCAAAAATCGATGAACACGACTATCAGGTAAAGTTAAAAAGTGCTATCCGGTTTCTGGAAGATGGCGATCGAGTCAAATTTACCATTCGGTTTCGAGGGCGAGAGGCTGCCTATGTTGATAAAGGTGTATTATTACTCCAGAAAATAGCTGATGATTTGAATGAGCTCAGTAAAATCGAGCAGGAAATAAAAAACGAAGGTCGGAACCTTACTATGACCATTGCTCCCAAGAAATGAGGAGGATCATTAATGCCAAAAATGAAAACCCATCGCGGTTTAGCTAAACGGGTAAAGATAACTGCGAAAGGAAAAATAAAGGTGGCTCATGGAGGAAAGAGCCATCATTTACATCAAAAAGAACAAGATCGCAAAAGACGGTTACGTAAAACGGTGATTGTTGATAAATCCGTAGAAAAGCGCATTAAGAAGCTTTTGCCCTATGCCTAATTACAGATATCATTGAATTGAATAAGTGAAAATTGGTTGGAAAGATAGGTGATTTTCATTGCCAAGAGTTAAAAATAGCGTGGCGTCTCGACAGAGAAAAAAGAAAATAATGAAATTAGCCAGTGGTTATCGGGGTTCACGTTCCCGTTCCTATCGGCGAGCAAATGAACAAGTTTTAAAATCTCAATTTTATGCTTATCGTGATCGAAAAAACAAAAAGAGAGACTTTCGACGCTTATGGATCGTTCGTATTAATGCTGCGGTTCGGGAACATGGGTTAAAATATAACCAGTTTATGTTTGCTTTAAAGAAAGCCGGTATTGTAATTGACCGAAAGAATTTATCCAATATTGCCATAACGGATCCAGTGGCATTTGCGCATCTCGTTGAGGTTGCCAAATCAGCAACCTAAGTCTATCATTAAGGTAAAAGTTAAAATAAAATGCGATACCACTCTCCACATGGTATCGCATTTTATTTTAATGGTTTTTCCACGAGCAACCCTCTAGTTGATATTGTTGATGGGAGGAAAAGATGTTGACTGATTTAAATAATGTTCTTGAAAAATTTCAGAATGAAATCGAACAGGTAAAAACCCTTGATGATTTAAACCGCTTAAAAGGAAAATACATCGGTCGAAAGGGACAACTTAATGATTTATTTAAAGAAATCACCCAGCTATCCCCCGACGAAAAAAAGGATTTGGGACAAAAAATTAATCATTTAAAAGGTTTGATAGATAGTCGGCTTCAGGAGAAATTAAAAGAACTTACCCAGAAATTAAAACCATCTAGTAAAGTTGATATCTCTCTACCAGGGAAAAAATCCTGGGTAGGGTCACTCCATCCCATTCAATTAACCTGTCACCAAATCCTAACAATTTTCCATAGTTTGGGTTTTCGAATTGAGTCAGGACCGGAAATTGAAAGTGAATATTACAACTTCGAAGCACTGAATTTTCCACCTGATCACCCAGCCCGGGATGCTCAGGATTCTTTTTTTCTCGATGAAGAGTATTTATTACGAACCCATACGTCACCTGCTCAAATTCGAATTATGCAAAAATTACAACCACCCTTTAAAGTGGTTGTACCGGGAAAATGTTTTCGTCGGGATGCAATGGATGCCTCTCATAGCCCCATGTTTCACCAAGTTGAGGGCTTAGTAGTTGCCGAATCAATTTCCATGGGCGATTTGAAAGGAACTATTGAAATATTTGCCCGACGTTTTTTTGGGAGCGACCGACAGCTTCGCTTTCGTCCCAGTTTTTTTCCTTTTACCGAACCAAGTGCTGAAGTTGACATTTCTTGTGGTCTGTGCCAAGGGAAGGGATGCCGTTCTTGTGGACAAACAGGATGGTTAGAAATAATGGGAGCAGGGTTGGTTCATCCTAAAGTTTTCGAAAACGCCGGTTATGACCCCCATCAAGTCCGGGGTTTCGCTTTTGGAATGGGAATCGATCGAGCCGCTTTGTTGAAATTCGATATACCCGATATCCGTTGGCTTTTTGAAAATGATATGTCTTTTATCGAGCAATTCCAAGCTATTCAATAGGAGTATCCAAATACAATGAAAGTTTCCTATTCAATTCTCAAACGTTTTTTACCAGATCTTAACTATACAGTTGAAAAGATAGCTGAGACTCTCACTTCTCAGGGATTTGTGATCGAAAACATAACAAATGCTGCTGATGTTTTTTCTCCTACTTTAACTTCAGGGACAATCGTTAAACGGAAGTCCGGCATTGTTTATGATGTGTGTACCATTCAAATGAAAGAGCACCAATACGATATCAAATGCGAAAAATGGGGAATACCGGAAATCGGAAAAAGGGTTATATTGAATTTAATAGGAAATTCGATAAGCACACAACCCCTTCTAAATCAACGTATACCAGAAAAAGAAGAATTTTTTATTGAACTCCCCGATACTCTGAAAGTCGAAGAAGGAGAAGCCATATTCCCGCAGATAATTGGTGATGACTGGGTCTTAGATGTCGAAATCACCGCCAATCGCGGAGATTGTATGTCAATTATCGGCTTGGTGAGGGAAATAGCAGCAGGTTTGGATTTAGATTATCAAATACCTCCTCATCAATTAACTGTTGATGAAATCAACAGCAACTATCAAGTAAGTATAAATGATCAAGATCTTTGTTCTTTTTACAGCGGTCGGTTAGCAAAAAATTTTAAAATCAAACCTTCCCCATGGTGGATCGTTCGTGAACTTTATCTTTTGGGGCAACGTCCCATCAATCAGGTCGTTGATGTGACTAATTTAGTCATGATGGAAACCGGCCAACCACTTCATGCTTTTAATGCATCGGGATTATCCGACCAAACAATTATCGTGAGAAGAGCGAAAAATAATGAATCATTGGTAACTCTAGATGGGGTGGAAAGAAAATTAAACAATAATATGTTGGTGATTGCAGACGCAAAGCGGCCAGTAGCCATCGCCGGCATTATGGGTGGATATGAATCGGAAGTTTCACCTGATACTCAGGAGGTTTTCTTAGAAGCAGCAATATTTGTAGGAAGCCAAGTCCGTAAAACAGCACGGGAATTAGGATTACGAACTGAAGCTTCCGCTCGCTTTGAAAGGGGAGTCGATCCTGGATCGGTATTATATGCCAGCCAGCGAGCGCTTTCCCTTTTTAAGGAAATTGATCCTTCGATCAAGATTTTAAAAGACTGGGTAGTGGATGGTGAAGCTGTTGCGCCAGAACCAGAAATTGAATTCTCATGCTCCTGGGTTGAAGAAATCATGGACTGTAAAATTCCACTGGAAAAAATGCAAACAATTTTAACCAAGTTAGGATTTGTCCTTCTATCTCAACCTAATGACTCTGTGATCAAAGTTAAGATTCCTTCCTGGCGATCGGATGTCCAACAACCGATTGACTGTGTCGAGGAAATTGGTCGTATCTTCGGATATGATCATATTCAATCTCAAATTCCCAGCTTCCCTTTTGACCCAGGTAATTCCTGCAGAGAGCTCTTATGGGAAGGTGTTCTCCGTGGCTTTTTGCGTTCAAAAGGTTTAAAAGAATGTGTTTCGCTTTCTTTGACCAGCCAGACCAACTGTGATCTTTTAGGCATTCCCGATACTGACGTTATCCGGGTTATGAATCCGCTTTCACAAGATCATGTCATCCTTCGTCCGAATTTAATCATAAGCGCCTTGGATACCTTAAGAATCAACATTGCTCGAGGACGAGAAAATTTTGGTTTTTTTGAATATGGAGAAGTGTTTTCTCGAACCAACAACTCGAACAATCCTTATAAGGAAGAAAGGCGGTTAGTTGTTGTTTTAAGCGGTTTTTCTTATCCTGCTTATTGGCAACAAATTTCCCAGGTAGATATTTTCTCCCTGAAAGGTTTTGCCGAAAGCCTCGTTGATCTTGTTGGATATCCACTTCAGATGGTAAATTGGCAACCTTTAGGCGAAAATACATATTTTGATTCGAATCTTTCGTTTTGCGGTATACTAAAAAATGGTGTTGAAATTTTTAGAGGAGGATTGATTGATAAAACCATCAGTGATGCCTTTGGTTTTTGGGGAGAACATTACTGTTTAGAAGTTGCCTGGCAAAAACTCCTCCATCAATTAGAATTGAAGGATTTTCAAATCCAGGAGATCAACCGATATCCTTCAATTCGGCGAGACATTTCCATTGTAGTCAACCAAAATCAGGTTTGGAAAAACGTCGAATCTTTGGTATTAAAAGTCGCTTCTTCCCATAACTTACCCATTGAAAAAGTCGAACTATTTGACTCTTATCAGGGGAAACATCTTCCTCCGGGGAAGAAAACCTTTTCTTATTCTATGGTTTTCCGTTCAGCACAAAAAACTCTAACCGACAACGAAGTCGATGAGTGGGTGAACATCATCAAAGCAGCGATTAAAAAAGAACCGGAAATACTCCTCCGGGAGGAACTCACAGGAGGATTCTAATCGACTGGTATAGCATAATTTGCATTTTTATCCTTATACTCAATGTTATTCGAAGTTCAATCCGGGGTTTCAGTAAAGAGATTCTGGCTTTGACAGGAGTGGTGATTGGTCTTCTGAGTGCATTGCGGTTTCATCAGGACCTCAGTCAATTTTTGACCAATCTCCTTCATTGGAATTCAGTCTGGATGAATTTGATTAGTTTTTTTGTGATCTTCATACCAGTCGTTCTTTTATTTTCCTGGGTAGGCATGTTTTTTCGAAAAGTTTTCGAAGGTCTTGATATTGTATGGTTTGATGCCATTTTAGGCTTCATTATTGGTATCTTGAAAGGTTTTCTCTGGATCTCCATTATTACTCTTTTTGTGCTCAATGTTTCTTTTCTCGAATTTCTCAATAACGGTATTTATCAATCCCGTTTTTACCAGAGTTTTACCCAGCCAATCATTGTTTCAATTGATTCAATGGTCCAAAAAATTCCTGAATTTTCCTTTCTTGGGGTTTATTTAGAAAAGGGTTTAGATCAAAGTGATGATGAACTTATCCAAAGATATATTGAAGAATTTTGATTTTGATAAAATACTCGATCAGCTGAGTTCTGCTTGTGTTTGTGAAGTTTCCCGCGAAAAAATGATGGAATTGCATCCCTATACCAACCCAGAAGCAATGAATCAAAGGTTGCAAACCGTCCAACAGCTTTTTGATTTTATCACTTTCGACGGGAGTTTGGATCTCTCTGGTTTAAGCGACCTTCGCGAAATTTTTCAAAAAATCGCCATCCCTGGGTCAGTTCTCAGTTTATACCAAGTCATTCTTCTTTTTAACTTTTTACTCTTATGTGAAAAAACCAAACGTCTCCAAAAGGCAACCCGAATAGATGAGAAGTATCCACTTCTTACAGTTTTTTTCAATGACATTGAAAGCTATACTTCTCTTATCAAGAAAATAAAATTGATCTGTTCGCCTGAGGGGTTTATTCTCGATTCCGCCAGCCCTCGTCTCCGTGATATTCGAAGACGTCTGAACCATCTTCAAGCAGAAGTTCGAACCACTATTGAAAAATGTTTGCATAACCGGGACATAGCTCCTTTCCTTCAGGATGCAACTTATACTATTCGACGAGGAAGATACGTGATTCCCATCAAATCAGAGTTTCGAGGACGAATCGATGGAATTGTAGCCGATTATTCTTCATCTGGTTCCTCAGTCTTCATTGAACCAAAACCGATTCTCTATCTCAATAATGAATTAGAAGTATTAACTATTCAAGAAAAAGATGAAATCGATACTATTCTTCTGAAATTGGCCAATGATTTGAGACCGTATCTCAGTCAACTTGAATCTTCATTCCAAGCGATGCTCGAGTTGGATATTCTCCACGCTCAGTCACAATTAGCTCGAAAGTGGCGAGCCCATATCCCCAGGGTAGGAGAAAAAGACCTCATCATCAAAGAAGGCCGACATCCTCTCTTAGGAGAAAAAGCGGTTCCTTTTTCCCTTCAAATAAGTTCCGATAAAAAAACCATGGTTATTAGCGGACCGAATGCTGGGGGAAAAACTGTTTTGTTAAAAAGTCTGGCTTTAATCGTTTATCTTGCCCATTGTGGAATTCCAGTTCCAGTAAATCCTGGCTCTTCATTACCTTTTTATCATCATCTTTTTGTCGATATTGGAGACCATCAGGATATCGAACAAAACCTCAGTACCTTTACTTATCGTCTTTCTGCTTTTCAGGAATCACTTACTCAGCTTTCATCTGAAAGTTTATATTTAATTGATGAAATTGGAGCCGGAACCGATCCTAACGAAGGCTCGGCATTAGCGATTGGAATGATTGACTTTCTTGGTCAACAAGGAGCAACCTGTATCGCAACCACTCACTATCCTTTAATAAAAAGCTATGTTTCTCAACACCCCGCCATGATCTCAGCATCGATGGAGTTCAATCCAATCCTTTTTCAACCAACTTATCGTCTCCTCGTTGATGAAATCGGGGAAAGTTATGGAATCAAAATAGCTGAAAATATTGGTATTCCCCAACCGGTAATCAAGATTGCTCTTCAACAGCTTCAAAAAGAGTGGATCGATCTCAATGAATTAATTATCTCCAATCGGAAAAAAAACCAAGAATTAAATATTCAGTTATTAGAATGGCAAGAAAAGGTAAAAGACGCTACCAATCGGCAGAGGGAGGTTGTACAGCTTCAAGAACAACTGGAATCACAAAAAAAAATCCTTATAAAAGATTTTCAGGAAAAATTAACCCAATACCTCAAAAAAACTCGGGATGATATATCGCAACTCATCGGTCAATTAAGAAAAGAAAAAACTCTTGATGAAAGTGTGTATCAAGAGCTCAAAGAACGAGTTGATCCAAAGTTCTATCTGACCCAAGAGCTAACCTGGTCACCATCAGAAGAAACCATAAAGGATTCTCCACAGGCGGTTTTTCAAGCTGGTGAAAAAGTGATGGTTGATATTTTCCAACAGGAAGGTGAAATAATATCTATTGATGATTTAAAAAATGAAGCCACGGTCGTGGTCAATGGTCGCAAATGTGTCCTTTCTATCAATCATCTTCAAAAAAAATCCAAAGAGGAAGAATTCTCATCCTCTCTCCAGCGGAGCTATTCTTTCCAACCCTCTTTGAATAATGTGAGAAATCAAATTGAAATTCGGATGATGAAAGCCGAAGATGCTCGAGAAAAACTAGATAAATATTTTGATCAAGTGCTCTTAGCTGGATTTAAAACTGTTTATATCATTCACGGGAAAGGAGAGGGAATTTTAAGAAAAGTTACTCACGAATTTCTACAGGATAACCCTGCAGTAGAAAGCTATCGCAACGGCTTGCCCGAAGAAGGAGGCTTGGGGGTAACAGTCGTAATCCTCAAAGATTGACAGCAAAATAACCATCATTCGGTACATCGATCACAGGTTTTGGTCGGTACTGTCCCAGCTTTAAAAGGCAAAACAATGGTTTTTTTACAGGAAGAGGAGGGAAGAAGTCCCGATTTTAAACAAACCGACCTATCAACTACAGATTCCGGTCGGATGAAATCCTGCTTTGGCAGGTTTTCATGGGCAGCTTTCATAACTTTAGCAAAAATTGGAGCGGCAATTATTCCACCGGTTTTCGACTCTCCCAAGGGTTTGCGATCGTCATTCCCCAGAAAAACCCCACATACCATATCGGGAGTAAATCCAACAAACAAGGCATCAATAAAATCTTCGGTTGAACCAGTTTTACCACCCGCCGGACGACCGATATTTGCCCGTCTGGCTGTTCCCCGTTCAATAACTCCCTGGAGTAATCGAGCCATGACATAGGCAGTATCAGCCGGTATGGCCTGGCGCACAGTTTTATTGCTGGAATAGATTACATTACCTTCCCAATCGACAATTTTAGTAATGGCGTACGGTTCAGGAATACGTCCTTCGTTGGCAAAAGCACAATAGGCATTAACTAATTCCATTAAAGTGACCTCTGAGGTGCCTAAAGCAAGCGATAGATTTTTTTGGAGTTGTGATTTCACTTGCATCCTTTTGGCATAATTAATAACCTCGTCGGTTCCCAATTGTTGCAACAGCTTGATAGCAATAATATTGATCGACTGCTCTAAGGCTTCATGAATTTGAATTGATCCACGAAAAGTTTTATCATAGTTTTTCGGTTTCCAACCATCGGGGAACTGGAGTGGTTCATCAACATACCAATCTACCGCAGTGATCCCATTTTCAATGGCGGTCGTGTAAATAAAGGGTTTAAATGTCGAACCCGGTTGCCGATAAGCCTGAG
This sequence comes from Atribacter laminatus, assembly GCF_015775515.1. Classification (NCBI taxonomy): domain Bacteria; kingdom Pseudomonadati; phylum Atribacterota; class Atribacteria; order Atribacterales; family Atribacteraceae; genus Atribacter; species Atribacter laminatus. Next base: position 2,770,303 of record NZ_CP065383.1, read on the forward strand.
TCGCTCGATTAAATTTACTTTCCTGATAATCTTTTCCACCTACCATAGCTAAAATTTCCCCACTTTTGGGATCCATACAAAGTACAGCGCCTTGATAACCACTTTCTTGCAAGGCTTCGGTAGCAACTTTCTGGATATCTAAATTAAGAGTGGTATACACTTTTAATCCACCGTTAAAAACCATTTCTCCGTCATATTTGGCTAATAACTCCTTTAAAATGTGGTCAATGAAATAGGGGGCACCTGATGGAATATTTTTAAGACCAGATAGAACAATGGGCGTCTCTATTGCTCTTTCCATTTCTGACTGGTCAATATATCCTCTTTCGGTCATAAGGCGTAAAACCCGTCTCTGTTGTAGTTGGGCAGCTCGAAGGTTCACATAGGGGGAAAAATTCCCTGGAGATCGCTGTATTCCAACCAACATCGCTATTTCCGCCAAATTCAATTGGGAAAGATTTTTTCCAAAATAGACTAAAGCTGCGGTTTTTACCCCATAAACTCCATGCCAAAAATAAATTTGATTGAGATGTGCTTCTAAAATTTGGTCTTTGGTGTATTTTCTTTCGATAAACAAAGCCAGAACCTGTTCCTTAATTTTTCGGTTAATAATTCTTTCATGGGAAAGAAAACGGTTTCGGGCTAATTGCTGAGTAATGGTGCTGGCTCCCTCCACAATTCGGCGGTTTATAATATTTTGAAGAGTTGCCCTCAAAATACCGATGATATCTATTCCTGGATGCTGGTAGAAGTTTTGATCTTCGCTGGCTATAAAAGCTTTTTGGAGCAGTTCAGGAATATCGGCAAGAGCAACATACTCACGGTTTTCAGTATAGAGTTCGTGGATCAGTCGATCTTGGTTATCATAAACCCGGGTGGTGAAAGATGGTCGAAAATTATCGATCTGACTGGAAATAACGCGAATATCATCTAAATAAAAAAACTGAACCAATAAGAAAAAAATAATACCAGCTAAAATGCCAAAAATAAATGCCGAGAATAATGGTAAACGAAAAATCTTTGATCGAGAACGTCGTCGTATCTTTATTTTTAAAAGGTTCTCTTTTGATTCTTTATTCATCAATCTTCCCATATTTATGACCAAGAGTTTTCATTTGATTGGGTTTTGATATAATTTCACTAAAGCTTTATTATATCATTCAATTCTCTTTTTTTAGTATTCTATATGAAATAGTCAACCGATTGGATAGGTGAATTCAATGAAGAAACTACCACGTATGGCATTGATTGCCGCACTCTATGCAGCCTTTACTATTCTGCCACCTTTTTATGCTTTTGCATACGGTCCAATACAAATCAGAGTCGCAGAAGCCTTTACCGTTTTACCTTTTCTATTTCCTGAAACAATTTTTGGTTTAACCATTGGATGTTTTTTGGCGAATCTCTTGGGACAGGTTGGGTTTCTGGATATCGTCTTTGGAACCCTCATTACTTTTTTGGCTGCCTTGGTTACTTCAAAAATGAAAAAAGCTTACTTGGCTCCCTTGCCTCCGGTCTTATTCAATTCCTTTGGTGTTTCTTTGTATCTCGCTAAACTTTTTCAAGTTCCCTATTTTTATTCCGTTTTTTATATTATGATAGGAGAACTTATTGCCTGCTATGGTATCGGATATCCGATCTTAAAAATCTTGCTTAAACGTGGAATAGTTAGGAGATGATTAGATTGAGTTTTGAAAAAAGAGCAACTCAAGACCTCGAGATTCTCTGCCGAGGAGTCGAAGACATTATAAATCCCGAAGACCTCCAAAAAAAATTAATTCGCTATTATCAAACCGGACAGCCTTTAATTATTAAAGAAGGATTTGATCCCAGTGCACCTGATATCCATCTGGGACATACCGTTACCCTTAGAAAACTGAAGCAGTTTCAGCTTCTTGGCCATCAAGTCGTTTTTCTGGTAGGTGATTTTACTGGTCGTATCGGTGATCCAACCGGTAAAAAAGAAGCCCGGAAACAATTGACCGAAGAAGAAGTTTTAGCCAACGCGAAAACCTATTCAGAACAAGCTTTTAAAATTCTTGACCCAGAGAAAACCATTATTAAATTCAACAGTAAATGGCTTAAGAATCTTTCTTTTGTCGATATCATTGAAATTACTGCTCATTTTACGGTAGCCCGCATGTTAGAAAGAGAAGACTTCCATCAACGCTTATCAAATGGAAAACCGGTCGGATTGCATGAATTTCTTTATCCTATCATGCAAGCTTACGACTCGGTTGCTCTGCATGCCGATGTCGAGTTAGGGGGAACTGACCAACGTTTCAACTTACTCATGGGTCGTGATTTACAAAGAGAGTTTGGCCAAGAGCCTCAAGTAGTCATGATGATGCCATTGTTAGAGGGTACCGATGGAGTTGAAAAAATGAGCAAGAGTCTCGGTAATTACATCGCGGTAAATGACTCACCCTTTGAAATGTTTGGTAAAATTATGTCAATTCCTGATTCTCTTATAAAAAAATATTTTATACTCCTCACCGATATCCCCATGGATACGATTCTTAAATGGGAAAGGGATTTTTCTAATAATCTTCTCCATCCTCGAGATTGGAAAATAACTCTCGCCAAAGAAATCGTCTCTATATATCATGGGTCAGCTCATTCCAACCAAGCTTTAGAAGACTTCGAACGGGCTTTTGCCAAAAAAGAAAGGCCCGAAGACGCTCAAATACTTACTTTTACTGATGATGACTTAAAAGATGAAAAAATCTGGGTTATTTCCTTGCTTCTTAAAACTGGCGTATCTCATTCAAAAAGTGAAATACGAAGATTAATCGAGCAGGGAGGAGTATATCTCGACAACGAGAGGATATCGGATCCAAATTCTGATATCCAAATTAAAGATGACCAGTTTCTTCGGGTTGGGAAAAAGCTCTTTTTCAAGATCAAAAAAAAATAAAATGAGAAATCTGCAAATTAGAAGCGAAAGATACTCATCTCTATTTATTGAAAGCATGGATGGATATATTTTTCTTAATCCCTTGTATTTATCTTATCTTCTCGTCACTCTATTAAATTCCTGATTTATAATGGCTACATTCATATATTTATAGAGGATAAATTTGCAACCAAAGCCAAGTTAGTATAAAATAGTAGAGATAGAACACCCAGTTGCTCAATGGTAATCCAATAGGGGTGGTGTTCTGTGAGTGGTTGGTTTTTTTGAACTTTACGTCGAAGACTGATCCTGTTTTTTGCAGGAGAATGAAGGAATACAAACAAGAAAGAGTGGGTTTCCTGCCCACTCTTTCTTGTTTGTATGAAAGACAATATCTTATTATCGAATAAGAAAGGAATAGCATGCTGGGGGTTTATTATGAATAAAGATATTTTTTTTGCTATCGAACAAATTGAAAGAGCAAAGGGGATTCCGCGCGAGACCCTTAAACAAGCTATTGAAGCAGCTCTTCTGTCTGCCTACAAAAAAAATTTTAAGGGCCCCCACAAAGCAGTGGAAGTTATTCTTGATTCAAATACTGGGGAAGTCAAAGTTTATACCCATAAAGTAATCAATCCTGAAACTGGAGAAACGCTCGATATCGACGAATATGAAGTTCTATCCGGTCAAGGCACCAACCGCCTTGAATCAGGAGAAATAGTCCAAGTTGAGATTACCCCTAAAGATTTTGGGAGAATTGCTGCCCAAACTGCCAAACAGGTAATTATGCAGCGCATTCGAGAAGCTGAGAGAAGCTTGGTATATGATGAATTTTTAGAAAGAACCGAGGATATCGTAACTGGTGTCATTAATCGTAAAGAAGGAAAAAATATCATTGTCGATCTGGAAAAAATTGAATCTCTTCTTCCCTCCAATGAACAAATATCATCGGAGAATTACCGAATTGGGGCACGGATGAAATTTTATATAATTGAAGTTAAAAAAACCAGCCGAGGCCCCCGTATTGTTCTATCTCGATCTCACCCAGGCTTGGTAAAACGGTTATTTGAATTGGAAGTTCCTGAAGTACAAGAAGGTTTTGTCACCATCAAAGCCATAGCAAGAGAACCAGGAGCACGAACGAAAATTGCAGTCGAAAGCCGAGATGCCAAAGTTGATCCGGTTGGTTCTTGCATAGGAAATAAAGGATCGAGAGTCAAACATATAACTGATGAACTCCGAGGAGAAAAAATTGATATTATTCGTTGGAGTAACGATCCAAAAGTATTTATTTCAGACGCTTTGAGTCCAGCTCATGTTACCTTGGTCGAACTTGATCCTGGCTCCAATACGGCACTGGTGTATGTACCTGATGATCAACTGTCACTCGCCATTGGAAAAGAAGGGCAGAATGCCAGACTTTCTGCTCGTTTAACCGGGTGGAGAATTGATATAAAAAGCGATCGAGAAATTAGAGAGGCGCCTGGTCAATCATGAAAAAGAAGAAAATACCTTTACGGCTTTGCCTTTCTTGTCGCCTTCGGAAGGAGAAAAAATCATTGATTCGGATCGTTGCATCACCGACTGGTGAGATAGATATCGATTTAACTGGAAAAAAGCCCGGAAGAGGAGCCTATATATGTCCTAATGCTGAGTGCAATGCCCGTATAAATAGGCAACTCCTTTCTTTTGCCCTTAAGACTGAGGTGGTTCAGGAAGAGGTTACAGCTCTTCAGAGGGCAATTCAAAATCTAATTGAATCCTTGCCAAAGGAGGTTAAGCATGGCAAAAATTAGAATATATAAAGTAGCAGAACAACTTGGTATGCCAACTCATGAAGTGATGGATATATTAAAAGCTTTGGGATCTGATGTAAAAAACCATATGAGTAGTATTGATGAAGAGTATATTGAGCTTTTACAGGAAGAAAGGGAGTATCGGAAAAAAGAAGAAGAAAAAAACCGGAAAAGAAAAGAGCGAACCATTCAGCTTAAAGAGTCACCTCATTTGAAAGATATCGCGCGACTACTCGACATGCATTGGGAAGATATTGTTATTAAATTAGCTGATTGGAATGTGATTTTTGATTCAAAAAAACCTCTTCCACCACTCGTGGTTGAACGTTTAGCCCGTGAGAAAAATTGGGAAATCATCTGGGAAGATAGTTTACGGGAAAAAACCATTGAAGCTCTTCAAGGTGGCTTAGGTATTCGTCCTCCAATTGTGACCGTTTTAGGTCATGTCGATCACGGGAAAACCACTTTATTAGATGCTATTCGCCGTTCAAAAGTTGCCCAATCAGAATATGGTGGAATAACACAAAAAATCGGAGCCTATCAAATCGAAGTGAGCAATAAAAAGATTACTTTTGTTGATACACCTGGCCATGAAGCTTTTACCGCAATGAGAGCTCGGGGAGCTCAAGTCACTGATATCGCTATTTTGGTAGTAGCCGCTGATGATGGTGTAATGCCTCAAACTATTGAAGCTCTCCAACATGCTAAAGCTGCCGATGTATCTATTATTGTTGCCATTAACAAGATCGATAAATCCGGTGCAAATCCCGACCGAATTAAGCAACAACTCTCTGATTATGGACTAGTTCCAGAAGAATGGGGAGGAGATACAATTTTCGTGAATATATCAGCTCTACAGAAAAAAGGGATTAACGACCTTTTAGAAATGATCTTGCTCCAAGCAGAGTTACTGGAATTAAAAGCTCGTCATCAAGGTTACGCCACTGGAACGATTATTGAATCCCGATTAGATCGAGGGAAGGGACCGGTTGCTACGGTTATAGTAAAAGAAGGAACCCTAAAGATTGGTGACTTTTTTGTTGCCGGTGCCACCTGGGGAAAAGTTCGTTCCCTCTTCTCGGTAAATGGGAAAAAAGTTAAAGAAGCAATTCCTTCTATGCCAGTAGAAATTGTTGGCTTTTCTGAATTACCCCCAGCTGGAACTCAATATATGGTAATAGAAGATGAAAAAATTGCTCGCCTTATAGCGAACCAAAAACAACTGAAGGAGCGGGAAAAATCTTTAAAAGGATCAAGTGCTCAGATTACTTCTCTCGAAGAACTTCTTTCACCAGAAGAGGGGAAAAAGCGAGAGTTGAATATTATCCTTAAGGCTGATTTTCAAGGATCTCTTGACGCTATCGAAAAAGTTCTTTCCCAAATTGGAAGCGAAGAAGTAAGTATTAAGGTCCTTTCCAAGGGAGTTGGCAATATCAACGAAGCCGATGTCGTTTTAGCCGCAGCTTCAAATGGAATCGTTATTGGTTTTGATGTTAAGCTTCCCTCTGAGGTATCAAAAAATGCCAAAAGAGAAGGAGTAGACGTCCGTCTTTATCGAATTATTTATGACGTCATTGACGATTTACAAAATGCTATTAAAGGAATGGCAACGCCTAAGCAATATCAAGAAAGCATCGGAAAAGCTGAAGTAAGAGCAGTTTTTAAAATACCAAAAACTGGAGTGATATCCGGTTCCTATGTCACCTCGGGAAAAATAGAAAGAAATGCTTTTGTACGAGTAATTCGCAAGGGTGAAATACTTGAAGAATCAGCAAAAATTGTCTCCTTAAAAAGGTTTAAAGAAGACGTCAAAGAGGTCTCTATGGGATATGAATGCGGAATTGGGCTTGATCGCTTCGAAGATTTTGAAGAGGGAGACATTTTAGAAGCCTATATCATACGAGAAGAATAATGAGAATCGGAGCCGGTCAGGTATTGCTTTCTATTCCTGAAAGCTTTTCGTTAAAAGATAAAAGAAGAATTATGAATTCTATCAAACAACGACTGAAAAACCGTTTTAATCTCTCGGTTATAGAAATAAATCCTGACATTGCCTGGAATCAAGGCCTTATTGGTTTTGCCTGCGTCGGCGAAGACGAAATGACGGTAAAACATATGATCGATCAGATTGGTCGTTTCATGGAAGATGACGGTCGATATGAAATAATTCAATTTAATATCCAAATCTATTGACCATTCAAAATTGACAACTGTTGAAAGGGGGTCTGGAAATGAAGAGTTATCGATCCCAACGTTTGGCTGAACTCATTAAAAGAGAAATTGCCACTATGGTTTTGTCCGATGCGGCAGATCCACGTATAAAGAGAATGACTATTACCCATGTCAATATTACTCCAGATTTAAAAATAGCTAGAATTTTCGTCACCTTCCCTGGGAATAAAAATGAAGTTGAAGAAAGTTTTCAGGCTTTGTTAAAAGCAAGTCGATTTATTCGAAGTCATATCAGTCAAAATATTCGGATACGCTACATGCCAGAAATTGAATTTATATACGATACCAGCTTGGAAAAAGCTTATCAGGTTATAGACCTCATAAATCAAATAGGAAGAAAAAACGGGAGTTAAAGATGGAAATACAACATTTGTTTCAAACACTACCTCAGAAAAATCCCATCATCATCGCCTCTCATCAGAATATCGATGGTGATGGTTTGGGGTCGATGATATCACTGTATTTATTTCTCATTCAAAAAAAATTGAATCCAATAATGGTTTATGATAATACAATTCCTTATTTCTATCATTTTTTACCAAACTTAAAGGACATCTATCCCCTTGCTCACCCGAAGCTGAAAGAAATCTCTGAAGATACCGTCTTTTTTGCTGTTGACTGCTCAAATCCTCAGCGACTGGGCCAACTGAATGATATTCGAGAAAAGTGTTCCTTGGTCGTTAACATTGATCATCATCCTGATAATTCCTCTTATGGAACCATTAACTATATTGATCCTCACTGCCCGTCAACAACTATTCTTATCTACCAATTAGCTAAAAAAAATAAAGTGAAGTTGGATGCATCACTTTCCATGTCAATTCTCACTGGACTAATTACCGATACCGGTGGATTTCAGTATGTAGAATTAAATCAGCAGCTTCTTGGCATTTTAGAAGATCTCATCAATCATGGGGCTTCGGTCGCAACGATTACACGTTATGCCTTTAAAAGTCGGCGATATTCAGCATTGAAATTATTAGGGATAGCCTTGAATCATTTTGTTTACGATTATCAGTTTCACTTTGGAATGACCTATCTTCTCCGAAGTGATTTTGAACTTTGCGGGGCCTCGGAAGAAGATACTGAAGGAATTGTCGATTATGGACTCTATGTTCCTGGGTCTCTCATATCAGTATTTATTCGGGAAGTTGACAATCAAACTTTTAAAGTTAGCCTCCGTTCCCAAGACGAAACCAACATTCTTCCTATTGCCCATGCTTTTGGTGGAGGAGGGCATTTAAAAGCAGCCGGTTTTAAAATTCAAGGAGATTTTAAAACTGTATACCAAAATCTGAAAGAACATATTCAGGGGTACCTTTCCTCACAATCGGGTACGCCCCATTCTGTATCTGTATAAAAACATGATTGGTGGAATAATCCTTGTATATAAACCGGTGGGAGTCGTTTCCCACCGGGTGGTAGAAACCATCCGTAAGGTACTTGGAGTAAAAGTCGGCCATGCCGGAACACTAGACCCTTTTGCCCGAGGACTTCTTCTAGTTTGTTGGGGGAAAGCAACTCGTTTTACTCCTTTTTTCCAAGAACTCCCAAAATCCTATCGGGCTTGGATGCGTTTTGGTATCTCTACCGATTCCTTTGATGTCCTCGGACAGATTAAAAATTTCTCCCTTCAACCGCTTGCCACTGATATTATTGAAAAAACGATTATTCCTTTTCAAGGAACGAGACAGCAAATCATTCCTTCTTTTTCGGCAACCAAATATCAAGGTCATCGGTTATATAAGTATGCTCGCCAGGGTAAATCAATTCCCGAATTAAAAAAGGAGATTACTATTTACCAGCTTCAAATCACCAATCTGCAACCTGGTTCATTTCCTGAAGCAGAAATGCTAATATCTTGTTCGTCAGGTACCTATATTCGAAGCATTGCCCATGAAATTGGAGAGGAGCTGGGTATAGGTGGATATGTGTATAGTTTACGTCGGGAAAACATTGGTAATTTCTCCTGGTCTGATAGTTTGGTGGTTTCTGATGTCTCTCTTCAACCGGATATGCTGATCCAAAAGTCGATTCCTGTAGATCAAGCTTTATACTGGATACCATCGATCTCTGTTCCAAAAGAGGAAGGATTAAGACTCCTTCAGGGGAGTTCAATCAATTGGCCTGATTCTCTATCATTGGAAACGAATCCATGGGTAAAAATATATTCACAAAATCTTTTTTTAGGTATGGCTCGTATCAATCAAGAAAAACGGCTTCTTCATCCCGAAATTATCGTCGAAGAAAGGAGTCGATATGTTATCTAAAAGTTATCCGAAAGATTACCTTGAATCTGTCGTTGCACTTGGCTTTTTTGATGGTATTCATTTAGGTCATCAAGCCGTTTTAAACCGGGCTGCTACCATTGCCGCAGAAAAAGAGAAACCATTACGAATTATAACTTTTTATCCCCATCCACGAAATTCCATTGGACATAACCATACTATAAAATATATAACCACCTACGCCGAGAAATACCAATGTTTTCAAAGTTTCTACCCAGGGTGTGAAGTTTATTTTCTCCGGTTTAACCGACAGCTTCGTCATACATCTTCTGAAAGTTTTCTCGATCGAATCAATCAGTGGTTTAGACCAATAGCTGTGATAACCGGCGAAAATTTTCGATTTGGATATAGAACCCAAGGAGATCAAATATTTCTCCAAAATTTTTTTAAAAAAAGGGGGGTTGAAACTGCCATTATTCCATCGATATCTCTTGACGGAGATGTGCTATCCAGCACCATGGTCCGCCAACTTATTGAAAAGGGCGATATTAAAAAAGTAAATAAGGTTTTAGGATATCCTTTTTCCATTCGGGGTCGAATTGTAAAAGGAAAACAAATTGGAAGTCAAATTGGTTTTCCGACTGCCAATTTGCTTCCGGTTTCTTCGAAAATAATGCCCCCACATGGTGTTTACTTCGGCTTCATGAATTGGAAAAAGGGAGAATATCCGGCTTTGATTTATATTGGAACCAAACCAACCGTCAGTCAAAATCAAAGAAGGGTTGTTGAAGTTCACATTAGCCATCAAATTTGCCAATCCCTTTACCAAGAAAGGATTACGGTACAACTTCAGCATTTTTGGCGTTTAGAAAAGCATTTTTTAACTATTGAGGCTCTTAAAGAACAAATAACCATAGATCAAGCCGCTTTTAACGCGTATTTACAGCATACTCAGGGTATGATAAACTAAATGTCGAATGTATAGAAATCGGAGGTGTAATATCAATTGGCCCTTACAAAAGAAAAGAAAAATGAGCTCATAGAACAATTTAAAAATCACGATGGAGACACTGGTTCTCCGGAAGTTCAAATTGCTTTGCTGACTGAAAGAATTCGTGAACTTACCGAGCACTTAAAAATCCATACCAAAGACTTTCATTCTCGTCGAGGTCTTTTTATGATGGTCGGTCAACGTCGAAGACTGTTGAATTATCTAAAAAAGTACCATGTTGACCGTTATTATTCGATTTTAGAAAAACTATCGTTACGAAAGTAAGAGGAAGGTGTTGAAAATAAACAGAACTGAAATTGAGTTTGGTGAAAACAATTGTATTATTGAAACAGGAAAGGTCGCCAAACAGGCTGGTGGAGCGGTTATGGTTCGATACGGAGATACGGAAGTTTTAGTAACCGCAACTGCATCTGAAGAACCACGGGAAGATATTGACTTTACCCCCCTTTTGGTCGATTATGAAGAACGTTTCTATGCTGCTGGAAAAATTCCAGGTGGATTTATAAAAAGGGAAGGAAGGCCAAGAAGCGATGCCATTCTGAATGGACGTTTGATTGATCGATCGATTCGACCACTTTTTCCTGAATTTTATCGAAATGATATTCAAGTTGTTACAACTGTCCTTTCGGTAGATGAAAAAAATACTCCGGAAGTACTTGGTTTGTTAGGTGCTTCCTTGGCTTTGGGAATTTCAGAAATACCCTTTGAAGGGCCAATCGGCGCTTGTCGGATCGGCTTGCTGGATCAAGATAATTTTATTATTAATCCCAGCTTGGAGCAACTTATTTCCAGCCGTTTGGATATGGTGATTGCTGGTTCGGAAGAAGGAATTACCATGATCGAAGCTGGAGCGAAAGAGGTTTCGGAAGCAGACGTCACTCAAGCTTTGAAAATAGGTTACAAATTTATTCTCAAAACCATTCAAACCCAGAAAGCAATCGTATCTCAATGGGGAAAACCGAAAAAAGAATTCGAAGTTCCCGCCTATTTTGCCGAAATCGAAGATTGGATCCGAAACAATTATCTAATAAAAATTGCCGATAAAATTGCCGCTTTTGATAAATCTGAACGTCAAAAAACTATCAATCTACTTTATAAACAAGCACTTGAAGAAGCCACTCAAACTTTTGAGAATCTCCAAGGGTTTTCATTGCTTTGGGAAAAAATTGTAAAAGAGAGCATCCAGGACCTTCTCTTTAAAAGTGGATTAAGACAGGATGGTAGACGTCCAAATGAAATTCGACCGATTGAGTGTGAAGTTGGGATTCTACCCCGAACCCACGGATCGGCTCTTTTTACCCGAGGACAAACCCAAGCTATGGCCATTACTACTTTAGGAGCCACCAGTGAAGGCCAGAAAGTTGATGGCCTACAGGATGAAGAAGCTCGGCGTTTTATGCTCCATTACAACTTTCCACCCTTTAGTACTGGTGAAGTGAAACCGATGAGAGGTCCAGGACGCCGGGAAATCGGACATGGCGCTTTGGCTGAAAGAGCACTGGAATATTTTATTCCACCTGAATCGGAGTTTCCTTATGCAATACGGATCGTCTCTGAAATTCTCGAATCGAATGGCTCATCGTCGATGGCGACCGTTTGCGGAGGAAGTCTTTCTTTGATGGATGCTGGTGTTCCGATTCGATCAGCTTGTGCTGGTCTGTCGATAGGTTTAATGAGAAACCAAGAAAACAACATTTTATTGAAAGATATTCTTGGTTCTGAAGATCATTATGGTGAGATGGATTTTAAGGTGGCCGGTAGCCGACAAGGAATCACTGCCATTCAACTCGATGTAAAAAACCGGGGGCTGAGCTGGGATCTTTTAAGTCAAGCACTTGAAGAAGCCAAATCTGGACGGTATCATATTCTGGAAATTATGGATCAAGCTATTCATGCACCGCGTGAAATCCTTTCTCCTTATGCCCCGAAAATCGGTATCATCGAAATTAATCCAGACCGAATCGGCTCCGTTATCGGACCGGGCGGGAAAATTATTAAAAAGATTGTCGATGAAACTGGAGCGATTATCGATATTCAAGATGACGGAAAGATTATCATTTTCTCCCGTAACGAAGAGGGGAAAGTTAAAGCAGTTGAAATGATTAAAAACATTACTCAAGAAGTCGAAATTGGAAAAACCTATTTGGGACGAGTGACAAAAACCACTGATTTTGGAGCCTTCGTTGAAATTTTTCCAGGAAGGGAAGGGCTCGTTCACATATCTCAATTAGCTCGGGAACGGGTTCGAAAAACCGAAGACGTGGTTAAAACTGGTGAAGATATCTTAGTCAAAGTTATCGGTATCGACTCTTTTGGGAAGGTGTCTCTCAGCCATAAAGATACGCTATCTGACTCTCCCGCTCCCTCAAAAGATACCCAGCGCTCCAGAGAAAAACCTCATTTTCACTCAAAAAGAAATAAAGAATAGAAAGATTGAGTAACTAGTTATGCTTTCAAAAAAAAACAAGATACTCATTGACACTTTTTTAGTCATTTTTGGAGCATATGCTTTACTTGCTCTGCTATCCTACGATGTAGGCATCCTTGGTGAATATATTAAAAATTTTTTACTTTATGTGTTCGGTATCGGTGCCTATATTTTCCCATTTTATCTGTTTTACCTGAGTATAGAAATCTATACCTTTGAACATCCCGGTCGATTTCGAATCTGGAGTCGAATCGCCGGGATTACTCTTTGGTTTATTATCTTTCTTACTGTTAGCCAATGGCAAGCCGACCAAAATAACTTCACCTTGCAAAGCGGTGAGTTCGGTGGTTGGTTTGGAAAAGCTCTTTTTTCTTCTCTCATTTATTATTTAGGATCGTCTGGCCTCTTTCTCGTTCTTCTTTGTCTTTCTTTCTTTAGTACCTTCATCATTGGTGAAGGACGCTGGATAAGGGCTCTTTTTTCTACCGTCAAGAAGGGGTTAACTCTTTCTCCACGGCCTAAAAAGAGTCATTACCCAGAAGAGGAGGAAACTCTTCCTCTTCAAAAAGAGAAGAAATCTCGTCTCTTTAAAAAGAAAATTCAACCGAAAGCCACTCCAACCTTAGAATCGCAAACAATAATTAAAGAGCCTCTTTTATCTGAAACAAAAAACCTTGAGGATGACGTCTTTAGGTTGGAAGAATTGGACATTGAGCCTCCAGCTGAGCCACTCCCTCAAATTGTTAACATTCCTCCGGTACCAGAAAAAACCGGAGGAACAGTTTCAAAAACGAAAAAAAAGAAGGGGAAAGAATGGATCCTCCCCTCAATGAACATTTTAAATGAATATCCCAACCGGGGAGATCGAGTTTCCCGAGAAGAAATCACTCTAGGGATTAAAAAGCTGGAACAAACCTTTCTCGAATTTAACGTTCCAGGGAAGGTAGTCAACGTCCGAATTGGACCGACCATAACCCGGTATGAATTCCAGCCGGCTCCTGGAATAAAAGTGAATAAGATCGTTGCTCTATCAAATGATATAGCTTTGGCTTTTGCTGCTGCGGCAGTTCGAATTGAAGCCCCCATACCAGGACGTTCAGCGGTTGGCATTGAAATTCCAAACGAGAGTAAAGAAATTGTGTCGATGAAAGAACTATTAGAAACCACCAACTTCTTAAAAGATACCTCGCCTCTATCCATTGTCGTCGGGAAAGACGTCATTGGAAGACCATTAATATGTGATTTACGCGACATGCCTCACCTTTTAATCGCGGGAGCAACTGGTTCGGGGAAAAGCGTTTGCATTAATGTAATTCTTGCCAGCCTTCTTTATAAAGCTGATCCCAACCAAGTTCGAATCGCAATGGTTGATCCCAAAAGGGTTGAGTTGTCAATTTATGCCGATCTTCCTCACCTTTGCGTACCGGTGATATCTGATGTAAGATGGGTGGTCAAGTTTTTAAAGTGGCTCTGTCGCGAGATGGATACCCGGTATAAAATGCTTTCCGATCTCTCCACTCGAAACATTGAAGAGTATAACAAAACCGTGGAAGATTACGAACGATTACCCTATGTGGTTGTCATTATCGACGAATTAGCCGATTTAATGATGACCGCTCCTTCCGATGTCGAATCCTATATCTGTCGTTTAGCGCAAATGGCTCGGGCGGTTGGCATCCATTTGGTAGTTGCGACACAGCGACCTTCGGTCGATGTCATTACCGGGCTTATTAAGGCGAATTTTCCTTCAAGAATTTCATTTGCTGTGTCTTCTCAAGCCGACTCAAAAACAATTCTTGATGGTCCAGGTGCAGAAAAGCTCTTAGGAAATGGAGACATGCTATTCTCTCCAGTGGGAGTGAATAAATCCATACGAGGTCAAGGAGCTTACGTCAGTACCGCTGAAACAAAAAAAATTGTTGAACATTGGTTAAACCAAGGTGGGGAAATAAATTATGCAATGGACTTTGTTCTTAAAGAAGAGGTTGCTGATACTTCTGACGATGAGGATGAGCTCTATCGAGAAGCGGTCTCAGTGGTCATAGAAAATGGAAAAGCTTCAACCTCTCTTTTACAAAGACGGCTGCGGATTGGTTTTAATCGTGCTGCCCGTCTAATTGAACGAATGGAGAGTGAAGGTTTAGTTGGTCCTTATGAAGGAAGTAAACCCAGAAAAGTAATCGTCAACAGAGGGGACGATATTTTATGAGCGAAGAAAAAATACTGGGAATTGGAAATCTTTTAAAAAGTAATCGGGAAAAACTTGGCTTGTCTTTAGATGATGTTGAACAGCAAACCTTTATCCATAAACGATATCTGAGGGCAATAGAAGAAGAACGGTGGGAAAGTCTTCCCGGGTTTTCTCATGCTTTTGGATATGTTAAAAACTATGGCAGGGTACTCAACCTGGATCAGGAAACTTTGAAGAGTGTTTTTCAGCAAAGTTACCCCAATCTCCCAAAAAAAGAACCTTCTCCTCGAAGTAAATATCGCGATTATACTCCTGAAAAAGCAGATCTTTTTAAAAAAATTCTCCTTTTTCTGATTATTGCTGCAGCAATTTTAACCTCACTCTATTTATCTATTGAATTTAGGAAAAATCGTGTTGACGCAGGTGACACTTTCTTGATAACTGAAGTAACTGAACAACCGGAGTTAACGCCTTCCTTAGTAGAATCAAGTCCGGAGTTAACACCGGCCTTAGTTCAGGTGTCCACACCAACACCAATTCCAGAATATCTATTACGGGTCAATTTACAGACCGAAGACGTCGCTTGGCTCCAAGTTACCACCAACGATAATCAAAAAGTATTCTCAGGAATTTTGATCCCACAAAAGGAATACCGGTTTCTTAGTAATTCACCTTTGATCATGTCTTGTTTAAATGGATCAAAGGTGAGAGTCCTTCTTAATGGAACTGAAGCTGGTTTCCTTGCCGAAAATGATCAAAGATCGGAAAGAACCTTTCGTCCATGAAGAGTTTCTCCTTCGTTTCACTCGGGTGCGATAAAAACCTGGTGGATTCCGAGGTGGTAATTGGAAAGCTTCTTTCTTCCGAATACACCAAGATAACCAGTCCAGAAGCGGCCGACTTAATAGTGATCAATACCTGCTGCTTTATTGATGAAGCAATCCAAGAAACTGAATTCTGGATCGACCGTCTCGTTCAGATAAAAAGAGATAATCCTGGGAAGACTCTTGTAGTTATGGGTTGTTATCCACAGCGTTATGGAAAGCAATTATCCTCAAAATACCCTGAAGTTGATTTTTGGATTGGTGTCAACGACTTTCCCTTTATTAATGAAATCCTCACTCAAAAAGCTCCAAACCAAGTATTCATTAATAAGCCTCTCTATCTTTATGATGAATCAACTGAACGACTTCTTTCAACTCCATCTCATTATGCCTATGTAAAAATTACCGAGGGTTGCAATCATCGCTGTAGTTACTGTGTCATTCCATCCATTCGTGGGAAACAGAGAAGTCGTCAGATCAATTCTATTCAAAAAGAAGCTCTCCAATTGGTTGATCAAGGCGTAAAAGAAATCATCCTCATCGGCCAAGATATTGGTCATTTTGGTTTAGATTGGTCAGGTAAGAAAGAACTTGCCAACCTCCTTCATGCTTTGGATCACTCTCTTCCTAATAGAACCTGGATTCGTCTTCTCTATCTTTCTCCGGACAGCATCGATAACCGGTTAATTGAAACCATAGCCGCTTCGGAGAAAATATGTAAATATTTAGACGTCCCCTTACAGCATGTTCATCCTTTGATTCTGCAAAATATGAACCGGTCATCAAACATAAAAAAAACTTTAGAAAATTTAAACACCCTTCGCCAGACAATACCTGATTTATTTCTTCGTACCACCATGATGGTTGGATTTCCTGGAGAAACTGATGCTATCTTTAATCAAATGGTGTCGGTGATAAAATCCTTTCGATTTGAACGATTAGGATGTTTTATTTATTCTCCACAATCCGGAACGCCTGCTTCGCAATTGACGTATCAAGTCGAAGACGAGATTAAACAAGCGCGTTACCAAAATATTATGAAAATACAGAAAAAAATAGCTAATGATTTTCATCGATCTTTAGTCGGAAAGACCTTGGAGGTAATTTTGGATCAAGGTCCTCTCCCCAAAAAACCATCAATCTTTTTGGGTCGTACCTATGGTGACGCTCCTGATGTCGATGGTCATATCAAGGTAAAAGTCAATAAGAATTCAAAAACCATACGGTCGGGTGATATTTTAAGAGTAACTGTCAGCAAGAGTACTGCCTACGATCTGGAGGGAATTTATTCATGAAATCGGCAATTCTCTGCATTGGAACCGAAATAACAACTGGGCTGGTAAAAGATCTCAACGCTCATTTTTTAGCTTTTAACCTTACAGCAGTTGGCCTTTTCCCCAAGTTGGTTTTGTTTGTACCCGATCATAAAGAGACAATTACCAAAACTTTACAATTTTTATTTAAGGATGAAGAAATTCAATCGATATTTATAACTGGTGGGTTAGGTCCGACCCAAGATGACCTGACTCGAGAAATATTAGCTGAATTTATAGGAAAAAAGTTATGTTTCGTACCCGAACAATGGGATAATATTATTCGATTTTACCAAAAGATTCGTCATACTCTTCCACCTGATAATAATAAAAAGCAGGCTTTTATCCCAGAAGGATCCCTTCTCTTAGAAAATCCCCTGGGAACCGCTCCTGGCTTTATTATCAGTTTTCAAGATAAAAAGATATATGTCATACCTGGAGTACCAAAAGAAACCCAGTACTTTTGGCCGATCATTAAGACCCATCTCCCCTCAAATGATAATCAGTTTTATCGAAGTGAGATGATAAAAGCTTGTGGAGTGGGGGAGTCGCTATTTGAAACCAAACTCCAGCCTATTTTAATGTCTCTACCGGATACCTTACAATCGGCATATCTACCCTATTTTGGAGAGGTATGGTTTTACCTCTATTCTTATCAAAAAAATCCTCAGGTTATTCAAAGTGCTGAAAACATCCTTAAAAAAATCAAGGAAGCATGGAAGCCCTATCTCTTTTCTCGGTGGGGGGATACTCTTGAACAGGCTTGTGGAAATCTTCTCATTGAAAAACACTTAACCATTGCTACTGCAGAATCTTGTAGCGGGGGGTTATTGAGCCATCGCTTAACCAATATTCCCGGAAGTTCAGCCTATTTTAATCGTGGATATGTAGTCTATAGTAACCAAGCCAAAATTGATACAATCGGTGTGCCTTCATCATTGATTACTCAGCATGGAGCTGTATCAGAAGAAGTCGCTCGAGCTTTGGCTGAAGGAGTAAGAGAAAAATCTCATGCCGATATTGGAATTGGAATCACTGGCATTGCTGGTCCTTCAGGCGGCTCAGAACAAAAACCGGTTGGATTAGTTTACATAGGAATATCCTATTCTCAGCACAATCAGGTTCAGAAATATCTCTTTTCCGGTGACCGAGAAGTAATCAAAATCCTCTCGACACAAAGTGCACTTACCCAATTGTTTTTTCAGCTCCAAAGGGGTATAAATGATGAACGATAACCCAATTCGCTGTTTTGTCGCCTTTGATCTCTCACCAGAAACGAAAGCTTTTATTTCTTCAATAATTGAAAAAAATCAAGCTCATTTGCCCCAAGCTCGATGGGTACGACCCGATCAGATCCATGTCACCCTCCAATTTTTTGCTGCATTATTACCCTCTCAAGTCAATCAGGTAAAATCAATTATCCAAAAGCTCTTTACACAGGTTGAAAGTTTTCCTTCAACCTTAGCAGAAATCGGTGCATTTTCTTCATGGAATCGAGCAAGGGTTATTTGGCTTGGTTTTGATCATCAATCAAGTACAATAATGAAGCAGGCAACACAGACTTTTAACCAAAATTGTGCAAAACAAGGAATAGCAGTCGATCTAACCCGTCCTTTTTCTCCTCATCTTACTCTAGCTCGGCTTAAAAATCCGGTTTCTATTCATCCTCAACAATTGTTCCAACCAAAATGTTATACTACTTCTATCAGACAGGTATCATTTTATCAAAGCACTTTGACGCCTCGGGGAGCCATGTATTCCCCTTTGATAACCATACTGCTGAAAGAGGTGAAATAATTGACAGATAAAGAAGATATGGTAAAACAAGCCATCAATATGATTGAAAAAAAATATGGTAAAGGCGCAATTATGCTGTTAAACCAAGAAACCATGGCAACCGATATCGAAATTATAAAAACCGGTTCGGTTCTCCTCAACATGGCTTTAGGAGTGGGTGGTATCCCTCGCGGTCGGGTAGTGGAAATATATGGACCGGAAGCTTCAGGGAAAACCACTATTGCTCTCCACATCATTGCCGAAGCCCAAAAAAAAGGTGGAATAGCAGCTTTTATTGATGCCGAACACGCGCTCGATCCTACCTATGCAGGGAAAATAGGAGTTCAAGTTGACAAACTCCTCATCTCTCAGCCGAGTACGGCCGAAGAAGCTTTGGATATCGTTGACACTTTGGTTCGGAGTGGAGCAGTGGACACGGTGGTTTTGGATTCGGTAGCCGCCTTGGTTCCACGCGCTGAGCTGGAGGGAACTATTGGAGAACAAATAATTGGACTCCAAGCCCGACTCATGTCCCAAGCATTACGAAAACTCACTGGATTTATTAGTAAAACCAGAACCGTAGCAATCTTTGTTAATCAATTAAGAGAAACCATAGGAAACATTTATGGGCCAAGTGAAACTACACCTGGTGGGCGAGCATTGAAGTTTTATGCCAGTGTACGTATTGATGTCCGAAAAAGAGACTTTATCCGCATTGTTGATAATGAAATTGTTGGAACCAAAACTCGAGTTAAAGTAGTTAAAAATAAAGTGGCTTCTCCCTTCAAAGAAGTAGAAATCGAATTGATATACGGAGAGGGGATATCTAAAGAAGGGGAAATTCTTACTCTTGGAGAAAATACCGGACTGGTAAAACGAGCTGGAAGTTGGTTTTCTTTTAATGATAATCGCTTAGGGCAAGGGCGAGAAAATACCCGGTCTTTCTTAAAAGAAAATCCAGATATTGCCAGCCAAATCTTAATCGCAGCATTAGAAAAAATGAATGTAGATCCGAATTTAGTCATGAATTAATCTGATGAAGAGAAAACTGACTGTAGAAGAAAGGATTGTTCGACTAATTAGTAAAGCCTGGTATACCAAAAAAAAGCTTAGAGGGAAGTTAATATCAGAAGGATACCCGGAAAACGATGTTGAAGAAGCCCTTCAGGCTTTTGAACAAGATGGATATATCGATGATGAATTTTTTATGAAAACCTATTTGGAAGGGAAAAGAAACAGCAACCCCCGTGGTTACTGGGCTTATAAAACTGAATTGGAACGATTGGGTATCGAAAAAGATTTACTTGAACAATTTCGATCTATCTATTATCCTCCTTCCGAAGAAGTCAAAGATGGAATTGAACTGATCCGAAAATGGTTTCAACAAGGGGAAACCAGTCGTGATCGAATAATCCACCGCTTATCGCGAAAAGGGTTCAGTTATGATATTGCCGAATGGTCATGGGATCAATTTCAAGCTAATCGGGAAGGGGAGTTATCTTGACTTGATCTTTACCCATCGGTAAAATATTCTCTATGCAGTTTTTTAACATAGCTTTGAATGAGTACAAAATTTTATTTCATTGAAAAGAAGAAAAATCCAAAAATTCTTTAAACATCGAATAGAATCAGTCAATACCCATCAGGCTTTTTATTCGTACTTTGAAAATTGAATAAGGGGTGATCGCACAAATGTTGCTTGTATATATATTAATAGGTATTGTGGTCGGAGTCGGGTTAGGATTTAAAACCGGCATGGCTTTTAAGCTGAAACAGATGCAACAGAAAAAAGAAGATGTGGAGCAAAAAATCCAAGAAATGCTTCAAGATGCCAATCGTGAAGCCGAAACAATAAAAAAAGAGGCCTTACTGAGCTCTAAAGAACAAGTTATTCGAGAAAAACAAGCCTTAGAAGAAGAAATAAGGAAAAAAAGAAAAGATTTACAGGGTTTTGAGGCCCGCTTGTTGAGAAGAGAAGAAATGTTAGAAAGGCGAAGCGAGCAGATTGAAAAAAGAGATAATCATCTTCAAAAAATCACAGAAGACGCAGAAAAAATGCTTATAGAAGTGGAAGAAATGAAGGCAAAAGAAGTGGAAGAACTGGCTCGAATTGGCGGATTAACCATTGAAGATGCCCGTGAAGAATTGCTGGATCGGTTAGAAAAAACTCTGGCGTTTGAAACCGGCTTAAAAATAAAAGAAGCGGAAGAAAACGCGAAGAAAGAAGCGGAAAAAAACGCTCGTCATATCGTTGTTCAAGCAGTGCAGCGATACGCTGCTGAATACACCGCAGAAAACACTGTCTCAATTGTTAGTTTACCGAATGATGACATGAAAGGACGCATAATCGGTAGAGAAGGAAGAAATATTCGGACTTTTGAAATGATGACTGGAGTTGATCTCATTATCGACGATACTCCTGAAGCAGTTATCATTTCTTCCTTTGATCCTATCCGTCGTGAAATTGCTCGTATTGCTTTGGAAAAACTAATCTTAGATGGTCGTATTCACCCAGCGCGGATCGAAGAGCTTATTGAACGAGCAAAAACCCAGGTTGAAGAAAAAATAATCCAAGAGGGTGAGCAGGCTCTTTTTGACACTGGGATGAAAAATGTCAATTCTGATTTGGTAAAGCTTTTAGGAAAGCTTTACTATCGAACCAGCTATGGGCAAAATGTACTCCAACACTCTAAAGAAGTAACCCATTTCGCCGGGATTATGGCTTCTGAACTGGGAATAAATGTCAATCTTGCTAAAAGAGCTGGTCTGCTTCATGATATTGGGAAGTCTTTGGATCATGAAATCGAAGGACCGCATGCCAAAATCGGAGCTGAATTAGCAGAACGTTATGGCGAAAAATGGGAAATCGTTCATGCCATAGAAGCACATCATAACGACATCGAACCACAAACCATTGAAGCTGTTTTGATTCAAGCTGCTGATGCCATATCAGCTTCAAGACCAGGAGCTCGTCGGGAAAGCTTAGAAGCCTATATCAAAAGGTTGGAGCAATTGGAAAAAATATCTAATTCTTTTGATGGTGTTGAGAAATCCTATGCCATTCAGGCAGGCCGAGAAGTTCGAATTATTGTCAAGCCCGAGAAAGTGGACGATGCTCTTTCAGCAAAGTTAGCTTATGATATCGTCAAGAAAATCGAAAAAGAGCTTGAATATCCAGGCCAAATTAAAGTTACTGTCATTCGTGAGACCCGAGCTGTAGAGTATGCCAAGTAGGAGGAAAGCACTTTGAGATTTCTCATCATAGGAGATGTTATCGGAAAACCGGGTCGAAAAATAGTTGGAGAAAAAATTAAAGCTATAAGAAAGTCTCAGAATATCGACGCAGTAATCGTTAATGGTGAAAATTCAGCTGGAGGGCTGGGTATCACCCCCGAAACAACCGAGGAATTACTTGGATTTGGAATAGACGTAATTACCACTGGTAATCACATCTGGGATAAAAAAGAGATCCTTCCTTATATTGATAGTCAATTGAGGTTATTACGTCCTTTGAATTATCCACCTGGTGTTCCAGGAAATGGATCGGTTATTCTTAAAAATAACCAAAGAAAATGGGCAGTCCTCAATTTAAGCGGTCGGGTTTTTATGTCACCACTGGATTGTCCTTTTCAAGCCCTTGATAAAGAATTAGAAATAATAAAAAA
Source organism: Atribacter laminatus (assembly GCF_015775515.1). Taxonomy (NCBI): domain Bacteria; kingdom Pseudomonadati; phylum Atribacterota; class Atribacteria; order Atribacterales; family Atribacteraceae; genus Atribacter; species Atribacter laminatus. The sequence goes on from NZ_CP065383.1 coordinate 2,792,664, forward strand.
AGAAACCAATATTATTCTGGTTGATTTTCATGCTGAGGCAACATCAGAAAAAATTGCTTTTGGATGGTATTGTGACGGCCGGGTTTCTTGTGTCGTTGGAACACATACCCATGTAGTTACTGCCGACGAGAAAATACTACCCAGTGGAACCGCTTATATCACTGATATTGGTATGACTGGAGCTCATCATTCGGTAATCGGTATTGAAACCAAGCAAATATTAAGTCGCTTTTTGACCCAAATACCAGTTCGGTATACTGTTGCCAAAGAGAATATAATTCTGAACGGTGTAATTGTAGAAGTTGATGATCAAACTGGGAAATCGGTTTCCATCACACGATTTAGTTTGAGTTGAAGCGTATTTTATTTTATTTTGACTTCAACAAGGAGGATATTCAAAGGTGGATGTACTGAAGGTTTCTTCAAAATCGAATCCAAATTCAGTTGCAGGAGCTCTTTCTGGAATCATTCGAGAAAAACAAATAGTTGAAATACAAGCAGTAGGGGCTGGTGCTGTCAATCAAGCAATTAAAGCCATCTCTATTGCTCGTGGATTTCTTGCTCCTAATGGAATTGATCTGGTGTGTATTCCAGCCTTCACCGACATCATTATAGATGGTGAGGAAAGAACTGCTATTAAATTAATTATAAAACCTTGGAATAAGTAAATCTTGTTTGAATAATAAAGCCTGTACCATAAATAAAATGTATTGTGTACAGGCTTTATTATTTATCAAATTGAGTAGAAGGTTCAATGATGACCAACACAACTTTTTTTATCGAAACCTATGGATGTCAAATGAATAAAAGCCGCAGTGAACATATTGCCCAGGTTATGATTCAAAATGGATATCAACTGATCGAAGATAAAAAAAGAGCTGATATTTTATTGTTTAATACCTGTGCCGTGCGGGAACACGCTTCAGAAAAAGCCATTAGCAATATTCAAAAAACCATTAAAGACCTTAATAAAACGTCTCGATATCCAATTATTGTAATTTTTGGTTGTTTAAGTCAATTCCTAAAAAACCGTCTCGTACAAAGAGTACCCGGAGCTCAAATAGTGATTGGAACTTCAAATATCGATCATATTCCTCAATTTATTGAAGAACATACCAGAAAAAAAAAGAAAATATTGGATTTCAACCTGCCATCATCTTCTCAGGTTTTTGACGAAAGTGGTTATCTCCGAAACTCTTCACATATATCTGCTTATTTACCTATCACATATGGCTGCGACAATTTTTGTAGTTACTGTGTTGTCCCGTATACCACCGGTCCCCAAAGAAGTAAACCATTACGGACCATCCTGACCGATATCGAGAAAATTATCCAAGATGGATACAAAGAAATCATCCTTTTAGGCCAAAATGTGAATAGCTATGGATTAGACTTAGACTTAAAAAATGGCTTTGAAGTTCTTTTACAAGCTATTGAACAAAATTTTCATAATTCATCGTTCTGGATTCGCTTTTTAACCTCTCATCCTAAAGATATGCGGCCTTCCATTGTTGACATCGTAAAGAATTCGTCTATAATGGCTCATTATTTCCATCTTCCTATTCAATCGGGTTCAGATCGTATTTTGTCTGCTATGAATCGGGGTTATACCCGAGATCATTACCTAAAATTAGCAAAGTACATCCGACAAAACCTGCCTGATTCGGGAATCGGGACCGATATGATTGTTGGTTTTCCCGGTGAAACTGAAAGGGATTTTTTGGATACTCTTAATATCGTTCAAGAAGTCCATTTTGATCAGGCTTACACCTATATTTATTCTTCCCGATCAGGAACTGCTGCTTATCAGCTTCCCGATCATCTTCCTTTGGCAGAAAAGAAAAAACGGCTTCAATTTCTTAATCAAACTCTTTCTGATATCCATCAAATAAAATTATCGAACTGGGTCGGTAAAAAAACCAAGATTTTGATTGATCAAATTGAAGGAATGAATTCTTCAGGGAGAACGACTGATAACCAAAGAATCTATCTTCCTAATACAAATTTTATTCTTGGACAAGTTATCTCAGTCGTCGTGATCAAGACTTTGAAAGGAAAACTTTATGGAGAATTGGTTCTTTCCTGATACTTCGCGTCCCATACCAATCCTTGGTTTGGTTGGTCCAACCGCCAGCGGAAAAACCGATCTTTCCTTTCTTCTTGCTCAGAAATTAGAAAAGGTGGAATTGATTTATGCTGATTCTATGGCTATTTATAAATATTTAAGCATTGGTACTGCAAAACCTACAATAGAGCAGAGACGTCTAATTCCCCATCATCTAATCGATATCCTTGAGCCAGATCAAATTTGGAGTTCCTTTCGTTTTCGCACCGAGGCTTTCCGCTTTATTTGGGAATGTTTAGAAAGACATTCTCTTCCAGTTATCATTGGTGGTACCGGTTTTTACTTAAAAAGTCTATATGAGCCTTTCGTTCCTCAAGGAAGTCCCTCTCATCCCCGATTGCGACTCATTTTTGAAGGTTATTCCAACCCTCAGCTTTTTGCTCGTCTGGTAGCCATTGACCCTCCCCGTGCTTCCCAAATTGGTAAAAATGATCGGAAACGTTTGATTCGTGCTTTAGAAATTTACCACCAAACTAATAAGCCTCCAACTTTCTTCAAAAAATTTCCATCAAAAGCCAAAATCCCTTTCCAATTTATTTTTTTCGGTCTTGACTACAAGAAAGTAGATCTCAAAAGAAGAATTATTGAAAGAACTCAGTATATGATAAAAGAGGGGCTCATCCAAGAAGTCCAAGACATTTTATCAAAAGGTTTTTCTCTAAATGTTCCTGCTTTAAATAATTTTACTTATGGACCGGTAGTTCAATACCTACAAGGTGGTATAACTATCCAACAAATGGAAAAACTGATTACTATAGGAACTTTTCAATATTTAAAAAGACAATTTACTTGGTTTCGGAAAGCTCCAATTCGCTGGATTTCTATTGAGGGGAAAAATCCCGATATAATAAGTGATGAAATTATTCATACATTTTTATCCTATTTCAAAGGAGGTCAGTCAAATGAATGAAAAGAACCATGAAAAGATACCGCCTCAAAAAATTTCTGATTTAGGGTATTACTTTTTAAATGTACTGCAGGCAAAAGCCTGGCAATATTTAGGGCTATTGGTTCATCCTGAAAACGGAGAAACGCTGGTTGATTTGAAAGAAGCTCATCGTGCCATCGATCTCTTTGAACTTATTTTTGAAAATTTAAAGAATGATTTTGCCCCATCAATCAAAAAAGAAATGGAAATGCATCTGACGAATTTACAGCTCAATTACGTGGAAAAAGTAAAAAAAGAAGGGGAACAAAGCGAAAAGAAATAAATTTTACATAATATACCTTATGGGAACCACTATCGAAATCCAACTGGCTTCTTTTCAAGTCCTTTTTAAGATGAAAAATTTAGCTGACGGATTCGGCCAGTGGCTTCCTTAGAAATCGAACAACGAACTTCAACCATGCCATCGATTCGAAATTCAATATTTTCAATATAGCCGTGATGGTATATCTCTTTTTCGATTTGAGGAAGATTTCGGTAGCTTACTGTGAGGTTCAAACTTTCACGATTGCTTTTCAACAGTTTACCGATCGTCTCGATGAGGTTTTCAATACCATTTTTTTTCTCAGCTGATATCATAACATATGGATTATCATCAAATATATCTCTTGAAATAACCGGTACCGGTTCAACCTGATCAATCTTATTAAAAACGATAATCTTAGGTCGGCACGCTATAGCCATATTTTGCAAGATGCGGTTTATCACCTTATGGTGTTCGGGATAACTGGGATCGGATAAGTCTAAAACCTCGAGAAGACAATCGGCGTCATTAATCTCATCGAGAGTGGCTCGAAAAGCATCAATAAGCGTTTCTGGCATTTCCCGGATAAACCCTACTGTATCGGTAAAAATGACCGATCCAATCCCCGGCAAAAATGCCTTCCGGGCTGTAGGGTCAAGAGTGGCAAACAATCGGTCCTCGACATAAGCATGAGCATCGGTAAGACTATTTAAGAGCGTCGACTTCCCGGCATTGGTATATCCAACGATGGCAACAATGGGGAGATTCTTTTTTATCCGAAGGTTTTTCCGTACTTCACGATATCGATTTACTTTATTTAGTTCTTTTTTAAGCTGTCCAATTTTTTGTTTAATGCGTCTTCTTTCAGTTTCTATTTTTTGTTCCCCGGGTCCACGGGTACCAATACCACCACCCAAGCGGGACATTTCAACTCCCTTCCCGGATAACCGACTGAGTTCATACTGAAGTGATGCCACTGTAACTTTAATCTTTCCTTCCGAAGAACGGGCTCGTGCGGCAAAAATTCGGTGGATAAGGGCTATCTTGGTATAAACCTTCACATTAAGGGCTTTTTCGAGGTTTTTTTGCTGTGAAGGAGATATTTCGGTATCAATAATCACACCGCGAATTTCAGGATTTTTCTGCAGAAAAACTTTAATTTCTTCAACCTTTCCCTTGCCCAAATAATAATGAGGAAAAGGATGAAAAATGTTTACCTCCCAAATCTCCGTCAATTGAAAGCCTGCACTGCGAGAAATCTCCAGTAATTCCTGACGAATACCGTCCGCTCCCATATTCGTCTGGCTACCATGACCACTACAAACAATACCAAGGGTTTTAATGAATAATCTTCGACTATTCAGAGCTCTATCAGCCTCCTCCTCCATACGAGTTTTTCAAGATTTCCCAATACATTTTGACTCGATGACGAAATCCTTTCATCAAGCCCATTTTCTCTTCCTTCATCACATGAGTCAATCCAGGCAGCTTCACCAATTTCATGGTCACACCGTTTTTTCGAATATATCGGTTCATAGCAACTTCAACTCCGTATCGGGATACTTCCAGATCGGATATGTTTTGGATGACATCGGTTCGTATCGCCCGTTGTCCTGATAATAACGGAGCAATTTTCTGAGCAAAATCGGTGGCAAAACGCCCTTCTTCAAACACCCCAATGGTTACATCGGCTTCTCTTTCGGTAACTGGGTGAACCAAGCTCAACACATGACTTTCTTCTAACCCAACTAAATCCGCGTCTAATAAAAGAACTACATCGGTTCGTATGTACTCTAACCCCCGGTAAAGAGCACCGCCCTTCCCTACATTACTAATTAAATCAACAACCTCAACATTACGACTTCGAGCAATATCTACCGTTCGATCGGTTGATCCATCGCTCACCACCACAATCTGCTCAATAACGGGCACTCTTTTCAGGACATCAATAATCGGTCCGATAGTTTTTTCTTCATTGTAAGCAGCAATAATTGATGTAATTCGGTGGTTCTTATTGTTTAATTGGTTCATTTCGGTTTGATCTTTCATGTTGATTCCTACAAAATAACCAATTCATCCTTAATTTTTTTTATCACTGATACCAACTGCTCCCGGGTACACTCTATCCTCTTTCCATTTGAACGTATTTTAATTTCCAAAGTGCCATTTTTCAAGGCTTTTTCACCAACAATCACCTGAATTGGAAAACCAATCAAATCAGCTTCTTTGAATTTATATCCTGCTGAAACTTCTCGATCATCCCAGATTGTCTCATACCCTTGATGAGCAAGCTGCTGGGAAATGCTTTCGGCTAGTTCCATACCGGCTTGATTTTTTAATTTTACCGGTATAATGATTATCTCGTAGGGAGCGATATTCCAAGGCCATTTTATTCCATTTTCGTCGTGATTGGCTTCAATTGCTGCAGCCATAGTTCTTCCAATGCCGATTCCATAGCATCCCATAATCAAAGGTTTTTCTTTCCCATCCTGGTCAACAAAATAGGCTTTCATCGATTCCGAATATTTCGTTCCCAACTGAAAAATGTGGCCAACTTCAATACCTCGCTTTTCCTCCATACCAGCATGGCATTCTGGACAATCACTGATCTCCTGGGTTGAGGCAACCAAACACTTTGGACATCTCATCACTTTTTCTTCCCCAGAATCGGCAATAATAAGAAATTCGTGAGAAACATCTCCACCGATTACCCCCGAATCAGCTCTCACTGCTATATATTCTAAACCACAAGACGCAAATATTTTTGAGTAGGCATCATACATTTTTTGGTAACTCACCTTTAATCCCTCATAATCCCGATCGAAGCTGTACAAATCCTTCATAATGAATTCTCGAGACCGCATCACTCCAAACCGAGGTCGGATTTCATCTCGAAATTTCGTCTGGATTTGATACAACAGCAAAGGGAGCTGGCGATAGGAGCGAATCTCTTTCCGAGCTATATCGGTGATCACTTCTTCATGGGTTGGTCCCAAACAAAAATCTCGTTCTCGACGGTCTTGAAAACGGATCAATTCCGGACCATAAATATCCCAGCGCCCGGTTTCTTTCCAAAGTTCTCCAGGTTGAAGGGCGGGTAACAAAAGTTCCTGACCATCAGCATGGTTCAGCTCTCGACGAACAATATTCATGATTTTTTCCAAAGAACGCAAACCCAAAGGAAGGATATTATATATTCCCGATGAAAGTTGCCTGATCATTCCTGCCCGCAGCATTAAGCTATGACTGATCACTTCGGCTTCGGCGGGATTCTCTTTCAGTGTTGGAGCAAACAAAGCTGACATTTTCAAAGCGTATTTTCCTCCTATTTTTTCACCATTGGATTGGATACCATCAATTGTAATTGTTTTACCAGTTCACTCAAAGCATCCTGTTGATGCATGGTTTTAACTACTTTACCTTGAACAAAAAGGAGCGCGGTTGATTTTCCAAAAGCTAACCCTAAATCAGCCTCCTTTGCTTCTCCCGGACCATTCACCTCACACCCCATGATTGCTAATTTTATGGGGAAGGGAGATGATATCATCTGGACTGCTTCTTTTATTTCTCTAACAAATGATACCACATCTCCTCTGGTTCGAGCACAGGTCGGACAGGAAATTACTTCAATTCCTTTTTGCCGTAGTCCCACTCCTTGAAGTATTTGGACCGCAACTTGGGATTCAAGAACCGGATTGGGTGAAGTGAGTGAAACGCGTATATTATTCCCTATCCCTTTTTGGAGGATTGTACTTAAAGCAATTGTCGACTTAATGATTCCTTCAAATCCCTCACCAGCTTCAGTCAGTCCGACATGTAAAGGATAAGAAAAAGCGTCAGCTAAGCGTTCATAAATCTCAATTGTTTCATTAATATCGGTTGATTTGGCAGAAAGAATAATTCGGTGAAAATCATTTTTCTGTGGGATTTCAATCATTTCGATTATACTATCAAGGAGTGCCTCCACTCTCCCCTTTTTCTGGAGATGAGAGGGGAGCGAGCCGGTATTGGCACCTAGTCGAAGCACACCATTTCTTGCTTTCATTCTCTCAATAAGCTGTTGGTATTGGAGCCGATTTTTCCAAGTTCCAGGATTAACTCGAATTCCATCAATACCTGCTTCGACTGCCTTAAGAGCAATGATCGGCGAAAAATGGATATCGGCTACGAGAGGAAGGGGTGAATGCTTTTTCAGCTGTATGATGCCGGACAAAGCTCCTTCATCGGGTACGGCAATTCGAAAGCAGTCACTTCCAGCTGCTGCTGCGGCACAAATTTCATTCAAACATTCATCAACTCGTCCTGGGTAAACTCTCCCCATAGACTCTACCGAAACCGATGAACGTCCACCAATAGCAAGAGAACCAAGAAAGACTTGGAAAGTTTTTTCTCGCTTCATTTTCCGGTAACTATTCTTAGAACATCCTGATAGGTAACGAATATTGCCATCAAAATGATAAATAAAAATCCAATCATATAGAAAAATCCAATTTTACTTGGATCCATCGGTTTCCCCCGGATTTTTTCATAAAGAAAAAGCAAAAGATGACCTCCATCTAATGCCGGAATTGGCAATAAATTAAAAAGGGCTAAAGCCACGCTAATCAATGCCGAAAAATAAAGCAAATTTAAAAACCCATAACTGGCAGCTTGCCCCGACATTCGAGCAATTCCAACAATACCAGTCACTTCCATTGGAACCCGTCCCATTACCATATACAGTAAACCAAGGAAGCTCACAACGAACCATTCTATCACCGAAGAAACACTTTTATAAAAGGCAACGAAAGGATTTACTCGACGATTTTCAACTCCATAAACAATACCAATCAAGAAACGTTTTTCATCTTCATCCCAACGAGGGACTAACTGCACTTCAATCTCTGTTTGTTCTCGTAAAACGGTTAAAGATAATTCTTGTTCACCGTTAAGAGCGATTTGATTGGATAAATCCTCCATTTTCTCGATAGTTTTCCCATTAATCGAAGTAATAACGTCTCCAGGCAATATCCCGGCACTTTGAGCTGGACTATTTTCGATAACTTGTTGAATTTTTAAACTGCTGGTAGGTACGCCCAAAAAACTAAAAACCAAAAAAACTAAAATAATCGATAAAAACAGGTTCATGGCAGGTCCCCCTGCCACAATGAGACTTCTTTGATAAATTGGCTTTTTATCGAAACGCTCAGCATCAGGAACACTTGCTTCACTATACCCTTCAATGAGCGTTTCTTCCATCCCGGCCATTTTGGTAAATCCACCCAGCGGAAAAGCTCGAATCGAATACTCAGTATCCCCTTTTTGCGTCGACCAAAGTTTTGGTCCATACCCTATGGCAAATTTTAAAACTCTAACCTTAAACCATCGAGCAAAAATAAAATGACCGAATTCATGGCAGAGAACTAATAACCCAATAACAAATATAGTAGCCAGGATAGTCAACATTTTAAGGATCTCCTTTGTTGTATCAAGTCCTTTGCGATTTTAAACCCCTGGTTATAGATATAAATAACATCGGATACCGATTGTGGCTTTGCTATTGTTGTTTCCAAGGTTTTTTCCAAAAGAATGGGGATATGATTAAACCCAATTCGGTGACTGAGAAAAGCCTGAACACATGCTTCATCAGCCCCACAAAAGAAAGCTGGATACCCTCCCCCCAAGCGTCCCACTTTGACTGCAAGATAAAAACCCTGGAAACGATCAGGAACCGGATAATCAAAATGCAATTGGTGCAGCTGGGTAAAATCCATTTTATACTCTTCCCAAGGAAAAGTTCTTTCGGTTTTTAAAGCATGCAAAATAACCGATTTCATATCTGGTTTGGAAAGAAGCGCTGTTATAAAGCCGTCTTTTCTCTCGACAAGAGCATGAATCACACTTTCTCTCTGGATGAGAACATCAATTTGGGAATAAGGGAACCGAAAAAGGCAATTGGCTTCAATCACCTCTAACCCTTTATTAATTAAATTGGCCGAATCAACAGTTATCTTCGTTCCCATTTTCCAATTGGGATGAGAGAGAGCCATTTCAGGAGTAATTTCATTCAAATCTCCTTGCCATTCATAAAACGCTCCTCCCGAAGCTGTGAGATAAATCTTGGCAATATGTTCTTGGTTATGGCCTTGAATGAGCTGATGGAGAGCATTATGCTCGCTATCCAATGCAATAATATTTTTATTTTGACTTAAATCTCTTTCGCCTTTCCAAAGCTCGCTTCCGGCAACGATAATTTCTTTGGTGGCCATCCAAATGATCTTATCGGTGTTCAATAAATCATAAAAAAGATCAATCCAGTCAATTCCCGATAAGGCAAAAAATATTCCATCGATAGAATCTCCTAAGAGTATTTCTTTAACCGCATCTCGGTTTTTTAAAACCCTTATTCCCGATTCTTTTAAATCAGAAGCGGCTCTAAAATTCGCTTCAGGATTAGCAAGATAAATCGATGGATTACGAAAAGCTTGGGCTTGTTGAATGAGTTTTTCCCGGTTTATATTCGCAACTAATGTCTTCACTTCAAATTCGGGAAAATAAGAGAGAACATTACAAATCTGCTCTCCCAAATAACCAGTCGATCCAATTACTGCAACTCTCATCTTAACCTCCCCACCAAGTTTGAATAAAATAAATCACTGGGGATACGAAAAAAAAGGAATCAAATCGGTCCAGAAATCCACCGTGACCAGGCAAAAATTGTCCAGAATCTTTTAATTGATATTCTCTCTTCACAGATGACTCAAAGAGATCTCCCAAGAAACCAACCAAAGCTATTATCAATCCAATCAAAAGAGATTGAAATACTGTCCAATGAGAAAGAAAAAATATTTTTAAAAAAAGGGCTCCTCCACAACTCAGGGCTATTCCTCCCCATAATCCCTCCCAGCTTTTTCCAGGACTAATAGCCGGAGCTATTTTATGTTGACCCCACTTTTTACCAACTATATACGCACCAATATCATTTAACCAGACAATGCAGGCAAAACCAACCAGAATCCATCGACCATAATCGAGACCGGTTTTTACCCAAAAAAAAGGAAGCCCGATACAATAGACAATTCCAAATAAGAAAAAACTAACCCGTTCAATTATTCTGGAACGCTCGTAGAAACTCCACCAAACTAAAAGAATAAAGAAAACAAACCAAATAAACGGTGCTGATGAATGAGGATAAAGGAAAGAAAGGTAAAATAAAATTATTGCTATGATGATGAGTACTTTGGTAAATCGGTGTGGAATTTTACAATGGACCATTTGTATATATTCTTGGAAAGCGAAAACCGAAAGAGCAGCAAATACCGCTATCAGGGTTAGGTCATGATACACCATCAAAAACAAGAAAGGAGGCAAGGCTAATAGAATGCTAAAGGTTCTCAGTTTAAATTCCGTCGGCTGGGAAAGTTTGGTCACCTCTTAGCCTAATCCCCCAAATTTTCTTTTTCGGCTGACAAAATCGGCAAGTGCTTGATGATAGTCTCGAGATGAAAAATCAGGCCAAAGAACATCGGTAAAATAGAGCTCACTATAAGCCAACTGCCAGAGTAAGTAATTACTTAAACGTTTTTCTCCACCAGTTCGGATCAAGAGATCGGGATCGGGTTGATTCCCGGTATCGAGATATTGTCGAAAGGAATCTTCATCAATATCTCCTCCCTGATTCAATGAGATCTGAAGGAATTTTTGAAATGCCCTGATTATCTCGTCTCTCCCACCATAATTTAAAGCCAAATTCAAGGTCAAACCCTGATTCCGTTCGGTTAACTTCTCCAGGTTTTCCATTCGCTCAGTCAAATGATCGGGAAAACCCTCTTTTTTCCCTATGAATCGAACTTTTACCTGATTCTGATACAATTCTTCGGCATATCGATCAATTGCCTCAATAAAGATTTGCATCAGTCCCTGAACCTCATTTATTGGTCGCCGCCAATTCTCGGTAGAAAACGAATACAGGGTGAGAAAAGGGATTTTCTCATCCCAGGTTTCTTTAACCACCAATCGAACAGCCTCAACTCCCTGCCGATGACCTTCTAATCTCGGCTTCCCTCGAGTTTGAGCCCAACGACCGTTCCCGTCCATAATAATGGCAACATGATGAATGCCATATTCTAAATACTCATGATTTCCTTTTCTTTTTTCTCCCATATTCCATCTATTTCATTGGTAAATTCATCGGTCATTTTTTGAACTTCTGCCACTGTTTTTTTACTCTCATCCTCAGAAATAACCCCGTCTTTTTCCAACTTTTTAATTCCATCGTTGGCTTCACGCCTTAAGTTGCGTATTGCAACCTTGGCTTCTTCGGCTGTTTTCTTGGTAAACTTGGCAATCTCTTTTCGCCTTTCCTCGGTTAATGGAGGAACATTGATTCGAATAATGTTGGAATCTACCACTGGGTTAAAACCCAAATCGGATTTCCAAATGCCCTTTTCAATCGGTTGAAGGGCATTTTTATCCCAGGGTTGAACAACAATAGTCTTCGCATCAGGTGTATTAATTGATGCTATGGTTTTTAATTCAACCGTGCTTCCATAATAATCAACAACTACATTCTCAATGAGAGCCGGAGTGGCTCGACCGGTTTTCACATGGGACAGTTCATCTCGCAAAACAGCAATAGCCGCTTTCATTCTTTTCTCAATATCCTTTAATAAATCCTTTAATTGTTCTGCCATTATCCTCCCTCCTGAGAAATAAAAGTTCCAATTTTATCGCCTAAAACGACTCTTAAAAGATTGCCAGTTTGGTTAAAGTTAAAAACAATGATAGGAATATTGTTATCCATACACAAAGAAACTGCAGTCGAATCCATGACCTTCAGTCCGAGATTCAGCAAATTAAGATAGCTGATGGTTTCATATTTGACTGCATTCCGGTTGGTTACCGGGTCTGACTCATACACACCATCAACCTTGGTCGCTTTAATAACTGCATCGGCTTTGATCTCAGCAGCTCGGAGAGCAGCTGCAGTATCGGTTGTAAAGTAAGGATTCCCGGTCCCGGCTGCCAAAATGACCACCCGTCCTTTTTCCAAGTGACGAATGGCACGTCTTCGAATATAAGGTTCAGCTACCGCCCTCATTTCGATGGCAGTTTGGACTCGAGTGGGGATATCAGCATTTTCAAGAAAATCTTGAAGAGCTAAGGCATTAATAACCGTTGCCAACATCCCCATATTATCAGCGGTCACTCGGCTTATTCCCCGATCTCCGGCAGTACGCCCTCGAAAGATATTTCCACCACCAACCACAATGGCGATTTCTACCTTTAATTGGTGAACTTGTTTAATCTCTTGAGTAAAATACTCTAATACTCTGTTATCAATACCTGAAGAGAGTGACCCCATCAGCGCTTCACCGGATAACTTTAACAAAATCCGGCGATAAAGCGGCTTCACCTTTTCACCCATGCTATTCTTCACCGAGTTTTAAACGAACAAATCGTTTAATAATTATATTCTCACCCACTTTAGCAATGGTTTCCACCAATAAGTCCTTAATTTTTTTATCACCATCTCGAATGTATTCCTGTTCGAGAAGGCAGTTTGCCTGATAAAACTTATTCAGCTTCCCTTCAACAATTTTCTTTTGGACTGCTTCAGGTTTACCGCTTTCACTAAGCTGAGCTTGGTAGATCTTCTCTTCTTCCTTACGAATATCTTCAGGCACTTCTTCAATCGCTACCCAGCGGGGGGCTTGAGCGGCGATTTGAAGAGTTAATTCTTTGACAAAGTTGACAAATTCTTCAGTACGGGCAACAAAGTCAGTTTCACAATTGACTTCCACCAATACTCCTATCTTCCCGTCAGTATGAACGTAAGAACCGATGAGGCCCTGTTCGGCTGATCGGCTTTGTTTCTTTGCTGCTGTTTCAATTCCCTTCTTACGAAGAAGCTCACAGGCTTTTTCCATATCTCCGTTGGTTTCTTCTAAGGCTTTTTTGCATTCCATGACTCCTGCGCCACTTAGGTTTCTGAGTTCGTAAACTACTTTAGCATCATAGCTCATGGCTGCTCCTCCTTTGCTTCTTCAGTGAGATTTTCATCATTGCTTTCTATTTCTTCCAGTTCAGGGTCCTTGAGCTCTTCTAAAATCGAAAGCGGAGGTTCTTCTTCATCGCTACCAATCGTTACTTCATTTGAAACCGCTGCATCAGTTTCAGGAACAGCTTCTCCTTCAGTAGCAACTTCTTCGCGACCTTCGGTAGCATACTGTTTCCCTTCCATCACGGCATCGGCTATGATGGAAGAAAAGAGACGAATAGCCCGTATGGCATCATCGTTACCGGGTATCACAAAATCGACTTCATCAGGATCACAGTTCGTATCAACTATACCAACGATTGGAATTCCAATACGACGAGCTTCCAATACGGCGTTTCGCTCTCTTCTGGGATCGACAACAAAAACACAATCAGGAACTTTAGACATCTTTCGAATTCCAGTGAGATATTTTTCCAATCGAGTTTTGGTTTTTAAGATTTGCATAATTTCTTTTTTAGGAAGTCGGTTTAAGATACCATTTTCTTCCATTTTTTCAATATGTTCTAATTTATCTATACTCTGCTGAATGGTTACATAATTGGTAAGCATACCACCCAGCCAACGCTGATTTACATAATGCATTCCGCATCGGTTCGCTTCTTGCTCGATCGATTCCTGTGCCTGCTTCTTGGTCCCAACAAAAAGAACCGTTCCACCCTCTTTCGCTAGGTCACGAACAAAATAGTAAGCCTTCTCAGCTAAACCAACGGTTTTTTGTAAATCAATAATGTAAATATTATTCCTTTCGGTAAAAATATAGGGTTTCATTTTTGGATTCCAACGGCGAGTTTGATGACCAAAATGAACCCCAGCTTCCAATAATTGCTTCATGGTAACGATCATAAATAATTCTCCTTCCGGTTTTTTCCTCTGCCGGACCGATGGTTAATCTTTTTGGGAAGATCACCGGAATTTATGTCCGACATGAGAATTTATTCTTATGCTATGCATAAATCGGGCACAGTATATCATGAAAGGGAAAAATATTTCAACCATAATTCCCATTTATCTATAAATGAAGTCATAAAATGTAACGAGTAACATCTTCATCCTGCAAAACATTTTTCAATCGGTCCTGAATATAAGCTTGATCAATAACTACCTCTTTTTCCTTTAAGTTCGGTGCTCTAAAAGAGATATCCTGGAGAACTCGCTCTACTACTGTGTGTAAACGACGTGCACCGATATTTTCCATTTTTTGATTTAAAATTGAGGATATATGGGCAATTTCGCGTAGCCCTTCATCGGTAAATTGCAATTCGAGTCCTTCGGTAGACAGCAATGCTGTATATTGCTTTACCAAAGAATTGTAGGGCTCTACAACGATACGATAGAGATCTTCTTCACTGAGCGCTGAAAGTTCAACCCGTATGGGAAACCGACCTTGTAATTCAGGAAGTAAATCTGATGGCTTGGTATGGGAAAAAGCCCCAGCAGCAATGAAAAGAATATGGTTGGTACGGACTGGTCCATGTTTGGTAACCACCGTTGAGCCTTCTACGATCGGTAATAGGTCACGCTGAACTCCTCCTCGAGAAACATCGGGACCATGGGTGTCTCTCCCCCCTGGTGAGGCAATCTTGTCGATCTCATCGATAAAAACAATTCCACTTTCCTCGACTCGTCGAACCGCTTCACTTTTAATGTCATCCATATCCAACAACTTTTGAGCTTCTTGATTAAAAAGAATTTCTCGAGCATCTTTAACTTTTACCCGTTTTTTCTTCTTGCGAGTGGGGAAAATGCCTCCAAAAAGACCAGAAAAGTCAATACCCATATTATCTAAACCGCCAACATTAACCACTTCTACCGGCATCGAACTCTCTTCTATCTCGATTTCGATTTCCCGGTCTTCTAACTCACCCTTTCGTAATTTTTCCCGGATTTTTTCTCGAGTTCGTTCTGCTGAAGAAGATGGAGCCGGCCATACCACGTCAACCCGAGGGCTGGTTTCAGAAGAAGGAGGTTCATCAAAATCTTCTGGGGTTACTTTTTTATTAAAAAGAAGGTCTAACAAGCGTTCTTCCACAACCCATCTGGTTTTTCCTTCTTGAGCACTTATTTTTTCACTTTTTACCATTCGTAATGATAACTCAGTCAGATCACGAATAATTGACTCAACATCTCTTCCCACATAGCCAACTTCAGTGAATTTGGTTGCTTCAACCTTCATAAAAGGTGCACCAGTCAATTTTGCAATCCGACGGGCAATCTCAGTTTTACCAACACCAGTTGGGCCAATCATAATGATATTTTTTGGAGTAATCTCCTCAGCCATGTCTTGAGGAAGTAATCTCCGTCGAATCCGGTTACGAAGGGCAACCGCTACAGATTTCTTAGCGTCTTCCTGACCAATAATATATTTATCTAATTCCCGGACAATTTCTTCTGGGGTTAAAAAATCATCAATGTGTTCCATGTCATTCGCTTCCTTTCTTTTTGAAACATCCAACCCCTTGTTTTATTCCAATGTTTCCAAATAGATCTGATCGTTAGTATAAATGCAGATTTCTGCGGCAATTTCCAAAGATCGTCGGGCAATTACCTCTGAATTCATATCGGTATTTCGATATAAAGCTTTTGCAGCAGCTAAAGCATAATTCCCTCCCGAACCAATAGCTGCGATTGACTCGTCGGGTTCGATTACATCTCCCTTTCCGGAAATAATCAATACATGCTCTAAATCCATAGCCAGCAATAGCGCTTCAAGATGTCTGAGAACTTTATCCGTCCTCCACATTTTTGCCAGCTCAATGGCAGCCCGAGCCAGATTACCACTATACGAATTCAATTTTTCTTCAAAACGATCAAGCAAGGTAAGACAATCAGCTCCAGCACCGGCAAAGCCGGCCAAAACCTTTCCCTGATAGAGAGTCCGTATTTTTTTAGCTCCTCTTTTCAAAACTGATTCATTCATGGTTACCTGCCCGTCACAAGCCATTGCTGCTTTTCCATTTCGTAAAACACCAAGAACCGTTGTTGATAGGATCTTCATTTAATCCTCCTTTTTATGGGATCGGGGGTGGGCGTTTTCATAAACCTTTTTCATATTGTCCCAGTTTAAATGGGTGTAAATCTGGGTAGTAGAAAGACTGGAGTGTCCCAGTGCTTCCTGAACAATCCTCATTTCAGCTCCTCCGGAAAGAAAATGGCTGGCAAAACTATGACGAAAAGTATGAGGCGAAGCTTTTTTTACCATCCCAATCTCTGATAAAATTTTATTTAAAATGACCCGTACCCCACGGGTGGTTAAGGGTTGTTGAAGGTAATTTAAAAAAAGCTCTTTTACTGCTCCTTTCGGTTGACGAAATGGAAGATAATCTCTGACCGCCTGAAGAGCTTTCTCGTTAAAGGGGACTATTCTCTCTTTACCACCTTTCCCTAGTACCTTTACGATTTTCTGCTGAAAATTCAAATCGATGGTTTTAAGTCGAACCACTTCTCCTACACGTAAACCAGATGAATAAAGAATTTCAAAGAGTGCCCGATTACGGGCCTGAAGAAAATTCGGTTTTTTTTGGAAATTATCTTCCAAATACGTTAAAAACCGGTTGATTTCCTGTTGAGAAAAAAAGGTAGGAAGGCTTTTTTCTTCTTTGAGCCCTCCGATACCATCACAAGGATTTTTTTGAATTTTCCCTCTCTTTCGTAAATATCGATAAAAGGTTTTTAAAGCCGATAATCGGTTCAACTGCGAAACTCTCATTAAATGAGAAATCGTTTTGAGGAAAGCCATAAAACCGGCAACATCTGAAGTATCAATCTCATCCAGGCTTCTTTGGCTGGTTTTCATTAAAAAAGTACAGAATTGATTCACCACCCGAAGGTAATTTTCAACTGTATGAGCAGAGTAATGGCGCTCCAGCTCCAAATATTCACGAAACTCATCAATCAATTGATTATTTATTTTTAAGCTCGATGGTAATGGGCACACCTTCCCAGTCACCTTCCTGACGAATGATTTTCTCAATACTATGAATACTTCTCTCCAGCTCTCGATCATTTCCTTTAAAATTGGTTAAAAATGAAAAACGAGGGGGAGCATTGAGCTCTTGATATCCATAATAGGTACGGAGGAGTCTTCCTTTCCCCATGCTGATATTTAAATCGTTAATCTTTTCCTTGATCTCTCGATTGATAAAGCTGGTTTTAAGCCGTTGATAATATCGGCTGGCAATGGCTGCAAATTGAGCTAAAAAATGCGGTTTCATATTCCGATCAGTTGCCGACCCAATTAAAACCGTAGCATAATCGAGAAAATTTAATTCGCTCCAAATCCACTTTTTGGTTTCCTCAATCTTTTTTCGAGTCAATCGCTCAGGAATTAAATCCATTTTATTCAGAAAAACCAAACAACATTTTTTTTGCTGAAAAATTTGATTGGCAATGTGCCGATCCTGCTGGCTAATTCCCTCTAAAACATCAAGGATTAATACACACAAATTGGTTTCTGCAATTTTTTCCATGGTCCGCACTGTGGCATAAAAGGCGATATCTTCTTTGATACGTGATTTACGAGCTAAACCGGCTGTATCCACCAGTTGATATCGTCCGTATCCTCCGCTAACCAGAGATGATTCCAAGGGGTCTCGAGTCGTTCCAGGAATTGTGCTCACTATAGATCGGTCACTTTCCAACAGCATATTAAATAAGGTTGATTTTCCAACGTTCGGTTTACCAACAATAGCAATCCGAAAATCATGATGTTCAACAATTAGAGCTTCATCCGATTCAGTATCTCTTTTCAAACGGTTGAAAAGGATGGATTTTAATTGAGGAATTCCATCTCCATGCACTGCCGATATTTGTAAGACGTCATCAAATCCTAAAGCGTAGAAATCCGATAATAAACCTAAATGGGTCATCCCTTCTCTTTTGTTGACGACTGGAATAATAGCATCCTGCACTCGACGTAAACGACTTATTAATTCATGATCAACGCTGGTCATTTCTTCTTTTCCATCAAGAACCAACAAAATACAGTCAGCTTTCTTGATGGCTTCCCAGACTTTTTTTTCCGATTCGGTTTGCAGAAGGTTATCCGGCGAAACAGCTAATTCAATGCCAGCGGTATCGACTAATCGAATCTGAACCCCTTCTATTTCAATGATATTTTCAATAATGTCTCTGGTTACGCCTGGGGTTGAGTCAACAATGGTAATCCTTCGTCCCGAAAGACGGTTGAAGAGCGTTGACTTTCCGACGTTGGTTTTCCCTGCAATAACAACTAATGGTATTTCTCTATTCATATATTTTTCCTTATTGAATTTTTTCCACCAATTCTTTTACTGCACAGTCGGGAGTTGAGGCTCCGCTGACAATCAATATCGTTTGATTCGGTTGAAACCACGACTTTTCCACTTCATTGGGATCTTCAATCCAGATGGTTCGTGGAGCCTGATCTTTGGCCACTAAATAAAGACCCCGGGTATTGGAACTATGTTTCCCTCCTAAAATGATTACTATATCTATTTTTCCGGTCTGGAGATAAGAATTTAATTCATTTTGCCGATGTTCGGTCTCCGGACAAAGAGTATTATAAATTAAACATCGATTGGTTCGGTTTTTTTCCTTTAGCAATCGACAAAAATCCAGATATTGTTGCTGAGGAAAAGTAGTCTGTTCGATAACTGCCAATGGTTTATTTTCTGGTAAGGCATTGAGCTTTTTTCCCCAATCGGTTGAATTCTTTCCTAATACCAATGGCTTACTGCTTAGCTCACTGATTAAGGCTTTAATTTCGGCGTGGTTGGGATCACCAAGGATAATCATGGTATACCCTTTCTTTTCTAATTCACCGGCCAATGACTGAACTTTCCGAACTCGAGGACAGGTGGTATCAACTATGGTAATTCCTTTATCCAAAAGCTTTTTCCTGGTTTTCCGCTCCAAACCATGGGAACGGGTAACCACGGTTATCTTATCTGGTATCCGCTCCACTTCATCTTCCAACCGGGCTCCCTTTTCAACTAACATCTTGACCGCTTGATGATTATGAACTAATTCTCCAAGAAGGTAAACCGGCTGGGGGTTTTTATCAAAAGCCTCTATTGCCATGGTATAGGCTCTTTTTACTCCAGGACAGAAACCAATATGCTTCGCAATCAGAATTTTCATATCATTCATCATCTACCGCTTTTTGGTAGAGAAAGTTCACCACTTCTTCAATGCTCATATCAGAAGTATCAACCATCAGGGCATCATCAGCTGGCCGCAAAGGAGCTTCGCTTCGAGTAGAATCGATGGTATCCCGTTCTATAACATTTCCGAGAACGTCCGAATAAGAAATATCAATCCCCTTTTCTTTTAATTCTTTCCACCGTCTTTGTGCTCGAATTTCTGGTCGTGCAGTCAAAAATATTTTTAAATCAGCATCAGGAAGAACTACCGTTCCGATATCTCGTCCCTCAGTTACCGAAGAAGTTGATTGAGCTAAATCCCTCTGTTTTTTCTTTAAAAAAAGGCGCACGGCAACAATTTTTGCCACCGGTGAAACATGCTGGTTGACCATGGTTTGTCGAATTTCTTCATCGCACCGCTTTCCATTGAGAAAAATGACCGAAGCTCCATCAATAACTTGAAAATGAAGGTCGATTTTCTCTAAAGCTTGCTTAAGAGCTTCTGAATCTCCGTAGTCTATACCCTGCTTTATCAAATAATAGGTAATCGCTCGATACATAGCGCCAGTATCTATATATAAATAGGACAACTTTTTAGCCAACAAATGAGCTACGGTGCTTTTTCCTGCTCCGGCAGGGCCATCTATAGTAATCAGGCTTTTCATACTTCCTCCTGTTCATGAGGGCTCATAAGCGAATTGTCGGGAAAAATCTGAAAGTTCCCGTATCCAATTTTTTGAAGGTCTTGAAAGAAATTCGGGTAACTGATTGATATACATTCGATATCTTCAACTTCTACTGGAGCGTCAGCAATCAATCCAGCTATCACCATGCTCATAGCTATCCGGTGATCACCATAACTTTTTACCTTGCCACCTTTCAATCGGACTGGACCGGAAATAACCAAACCGTCTTTGGTTTCATCAACCAGTGCTCCTAAACTGATTAAATTTTCACTGATGGCATGCAAACGGTCGCTCTCCTTTACCCGCAATTCACCGGCTCCTCTGATTATTGACCGTCCATGAGCCTGGGTCGCAAGGACCGATAATATGGGTATCTCGTCGATGAGCGATGGAATCTCTTCCCGATCAATCTCAAAATGATTTAATATTGAGTGTTCTACGGCAATATGGCCTTGTCGCTCTCCCCACTCTTCCCTTGCATCAAAGGTTTTGATTTTGGCTCCCATTCTTTGCAAACAATCCAACATTCCTGTTCGGGTCGGGTTCAAACCCAGGTTTTGAATGATAATATAAGATCCTGATACCAAGAGGGCGGCAGCTATTAAAAAGGCTGCTGAGGATACATCTCCAGGGAGATTAAAAGACCGAGCTTTCAATTCTTTTCCTGGGTAAACTTCAATCACTTCTTTCTGCTTTCGGATATCGCTTCCAACCGCCTTAAGCATATTTTCAGTATGATTTCGCGAAACAATCGGCTCTTTTATGAAGGAAGGACCGTCTCCCCATAAGGCGGTAAAAAGTAAACAAGACTTGACTTGGGCACTGGGAATTTCGAGAGTATGATGAAAAGCGTGTAATGGTTTTTTGCCAATGACATAGAGAGGCGCATATTGGTCTCGATCCCGACCTCCGATAATCACACCAATTTTTCTTAAGGGGTCAATAATGCGTTTCATGGGACGCCTGCGTATACTCTGATCACCAGTTAATATTGATAATCCTTGAACTCCAGCGGTAATACCGGCAATCAACCGCAAGGTTGTTCCTGAATTATCCACATCAAGGATATCGGTTGGCTCAGACAAATCTTCTTTTCCAGAACTGCTTATCTTCACTAATCCCTGATTGGGAAGGGCTTGTACTTTCACTCCTAAAAGCTCCAAGCAATGTAAGGTTGACCAGGTATCGTGACAAAAAGAAAAATTTTGAACGACGGTCTCCCCAACGGATAAGGCCCCAATCATCGCTGCTCGGTGACTCAACGATTTATCTGGAGGACAAAAGATTTTTCCTTTCAATTTTTTTGAAGCTGGAAGCATACGAACCTTACCCATTATTTTCTCCTTTTAAATCCATCCGTAGTTTTTGAGTCTCCCCCAAATAAACATGACGAATGGCATCTTGGCTGGCACTCGGGCAGAATGCGATCATCATCAAACGAATACAACGTTTTAGAGCACCCTCTACGGGAATCTCTTGAGCACACATTAAGGGAAGAAAACGGTATTTTTCAATTTTTCGAATGGATCGAGCGGGAAAAGCCGATTTTAGATCGTGAGTGACGGTTATGAAAACTGCAGTAACGTCATCGGGCACAAGCTGGTTTTTTTCCATCATGGTTTCAAACAAAAGTAAGGTAGCTGCAGCGATCTCATTAGCATTATCCCTTTCAACAGTGATAGCGCCCCTGATCCCTCGCATCGGATTCGTCTGATAATCCATTAATATTCAATCCCCTTTCGAGCTGGTATCCCTTGTTGATAGGGATGCTTTATAAGAGTCATATTAGTAATCAAGTCAGCATATTCGATGAGTTGGGGTATAGCCTTCCTCCCAGTTAATACCACCTCCAGCTTGGGATTTCGAGTGTCCAATTCTGGAAAAAAATCATCCCAACTGAGCATCTGGTAGGTAAAAGCATAAAGAAACTCATCCATTATCAATAAATCGTAGTTCTCGCCTTTTAAAGTTTTTTTGGCCATTTCCCAGCCCATCAAGAATTCTCGATGATCCTCTTCTTGCCAATGCCTATTAAAAATAAATTTACCCGATCCAAATTGATACACTGTTATTCCTGGTAGGTATTGAAGCGAAATGAGCTCACCGGTTATATTCTTTTTAAAAAATTGGAGAAAAAGAACTTTTAATCCCTGACCGGTAGCTCTTACCGCTAAACCAATGGCAGCAGTGGTTTTTCCCTTTCCATCCCCATAATAGACTTGAACGTATCCTCTACCGGCCGACATCATTCCCAACACCACCTCTTTCAAAAAGAAGTTCAATTTCATCTTTCAAAAGATACCGCCACTCACCGGGCAACAAATTCTCATCCAGGGTTATCGGCCCCATTTTGGTTCGTATTAAGCGTAATACCGGATGGCCAATACCTTCAAAAAGGATACGAACTTCATGCTTTTTCCCTTCATTTAAAACCACTTCAGCAATGGTAAATCCTTTCTGATGTTCAATGAGCTTCACCGAATGAGCTTGATACCATCTCCCGTTCTTCAATAGTCCATCGGTAAGCACTCTCATCTCCTGGCAGTTTAAGGAGCCTGAAGCGTAAACTCGATAGGTTTTCAATACTTCATAGCGGGGGTGGGTTAAAATATTAGTGATTCGCCCATCATTGGTAAAAAGAAGCAATCCCTCGCTATCACAATCCAAACGACCAATCGGAAATATTCTTTCCTTGATATCAGCAACATATTTCATAACCGTTTCCCTTCCCTGGGGATCTCGGACTGTTGTCAACGTTCCTCGAGGTTTGTATAGCTGGAGATAGATCAGACGAGTTCCCGACTGCACTGGGGATCCATCAAAAGCGACTACATCAGCTGGTTCGACTTGATAGGCTGGTTGGATTCGGATTTCGTCGTTGACGGTTACCCTTCCCTCTTGTATAAAACGATCACAGGCTCGTCGAGAACCAATTCCAGCCTGAGCTAAATATTTATTCAATCTCATGGGTCAATTCCTGACTGGTAATTATTTGTTGAATACGCTGCAGGGCTTCCTGGTCTTCTAAACCAAATACCTCATAAAATTTCTCAGTAAGCTGGTAAAGAAAAGGTTTTCCTGGTCGGTCAACCTGACCAGCAATAATGATTAAACCCCTTTCTAATAGAACACTGATTGCAGCTCCGGAATCTACTCCTCGTTTGATATCGATTTGAGTTTTGGTAACCGGCTGTTCAAGGGAAACGATAGCTAGAACCTCCAAAGCAGCACGGGATATCCCTTTTTTAACCGTGATCTGAGCATAATCCTTCAAATGGCTTCCATACTCCGGCCGAACCGCCATTTGCCACTGCCCGGCTACTCGGCGTAAAAATATGGCGCTCTGCCGTAACCGGTAGTCCTCGGCTAAATTCAAAATTTCTTTTTCAACTCTTTCTCGGTCGGCTTGAGTCACTCTCATTAACTCCTCAATCGGAACCGGCTGAGGAGAGGAAAAAAGAAAAGCTTCGATTAATCCTTTTAACAAAATATCATCACTCATTTTTTAGGAGGTACACCAACCCGTCTTCTTCTTTCATTTTTAGAAGGTCTCGAAATACCATGTCCAGTAAAACCAAAAAGGTTGCAATAACGATTCGAAGTTCTCGTCTATTCTGAAACAAAGCATCCATTCTGAACCATTGACCGGTTCGCTGGTCAAAAAAACCATTGATGTAATCTCTCTGCTCTTCAATCAGATTTTCAAAGTGATCATCTATTTCAATATCCGGTTGATTCGATTCGGTATTCAAAAATTTCCGATATAAACCCAACAAGCTGTCCAGTGACATCTTTTCCAGATCAAGAACTTCACGGGTTTGAATTTTTTTCCAGCGCTCTGGTGGAACTTTCAAAATGTTTTCTTCCTGTTGCTTCAGCTCGGCAAGAACCTGAGAAAACAATTCAAAGATCTTCTTCTCAATTGGTTGATTTTCTTCTTCCGAAATGGCTTCTTCCTCAATCTGGAGAATTTCGTTCAACTGTTTTTCAACCAACTCAATATCTTCTTGGAGCAGGTTTACCCTCCCCCAAAGAGCATTGGCTTTTTCAATTCGATCTTTCCAGTCGGTATCCATAATCTATCGGGGTATTTGATAAGCAATATGCATTGCTTCTCGAACCTTTTGCATTGTTTCACGAGCAAGAGTCTGAGCTTTCCGACTCCCTTCTACTAATATATTTTTGACTAACTGGTCTTTCCCTTGATATCGTTCCCGGAAAGGCGTAATCTCTTCCAGATAATCAACCATATATCCCAATAGCTCTTTTTTGCAATCAACGCATCCCAAATCTCCGGTTCGGCAGTCTTCTTCAATCTGTTCGACTCGAGGATTTCCAACAATATTATGAAATGAAAATACATTGCATCTTTCCGGATGTCCCGGATCACGTTTTCGAACTTTCTCCGGATCGGTAAACATTGAAAGAACCTTGGTTCGCAACTCTTCCTTGGTATCAGATAAGCCGATAGCGTTATTTAAACTCTTACTCATCTTTCTCCCATCAATCCCCAAGATTCGTGGAGTTTCGGTAAGAAGCGGTTGGGGTTCCTTGAACACCTCTTGTTGATAGAGAAAATGAAAACGTCGTACCATTTCTCGGGCAATCTCAATATGAGGAACTTGATCTTCTCCAACCGGCACCTTAACTCCTTGATATATTATGATGTCGGCAGCCATTAAAACCGGATAGCCAAGATGCCCATAACCAACCGCTTCTTTCAAACCCATGTCTTGGAGTTGCTGCTTTAAGACCGGATTTCGTTCCAGCCACCCCAAAGGAGTGACCATGGAAAGAAGAAGATGAAGTTCAGCATGCTCCGGTACCAATGATTGAATCATGGGAATACATACCTCGGGATCAATGCCCACGCTAAACCAATCAACAGCCATATCAATGATATTTCTCTCTATATCCTCAGTATGTTCAAATGAGGTGGTCAAAGCATGCCAATCGACAATACCAAAAATACAGTCATATTCTTTTTGGAGCTGCAGCCAATTTTTTAACGCTCCAAGATAATGACCGATATGCATTTTACCGGTCGGTCTCATTCCACTAAAGATCCTATCTTTGCTCCCCACGTTTATTCACCCTTTCCCAACTTTGCTTAATCAATTGTTCTTCTTCAAAACGGTTCTTGGCATATCCATCAATTTTAGCCAATTTTAACTCATCCAGCATTGTAGCATAGTGAGGTCCAGCTTTAATTCCCATTTCTTGTAAATCAGAGCCTTTTAAAATGGTTTTAATCGTCCTCCATTCTTTAAGATAACGGTTTATTCGCTGATTGGCCAAACTTTTCTCCGGATAAAAGCTGAGCAAAAAGTACAAAAATTCAAGCGGCATTAAACGACAGCGAAGATAAATTTCTGAAGGGCGAATGTCTTTTTCTTCGACAGCAGACATAAATTCACTTTTATAGGAGTGATAACTCACCACTTTATGGGAGAAATGACGAGATAGTGCCAAACGCTTTTGCAATAAAGAAATTTGCTTGACGTCAAAGTCGTCGAAAAGAGGAGTTAATTGATAAAGAAATTTATCTATCCCGATAATGGTTTTTACTTCTGGGAGTCTTCTTTCCACGCCAATAAACCGATCGGAATATTCCCTTTTCCAGATACATCCTGGTAAAATTGACGGAATCATTTCCAATTGGTAAAGACGTTCTAAATAGCGATAATAATTGGGAAGCTCCAGAATAAGTTGGATTTCTTCTTTAAGACGATCGGGTTTAATACTATCTAACAAATTTTTTCGAATAGTTTGTTTTAAAAGACTCATGGTAAATGGTTCAATGTGAAAATCATATTTTTTTTCAAACCGGACCGCTCGTATGGACCGAGCCGGGTCATCAACAAAACTTAACGGATGAAGAATTCGAAGAATCTTATTTCTCAAATCACGATAACCGCCAAAAAAATCATAGAGCTCTCCCCAATTATCGGGATAAATGCTAATTGCCATCGCATTCAAGGTAAAATCTCTTCGAAACAAATCTTTTTTTAAGTCAGAATATTCCACGTCGGGTGCCGCTCCTGGAAAAGCATAAAATTCTTTACGAGCACTGGCAAAATCGATTCGTTTCTTCTCTTTCATAAAAATGACCGATGTGCCAAAAGGTGGATAGGAAACTACCTTCCCATTCAACAGTCGGTTGAGATTTTGGGAAAATTCAATTGCGTCACCTTCTACTACCAAATCCAAATCATGATTGGGAACACCCAAAATAATATCCCTTACCACTCCTCCAACCAGATAAGTTCTCACTCCAACTCGGCGGGCGAGACCACTGATCAAGTTGATCAATTCCAAATCAGCAGCACTAAAATGGGCAAATACCGACTCGGAAACATTCAATCGGGTTAACTCATTCACTACAATATTTTCTTTCTGATGAAACACCCGCAAAAGATCGCTTCGGGTGATTATCCCGATCGGTTTTCCCGCTTTGATAACCGGCACTCTCCCTATATCGTTTTCTACCATTAAATTTCGTATGGTGTAAATCGAATCACGGGGCGAGACTCCAATAATTTGAGGTGACATAAAGCTCTTTATTGGGGCATTTTGTAAGCCATGGTGAATGGCTTTTTCCATATCCCTTCGGGCAATTATACCTACCAGTGTCCCCTCGTCATCCACCACCGGTAATCCGGAAAAACCCGAACGAATTAAAGTTAAATAAGCATCGTTAATACTGCTTTCATGGTGAATGGTTTTTACAGGCGTTGACATAATATCAATAGCTCGAGTAAAAGAAAATGAGCGTTTCATCATGTTGATGATTTTTTTTCTGACTTCTTCCAATGAACTCCCCTTAATCGAAACCGACGCAGCGCTTTTATGCCCCCCACCATTTAAGCCAGTGGTGATGATGCTTACATCGATTTCTTCTAAGCGGCTACGAGCAATGACATACACTTTATTTTCCATATCAAAGAGTGAAAAAAGGACATTAATTTCTTCCAAATCCATCAATTTATGAACCAGAAAAGATACCCCGTCGACATAATCTTTCACCTGAACTGATGTAAAATGAACCTGAATCCCATTTACTTCAACCACTGCGAGGGAATTCACCATCAGTTTTAAAACATCCCGTTGCTCACTGGTAAGCTGCATATTGACATAATCAGGTATGGCACTCAACTTCGCTCCGTGTTCGACTAAAAAAGCTGCGGCTTGAAGGTCTCGGGCGGTTGTGGTTGGGAAGGTTAACGATCCGGTATCTTCATATATTCCAAGAATTAGCAGAGTCGCTTCCAAAGAATTAAGTGGAAGATTCTGTTCTTTGATCAGCTCTACCAAAATAGTGGTACAGGCACCGGTTGGCTGAACAATCACCTGTTCGCCTTTTAATCCATCCGGTGTTTCAGGATGATGATCATAGATTGCATAGGCTACCCGTCCAGCTTGAATCAGCTCTTCGGCTCTTCCGCCCCTCGAAGGAGAAGAAGCATCCACAATCCATATTTTCTTAACCGATTTCCAATCCAATTCTTTCTCAACTGAATAATCAAAAAAAGTTCCATAAAGAGTGAGAAAGCGCCGAACATTTCGATTCACACTACCACCGATAATGATGCGGGTTCCCGGATAAAGTTTGCAAACTGCAAACATCGAGGCTAAGGCGTCAAAGTCAGTACCTTCATGGCTAATGACAATATTCATTATTGATTAAACTCCTGAATAGGATGTAAGACCGGCGGAAAATAGTAAATCATCTTAAAATAATAATTCATCGGATCTAAACCTTCTTCCTTCTCAATTAATCTTCGAGTATGAAGGAAAAACTGGTTCCCGGACCCGACCAAGGAATTCCGAACAACTGGGCAATCGTCGCCCCAATATCAGCAAACGAAGAACGGATTCCCAAAGAATTCCCCGTCAATAATTGGGGAGAGGCACAGATTAGAAGTGCGTGTTCGCGGGAGTGATCAGTGCTGGACGTGGTAGGATCACACCCATGGTCACTGGTAATGATTAAAATGTCATCAAAACGTAATCGAGGGAGAAATTCTTTTAATTGAGCATCCCAGGACTCAAGAGCCTTTTGAAAACCAATAGCGTCATTACGATGACCATAGAGGGTATCGAAATCATTGAAGTTTGCCCAAATCAAACCAAAACGCTCATCTTCGAGTAATTCAAAAAATACCCGAAAGGTATCAGAGTTATTGGTGGTCTTAAAATTTTTACTGATTCCTCGCCCGGCAAAAACATCACCAATTTTTCCAACTCCAGCTACTTGAATTCCTCTCTCCAAAAGAACATCTAATACCGTTGGATAAGGAGGTGGCAGCGAAAAATCTTTCCGCCTTGAGGTCCGTTGAAAGCTTCCTGGCTGGCCAATAAAGGGACGCGCAATAATACGGGCAACAGCGTGATCGCCATTCATAATTTTTCGAACCATTTCACAAAGACGATACAGGTCTTTAACCGAGACGATCTCTTCATGTGCAGCGATTTGCAGCACGCTATCGGCTGAAGTATATAAAATAGGAAAACCGGTACGGATATGTTCGGCACCATATTCTTCAATAATGGCAGTTCCTGATGCCGGTTTGTTTCCCAAAATCCGGAAACCTGTAACCCTTTCGATCTCATCGATAATCTCTTCGGGAAAACCTTGCGGATAAACCGGGAAAGGATGCTCGGTAATGACCCCCATCATCTCCCAATGACCAGTAGTCGTATCCTTCCCTGCTGATTTTTCCACCATCTTCCCATACCATCCCTCGGCTTTTTTTACCGCAACAACTCCCGGTATTGGTTCGATTTTTCCCAAGCCTAATCTTTCCAGAGTCGGGCAAGACAAACCACCAACCTCCCGAGAAAGATTGGCTAACGTATGGCTTCCTTCGTCTCCATATTCAGCGGCATCAGGAAGTTCACCCATTCCTAAGCCATCAAGAAGTGCAATGAATATTCTCAAGTCAATCCTCCCAGCCAATATTGTAAGGCAATTATGGTCTTGGCATCTTGTATTTCTCCTTTAGTCATCATATCCTGAGCTTTTTCTCGATTTACTTTTAAATAATAAATTTCCTCATCATCATCTCCCTTTCGAGCTTTTTCAACCGGTTGTACTTGGGAAGCAAGAAAAAAATGGATCCGTTCGGTACTATATCCCGGTGCCAGAAATACCGGGAAAAGGTACTTCCAACATTCACTGGCAAAACCAGTTTCTTCCTCCAACTCTCGAATCGCACAATCCAGTGGATCCTCATCGAGTTCCAAGGTTCCGGCAGGAATTTCCCATAGCCATTGTCCAGCCGGTGCTCGAAATTGTCGTATTAAAATTAATTGATTCTCTGGCGTGGTGGCGATAATTGTCACCGCTCCCGGATGATTGACGAAAATTCGTTCTAAATTATCAACATATATATTTTTTTTCAATTGAAATAAACGAGTTTCACAGAGAACATCACTGCTCTTTATTTCAGGGATAACCAGTTTTGACGACTTTATTTCATCATACGGAAAAAACACATTTACGCTCCTTCATCAACTTGGGTAACCCAGACATGTTTCACAGTAATACCATCAGCTTTAAAAGCCTCAATAATTGGCTCATAATCGCGAGTCGCAATCCGTATCACAACATAACGTAAATTTGGTTTTTCTTTTATATAAAAGGTTGCCAAACTCAAAATATTTACCATGAATTGAGAAACGATTCCGGTAACTCGATGCAATTCACCCGGTTTTTCAGGAAGCTCAAGGGTGATTCGGGTTCCACCTAACTCAACCCCCAGAGTTTCAACTAATACATCAAAAATATCTGATTCGGTTATCATTCCAACCACCCGGGTTTCCTCAACCACCGGAAGTCCACCGACTTGATTTTTTTTCATGATTAAAGCAGCTTCTTCAATTGGGATATCGGGTTTTATGGTGATTACCTTTTTTTCCATGATTTCAGATACATTCATTTTACTGAGGAGATAAGTCAACTCAAAACGACTCAAGGTGGTTGCCTTAGATGGTTCTGCTTCTAATAAGTCGTTATAAGTAACAATCCCAATTAATTTATCCCGATCAACGACCGGAAGTCTTCGAACTTCATTTTCTTTCATTAATCTCTCTGCTTCCAAAATAGTTGTAGTGCTGGAAATAATCACCACGTCTTTGCTCATACGGTCTCTTACTAACATTGGCAATCCCCCCTTCCAGGGAATTTTCTTTTTTAAGAATTTTTAAAACCACTTAAAAGTATCTTACTCATCACTATTATAGCTATCCTGAAAATCCATGGGCATGATAAATCAAGCCCCTAAAAAGAATTATAAAATGGAGGAGCACAATTTATTGCGCCCAATTCATGGAGCGACATGCCATGCAATGTCTAATCTTTGTTTTCATTCTCATCTGGTACCATCAAGCACTCCTGGTTCTATTCAGGAATTTTCTTGGATATCGAATTCTTTCCTGCGTAGAAAGCTTTCATATTGATATCAATTAACTTACTTTTCTTCCCTTGTAATATTTCTTCCAAAGCATTCCGGATTGACTCCTCTTTAACTGTTGAATGATATCCAATCAAGGCTCCAAGGATAACCATATTTAAAGTTCGAGGATCGCCTACATCATTGCCGGCAATATCATTTCCAGGAACTTCCAATATTTGAATTTTGGAATCATGATGCGTTTGGGTGATTAAAGAAGAATTAACAACCAATAACCCTCCCGGTCTTACGGTAGGAGCATAACGTCGCAGGGATGGTTCATTCATGACAATACAAACATTGGGATGATCAGAGATAGTTGATCCTATTTCCTGATCAGAAATGATAACAACACAATTCGCCGTTCCACCCCTCATTTCAGGACCGTAGGAGGGAAACCAGCTGACATGATATCCATCAATCATGCCAGCTGTCGCTAATACTCTTCCTAAAAATAAAATTCCTTGGCCACCGAATCCTGCTACCACGGTTTCAACGTGCATCGGGAACTCCCTCCTTGACTTTTATTTCACCAAGGGGAAATACTGAAATAATATTCTTTTCCAACCATTGGACGGCTTCGAGTGGCGGCAGAGCCCAATTGGTAGGACAGGGTGATAAAATTTCTACTAAAGAAAAGCCTAAACCAGCTTGTTGGGTTAAAAAAGCTCGCTTGATTGATTGTTTCGCTTTTTTTATCAGCTGAGGCTTGGTTAGGGCAACTCGAGCGATATAAGCCGACCCTTCGGCAACTGCCAACATTTCTCCCAGTTTAAAAGGAAATCCTGCTTCGGCTTGCTTTCTTCCCCGAGGAGAGGTTGTCGTCCGTTGGTCAAGAATAGTGGTGGGCGCCATCTGTCCTCCCGTCATCCCAAAAGTAGCGTTGTTAATAAAAAAAGCCGAAATACATTCACCTCTTACTGCACAATGCACAATTTCTGCGGTGCCGATAGCGGCAATATCACCATCACCTTGATAAGAAAAAACCATCCGGTCGGGAAGTGCTCGTTTTATACCAGTAGCGGTAGCCGGAGCCCGACCATGAGCACCCATAACAAAATCAATATCCAAACATTCATAGATATATACCGAACAGCCTACCGGTCCAACACCGATGGTTTTATCAGCAATGTCCAGTTCATCGATAACTTCGGCAATTAATCGCTGAGCCAAACCATGATTACAGCCCGGACAATAACGGAAAGGTTGATTAATTAAGGTCTTTGGTCTCTCAAATACAGTCTGCATAGCCATTCTCCTTACTTCCCTAAAATATCACGAATTCTTTTCAGGGTATCTTCAACCGATGGAATCATACCACCGCTCCGCCCATAGAAATGAACCGGAACTGCACCGTTCACCGCTAATTTGACATCTTCTACCATTTGTCCCATGTTCATTTCCACATCCAAAACCCGTCCAGCCCGTTGGGCCAATTTATGAATGACCGCCGAGGGAAAGGGGTAGAGAGTAATCGGTCGGAGCAGTGCTAATGGAATCCCCAAATTTTTAGCCTCTCTGACCACGCTCTTGAGAATCCGAGCGACGGTTCCATATCCAACTAACAACATCTCAGGTTTATCTTCTCCAAATACCTCATAGCGAATTTCTTCTTGCTCAATTTTTTGATATTTTTCAAATATTTTATTGTTGAACTGTTCCAAGCCTCTCGGATCCAGGTCAAAACAAAGGATATACTGACGCTCTCTACCATCTTTACCAGTGATTGCCCAGTCTTTAGCTGGCAATGGCGGAAAGTCTGGTTTATTAAAAACCACCGGCTCCATCATCTGACCTAACATTCCGTCTCCCAAAATAATGACCGGATTTCGATATTTATCAGCCAGATAAAATGCCAAGTAGGTCAGATCGACTAACTCCTGAACGGTTGATGGCCCTAAAACAATAACCTTGTAATCCCCGTGTCCCCCTCCCTTTACTGCCTGAAAATAATCACTCTGAGAGGGCTGGATGTTTCCCAAACCCGGTCCTCCTCGGCTCATATTAACGATCACTGCCGGCAATTCAGCCGAAGCCAAATAAGAGATTCCTTCCTGTTTGAGACTAATACCAGGCCCGGAAGAGGAGGTCATCACCCTTTTTCCGGCTGCCGCTGCTCCATAAACCATATATATTGAGGCAATTTCACTTTCAGCTTGGAAAAAAACCTTCCCTTCTTCAGGCATTCTCTGCGACAGGTATTCACTGATCTCGGTCTGTGGAGTAATTGGATAGCCAAAATACAGATCACATCCCGCTTGGATAGCAGCTTCGGCAACCGCATCGTTTCCCTTCATTAAAATTTTTTTCATTTTTCATTCTCCCGATAGACTGAAATTGCCACTTCTGGGCACACTTGTGCACAAAAACCACATCCGATACAATGTTCCTCATCGTTGATCATTGCCGGGTAGTATCCGTGCGAATTAAAACTTTCCGATAAAACCAGCACTTTTTTCGGGCAGATTTGGATACAATATCCACAACCCTTACAAAATTCCTGATTAATCAATACTTTATTCAATACCATCTACTCTCCTGTCAATATCAACAGATTTTCTCAGTTTCAATCACCGAGTCTTACTTTCCGGCTCTCTCCATTAAAGTTTCAGCAAACTGGAGAGCTGGAACTGTCGAATTTTCTCCTCCCATCATTCGGGCTAATTCTTGTAATTGCATTTCCCGATCTTGTAAATCGCTTATCTCCGCCCAGGTGTCCTGACCATCAGTGTACTTATCGACTCTCAAGTGTTGATCGGCAAAACAGGCAATCTGGGGAAGATGGGTGACACAAATAATCTGGCGACCGGAAGCAATCACTTTTAACTTCTCACCGATCCAAAAAGCGGTTTTCCCTCCTACTCCCTGGTCAATTTCATCAAAAATCATAACCGGCAGATTCTTCATTTCTAAAGCAATGGATTTTATTCCCAATACTAAACGTGACAACTCCCCACCCGAAATGACTTCCATAACCGGTCCAATAGGCTGTCCGGGATTTAATGAAATCATAAAACCGACGTTATCCAAACCCGTAGCAAAAAATTTTTTCTGCTCAACTGGAATAGGATTAAAGCTGACTTCAAATTTGACTTTAGTAAAGGCTAGTTGCTTTAATTCTTCTTCTAATCGGTTTTTCATAATTTCTGCCGCTTTTTGTCGATGCTGAGAAAGCATTTCACCACTGTCAAGCAATTCCTGCTGGCAATTTTTCAGTTGTTCTTCCAGTTGCTTTTTTTTCTCAGTTTGACGTTCTACTTCCAACAGTTTCTCTTCAATGCTTTTCCGGTAACCAATGAGTTCACTGGTTGTCCGGCAGTGGTATTTTCTTTTCAAGCGTTCTATTTCAGCCACTGATTTTTCCAATTTTTCAATTTTATCCGTCGAATAGTCTAGTTGGCTTCTTAATGCAGCGACTTCTGAAGCTATTTCTTGTAGTTCAGTTTCGATATTCCGAAGGTTCCCTACAATCCCATTTAAAGCCAAAAACTTCCCTTCGGCGGGGATTTTTTCCACCTCAAAGGTTAAACGGGAAAGGAGAGTTGATATTCCTTCCCCACTTTCATTCCCTTCCATTAAAACAAAGAAAGTATCTAACGCTGAACAGTAAGATTGCATATTAGCCAATAAACGAAACTCTCCTTCAATTTCATTTATCTTTTCAGGAGATAAACCCATCTCCTCAAATTCTTGAAAAGCAAACTTGAGCTCAGTCCAATGGGAAAGGTCACCGGCCATTAACTGTTCTAATTCATGTTTGATTCGCAACCACTCAGTATATTTTTGCCGGTAATGCTCTCTTTCTTTTTTCCCGGTTTCATCCAAAAAATCATCCAAGATATTCAGCTGGTTTTCGCTTGCCAAAAACCGTTCATGTTCTCTTTGACCGTAAATATCAATTAACATTGCAGCTGTTTCTTTTAGCCATCCAACTGGCACTGATCTCCCATTAATGCGAGCTCGATTTTTCCCATTTCGGTGAATCTCCCGAGACAATACCACTTCCCCGGGAATTTCACCGGTTAATTCATTATCCTCTAGCCATTGAATTAAATCAGGACTAGAAGAAAGGTCAAAAAGTCCCTCAATAAGAGCTGACTTTCGATCTCGACGAATCATATCTTCAACCGCCCGTCCTCCTTTAAGGAGACTTATAGCGTCAATTATTAATGATTTACCGGTTCCTGTTTCACCGGTAATCGCTACCAGGCCATCATTCAATTCAAGGTGTTGAGAGTCAACAATGACAAAGTCTTTAATGACCAGTTCTCGGAGCATTTCTAATCAATCCGTTTTCTAATATCCATCCCCCAGGATAATTTATCTCTCAGCAAAGAATAAAAGGGTTTTTCGGGAACAAGTTTTACCATATGATTGGTCAGTTTCGATTTTCGAACCTCAATATAATCTCCTTTATCCAAGCCAAAACCTCTCTGTCCGTCCAAAGTAACCATGGTGCCTTCCTTGGTTGATTCCAATATCAGTCGAATCGAGGAGGTCGGTTGAACGATAATTGATCGAGCATAAAGGGTATGGGCACATATTGGGGTAATGATGAAAAGATCCAAAGTTGGATGAATAACCGGACCACCTGCTGACAAGGAATAAGCCGTTGAACCGGTAGGTGTACCGATGATTAACCCATCGGCCGGAAAAGTTGCCAGATATTCGTCATCAATGAAGGTGCTGAGGTGAATCATCTGCGCAAAGGGTCCACGGTAGATTACCACGTCATTTAAAGCAATATCCTGTTCCGTCCCCCTTTGGGTATGATGAATGGAACAATCCACCATCATCCGGTCTTCAACGGTGTAATCTCCTTCTAAGACTGCTTTTGCAGCATCGAATAGGACCTCGACACTCACTTCGGTTAAAAAACCCAATCCACCCATATCAATACCCAATATCGGAATTCCTTTTGCTGCATACCTGTGACTTGCTGATAAAAAAGTACCATCACCACCTAACACAAAAACCATATCGGGTTTTTCATCAGGAATATGATTGGTATTGATTATGGAACACGATACCAGATGCTGATTAAAAAAATCATGCAATTCTTGCGCTTTTTGGGAAATCATATCATTCACTTTTCTGGAAAATATATGAACTCTCTGAATTGGATTTTTGTTCATTCCATCTCACTTTTTATTCCTTTTTTGGGTTGACTCATTTGGTGAAAGAAAATAAAAATGCGCCTCGTTTACTTCTTTCCTTATTATATCCCCAAATTCAGTTTTATCAAAAAAATTAGAGCATTTCTTCCAACAGGCTAAATATTCAATATTCCCTTCTCTCCCTTGAATCGGGGAGAAAGTAACACCTTGGAGGTGGAGATGATTGTCTCGAGCCGATTCAAAAACATCCTCAAGAACCTGGATGTGGATTTCTTTTTTTCTTACCAAACCGCCTCGTTCCACCTTGTCTTTTCCCGCTTCAAACTGGGGTTTTATCAAAGCAATACAGATTCCATGTTCCGGAAGGAGTGAACTGATAACCGGAAAAATAAGTCGAAGCGAGATAAAAGACACATCAATAGTAATACCCTGGATAGATTCAGGAAGGTCTTGGGGGATAAAATAACGAATATTTATTCTCTCTAAAGGAACCACCCGGGGATTTTTGCGAAGCTTTTCATGAAGTAACCCATATCCAACATCGAGGGCAAATACTTTTTTGGCTTGTTTCTGCAGTAAACAATCTGTGAATCCTCCGGTTGAAGAACCAATATCTAAAAAAGTTTTACCAACCGGATTGATTTGAAAACAAGAGAGGGCTTTGGCTAACTTTTCGCCGCCTCGACTAACAAATTGAGGCAAACTTTCAAGAATAATTTCAATATCATCCCAAACTCGAGATGATGGCTTTAAAATTCCTGACACTTTTTCAACTTTAACATCACCCGCTAAAATCATCCGCTGGGCTTTTTCTCGGCTTTCAACCAAACCTCTCTTGACTAATAATTCATCAATTCGGATTTTTTGTCTTTTTTCTTCCATCATTTCAGCTGTGGATAGATAGTTCCAATAGGTTTTAATGGTGACGGGTTATAATAAAGTGGGCTATTTCTCTTAATAAAGAAAAGGAACGACTGGTCTGATTTAAAACCGCCTCAGCTTCTCGAAATAAGCTTTCCATAATTTTTTGAGTTTCATTCATCCCATAAATCCCCACCAGAGTTGCTTTCTTCTGTTCGATATCTTTTCCGGCTGTTTTGCCTAATACCCCACTTGGTTGAGTTACATCTAACAAATCATCTTTAATTTGAAAACATTGTCCTGTTAACAGTCCAAATCGCTCCAAATCATTGAGTTCTTTCTTATTGGCACTCCCAACAATTGCTCCGCAAAGAATTGGCGCTTGAATAAATCGAGCGGTTTTCATCCGATAAATATCCATTATCTGGTCTTCATCGGCGTCGGTTCCTTCCAGATCAATATCAAGCACTTGACCACCAACCATTCCTTCTACGCTGAGGGCATCCAACAATACCTTAAGAATTCTGATCAGTTTGGTATTATTAACCATCTTACAAAATTGACTATCGGAAAGAAAAAAACGAAATCCCTCGACCAGTAAAGCATCGCCGGCAAGGATTCCCATCGCTCCTCCAAATGCTTTATGCAAACTATATTTCCCACGACGATAATCATCATTGTCCATTTCTGGCAAATCATCGTGGACCAAGGAAAAAGAGTGTATCATTTCGATTCCACCCGCCAAAGAAAGAAGATCTTCGCGTTTGATACCATAGGCTTCGCCGGTTGCCAGGCACAAAGATGCTCTGATCTTTTTCCCCCCTCCAATGACTCCATAGCGAAGAGCTTCCATTAATCGAGTCGGGGCTTCTGGAAAAATTAGTCTTTGTTCCAAATGATTATCCAAAAGGATGGCGTTTTCGTTGATATACTGAATGATATCCACTATTCTTTTTTATTAACCCCCAAAGATTTAAATTCGGCCTGAGAACTTCGAGCCAATTTCCCTAAAATTCCGTTGACGAATTTACCTGAATCGGTGGTGCTAAATTTTTTAGCCAGTTCTACTGCTTCGTTAATCGAAACTCCAACCGATATATCAGAAAGATAGAACATTTCAAAAACTGCTATCCTCAACAGGTTTCGGTCAATAGTTGGCATCCTATATAAAGGCCAATCCAAACTATAGGCTGAAATGATGCGTTCGATTTCAGGTAAGTTTTGCTCCACTCCCCGCACCAGTGAAAGAAAAAAGCTCCGATCATCATCCTTCCAATTGGAGGGTATTTTAAATACCGATAAGATTTCAGAAAATGTTTTTTTTCTGAGATCCATTTGAAATAAAATTTGCAGAGCAGTTTCTCTGACTTTACGGCGCATGATTGACCTTCAACCCCGAATTAGACGATTCAGAAAATAAATTTTCAAAATTTTCATTTAGTCCAACGGACGAAAACCCTTGGACAAAAATATCAATTCGATCGACCCTCAATCCCGTTTTTTTCTCAAAACTATCCTTGAGGCTTTTCTGGATATCCCAAGCTACTTCTGGTATCCTCTTTTCTAAAGTAAATATGAGATATAAAGAGATATTTAAGGATTCTTTTTTGGTTTCGATCTTAATGCTCTCATCGGACTGTTTTTCCAAAGAATCAACCCCTGAGACTTGACGAACGATTCCCTCAATCAATTTTACTAAAACCCGATGAGAATATTCAATTTTTCCTTCCGACAAATGAATATCAACATACTTCAATATCGGCACTCCTAAGCTCTCTCTAAGTATTCCCGAGTACGAGTATCTACCCTGATAACCTCACCAATATTCACAAATAAAGGAACTTGAACAACAATCCCTGTTTCAAGGGTTGCTGGTTTTGAACCACCCGAGGCTGTATCGCCTTTGATTCCTGGAGGAGCATCAACCACCTTTAATTCAACATAGGAGGGAAGATTTACACTTACATGCTTATCTCCATACATCAGTATTTCAACCATCATATTTTCTACCAGAAAATCACTGGCTTCACCAAGCAAATCATTTGGTAGTAGAACATCTTCGTAGGTTTCTTGATCGAGAAAATGGAAACCCCCATCATCTTTATACATATACTGTGCTTGTCTTCCTTCAAGAATGGCTCTAACGATTTTGTCTCCCGGTTTAAAAACTTTCTCGACGATAAAACCGCTGTTTATATCTCGAAG
The DNA here is from genome assembly GCF_015775515.1 of Atribacter laminatus. Taxonomy (NCBI): domain Bacteria; kingdom Pseudomonadati; phylum Atribacterota; class Atribacteria; order Atribacterales; family Atribacteraceae; genus Atribacter; species Atribacter laminatus. Next base: position 2,831,460 of record NZ_CP065383.1, read on the forward strand.
TTTGGTTTTAGTCACCCAACTCCATTTTCCAAATTTAGCCGGTTGAAAAGCGGTAACAATATATAATGTACCATCAACATCGATACAAGTCCCCACTCGAAGATCAGTATTGGATATAATATCGGCCACTATAAAACCTCCCATGAATCGGAAAAAAAATGACTTAAATTGTCTTTTTCGTTCATTCCTTTGCTTTATCTTTACAAAATTACTGGAAGCCTATTTAAAACTCGACAGGATTCTTTTTCAACCACAACAATATTTTCCAGCCGTATCCCACCTTTCCCAGGGATATAAACTCCTGGTTCCACCGTTACGACCATGTTTTCCCGAAGAATAACTTCACTGGTAATACTTAGTCGGGGTGATTCATGAACAAGAATTCCTACCCCATGACCCAAACTGTGAGTAAAATATTGTTCAATTTTATGTTGTTGGAAAAAATCCCGAACCGCCCGTTCAACATCAGCAGCTTTTACTCCATCACAAATAAAGTTCTGGGCTAATTGTTGAGCTTCCTGAACTATTTGGATGGCTTTTTTAAACCATTGATCCTCAACCCGACCGATGGGAACCGTGCGGGTAATGTCACCACAATACTTTTTATAACGAACTCCCCAATCTACCACCAACCAGCTTCCCGCTTCCAATTTCTCGTCGGTTGGTTGAGCATGGGGAAGAGCTGACCTTTCTCCGCTCGCTACTATAGTTGGAAAAGCAATTGAATCTCCGCCCATTTTGATCATTTGATAATCCAATTCCAGAGCAAAATCTTTCTCTTTGATTCCGGGGCGAACCATTGGGCTCACTGCTTCCCAGGCTTTTTCAGAAAGGTGCAGCGCCTTTGTTAGTAATTCCAGCTCGCCCGGCGCTTTAATCATCCGCATTTCTTCTAACCAGTTGGTAACCGGAATCAACTCGAGATTTTTCTCTTTTAAGCTGAGATAGCTTTGATAAGTGAGATTGGTCTCAAAATAAACCGTTTGAAAACCATTTGATACGCAGGTATCGGCAATTTTTTTATAGACATCGGTATTAAACTCAATGATATCAGTCGCAATTTTTAGCTCCTTCTTGGCCTGCGTAGTATAGCGACCATCACAGAGAAACACCGGATCCTGGTCGGGAAATAGAATTAAAAATCCACTCGATCCGGTAAAACCGGTCAGATAAAAGATATTGGAAAGATCGGTCAGCAAAAAAGGAATACCACGATCATTTTGTAAATTTTCTTGGAGTTTTTTTATTCGATTGGTTTCCATGTTTAATAGTCCCTTTCGTTAAGCAAGACGTATAGGTTCTTCTATTCCTTTCAAAATTAAAGCATCCATGGCCAAAATATAACCAATCCAACCTAAACCACTAATCTGACCCCAACAAACCGGTGCGGTTACTGAATGGTGTCGAAATTCCTCTCTGGCATAGATGTTAGACATGTGTACTTCAATTGATCGAATTTTTACGGCGCTAAGAGCATCTCGAAGTGCTATGCTATAATGAGTCAACGCTCCCGGATTGATAATTATACCATCAATTTCTTTTCTTTTCTGTTGTATTTTATCAACGATCTCACCTTCGTGGTTGGACTGAAAAAATTCTGTTTGTACCCCTCTTTTTTTGGATTCTTCGGCAATTTTCTTGATTAAAGCATCGTAACTCATTGAACCGTATAGGCTGGTTTCTCGCTCACCTAAAAGATTGAGATTGGGGCCAAAAATATAGAGCAATTTATGATTCATGGTTCCACCTCAACTAACTGTGGCAAGACATCAAGGACCAGTCCCATTTCCACCGGAATCGAGGACACTGGTTTACCGATAGCTTCTAATAGAACCATCCTCAAGCTTCCACTCACATTTTTTTTATCTTTTAACAAGGATTGAATGAAGATATTAGCGTTGACTGAATAAGGTAATGATGTGGGCAACCCACATCTCACCAGCAACTTTTGATGAATATTTACCAAATCAGCAGACATCATGCCCATTTCCTCAGCGATCTTAGCCGCTCCTATCATCCCAACTGCAACAGCTTCACCATGACGAAGGGCTCCATACCCTAAAGTTTTTTCAAAAGCATGCCCTAAAGTATGGCCGTAATTTAAGATGCTCCTTATTCCACTTTCTTTTTCGTCCTCTTGAACGATTTCTCCCTTGAATTGAATCGACTGATAAATAACCTCTTCAAGAGTTTTTTGATCTTGTCCAAGAATCATCGAAATGTTCTTTCGAAAAAATTCAAAAAATTCTCCACCCTTAAGCAAAGATGCTTTAATCACTTCGCTCAAGCCTTCTCGGAATTCGCGGTCGGGTAAAGATTGTAAAAAATCAAGTCCAACTATAACCCCTTCAGGTTGATAAAAGGTACCGATTAAATTTTTTCCCTCTTCAAGGTTTACTCCGGTTTTTCCACCAACCGAACTATCAACCTGGGCTAAAAGACTGGTGGGAATTTGAAAATAGGGAATTCCACGCAGATAGGTTGAGGCAACAAAACCGGTGATATCGGTAATCACTCCTCCACCCAAAGCAATTAAAAAACTCTTTCTATCTAATCCCTGACGTAATAATTCGTGGTAGATCTTCTCAACAGTATTCAGCTGTTTATACTCTTCACCATCCGGAATGGTCACTGATGAAACAATAAAATTCTTTTCTTTAAAAATGTTTTTAATTTTTTGGAGATAGAGTGATCCCACAATGGAATTGGTTACTATGGTCAGCTTTCGGGATGGAAATTGGATTTGATCGAACCAATCAGGAGAAGTAAAAAGCGATGGAAGGAGGATAACCGGGTAACGCTTAGTTTTGGTTTGTATAGAAAGGGTACGCATGTTCAATAATTTCTCCAAGTATTCTTTCCAGCTTTTTTTGAGTCGTATCAATTATAGCATGAGCTCTTTCATACCAACCTAAGCGGCTTAAATACAGTTCTTTGAGATGTTTTCTGGTAGGGTATTTTTGTAATAAGGGGCGGGTTGGGTCTCCAGTTATTCTCAAAAAAAGTTCATCGAAATCGGCCTTTAAGTAAACAGTAAAAAAACGCTGGTGAAGGATCTCCCAATTTTCTTCACCTACCGGGAGCCCGCCACCGGTTGCCAATACAACTCTCTCTAACTCAGCTATCTCGGCTAAAACTGACTTTTCGCATTTCCGAAAATACCCTTCACTATTTTTTGCAAAAATCTCAGCTATCGTACAGTGCTCCTTTTCTTGGATTAGCACATCACTATCCAGGAATGTCCATCCGAATTGGCAAGCCAGTCTTTTACCAATGGTTGTCTTCCCTGATCCCATAAAACCAATAAGTGCAATGTTCATTTAAGAGAACATGAGGAACAGGATGAGCCCGGGTTTTGTCCTTGATTTTGAATGATTTGATCTATTTCGCTTTGTAGGCTGTCATCTATCATGTCGGCATTGATTGAAACGGCTTTTTTTATAGTGATAGGATGGCCAGCCCCATCTATCCCATTGAAGGTAATGATTGCCTGGCCAAAGGGAATATCATGATTTATATAATAGTCTTGAGTCGATTGGTCAAAGATTTCAAGATTCAGGATTCTACTGAAATTATTGGTTGTTTCTTCATTATCTTCCTCAGCCTTGCCAAAGGGTGGAAGATAAAGAAAAACTGACAAGTTTTTTCGCAAGCTATCGATTGGTATTCCTTTGTTATCGGTATAAACAACTTCACAATCTTGAATTTCCGCTCCTACATTGTTAATTGGAGCAAAGGTAAATTCAACAACCCGAGCAAAATCAACTGCTATTGTTGTTACATAAGATTCTTGAGAGCCTGTAGTGCTTGCAGTGCTTGATATTGAACCATAACCACCAGTTAGAGAACCAGTAGATTCTACTCCAACAGATCCATCTTCACCGATGGATACTGCATACCAATTAGGATTTGCTCCATCGATTCCGACCTCATTAGTTGAAGTATTAATATTTGCAGTACTAGCAGATGCTACATTCAATACAGTAGAATCACTAGTTATATCAGTTACCGAAACTACTCCTAAAATACCGTTGGTCGCTTCCTCGCCATCTTCTTTTAACACCTTATAGCTCACTTCAAACTTTCCAGTGGGAAACATAGGGTTACCGGCAAACCAGCGACAACCGGTCAACAAAAATAATCCAATCAATAAAAAGAATAAAATATATATAAAGAATTTTTTCATAACTCCTCCTCCTCCTCAATAAGCCACTAAACTTGGAGTTAAAAAAATAATCAATTCGGTTTCTTCATGGGTTTTACTTCGTAAAGTAAAAAGCTCCCCAATGATAGGAATTTCACTCAGAAGAGGTATTTTAGTTATTCTCTCGATGTCGCTGCTCTTGATCAACCCCCCGATCACCAGAGTTTCCCCAGCTCGCAATCGGGCTGTGGTATCGGCAGATTTTTCACTGGGCTGTGGATCCTTAAAGGTAAGTCCTTCCAAAACATATTCTCGTTCTATAAAAGTACTTACTTTGGGAAATACATGCAAAATAATATATCCATCCTGTGTAACTTCGGGAGTTACACCCATTTTAACTCCCACATCCAGCCATTTTATTGGAAAAGATTTATTTCCTTCGGAATCCATTACCACATCTCGATAGGGGACTTTTTCGCCAACGTTGATAACTGCAGTTTTTCCACTCAGAGTCAAAATACGAGGGCTCCCAACTAAGCGACCTAAATTCTTTTTTTCCAAAGCTTGGATCCGTATTGTTACCAAATCCTGCCGCTCCATAGTTCCGCCCAACGACATCTCGCCAAAAGAGATCTGCCCTTCCTGATCACCGACAAACCAACTGACTCCCAAGTCCTTGGTTTTGTTTCGATTGATTTCGACAATCTTGGCTTCTATCATAATCTGAGGAAGCTTACGGTCGATATTAGAGATGAGTTCACTAACTGCTTCCAATTCCTCTTGGGTTCCTTTCACAACGATATAAGGGTTCCCGATCGGCACCTTAATCTTTTCTTCACTCATAGCAATATTTTCATTTAAAGTATAATTTAAACTGATTCTGTTCTCGTCAGGAATGATAATTTTAACCAGCTCGACGATCCGACCCAGCTGATCTCCCCCATCATATAAATTGTTATTGAGTGGAAATATCTTCGTTTCCAGAGCCACATCTATAGTCTTTAGTACTTCTTCAGCCTTAGCAAGTTCATCTTCTCTCCCCCTTATTAAAAGACTGCGGGTAGTCGGGTCTATTGAAATTCGGTTCGGTTCGGGAATATACATTGATAGAACCGAAGCAGCAGCATTGGGATCAGTATATTTTAAGGTAAATCTTCGTGACGTTAATAAATCAAAATTTTCCTCAAGGGTCTCTTTCTTGCCAATTATAATATTATTTCCTAATTTTACTTGTTCCAAACCTCTCATTTTCAGGATATATCCTAAAGCCTGGTCAAAAGAAAGTCCTTCAAATGCCAACGATATTTTTCCTTCAACCGTATCGTCCACAACCATGTTGACTCCGGCTGATTTTGCCAAAGCCATTAAAACATCTCGAACATCGGTATCACGGAAATCAAAAGAAAACAAATTCTCTTGTGGCTGGGAAGTAGAAAAAGGTCCCTTTAAAAGGATGGTCAGCAGCCTCCCATTTGACTCGTCAAGAACTTCGTACTGAACTGTTTGGGATAGTTCACACCAAATTCGAATACCCGATTCAGAACTTCGAATAATGATATTTCGTAATGGACCCATGTTCATTAGTCGTTCGGAAAAGGATAAAGAACTGGCTGCTCCTTCAATATCCAAACCGATACGATAAGGATCAGGTGACACTTCTTCCCAGGAGACCTGGTTATCAAATTTAAAAGTTAATTTGATTTCAAGATTATCAACCCGATAGAAAAAATCCTTCAACTCAAGGGCGTGCGAACAGGAAAAGAAGAATAATATAAATAGAAGGATGCCAATCAAGTAATGGGAAAATTTTAAAATTTTAATACGATTTCCCTCCCTTTATAGGCCAATACGGCTTCTTCTTTAGATACTTTAACCAATTCGATACCGGATTGCAAGGGTTTTTGGGAGGTTAAAATTTCTATTTTTCCATCCACATTAAGAATAATTGCCTGTTTATTGTCAGAAAGAACAACTCCTTTCATGGCTATATCAGGCAGTGGCTCTTCTTTTTTTTCAGCAACAACATTTTTTGCTGGAGGGTTTTGAGCTTTATTTTCTTGAACTGCGACTATCTCGTCACCGCCCCCCATGGCTAATGGAATGGTTGAATCATCTATATCACCCTGAGCTTCAGCTAAAACAAAACGAGGTTGAAAGATGTTTCTCATCCCTGAAATTGATTCATCTTTATAGGTAACCAAAAATATTTCATTATTATCAATTTTCGGTGGTTCATACTGCAATCCATTAGCTTTGGGTCGGATAAAGGCTGGAATTGGTTGAATGTCAGTCCCAGGTGTAAAAGTCCGATCGTAGATATTCATACCTAAATACATACAAAAAACGAATATGGCTATAAACCCATACTGAAGATATTTTTCAATGGTTTTCATTGGTTCATTCCTTCTTTGGCAGCTAAGTAGGTGGAAAGGTTCATTTGAACTAAGAAATTTCCCTCGGCTTTATCCTTCTTAAAGTCGAAGTTTTTGACTTGAATAAGCCTTGGAGATTGACGTAGATAGTTCATAAAATAAAGAATGCTATAATAAGAGCTTTTTAAGGCTGTACTAAATGGAACCTCGGTATATCCATCATTAGAGACTAAGGTTTGAGGCACTAAGGACTGGATTTCGGCCTCGGAAAGAAAGGCTGCATCTTCAACTGTTATCAATAGATTTGGTATCTCTTTTTCATCGGGCAGTCGATCTTCAAGGACGATAGCCGCCGATTTTAAGCTTTCTAATTGATATTGTAATTGTTCTAAGTTGCTAACTTTTTTTCGTAAAACGGTTATTTGATTTTGAAGGGTGCTTTTCTGGTCACCAAGAGTATCGATAAATTGGTATTGAGATGTCATAACCAAATAAAAAAATAAAATTATCACCCCGCACCAAGCAATAAAGATTAGCGGCCAGTATTTTTCAAGATTCATGTTTTTTCAGCTCCAAAATTAAATTGAAATCATACAAACTGTCCTTCAAGGAAAGGGATTGAAATTCAGCATTTAGGTATAAATCCTGATATCGACTTAAACTCTCAATAAATTGAGCAATACTGAATATACTTTGAGAAGTTCCCGCGCAGGTTATTTGAGTTCCGGTAAAATTGGCCGAATTTAGAAAAACATCATCAGGCATACTATTCCCAATAGAATTAACTATCTTCAACCAGTCCGGTTCGCTCCCAATTAAAGATCTGACAACGTCGATCCTATTTTGAATAATATCAATCTGTTTTTGGGTTTCCTGTAATCTGGTTTCTTGTTCTTTAAGATAGTTTATTTCTGCAGTCATCGATTCAATTTGAGTAGTCAAGATTTGTAATCGATTCCCATTTATTGTATAAGCATAAAGAAAATAGAGAGTCATTCCCAAGGTTAAGGTAAAAAACAAAATCCTTATCCAGTTCGGTGTCTTTTTAACGATATATTTTTTTGGAATAAGATTAATCTTTATCCGATAAGAAGATTTCAATTCCATAATGAAGCTCCCATAGCTGAAAGATAAATTCCACTGGAAGCCACTTTTTTATGACCCGTATCAATTGGCTTGATATCCTGAAAAGTAACGTTCAAATTAACCGTCAACATGGTTTTTAACGGAATAATATTAGAACCTCCTCCAGCCAGGAAACAATTATCCAAAACTATTTTTCCGTACTCACTCTGAAAGAAGGTTAGAGAGCGCCTTAATTCGGAAAGGAGCGGGTCAGAGGTGTCATTGAGAGCTTCTTCCAATTGATAAGGCAGATTGTTATCCTGAGTGCTCCGGTTTAAGATTTCCTGGATCTCGGCTGGCAGTAACTTAAATTTATCCCTTAAATAATCCCAAATCCTACGTATTCCCCAGCCAAAATGACGGGAATAAACCAGTTTCCCATTTTCAAAAAAAACCACAGTACTTTTACTAAAACCAACATCAATCAGGATAAACCATGCATCTTTGGTTAAATCGGATCGTAAAGTTAAAAACCCTTTTAAAAAGCTTATTATTTGAGGTTCAATGGCTTCAATCCGAATTCCAGCTTTACGAAAAACATCCAGATACTCAGTGACTATAATAGCCGGCGAAGCTGTATATAATAGGTCTAATTTGTCATTCTTTTTCTCGATAATCTGCCAGCCGATCTGGATATTTTCTTCACCGGTCATAATCGAGCTGGCTTCCCATTTCAGAGCATTTTCTAATTCTTGATCTGACATTTGAGGAAGAGATATATTTTGAACCACCATGCGTGGGTGGTAAAAAGATACTACCCCGTCGTGTGGAAGACGATTTTTGTCCCAAAATATTTTTATATTCTCAACCAAAGTATTTTTTCCTTTTATTTCGCCTTCGAAGAATACATCATTCGGCAGAACCAATTCGCCACTCCGAATAGTCTCGAATACTCCTTCTCTTTTTTTCTTAGTTTGAAAATACTTCAATGCATAAGAACCTAAATCAATTCCAAGCATTATTCCCTCACATAAATTTGATTTGATTGACTTCTTACTCCTGTAATGCAAACCTTCCTATTATAGACTTTATAGTTTGCAATTAAAATATTTAATGATCCTTTTTCGATATAAATTTTTTCATCGTCAAAATAATAGCTATAGTTAGGTTGAAAACTTGACGTAATCCTTTCAGAAGGATCAACTGTTCCTTTTTTTTCTCGATACTTTTTTGCTTCCATTAAGACCCCTTCTACCCGGTAATCTTCTTGAATACTTTTTTGATAAGCACTGCAAATCTTCCCGTGGAGAAGAACTTCTTGAAACAGTTGCATCGAAAGCAAAAGAAAGAAACTCATTAAAATCAAAGAGTATATTTCAATAAAACCTCTTTCTTTTCTGGTATTAACATTGTGATCACCTAATATATCGGCAATATTTAAAAAATATTTATGGTATCTTTTTTTAAAATCTTTTTTTGTCCCTTTTATCACCTTTAGACCTTTTCTATCATCTGGTATTTTAATTTTTCCCCTCTCCTCTCATTCTTCGATCTCCTCATCCACCACTTCACACCATGATAAACACTGAAGGTCAAGATGTTCCCTTGAATTATCCTGAAATAAGAAATCCAGAGAGACTTGGACACGGATTTTTCCATTTTCCAATACTTCGAGTTCAAAAAGAGGACCTATTATGGAACAGTGATCTAAAATCGGATTTGCAGCATTCGAGTGTTTAACCAAAAGATTCGAATCCTTAGGATAAATTTCAATAAGATTCTTGCCCATGGCGATCTGCAATCGGTTACCATTTTGAAGAAGAGCAATTGGATAACCAGTCTTGATAAAAGTCTTTAATTGGTCAAGTGCAGATAAAAAAGTTTCATTTTTCTCAATTATATCGGCATAAACATCAACAGTGCGGCCCAAATTGGCTATCAGGCTCGAAGAAATAACCAAGAAAACCATAAATAAGCAAAATACCACGAGCATTTCAATCAGAGAAAATCCTTTCTCATTCAACCAAAGTTTCAAGGGTAAAGATTGCATTCTGCTCAAAATCCCTCACTTCGATCAAAACTCGATATAAATCATCATCAAACTCATTTATTTTGTGATTTATTTCAAAGCTATCCTTCGGTAATATAAAACCATTCATTTCTGCATAATTCTGGTTGATCTTCAGCGATTCTATAGAATTAACCGCTTCTACAATTGCTAATCGAAGAAGTGAACTTTTCCTTTGGAATCGATGAGCGATATGCAGTCCCTGGTAAGCAGCCAGAGAAAAAAGTGAAAAAAGGGTTATGGCAGTAATTACTCCAATATAAGAAAAACCACTTTCATTAGGACGGCGGTTTATCATCGATGCGCACTCTCCCGGTAACTGGTGTAATAATGATATATTTCAAATGATTAGCGATACGAAGGGTGATCGTTCCTCCGCACGATGGTGTGCCGGTTGAATAAAAACGAAGGGTATTGAGCGGAAAGTTGGTTCGGTAAAGAATTACTTCATCAGGTAAAAGGGAGTGAGTTGACTTTCCCGAGCTATCGGTATAAATATACTTATTTCGAGCAATATCAAAAACAATTTTAGTGGTCTTGCCATTATTGAGAGCTTCAATTTTAGCAATGCGTATTTGGCTGGAGATTTTTTGTACCACAGTTTTCCCAACGAAGGTACTTCTTAAGTGAGCCAGAGATGGAAAAGAAAAAGCAAATAAAAAAGAAAACAAAGCAAGAACGACAATCAGCTCTATTAAAGTAAACCCTGGATAGTTAAAAGTTATGAGATTATTTTTTTTCTTCATAAATGCAATTAATGTTCAAATAATAACATTATATTTTATGTCTTTTAAATTATGAATATTTTTATTAACCTGATATTTATTATATAAATAATCCCATATACCAGTCAATAATATATTCACCAAAAAATAAAGAGGCAATTGCTCCTAAAGCCAAGAATGGTCCAAAAGGGATGGGATCTTTCATGGTCTTTTTTCCCAGAGCAATTAGGAGAAGACCGACAATGGCTCCACTGAAGAAAGAAAGCAGGATAGCTAAAATGGTGAGCTTAAATCCGAGGAATAACCCTATGGCACCAGCCAATTTCACATCACCAAAACCAATGCCTTTGGGGAAAATGAGGTAAAGAACGAAAAATAAACCGAAACCAAACAATAAGCCTATAGAATATTGAATTAGATTTATATTATTAAACAAAAGATTTGTCGATCCAATAATAAAAAGTAAAAATACGAACTTGTTTGGAATGCGTAAATACTTAATATCATAAATAATGATTGCGATCAATATTCCAAGAAAAACTAAAAGCAATGTATAATACATCATACTATATTAAAAGGCTATGTCTCATAAATAACATAGCCTTTTAACCCTTTATAATTTATTTAACTATATTTTACATTCCGTGTAATATTCCACCTTCAGTTACATATAAATTACCAGCAGTAACAATGTCTGGATAACCAGCAGAGTCAGTAATTTGATAACCTGACCCGCCACCTGTTTGGGTGTATGTATATGATCCGCCACCTGGGGACCCAGGTACGCCACTTGGCATATAGGCTGACACCATTGAAGCAAGACTTCCAGATGGATAAGAAGACAAATTATTTTCTGTCGCATAAAGCTCGACTGCGTTTGCCAGGTTTTTCAAATTCGCTGCTGAAGCGTTGACTGCAGCCCTTGTTCTTGAAGTATTATACCTCGGAATGGCTATCGCTAATAGAAATCCTAAAATGGCGATGACGACGATCAGTTCGATTAATGTGAAACCTTCTTCACCCTTTTTATTTTGTTTTCTTCTCATAATTGACCACATTCTCTTACACCTCCGATTTTCTTTCTTTATATCGGTTATTCTATTTAAATATATATATCGGTTAAATAATGGAAAACTTTAACTTTAAATTATAAAAATCTTACCCTCCGCCCATTCCCTGAGATGCCATTTCAAAAATGGGAAGGAAGAAAGCTAAAGCCATGATTAATAATCCAACACCGATGACTGCCGTTAGGACGGGTTCAATGACCGTTGAAATCCGACCAACAAAAACGTTAACTTCTTTATCATAGAGCTCGGATAATTTACCCAGGGTCATTTCTAAGTTGCCTGATTCCTCTCCAACATTGATCATTTGATTAAGAATCGGAGGAAAAAATTCATAATCCCTGACGCTTTGAGAGAGATTTCTCCCCTTGCGAATTTTTTCCGCAACCTCCAGGAGGATATCCCGAACGAAATAATCACCTACCGCTGAGGAAACGATTTCCAAGGCTTCGACTATCGGCATTCCGCTGCGCAGCAGACCATTCATAATCCAGCAGAATCTTGAGATGACCAGTTTTTTAAACAGTTCTCCAAAAAGCGGCAAATTGTGTTTTTTTTGGTCCCACCACCTTTTTCCTTTCTCTGAATTGACATACATATAGAAAATAATAAATCCACCTACCAATCCCCCATATACAAAATACCAGTTGGCATTCATAAATTTAATAACATTTAAAAAGACCTTAGTAATGGTTGGAAGCTCTAAGCTGAAACTCTCAAAAAGAAGAAGAAATTGGGGAAAAACAAAATACACCATAAAAAAAGAAGCAGCAATCATGGCTACGACTAAAATAATCGGGTAATACATTGCTGACTGTACCTTGTCTCGAAGGTCTTTTTCCCATTCCAGATATTCCGCCAAACGCCCTAAAGCCCAATCAAGGTTCCCGCCAGCTTCTCCCGATTGGACCATCCCAATAAAAACTCGGTTAAAAACCTTGGGATATTCGCTGATTGCTTGAGAGAATGAATAGCCTCGCTCAATCTTGCCGGCTATATCCCTTATAACCGAAGCAAAACTCTTGTTAGAGGCTTGCTGACCCATACTTTCTAAAGCCGCTATCAGAGGAACTCCAGCTTCTATCATTGAAGCTATGCCACGGCTAAAAAGAGCTAACTCTTTAAGATCAGTTTTCCCTCCGGCTCTGGTAGAGAAAAGAGAGATCTCTTTTTTTAGGCCTTTTGGTTTCTCTTCAGCAATAGAAGTGATAAAATAGCCCCGATCACGAAGAGTTATGACTGCATCTCTTTCGCTGTTGGCTTCTATTGATCCTTGATGAGTTGCTCCTAAGGTATCCCGTACCTTATAAATATAATTAGACATTAAGTACGATTCCTCCAGGCTTTAAATTCCTTCTGGTCGATAGCATTGTCAAAAGCATCTTCCCAAGTCACCAAACCTTTCCGATACAGCTCATAGAGCGAACGATCCATAGTGATCATTCCCTCTGAAAGAGAGGTTTGCATTACAGTATAGATTTGATGACTCTTCCCTTCTCGTATCAAATTTCGAATAGCATTGTTGGCCAGCATTACTTCAATTGCCGGTACTCTCCCTTTGGCATTGGCACGGGCTAAGAGTTGCTGACTGATAACGCCTTGAACGGCACCGGCTAACTGGATGCGAACTTGCTGCTGCTGATGGGGAGGGAAGATATCGACTATCCGATCAATAGTCGAAGGTGCATTATTGGTATGGAGGGTTGCGAAAACTAAATGCCCGGTTTCTGCAGCGGTCAAGGCAATGGCAATAGTTTCTAAGTTTCTCATCTCGCCTACCAAAATAACGTCAGGATCTTGACGAAGAGCATGAACTAAGGCATTTTCAAAGGAATGGGTATCAGCACCCAGCTCCCTTTGATTGATAATACTTTTTTTATGGCTGTGGAGATATTCAATTGGATCTTCAATGGTTATAATATGACACGCTCTGGTATTATTGATGTAATCAATCATCGATGCTAACGAAGTTGATTTTCCACTACCGGTTGGTCCGGTTACCAAGATGAGACCCCGAGGAAGTGCTGTTAATTTTACCAGAGTGTCCTTAGGGAGATGAAGTTCTTCCATGGAAGGAATGACATAACTCAAAGCCCGAAGCACTAAACCAAAAGATCCCCGCTGTCGGTAAACATTGACACGAAAACGACCGGTTTGAGGAAGGCTAATAGAAAGGTCCAGTTCATTACTTTTAAGAAAATGCTCCCAGCGTTCGTTCTTTCCAGCAATAAATCGAGCGATCTGTTCGGTGTCTTCTGGTTTTAATACCGGCAAGTCGGTTTTGGTTAATTTTCCATCGATGCGTATTACTGGTGGCAATCCAACCGTTATGTGTAAATCCGATCCTTTGCTATCTACAACTTTTTTAAGAAGCTCAAGTACATCCCAATCCATTTTGATCCTTTCTTTTGTTTATCCTGAAAATCCATTTTCAACCATAGTACAGAGTTGAAAAAATTTCACCCTCATCCTCATTTTCTACCGTTTTTCTTCTTTTTTCCTCTCCCCTGGTGGGAGAGGATCAAGGTGAGGGGGAAACATAAATAGTTTATCAAGCTTTTATTTCAAAAATCCAAATCTGGTTTTCATACTGGTTTTCACCCTCATCCCAACCTTCTCCCATCAAGGGAGAAGGAGCAACTAAATTAAAGAGGAAATGTTCATTTATAATCCGTCATCGTATATTGATTCCTATACCAAAAATACCAAATAATTACTAAAATGTTTTATAAAAGAAAAAAGAAGGTGGAAAAAGGACATTTTCGTCATTGGTTAAAAAACCGTTCAGAATGTTGTCCACCACCTTCTTCTCTTCCCCAAGACTTTACAGAACATGAGGCAACTAAAGCCTGAATAAAAAAACGATGAAAGTCCAAGGAAGAATAGATCAAAATACCAACCAAAAGAAAAGGGAGATAAAAAACATGAAGTACCAACAAGTAGTGGGCATGGATATTGCGAAAGACTCAGTGCAAGCCAGTCGCTTTGATGGAACAACTTTTTTTGATTTTTCCTTTCCCAACCAAGAAAAGTCGTTCCTGAAAGAGGTTCAGAAAAGCATCCCAAAAAGTGATCCCTCTCACACTCTTTTTGTCATGGAAGCAACTGGAGCGTATCATCTCAAACTCGCCACTACCCTCTATAAGAAAGGTTACTCCGTTGCCGTCGTCAATCCCTTCATCATCAAAAAATATGCCGAGATGCTCTTAAAAAGAGCCAAGACTGATAGGAAAGATGCTCGGTTGATTGCCCAATTTGGTTTTTATCAGGAGGTCACTCTCTTTGCTCCCAAAGAGAGCATGGCTGAAGAAATAACTCAAGTCTTAAAAGGTCTAGACCAACTCAAAAAAGAAAGAACCAACTTGAAGAATTACCGAGAAGCATTCACCTGCCATAACGAGATCAACCCAGTGGTGAGGGATATCTATCAAAAACAGCTGGAAGAGATCGAAAAAGCGATCAAAACCCTCGAAGCCGAAGCAAAACGACTGGTTTCCCAGTATGCTCCGAAAGAATACCAACTGCTCCTGAGTATCAAAGGAATCGGGAAATGCTCGGCGACTGCTCTTTTAGGACTCCTCCAAAAGATGGATCGCTTCTCTCGAGGGAAAGAAGTGGCCAGTTTCTTAGGCCTTGCTCCCCAGATCTCTCAATCTGGAAAAGACAAAGGCAAAGCCTGGCTGAGTAAAAAGGGGAACGGCTATCTCCGTAGGCTTCTCTATCTTGCGGCTCTTTCGGCTTCACGGTCTAATGCTCAATGTCGGGAACTCTATCAGCGACTCCTTGCGAAAGGAAAACCGAAGAAAGTCGCTCTCATAGCAGTCGCCAATAAGCTCTTAAGACAGGCCTTTGCAGTATTAAAAAGTGGTTGTCCTTATGATCCTCATTACCTAAAACTAAAAAGTAATCTTGAAGTAGTTTTGACTTGACAATTAACACAGAACATTCTGAGCGGTGCTTTTCCGCGTGAGGATCTCATCCTTTTCTTTTTTTAATTCAAAATTATTTTAAGGATGAGATCTTCAGGTCTTTAGGAAAAGAAACACCATATTGTCGTTTTTATCATTAATTGCTTTTTCTTTTATTCGACTCACAACTCACTGATTCTAATAAATGAGATTGCCACGTCGTTCAACCATAAAACGGTTGAACTCCTTGCAATGACGGAGCAGGAAAAAACTCAAATCCCACTAACCCCCTTTGCTAAAGGGGGAAACGATTCCTGGGTAAGTATTTTCATCCTCATCTGATACAGATATATGGCATGAGGATCTATCTTAAAAATACCTGAACAATTTTAATAAGTAATTCATTCAGAGCAATTAACCAAGGTCTTTTTCTGACCTTTCACCCTCATCCTGATCTTCTCCCATCAAGGGAGAAGGAATAATAGTGACCTAATCGCACAAATATATTATCGGCTGCTTAAACAAAAAGTTTAAAAGATGATTTTTCTTGAGGAAAATCAAATATTGGCGGTAACTCGATACATTTCTTCCGGACTAATAATACCAGTAAGTACTTTTATGGCAGCGTTTTCACGAAGCGTTCTCATTCCTTCTTTGCGCGCTGTTTCGGTTAGTTCCCTCTCGGTAGCATGGTTTAAGATCATTTCTCGGAGTTGATCGCTCAAATTAAAAATACTGTGGATGGCTACTCTTCCCTTGTATCCCGAGGTACAACGGGAACACCCTTTTCCTTGGTAAACCACAACATGATCTTTCTTACCGTCGGTAAGATCGAGTGCAGCATCCCCTTCTAATTCAACCGGATATTTACAAAATTCACATACCTTCCTCGCCAATCGTTGGGCTACTACTCCAATGATAGCTGAAGAAATAAGAAAAGAAGCTACGCCCATCTCTTGGAGACGGGTTACCGCTCCAGGTGCAGTATTGGTATGGAGGGTAGAAAAAACTAAATGTCCGGTGAGAGCGGCGTGAATGGCAATTTCAGCGGTTTCACGGTCTCGAATCTCACCAACCATGATAATATCCGGGTCCTGTCGCATAATAGCACGGAGTGAGTTTGCAAAAGTAAAGTCAATTTTAGGTTTAACCTGGATCTGGTTGATATTTTCCAAAATATACTCAACCGGATCTTCAATGGTGATAATATTTAAATCCGGACTGCTAACGTGATTGAGAGCAGAATAGAGAGTGGTGGTCTTCCCGCTCCCAGTGGGTCCGGTGAGAAGAACCATTCCATAGGGTCTTTCAATCATCCGATAAAAACGTTTCAAGTCATCAGACTCAAATCCCAGCCGTTCGAGATTTAAAAGTAAACTTGATTTATCCAGAATACGCATGACGATCTTTTCCCCAAAAATAGTCGGAAGTGATGAAACCCGAAAGTCTATAGTTCGATTTTCTACTGTAACCTGAAATCGTCCATCTTGGGGAAGACGTCTTTCGGCAATGTTCATACGGCAAAGAATCTTAATACGGGATATTAAGGCAGGATGAATTTTTATGGAGGTACTGGTTGAGTCTTGAAGAATTCCATCAATTCGGTATCGAATTCGCACTCGGTTTTCATGAGGCTCAATGTGGATATCGCTAGCACCCGCTCGAATGGCTTGTAGAATTATCATATTTACCACCCGAATAATTGGAGCTTCTTCACCCATCTCCTTGAGTTGATCGATTCTTAACTCCTCGGCTTCATCAAGGTAGATCATGCCCTCTTCTTCTTCGGCTTCCTTGAGAATCTCGCTAACCGAACTACCACCACCATAATAAGTATTTATAATACCCTCGATCACGTCGGGAGGAGCAATTGCTGGATGGACATCTTTTTTGGTCATCATTCTTGCTCGGTCAATGGTCACAATATCCACTGGATTCACCATAGCCAAAACTATAAAATTGGCTTCTTCATTCACCACCACGCAATGGTTTTGTCGACAAAACTTTTCCGGTAGACGAGTTACTGCGTTAGAATCAACGACATAATTATCGTGGTCAATATATAAAGTACCCAACTGCTCTGCGAGGGCTTGAAATAGTTCATTTTCCTTCACAAAGCCTTCTCTTCGTAGAATTTCTCCTAACTTTTCTCCGGTTTTTTTTTGAATTTCTATTGCTTTCATAAGCTGGTCAAAGGTAATAAAACGCTTGGCAACCAGTATCTCGCCTAACTTTTTTGAATTGAGTGTGCTCATTTCCATAAATCATTTCTCCCACATTATTACTAATAAGGTAACTTATTTTACTTAACAATACCTTTATCAAAAACAAATAAGTAGTAATTAGTAAAAAAACACTGATTCAGAGCCTCATTTGAACATCTGCAGACTTGACCAATCAAGCCTCTACAAAAAATATAAAAAGGTAGTGGTGTAATTTATTGCATCCGATAAATGGATCGATATGCCATGGCATATCGAATCTAGAATATTATTATCATCGGATGATCCTATGCAGCATAAAAGTCGACCCGCAATATAATAATTTACCACGAATACCTCAAAGTTGTCACCCTGAGAATACGGAATAAGAATCCGTGAAGATTTCATTATTTAGGTTATTTCCATTTCAAATGCTTTAACCGATGAGATTCTCACGTCGCACAAGACGCTTCTCGGAATGATGGAGAAGCCGGATGAGATAGTTACATCATCCGGTCAAAAACCGAACTCTCCAAAAAGACAGAAAGTCATCAAGATACTTACCTCAATGCCTCATTCAAAGCTCTTTCCATAACTTCAATGGGAGCCTCGTGGCCGGTAAACAAACGAAAACTCTCCGCTCCTTGATAAAGCAACATTATCTTCCCATCAAAAGCTTTTTTTCCTTTTTTTCGTGCTTCTCTTACCAGAGGAGTTTCTTCTCGATGATAAACCACATCAATTATCCATTCACTGTTTTCAACATTGTTCCAAGGGACTTCTATAAATTCCCGGTTCAGCCCCAAACGAGTGGCATTGATCAAAACATCAACCTGGTTCAAAAAAGAAGATTGACCATTTATAAAGCTCTCCCAGCTATCAATTTCTACTTCCGTTGTGAATGAATTTTTTACCCATTGTTGAAATTGGAGAGACCTCTCGAGTGAACGGTTATACACCGTAACTTTATGAATTCCTCTTTCAATGAGTACCGATAACACAGCACGAGCAGCTCCTCCAGCTCCCAAAAGAGCAATATTTTTACCGTTGAGGTCAACCTGATTAAAATCCAAGGCTTTGGCGAAACCAATTCCATCGGTATTATAACCAACCAACTCTTCATCATTTAGAACCACAACATTCACTGCTCCCAACAGCAAGGCAGTATCATCCAACCTATCCAGCCATTGAATAATTTTTTCTTTGTGCGGAACTGTAACATTTATTCCTTTCAATCGCCAGGTTCGAAGTGTACAAACGGCATTTATTAGATTATCGGCTGAAATATCAAAAGCTAAATAAACGTAATCAAGTTTTAAGGCGTTAAGAGCTGCATTTTGAAAAACTGGTGACAAGGAATGATTCACAGGATGTCCAATGAGCCCTAATAATTTGGTTTCAGCAGTTATTCGGTTTTGTTGAACCATTGAAGGAACCTTTTCATAACAAATTTCTCCGCCAATCGAACCAGACGGGTAAAAAAGAATTCTTTCCGATTGATGGGGTTGACTAAAATCGTATGGAGATTTAAACGATTTCCCCCTAAAACATCGGTAAATATTTGATCACCAATCACTGTAACCTGATTGTAATTCAAATCCATTGTCTCCAATGCTTTACGAAATGAGCCACGTCGCGGCTTTTGAGCCATGGATATCCCGGGTATTCCCAGGGATTCCATGAAGTAATTGACCCTTGAAGTTGTTGAGTTGGATACCAGAAATATTTTAAACCCATCATTTTTAGCTTGTTTTAACCATTTTTCCGCCGATTGGGTAACGGTCGGTTGGTCCCAGGGAGCAATGGTATTATCGAGATCGATAATCAAACCCTGTATACCCTTTTTCCTCAACAAGTCCAGAGGGATTTCAGATATTTCATCAACGTAAAGTGATGGATAAAATTTCCTTAAAAATTGTTTCATTGAATTGCGCTCTGCTTTTTATTTTTTAAATGTTCGTCAAAGGTTTTGGAAAAATTGTGTGTCCCGTTTTCTCCCAGTACAAAAAAATAATAATCGGTTTGGGGAGTATCAACCACTGCTTCTAAAGAATCGAGACCAGGATTGCATATCGGAGTTGGTGGAAGTCCTTGATGAAGGTAAGTATTGTAAGGAGATGGTATGGTTAAATCATCCAAGCTCAATGATGAGAGCTGCACTCCTTTTTCCTGATTCCAAGCATAAATGACTGTTGCACACGACTCTAATTTCATATTCGATTTCAAGCGATTTAAAAATACCGAGGCGACTATAGGTTTTTCATTTTTTGCCTGCGCTTCTCTCTCAACTATTGAAGCCAATATGACTTTTTGATTCATCTCGGTATAATTTTCCTCCAAAAGATTCCCAGGATAAATTTCTTCAAATCGATTTAATTGGATTTCAATAACCTGTAATGGATGAGTACCTGGCGATAAATAATAAGTGTCGGGGAATAAATATCCTTCTAAATTTTGGGCTTCAGATAACCATGGTTTATGAAAAACTTCTGGTTGCTGCGTAAAGTTTAAATATTCCTCCCGTTGACAAATTCCAGCTTGATCAAGCAATGTAGCCATTTGTTTAACTGTTGAACCCTCAGGAAAGGTTACTTTAACCCGATAGGAACGACCTTGGGCTATTCTATTTACAATTTGTGAAATGGTTTCTCCCGATTGAAACTGGTAATTCCCGGCAATTAATTGACTTTGATCGCTTAAAAATGTAAAAGCCAAAAAAAGGGTCGGAGAAATTATGAGACCGTTTTTCTTAAAATCTTGGGCGATCACTTGGTTGGTCATTCCCGATTGAATAACCACGGTTTGAGAATCATCACCAACCCCTGGTGAATAATAGAATGATATATAGAGAATAAAACAGAATAAATAACTAACAATTATCAATCCGATATGGTTTTTTTTCATATTTGAGTAGAATCAATATAGGTTTGAAGAATTATAGTTGCCGCTAACTGATCGATAACCATTTTTCTTTTTTTTCGGCTTACATCAGCTTCCAACAGTCTTTTCTCTGCTTCTTTGGTCGTTAACCTCTCGTCAAAAAGCACCACTTCACCAGGAAAACCCTTGGTTAACAATTCACGAAATGCCATTATTTTTTGTGCTTCACTTTTTGCCGAATTGTTTAATCGCAAAGGCAAACCCAAAACAATGACTTCGGCTTGAATTTGCTGGGCAACTTCAATGATATGAACGACATTTTTTTTCAGGCTTTCACTGGAAATCACTTTCAGAGGAGAAGCAAAGCTTGTCCCACGATTGTAAGATAATCCTATTCTCTTTTCTCCAATGTCAACCGCTAAAATTTTTTTCACCAACAAATTCCTTTGAGTTTTTGATATTGAAAGATCAAGTTTTAGTGAATTTATGATATCTAAAGCTTATCTTCCTCTTCCTCAATATCAAGAGATTTGATCGGTCATTTTCTTGATTGCTTTAATAAATTCTTCCCAAGAGCCAAAGGGAATGCCACCAAATTGGACCAAAGAAGGCCTCCCTCCACCACCGCCACCAATTTTCTTGGTTATTTCACGAACCAAACGATTCAGATCGATTGATTGGGGGAGATTTATCCCAGCTAAAACACCAGAAATTGCTTCATCTTTTTTTATTCCCAGAACCACCATTCCCTGTTTTAACCGAGTACGTAATTCATCAATAATTTCTTTTAAGTAATCTACCTCCGGAGGATTTTCAACAAAAAGATGCGTCAGGTATATCGGTGTGTCGTTGCTGCCAGCAACTTTGAGAGCATCAAATATTGCCTGGCGGGCATGAGATTGAAAGGTTCGCTGGAGTTCCTCTTTATAACGCTTATTATTCTCAATTAAATTATTAATTGTCGGTAATATCTGATGATGATCCGACCCTAAAATATTTTTAATATTTCGCCCCAGGCGGTAATATTCTTGAAGGTAGCTAAAAGCAACTGGTCCGGCCACAGCTTCTACTCTTCTTAAACCCGACCCAATGCTGGATTCGGTAATAATTTTAAAAAGACCCGCCTCACTGGTTCGTCGTAGGTGGGTTCCTCCGCAAAGCTCGGCAGTGTAATCGCCTACTCGGATGATCCGAACCAGTGATTGATATTTCTCTTCAAACAATGCGACCACACCGGCTCTCTGAGCTTCATCAAGGCTTGAATAACTTATCACTACCGGTAAGTCTTCAAAAATCTTTTGATTTACAATGTCTTCCACGGCGTCGATTTCATCTTCAGACAAAGCAGAAAAATGGGTAAAATCAAAGCGAAGTCCGCTTTCTCCCACCCAAGACCCAGCTTGTTTTACTTGCGAACCCAAGATTTCCCGTAACGCTCGATGAAGCAAGTGAGTGGTCGTATGATGAATTTCAATGAGTCGGCGACGCTGGGTATCAATTTTTGCCCAAACTCGATCATTCTCTTTGATTTGTCCACTGACTACTGTCCCCTCGATTAAAAACTCAGAGTAGACTTTCTCGACCTGAACCCTTCCTTGTTCGGAGTCTATCCAGCCGGTATCATACTCCTGCCCTCCTTTTTCCGGGTAAAAGGGTGATTCTTTTAAAGCGATGATTACTTTTTGGTCAGTTTCCGCTTGACTGATACGGTCCTCTCCATCGGATAAAGCTACAATCTCGGTATTGACCATAGATTGATTGTATCCTACAAAGCGGCTGTTAACACCGGTAAATAGCTCCTCGATTTCCTTTTGGCTCCTCATAAGCTGATCTTTTTCACCGCGCGCTTTACGAGCTCTATTTTTTTGTTGCTCCATTTGGTCTTCAAATTCGGCTTTATTAAATTGTAAACCCTCTTCTTGAAGAATATCTTCAGCTACATCTGAAGGAAATCCATACGTATCATAAAGCATGAAAATATCCTTTCCAGAAAGCTGCTGTCTTTGGCTTTTTTTGGCTTGTTCAATTAATTGATTTAAAAAAACTTCTCCACTTTTCAGGGTCCCCTCAAAGCGGGCTTCTTCTTGATAAACAATTTTTGAAATAATATCTTTTCGCAGGTCTAATTCAGGGTAAGCGTTCCCCATACCATCGATGACTATAAATAATAATTCATGAAGAAAAGGTTGGTGAATTCCTATTTTCCCACCATATCGATAGGCACGACGGATCAGTCGTCTTAAAATATACCCTCTTCCCTCGTTTGAAGGATAAATTCCATCGGCAATAAGAAACACGATAGCACGAATATGATCGGCTATAATCCGGAAAGGTGGCTTTAATGCCAGTATCGAATAATCATTGCCTGACATTTTTTCTAAATCCTGAATGATGGGGAGAAAAAGATCAGTTTCGTAGTCAGTCTCTGCTTCCTGAACCACCGAAGCTAACCGCTCCAGACCCATACCGGTATCGATATTTTTTTTAGGAAGCTCCTCGAGAGTCCCATCGGCTTTTCGATCAAATTCCATAAAAACCAGATTCCATACTTCAAGGTATCTATCACAATTACATCCGGGGGCACAGGTAGATTGTCCACAACCCATTGCATCTCCACGATCATAATAGATTTCTGAACAATACCCACAAGGTCCAATTGGTCCTGAAGCCCAGAAGTTATCCTCGTCTCCTAAAAAAACAATCCTTTCCGGTGGGACTCCAACATAATTTTTCCACACTTCATATGCTTCTTGGTCTTTTCGATGAACTGAAACCCACATTCTTGCCGGACAAAAACCGATCCACTGAGTAAGAAACTCCCATCCCCACAGACAGGCTTCCTTTTTAAAGTAATCACCAAAAGAAAAATTTCCTAACATTTCAAAAAAGGTATGATGACGGGCTGTATGGCCAACATTTCCTAAGTCATTCACGCGAACACATTTCTGAACACTGACGACCCGCTTAAAATTTGGCTGGATTTTGTTTAAAAAAATTGGTTTAAAAGGCACCATACCAGCAATAGTTAAAAGCAGGGTTGGATCATTTGGTATCAGCGAAGCACTGGGAAGTATCTTGTGTTCTTTTTCTTCAAAAAAATCCAGAAATTTTTGCCTCAGCTCAGAACTGGTCATTGAACGTCACTTCTCTCCTTTTTAATCACCATCATGCTTTTCGCTTGTTCATATTTTAATCCAATAATCGACAACCTGAAAGGTCCGAAGCTTTCGATTGGTTGATGGCATCCATTGAAATGAAACTGGTTGAACAAAGTCTGGTTGAATTTTACCATTTTCAATCCAATACCGGGAATCGAAGTTGTGATACAGGCCAAGATTAGCACGTAATACCAAGGTAAGAGGCCACTCGACCCAGGTTATGGTATCGATTTCTTCGATGTCATTTAATCTTTGGGAAATCATTGATTTTAGTTTTGGATTGGGAGTCGGTTGGAGATTAATCAGGGCTTGATTCTTTTGTAAGGGTCCAACGATTTTAACATTAGCAATATCGCTTTTAAACTCTTCTTGTTGGATTGTTTTTAATAAAACCTGGTTGGCTTTTACAACTGCCTGTCCATGAACATTTGCTGCTAGAGGTTTATAGAGATGTTTTAAAACACAACCCTCTCGAAGGCTATTTTCGCCTATTCGTCGGATGGGAACATTCATGATCTGGCAAGTCTGAAATATTTCCTGCTTGGAGAAGTCAAAAAGAGGTGAATAGGTGTTTCGAACAATTTTAACACCGCGGACTCCCCAACTATCACTCTGATTTGCCCCACCAATTATCAGCGTTTTTTCTCCAAATTTTTTTTGAAGATTTTCTAATTTGGCTTTTCGCGTGCAGAGATTACAGGCAGGTCCACGGCTTACAACCTCTTCAATTATATTTTTTCCGGGAAGATACCGGTGTGAGACATGAAGAGAGGTAATAAGAAAATCGATATTTTCTCGGGCATGATAGGGAAAATACTCTCCCCAATCAACAGTACACGCTTGTACTTTTTCTCTCCCCAGAGCTTTTAACGAAAGGAAAAGCGCAAGCGTACTGTCGACCCCTCCAGAAAATGCCACTACAACTCTTTCATAGCTTTTTGCTACATCTTGTATTTCATGAATAACACTTTGGATCCGTTTCTCAAAATCAACATCAACAGCTTCTATCATGAATTATTTTTCATATTATTGAGAAGATCATTAAAAGTATCTCCAAAAACATCGCCCAAGGTGGTTCTGCCGTTGGTTTGACTCGGTGGTTGTTCCTTTTTGGGCTTATCTTTTTCACTTTCTTTCATTCTTTCTTTTTCTTCATCTCGAGGGAGTGTTTGCTTGATACTCAGACCAATTTTTCTTTCTTGGTCATCCAGCTTAATAATCTTCACATTGACTTCTTGATTCTCTTCAATCACTTCCGAGGGAGAGGAAATTCTTCTATCAGATATTTCCGAAATGTGAACTAAACCATCCCATCCCTTTTCTAATTCGATAAAAGCTCCAAAATCAACAATTCTGACAACTTTGCCAGGATGAACGCTTCCTACTGGGTATTTATTTTTTATTTCGAACCATGGATCGGGAAGGATTGCTTTTCGGCTTACCACAATCCTTTGCTCTTCTGGCTGAAATTCAATAATTTTAACTGGAAGAGTCTGACCTTTTTTAAGCAGCTGACCGGGATGTTTAACCGATTCCCAATCTAATTCCGAAAGAGGGAGAAGAGCTTCAACATCAGGTATCAGCTCAATAAAGGCTCCAAAATTCATTAATCTCTGAACATTCCCATCAACCGTATCTCCAACCTTCCAAAGGTTATGAGCTTGTTCCCATGGATTTTCTTTCATCTGCTTTAGGCTTAAAGTAATTTGGCGGTTTTCAGGATCGACTTCGACAATGCGGGCATCAATTAGTTGATTCCTGCGTAAAATTTCGCTGACTCGATTTACTCGTTTCCAGGATAGTTCTTCGATGGGTATCTTTCCCTCAACACCATCTTCAATTTCAACAATGGCACCCTTGGGGTTGATCCGCTCTACTCGCACTCGAGCAACACTGTCAACTGGGTAAGTTTCATCAACTGAAAGCCATGGATCCGGGTGGATTTGTTTTAAACCAAGCGATAAACGTTTCTTTTCTTTATCGATATCGAGGATTCGAGCATCAACCATATCCCCGATTTTAACCGCTTCCTGTGGATGTTTAACATATCCCCAGGATATATCAGAAATATGAACCAGACCCTCAACTCCCTCTTCAGTTTCGACAAATACTCCAAAATCCTTAATGGAAATGACTTTGCCTTGAACAACATCTCCAACTTTTATTTTTTCTTCTATGTTTTCCCATGGATCGGGTTTAAGGCGTTTCATACTTAATGATATTTCTTCTTTATCAGGGTCCCAGCCTATTACTCGAATATCGATTTCATCGCCTTTATTGAAAATATCTTCTAATTTACCGATTCTTCCCCAAGATATCTCTGAAATATGCAGCAATCCATCAATACCACCTAAATCAACAAAAGCCCCAAAACTGGTGATATTTTTAACAATCCCTTTTCGAGTTTGACCAATTTCTAGAGTAGCTATGGTTTCTTGTTTCTTTTTTAATTCCTCTTCTTCGATGATAACCTTATGGGATACTACTACATTCCGTGTTCTTCGATCGGCTTCAATGACTTTTACTGGTAAGGTTTTATCAAGATATTCATCTAAATTTTGAGGAACCTTATCAACACAGGATGCAGGAAGGAAGGCATTCACACCAACATCAACGGTTAACCCCCCTTTTACCTTTTTCAATACTTTTGCCATAAGGGGTTTTCCGCTATTCATGCTTTCTTCAATGTCAATCCAAGCCCCTCGATACCGGGCTTTTTCACGAGACAACCATACATAACCCTGATCATCAAACCGATTAACAACTACCCAGATTTCTTCTCCTTCTTCGGTGTCATTAACGACTTCTCCTTCACCGTCAGTGAGCTTTTCTTTAAAAGGAAGAATTCCTTCCGCCTTATAATTAATATTGACAAAATAACCCTCTTCTCCCTTTTTAATAACCTTTCCTTTAATCAGCTCACCGGGTCTGATTGGATGGATGTTTTCGATGTCCTCGTGAAGCATCTCAAGGTTTTTGTTTTCTTCCACAGTGGAACACTCCTTCCTCCGGGTTTCCTTCTATCACAAATTATAGCCCCACATTGTGGTGTGCCATCTGCTTTGATCCTTGCCCTCAAAAAAAGTGGGTGCCCTCTCCTGCAAACCACAGTTTGCCGGAAGATTGACTCCCAGGGAAAGGATGTTGGGTCAAAGCCAACTATGGCATCACCTGCATAGCAGGGCTACAAACCCAAATCACCTTTTTGCTAAATAATAACATAACCTGTATAGCATTTCAAATTCAATTCCACATTAGGAACCATCCTTCGTTGATCTGGGTTCCTTCTTTTTTTTCAACTGTATTCCTAATACCATAAGTTGGTCATCGGAAACCGGAGATGGAGCACCCGACATCAAGCAGGTCCCCTTCTGGGTTTTGGGAAAAGCCATGGTTTCACGAATAGAGCTTTCACCGCTCATGAGCATCATTATACGATCCAGTCCCAAAGCTATACCTCCATGAGGAGGACAACCATATTGAAGGGCTTCAATAAAGTAACCGAATTTCTGCTGAATTTCTCCTTCACTTAAATTGAGCAACTGGAATATTTTCTCTTGCAAATCGGACCGGTGAATTCTGATGCTTCCCCCGCCTATTTCAAAACCATTGAGAACAATATCATAGGCCTGGGCTTTGACTTTGCTGGGATCGATATTTAATTGATCCAATTGGTCCAAAAGAGGAGCTGTAAAAGGATGGTGCATCGAATCCCATCGGTTTTCTTCAAGATTCCATTCGAAAAGCGGAAAATCATGGATCCAACAAAACTTAAACTGATTCTGGATGAGGTTGAGTTCTTCGCCCAGATTTACTCGCAGATTTCCCAAAAAAGCAAGAACCTTTGGTCGATCGCCCCAGGCAATGAGCAAAAGCGAATCTTCTTGAAATGGATATTTCTCAATAATTTTTCTCCAGGTTTGCTCAGCAATTTTATTTTTTAAAGGCGAAGTCCCTGCTTCATTGGCGAACTTTATATAGGAGAGAGAAACTCCGGCATTTTTAGCCATTTGAGAGAGAAGGTCAGCTTTTTTTCGTGAGAAACCTTTCCAATCTTGAAGAAACAACCCATTCCAGGAATCGGTTTTTGAACCTACTTCAATATTCCCTTCTAACAAGGACGAAAGATCATCAATGGTGCAGGTAATCCTAAGGTCTGGTTTATCGCAACCATAACAATTCATCGCTTCATCATAACTCATTCGGGGAAAGGGGGCTTCTAATTGTATTCCTAATACTTCATAAAATAAATTTTTCATCATGGTTTCAATTAATTCAAAAATATCTTCCCGTTCAACAAAGGACATCTCTATGTCCACTTGGGAAAACTCTGGCTGACGATCAGCGCGAAGGTCTTCATCACGAAAACACTTAGCAATTTGAAAATACCTATCGTAACCAGCTATCATCAATATTTGTTTAAAAAGTTGAGGTGATTGGGGAAGCGCATAAAAGTTCCCTTCATTCAAACGACTGGGCACCAAAAAGTCACGAGCTCCCTCAGGAGTGCTCTTGGTTAAGAATGGGGTTTCGACTTCAATAAACTGCCGTTCAGAAAGATAGCGGCGGACCGACTGACAAACCTGATGGCGAAGCATTAAATTTTTTTGCATTCTGGTTCTGCGAAGATCTAAATATCGATAGCGCAGTCTCAAACTTTCGTCGGTCTCGTTTTTCTCTTCAATTTCAAAAGGAAGAGGTTTCGATTCGGAAAGAATAATAACTTCAGAAACAGCCACTTCGATTTCTCCGGTGGGTAACTTTAGATTTGCCAAACCTTCAGGCCGAGCTCGAACTATTCCTTTTACTTGGAGAACAAATTCACTTTTCACTGAATTGGCATGTTGGTAGATCTCTTGCTGGTTGGAATCAATCACCAGCTGAGTTAAACCCCACCGGTCCCGAAGGTCAATAAAGATAACCCCACCGTGGTCCCGACGACGGTTAACCCATCCAGCCAGAAGTACCTCTTTGCCAATATCTTCCTTGCGTAATGCCCCACAATTATGTGTTCTTAACATTTTGGTATGCCTCCAGCAAATCACCAATTAGAGTTGTTTGAGAAACTACTTTTTGTTCCCCAGATAACATGTTTTTTAAAGTATACGTCTTGGTCTGATATTCGTTTTCTCCAGCAATGATAATAAAAGAAGCGTCCATTCGCTGAGCATTTTTAAAATGGTATTTCAGGGATTTATCTGAAAAATCTAAATGAAAGGGAATTGAATTTTCGTCAAGAACGATAGAAAGCCGTAATAAAACATCTTCTCCCTGTTGATCAAGAGGAGATAAATAAATAAATGGTTTCTGGAAAAATGCTTTTGATTCGCTCTGTTTTTGCAAAAGGAGAATAATTCGTTCCATCCCGGCAGCAAATCCGACCCCCGGGATGCCTTTTACTCCTAAAGCATCAGATAAATTATCGTATCGGCCTCCTCCTCCAATGGCATTTTGGGCTCCTAATTCTTCGGTCTTCATTTCAAAGGTAGTTTTTATATAATAATCAAGACCTCTTACCAGATAAGGATTAATAACCGGGTGGATTTGAGCGCTTTCGAGAATTCCGATTACGTGGTTTTGATGAGTGAGACAGTCATCACAGAGAAAATTTTGGATAATCGGGAAACTTTCACTATGAAGGATATTCTGACAAGATGCATTTTTACAATCCAGCACTCTGAGAGGATTGGTCTCAATACGGTTGGAACAATTTCTGCAGAATTGGGCTGCTTGGTTTCGCAAAAAAT
Organism: Atribacter laminatus; assembly: GCF_015775515.1. NCBI lineage: Bacteria > Pseudomonadati > Atribacterota > Atribacteria > Atribacterales > Atribacteraceae > Atribacter > Atribacter laminatus. Next base: position 2,860,795 of record NZ_CP065383.1, read on the forward strand.
TTTTTAAAGCTTCCAGATATTGCGGTTTACATTTTTTACATCCCAAACTATTGATTTCTAAACGGATATTTTTTAATCCAATTTTTTTATATATTCGATCAGCCAAAAGAATAATCTCGGCATCGGCTGCCGGACTTTGAAATCCGATTGCCTCAAATCCAAATTGGTGAAACTGCCGCATTCGACCAGCTTGGGGTCGTTCATAACGGAACATGGGTCCCATATAAAAATATTTCATCCGAGGATTGTGGATATGGAAGCTCTGTTCGAGATAGGACCTCATGACCGGTGCCGTTCCTTCCGGTCGGAGGGTTACACTGCGGCCTCCCTTATCAAGAAAGGTGTACATCTCCTTTTGGACAATATCGGTTTCCTCTCCTACCCCTCGAGCAAAAAGCTCAGTCTGTTCAAAAAGAGGTGTTCTTAATTCGATATAATGAAAATGAGCTGCCTCTTTTCTGACAATATTCTCGACGTGATACCAAATAAATATTTCCGGATCTCCGATATCCTTTGTTCCTTTAGGTAAAGTAATTTTTTCCATTTTTTCTCAAGTTTTCCTTCTCGTTCTTTAAATTATCTTTATTTCAATATAAAGCGCTTAATCAACTTCAACCTCTTGGACCGCATCTAATTCCTGAAGTGCACTCAAAACCATGGTTAAAGAGAGGTGGGCAGGGAGGTCTAACCAGAGGTAACATCTCATCAAATTTAATCCCTCCCGAAGCATTTTTATGTTTTTTATGCTTACTTCCATTTCTCCTAATTTTTCCCCAATTTTTCCAATTGTTCCTGGGGTATCGAATATCAAGACTCGGATTAAATGGGCTCCTTTAGTTCTTAATCGCTGTTCAAAGAGTTCCAATAAAGCCAATACTGCCATAATCAATAAAACTGATAAGAGAGCAGCAAAATAAAGACCAACTCCAATAGTAATGCCAACTCCACATACCGCCCACAAGCTGGCAGCCGTTGTCAATCCTTTTACTGAAGGTCCAAAACGGAAAATTGTCCCCGCCCCAAGAAAACCAATTCCACTGACAATTTGTGCCACAATGCGGGAAGGGTCAGAACCCATTTTCCCAAAGCCATAAATCGATACTAAAGTTATTAAAGCTGAACCGATACAAACCAATATATGAGTCCGCAGACCTGCTGGTTTTTCTGCTTTTTCACGCTGATAACCAATAAGTCCACCTGCCATAAAAGCCAGTATCAATCGGAGAAAAATCTGAATATTTTCATCAAAGGTTAGATTAAACATCGAAGTATCGAATTTCACCCGCGCCTTGAATTGAATAGAAACTATCAATATCCCGCAAATAAGGAAGAGCACTCTGAGCGCCAATTCGAGTACAGGCAATAGCACCGGCATTATTTGCCAATTGAAGAGTTGTTACCCAATCCAATCCTTTGGATAATCCATAAGCCAGACCAGCATTAAAAGCATCACCCGCCGCAGTGGTATCCTGAACATCAATTTTTCTGGGAACCAAATGAATACATCGATTTCCAGAATCACTGGCTAATGCTCCTTTTTCTCCCAAAGTAATAACCTTACGAGATGGACATCTTTTATCCAAGGTTTTCAATGCTTGCACGCCATCCTCAATGCTTCGTATCTTAACCCCGCTCAATACTTCAGCCTCATATTGATTAGGGGTGATAACGTCTTTTTCAGTCAGGACTTCAATAGGAAAAGGTTGAGCGGGTGCCGGGTTAAGAATGACTTTAACATCGTTCTCGTGAGCTTTTTGGATCGCGCTCTTTACCACACTATGGGGTACCTCGAGTTGAAGTATGAGATAATCACATGTTTTAAAAAGCTGGGAAGCATTTTCTAAATCGTCAACTGAAAGTTTCATATTTGCTCCGGGCGCAACTAAAATTCGGTTTTCTCCTTTGGTATCGATAAATATAAAAGCCAAACCTGAATGAGTTAAAGCTTGCTTGGTGACAAAATTGAAATCAACATTTTCTTGCTCCAAATTCAAGCGAAGACGAGCTCCAAAATCATCATCTCCAATTTTACCAACCATGTACACCATAAGCCCTAACCGTGCACAAGCTATGGCTTGGTTATTTCCTTTTCCACCGGGCAGCATAGTGAATTGACGGGCAAAAAGGTTCTCCCCGGTCTCAGGCATTCGATCAACTTTCAAAATCATATCGATATTCAAACTTCCAACAATCAATATACGAGAACTCATCATTTTTTTCACACACCTCATTCCAAAACCGGTCGTAAAATATATATAATATTACTCAAGTTAACCCTGAACGTCCAGTTTTTCAACGAAATTCATAATTTTTATTTTGAAAAAGGGTTGCCATGGAAGGTTATCATTCTGAGGAGCATATTATGCGCCGTGAGAATCTCATTGAGCCATTCTTTCATTCTGAGGAAGGTAGCATTTACCGGACATGATAAGCATCTCATTTATACCAATTCCACAATATCACACATAATAAAAGATGACTGAAGAGATTGCCACGACCTCAAAAAACCAGGTCTTGCAATGACGACTCAAAATTCCTTCTCCCTTGATGGAAGGATGAGGGTGAGTTCTTTTCATTCATCATTCGCTATTCACTACTCGCAACTCATCTCTCGTGTTCACCGTATAAATGGAATTTAAAATTGAGCTCCTCGAAAGAAGAATTTCTCTTTTTGAATGAAAACATTATAATAACCAATAAACTATCTTCATAATAAATTGAAAAACCTAAACAAACGGTTTTTTCGATAAACTTACCAAAAAATGGAGGTAACAGCATGATACCGATTAAGACCGCTTTAATTAGTGTTTCAGACAAATCCGGCTTGGCTGATTTAGTCGCTTTCTTTTCGAAACATAATATTTCCTTGATTGCTACCGGTGGAACTGCAAGATTCATTCGTGATTTGGGCTATCCAGTCAAAGAGGTTTCAGAAGTAACCGGTTTTCCTGAAATATTAGGGGGTCGGGTAAAAACTCTTCATCCTATTATTGAAGGTGGAATTTTAGCCCGTCGCGATCTTGAGGGCGATATAAATGATCTCAACACCCACAATATCAACCCGATTGATTGCGTCGTTTGTAACCTGTATCCTTTTGAACAAATGATGGCTTCAGGAGAAACTGCTTTGGAAAAAGTAGTTGAGGAGATCGATATTGGTGGAATTACTCTCCTTCGGGCTTCGGCAAAAAATTTCAAACATGTAGTCATCCTATCCTCTCCCGAGCAATATCCTTCATTTATGGAAGAATTAGAAAAAAACCATGAACACTTCCCTTCCCATTTGTCTGGACAGTATGCTATTCAAGCTTTTCTAAAAAGCTCGGAATATGATTCTTATATCGCCAATTATCTATCTCAACTGATGGATAATCAAACCGATGATTTCCCTTCCTATATTTCCATAAAAATGAAGAAAAAAAATTCCCTTCGCTATGGAGAAAATCCTCATCAAAAAGCTGCACTGTACGAAGACCTTTCCCTAGATCGTCAAGGCTTTATGAATGCTTATCAGCAATTTGGCGGGAAAGAGCTTTCTTTCAATAATCTTTATGATACCCAGGCAGCCTATTCCTTGGTTCGGGAATTTACTCAACCAGCAACGGTTATTGTGAAACATAATAATCCCTGTGGAGTGGCAGTCGATCCAGTATTAACTCAATCAGCAACCAAAGCCTTGGAGTGTGATCCAGCATCAGCTTTTGGCGGAATCATCGCTTTTAATCGAACCGTAGACCCCGAGACAGCAATGGTTTTTAAGAATTTATTTATTGAAGTAGTTATTGCTCCTGAATTTCAACCTGAAGCACTGAAAATTTTCGAAGCAAAGAAAAACTTGAGAATTTTAAAAGCTCCTTTAAGTAACCCAGCAGAATATGATATTAAAAAATTGGATGGCGGTTATCTGGTTCAGAATCCTGACCGGATTAGTTATGATCCCAATCAATTAAAAACCGTAACCAACCTCTCCCCCTCCGATCAGGAAAGAGAAAGCCTTTTGTTTGGATGGATAGTAGCCAAACATACCAAGTCCAACGCGATCATTCTTACTAAAGGGTTGCAAACCGTAGGAATTGGAGCTGGTCAAATGAGTCGGATTGACTCTCTAAAAATTGCCTGCATAAAAGCCGAGGGAAAGGAAGTTGGATCGGTTTTGGCCTCTGATGCCTTTTTCCCCTTTCCAGACGTTGTTGAGGCTGCCGCCGAGCATGGGATAACAGCAATTATCCAACCTGGAGGGTCAATTCATGATCAGGATTCAATCGATGCCTGTAATCGCTTAGGTATTGGTATGATCTTTACCGGAATTCGCCATTTCCGACATTAAAGGAGTGAGGAGCGAAAGAAAAAAGAAAAATTCCGCCCGGTTACTTAATGGGACCGAGCGGAATTTTGATTGCGGTTAACACGAGTAGAAATTTCGTGCATTAAATCTTTCATTGAGAAATAACTCTTGATATATTTATCATAGTAAAAACGATAGATTTCATAGTTTTCTTTAATTGGGTAAATTTGTCCGGATATTTGTACCATTTTCAACGTCGCATCAGGAATGTTATTATAAAACCCAGCTCCAACCGCTGCGTATATTGCTGTCCCCAAGGTGCTGGCCTCCTCAACTGTCGTTAAATAGATCGGAACATTGGTTACATCAGCATGGATCTGCAACCACAGTTTGCTCCGGGCTCCACCACCGCTGGCATACATTTCCTGAACATCAAAACCATCTTGAGCTAAGACTTCAAGAATATGGAAAGTCCCATAAGCTGTTCCTTCATACATCGCTCTCAGCACATGGGCTTTGGTATGGCTCAGGGATAGACCCCATAAAGCTCCACGTGCTAACGGGTCCTGATAGGGACTTCGATTCCCCTGGAAATTATCAAGAACGATCAATCCATCAGAACCAGGAGCCACCTGGGCAGCAATTTTATCCAAAACATCAAACAGGCTTTCTCCGATATCACAAGCTTCTTTACATTCCTGGGCAGCAAAATTATCACTAAACCATTTGATAATCGAACCAGTGGAGCTCTGCCCACCTTCCAAAATCCACATATCCGGAAGAACCGCTCCCTGGTAAGGACCCCAAATTCCTTTACTGAATATTGGCGTTTCCGATAATGCCATATGACAGGTTGATGATCCGATCACTATGGCTAATCGTTGAGGATGGACTACATCTAACCCAACCATTGCAGCATAAGCATCAATTCCACCTTGTATAATAGGAATCCCTGGTATGAGACCAAGTTCATGAGCAGCCCGTTTGGTTAACTCACCCACCGGTTTTCCTACCGGAATGATTTCGCGGGGCCATTTTTGGAGAACTTCTTCAAAATTTAAATCTCTTAAAAGAGATACCGGCCATCCATCTTCAGTAGGACAATAATTCCACTTACAAATGGCATTGTTCAGCGATGTTACCCAACGATCGGTAAGTTTATAAACCACCCAGTTTTGACATTCAACGATAAAATCAGAATTGGCAAATATGTCTGGTAAGTTCTCTTTAAGCCAAAGAGCTTTCGGAATCATCCATTCCGGTGACTCGTGGCCACCTGCGTATCTTAAAATCGGATTCTCAGTGGCATTAATCCTCGCTGCTTGATCAAACGCTCTCACATCCATCCACATAATAGCTCGGTATTTGGGGTTCCCAAAACGATCTACCGGTAATACGGTGCAAGAGCTGGCACTAACACTGATTGATGCAATATCTTCAGGTTGGATTTCTCCCTCATAGATACAACGTCGAACGGTATCCTGGACTGCCTTCCACCAATCGATAGGATCTTGTTCGGCCCATCCTGGACGGGGATGGTATTCGGGATAGGAGTAAAAAGAAAGTGCAACAACATTTCCTCTTAAATCAAATATACCACTGCGCAAACCTTGTGTTCCAACATCAATGCCAAGAAAATAAGGCGCCTTGGTTTCTGCCATAATATGACCCTCCGGATTTCCAATCTCTAAAAAACCGTGAAAAAATAACTTGTTCTTATCCGTATTAAGGCTTTTAAACCATTTTACCAATTATGACACACTTCAAGTGAGTTTGAATACTTTTTTTGGATTTTTTTATGAGCTATTATTCATACCAATAATTCCCATTTCTTGATATTATTATACATAATATTTAAAAACAGTTTTTCTGTTTTTTTAAATGGGGTCTAAAGAAGTTTGTGTTGGTTGTCAACAAACAGGAAGTCGCAAAAATTGGTAGGAATAAATGAGTAACAACAAATTTATTGCTGATTGTATGTTAGGAAAGTTAGCCCGCTGGTTGAGAATTCTCGGTTTTGACACCCAATATGTTCGTTATCTCGCTGATGCACAATTACTGGCTCAAGCCCGATATCAAAACCGGATTTTATTGACCAAAGACACTCTGCTGTATAAAAAGGCCAAAAACCTTGGATATTTGGTCAGATCGGTAACCGTCGAAAAGCAAATTAACGAAATTTTGCATCATTTCCAACTTCATCCTCATCTGTCTTTAACCCGCTGTCCACATTGCAATATACCATTAGAAATTCCCTCTCAAAAGGCTCAAATCCCCTGGGCGCCACTCTATGTTCTTCGCAGTTTTTCCGATATAAAGGTATGCCCTCGGTGCAACCAAACTTTTTGGCCTGGAACCCATTGGAAGAATATAATAAAAAAATTAGAATCCCTCGATCTTGGTTTTGATGAAAAATAAAACCCTCAAATCCCTTTTTAGAATTTGAGGGTTTTCAGTTATACAAAATTATTTATTTTTATTAGGTCCTTCATTGTACCAACCCATAAAACATCACGGTATTTGTGAAGAGAAATTACTTGTTTTGAAGAACCTCAACACCAGGCAACTTTCTCCCTTCCACAAACTCTAACGAGGCACCACCTCCGGTTGATATATGAGTAATGGCATCAGCCACACCAGCTTGGTTTATGGCTGCGATTGTATCTCCTCCCCCAACCACGGTCACTGCTCCACTTTGGGCTACTTTTTTCGCCATTTCTACTGTTCCGGTGGAAAATGGTTCAACTTCAAAAAGACCAACCGGTCCATTCCAAAAAATGGTCTTGGCTTTCATAATTGCTTGCCCAAATTTCTCAATAGTTTTGGGACCAATATCAAAACCACCCATATTCGCCGGCATTTGATTCCATGCAACCACCTGAACGGGAACTCCCTCTTTTCCCTCTGATGCCACAATAAAATCATCAGGTAATATAAAATCGACATTTTTTTCTTTCGCCATATCCATAATCTTTTTGGCTTCTTCCAGCATACTCTCTTCAAGAAGCGAGGTACCAACTTCATACCCCAAAGCCTTAATAAAAGTATAAGACATGCCTCCACCAATAAGGAGAACATCGACCTTCTCAATCAGTTTTTGTATCACACCGATTTTACTCGAAACTTTTGCTCCACCTAAAATTGCCAAGAAAGGACGAACTGGATGATTCAACTTCTCACCAAGAGACTCCAATTCTTTTTCCATGAGGAATCCTGCATAGGCGGGTAAAAAGGCGGCAACACCAGCTGTTGAAGCGTGTGCTCGGTGGGCGGTTCCAAAGGCGTCATTAACATAAATATCGGCTAAGCTTGCTAATGAACGGGCAAATTCTGGATCGTTTGCTTCTTCCTGGGGAGAGAATCGAACGTTTTCCAGTAAAAGAACCTCACCATCTTTAAGCCCGTTAGCCATTTGAGTAACCGATTCACCAATACAATCATCAGCTTTTTGCACTTTACGTCCCAAAAGCTGTTCCAGTTTTAAAGCAACCGGATTCATTTTGAGCTCTTCTTTAGGTCCACCTTTCGGTCTTCCCAGGTGCGAAACGAGTATAACTCGAGCTCCGAGTTCCAGCAAAAAACGAATAGTCGGTAAGCTCATGACAATACGAGTGTCATCAGTGACTTCGCGTTTTTCATTCAGAGGAACATTAAAATCTACCCGTACTAAAACTTTCTTGCCTTTTAATTGATCTTGAGGGATGTCTCGAATGGTTTTTTTGTCCAATTTTTACAACCTCCTCTTATTTGTTTTCTAGCATAACCTGGAGTAATTTCGTTTTACTCAACATTCCAACAACTTTACCCATCCGTACCACTGGAACTGATTCTAAATCTGATTGAAGGAAAAAATGAATTGCGTCTTCTTCAGTTTGGCTTACTTCAAGAAATTCGCTTTTTTCCGATAAAAATTCGGAAACTTCTTTATCAAAAACTTCTCTCATTTTCTTTCGGAATTCATAAAAAGATAAGATTGCGCCTCCTATTTCTTTTTTTACTTCGCTTTGAATGTAATTAAAAAAATCAGTTCCAGAAAAGTAACCAACTAAGTTTTGTTCCAGATCTACTACCGGAACTCCAGAGAGTTTTCTGCGATTTAAAAACTGAATTGTATCTCCAACGGTATCGAAGTCATTGACCGTTGGAGCTTCTGGAATCATTATTTCTTCTATAAACAAGTATCTTCCTCCTCAAACATTCGAATTCATTTTTTACCAATAATGGGTTCGATAATATCGGTTCGAAACTATTTTACACCATAACATGCCTAATAAAAAACCTCCAATGTGAGCAAACCAGGCAACTCCTCCTTTTGAACTCATACCCAACGAGGTTAAACCGGAAACCACCTGGAGAAGTATCCAAATTCCTAAAACTAAAATAGCTTTCACTCGCACGAATGTAACAAAAAAACCAAAAATGAGCATGACAACAACTCTTGCTCCAGGGAAGAGTATGAGATAGCCTCCCATCACTCCAGCAATAGCACCACTTGCACCTATTGTTGGTATAGTTGACGAGGGAAAAAGAAGAGCATGAACCAACCCGGCAAACATACCACTAATAAGGTAAAAAATAAGATAATGAAACCGTCCTAAAAAATCCTCCACATTATTTCCAAAAATCCACAAATAGAGCATATTTGAGCCCAGGTGAAGGATGTTTCCATGCAAAAACATTGAACTAAACAAGGTAAACCAGGGTGTAACGAAAGACGTACTGAGCTCACCCCTACCCCACAGAGAAGCTGGTACCAAACCACCGTATTGAAAAAACGGTTCCAATCTGTGACCAAGTAAGATTTCAAATAAAAATATAAATATATTAATAACGATTAAAATAACCGTGATGAATGGAAATTTCCTGGTGGGTAACTCATCTCGAATGGGAATCATAATATAAAAATATCATATTCATAAGGACTTTGCACTGTTTTTTATGTGTCAACGGTCTTTTTGTATTCGGTTAATCTAAGATCTCAAGGAATAATTGGTTAGCAATTAAAGTCCCCTTGGATGTAAGAATCCACCTTCCCGTCTTCTCTTGAATAAAATGACTTAGAGCAAAATTCTCAAGAAGAGCAAGTTTCTCTTGAACCATATTTTCTGGGTAAGATTGAAATAGTTTTTCCGTTTCAAACCCTTCGCTCATTCTCAAGGCGAGAATTATCTCTTCCGCTAATTTTTGTTTAAGGGTAAGAATGTCTTTGTTTACCACTGGAGATCGGCAATTTTTGATTCTTTTTTGATAGTGACTCAACGTCGAGGCATTTTTCATTCTGATTCCTTTTAAATAAGAACAGGACGATACTCCCAAACCCAAATATTCTTGATTTCGCCAATAGGTAAGATTGTGAAGACATTCATATCCAGGTTTGGCAAAATTTGAAATTTCATATCTTCTATATCCACATTTCCGTAATGCTTGCTGTGTCCATCGGTAGACTGATGCTTCCCAGTCTTGTCCAGGAAATAAAGCGAAGTGATTTTTATAAAAAACTCCCAAGGGCACCCGATGACTTAGGGTAAGGTTGTAGAGAGAAAAATGAGGGGGTTGATACCTGAATAGATATTCTATTTCTTTTTTCCAATCAGAAAAAGTTTGAAAGGGAAGACCGTACATCAGATCGAAACTCCAGTTCAAAAACAAACCAGTGTCAATTATATCTTTTAGAAGGTTATGAACTTCTTTTTCCTGATAAGTTCTCCCTAAAAAAAACAAAAATCGGTTTTGAAAACTTTGAATTCCTAAACTGAGACGGTTTACTCCTAAATGAGCAAGCTCACGAATTTTCTCTGAATTCAAGGTTCCAGGATTCGCTTCCATGGATACTTCAATCGATTCAGAAAACCGAAAGTTTTGACCAAGAAACGATATAAAATCATTTAAAATTTCGGATGGGACTAAAGATGGGGTCCCCCCACCGAAATAAATGCTCTTTAAAACAATATTTTGAAGATTCTCCTTCTCTACTCGTATTTGAATCTCTTGAACGAGAACTTTAAAATAATCAGAAATAGCTTCCGACTGATGATAGGGATAGGAAACAAAATCACAATAACGACACTTTTGAATACAAAAGGGAACATGAATATATAAAGCAATTTCTCTCATTGTTCTTCAGTTTGTAAAACGGCTAAAAACGCTTCCTGGGGAAGGCTTATTTTGCCTACCGCCTTCATTCTCTTTTTCCCTTCTTTTTGCTTTTCTAAAAGTTTTCTTTTCCGGGTAATATCTCCACCGTAACATTTTGCTAATACGTCTTTTCGTAAGGCTGCCACATCTTCTCGAGCAATGATTTTTCCACCAATAGCAGCTTGAACTGAAACAGTAAACATCTGCCGAGGAATTAATTTCCTCAAACGGGTCACCAATTCTCGTGACCGACGGGCAGCATTTTCTTCGTGACTGATAAAGGATAATCCATCAACCTTTTCCTTACTCACTAAAATATCCACTTTAACCAGATTGGAAGAGGCATAACCAAAAAATTCATAGTCCATGCTTGCATATCCACGACTAACCGATTTAAGACGGTTATAAAAATCGAAAAGAATTTCAGCCATGGGAAGATGGTAACGTATAATCACTGTATTTGGATCCAGATAAGTCATGTCTTGTAAAACCCCTCGCTTGGATTGGCAGAGGTCCATAACCCCTCCAATGGCGGTAGATGGAGTTATAATTTTCATTTCGACAATTGGTTCCTCGGCCTCTTCAATTTCTCCGGCAGAAGGGAAATCCCGAGGAGATTTCACCTCAATAATCTCTCCATTTTTTGTCAAGACGTGATAAACTACGTGAGGAGCAGTCGCTACCACTTCAATGTCAAATTCTCGCTCGATACGTTCTTGTATGATTTCCATGTGGAGTAAACCTAAAAACCCACAGCGAAAGCCGAATCCCAAAGCCTCAGAGACATCGGGTTCAAACATCAAAGAAGCATCGTTGAGCTGGAGCTTTTCCAATGCCTCTTTTAAGATTTCATATCCCTCGGCATTTATCGGATAAAAACTACAAAAAACCATCGGTTTTGCCTTTTTGTAGCCCGGCACGGCTTGAGAAGTTGGATTGATCGCCAAAGTTATCGTGTCTCCGACTCGGCAATCCTGAATAGCTTTTATATTACAAGAAATATATCCAACCTCACCTGGCCCAAGAGATTCAATCTCTTTCATGTCAGGATTAAATATACCTATTTCTATCACTTGGTATTTTTGTTTATTCGAATAAATCATTATTTCAATACCTTTATTAATGAGACCTTCAAAAATTCGTATAAAAGGCAGAACCCCCCGGTAGGAATCATATATCGAATCAAATACTAAAGCCTTCAGAGATTTTTTCGCCTGACCCTGAGGTGGTGGAATGAAATCAATTACTTTTTCTAAGAGTTCTTCAACCCCCTTCCCCAATTTAGCACTCACTAAAGCTATAGGGAGGTGGTCAGGGCCAAGGACATTCTCAATTTCTTCACAAACTCGATCGGGGTTGGCTGAGGGAAGATCTATTTTATTGATGACTGGCAATATGGCTAAGCCTTCGGCTAAAGCAATGTTGGTATGAGCTAAGGTTTGTGCCTCAACGCCTTGGGTAGCATCGATAACCAATATTGCTCCTTCGCAAGCCGCTAAACTTCTTGACACCTCATAACTGAAATCGGCATGACCGGGAGTGTCGATCATATTAAAAACATAAGAAGAATTCCGCTGAGAAGAAAAATATTCTAATCTCACTGCTTTTGCCTTGATAGTAATTCCTCTTTCTCGCTCTAAATCCATCCGATCCAATACTTGATCTCGCATTTTCTGTTTAGGAATAGTATGGCATAAATCCAAAATACGATCAGCCAAGGTTGATTTTCCGTGATCGATGTGAGCAATTATACAAAAGTTTCGAATTGATTGATTCTCTGTCATATCTTTAACCCTTTCCAACCAGCTTTCGAAGCATAAAAGACCAAATTGATTTCCCTTCTTTCAATCCCATAAGTTGAGATAGTAAGACATAGATTAAGCTAAAAATAATTAATGAAATCCCAAAAAAAGCCAGCAACGATAGCGTGCTCTGTAGGTTTTGCACAACAGGAAGGATTCCCCAACAGAGTCCAATAAAAAAAAGATTTAGAATGACTATTTTGACCAACCAAGAGTAAAAGGTACGGTCTTTTTCATAAAAGGCATGTTTTCGTTTAAGAGAAAAAAATAACCAAATACAATTAAACACTGCAACCAGAGCAGTTGCTAAAGCTAAACCACTAAAACCTAAATAACGAACCAATATTAAATCTAAAATCACATTGATGCCTACCATAATAACACTGATTCGAACTGGCGTCACAGTATCTTTGAGTGAATAAAAGGCTTTGGTGATAACATGATTCATCGAGAAGAAAACCAGTCCAGGAACGTAGAACAAAAGACTCTGGGCAGTCATTTGAGTGGCTACAGAGTCAAACATCCCCCGTTCATATATGAGGCGGATTGCTTCATTGCGAAATATAGCGAGATAACTTGTAACAGGGATCATAATGAATAAAACCAATCGGATTCCTTGGGTAAAAGTATTGTTCCATTCCTGAGGATTGTTTTTAAAAACCAACTGTGACAGAGAAGGAAGAATCGCCGTTGAAAGAGCGATACCAAAAATTCCCAAGGGGAGCTCTAATAAACGGTCAGCATAGTAAAGAGCGGATACGGCTCCTTCTTGGCAGGTTGAAGCAATAATTCGATCGACTAAAGTGTTCAACTGACCAACTGCCAAAGCTAAGGTAACCGGCAGCATGAGTCGAATCACCTCACGAAACCCTGGATCGTGCCAAAATTTTCTAAAAAAACGGAGAACATACCCTTTTTTATAAAAGGGATAAAGTTGAATAACAAATTGACCAACACCGCCAACCAGCACACCGATTGCTAAAGAATACGGGCCGGCATAGGCTCTGAGCAGCAAAAGAGTAAGAATCGTCCCAGCATTAAAAAAAACCGGTGCTATCGCTGACCAACTGAAAATGTGAAGGGTGTTCAGTATTCCCATGACCAAAGCTGACCAGGATATGATGAGCAAGAAGGGAAACATAATGCGAGTCATATTAATAGCCATTTGAATTTTATCCGGTTCGGAACGAAAGCCGACTCCAACCATTTCAACAATCCAAGGTGAAAAAGTCATTCCTATCATACAAACAACTGATACGACCATAGTAAGACCAGTGAATATTGAATAAATAAACTTTTGGGATTCTTCGTGGCTTTTTTCTGAATATTGAGAAAATACCGGAATAACCGAAGTACTGAGAGCTCCCTCTGCAAACAAGCGCCGAAGCAGGTTTGGTATGGTGTAGGCAACAAAAAACACATCAGTTACCCAAGAAGCTCCAAACATTGAGGAAACCAGGATTTCCCTGATGAGTCCAGTGATACGGGAAAGAAATGTACCAGCTCCAACTACCGCGGCATTTCTTATCAGTGATCGTTCTTTAACCATGCTCTCATTATATACGAATCATATTATTCTTGTTAACTCATAACCAAAGTAACATTGATGATATATTCAAAAAAATAGGGCTGAAGATCATCTCTCCAGCCCTATTTTTGTCATTCTCATATTAGCTCCCGGCAGCGTCCTACTTTCCCACCCAGCTGCCCAGGCAGTATCATCGGCGTTGGAGGGCTTCACTTCCGGGTTCGGAATGGGACCGGGTGTGGCCCCTCCGCCATGGCCACCGGGAAACGTGCTAAAATCTGTCAGGAATACCTGGTGTCTATTTGAAATGATGAGTGCAATGCGGTCAAGTCCTCGACCGATTAGTACTCCTCAGCTCAAGATGTTACCATCTGTACACTTGGAGCCTATCAACCGGGTCATCTTCCCGGGGTCTTACCTGGTTACCCAGTGGGATATCTGATCTTGGGGTGGGCTTCGCGCTTAGATGCTTTCAGCGCTTCTCCCTTCCGAACACAGCTACCCAGCAATGCCCCTGGCAGGACAACTGGAACACTGGAGGTTCGTCCATCCCGGTCCTCTCGTACTAGGGACAGCTCCCCGCAAATATCCTCCGCCCGCGACAGATAGGGACCGAACTGTCTCACGACGTTCTAAACCCAGCTCACGTACCGCTTTAATGGGCGAACAGCCCAACCCTTGGGACCTACTTCAGCCCCAGGATGCGACGAGCCGACATCGAGGTGCCGATCCTCCTCGTCGATGTGGACTCTTGGAGGAGACCAGCCTGTTATCCCCAGAGTACCTTTTATCCGATGAGCGATGGCCCTTCCACTCAGAACCACCGGATCACTAGGCCCGACTTTCGTCTCTGCTTGAAGTGTCCCTCTCGCAGTCAGGCTCCCTTCTGCCCTTACACTCGACGCACGATTTCCAAACGTGCTGAGGGAACCTTAGGGCGCCTCCGTTACATTTTAGGAGGCGACCGCCCCAGTCAAACTGCCCGCCTGACACTGTTCCCCTTTGGGATTCACCAAAGCGGGTTAGAACCTGGATAGGCCAAGGGTGGTATCTCAAGGATGGCTCCCCGGAAGCTAGCGCTCCCGGTTCACCGCCTCCCACCTATCCTGCACAGGGTATATCCGGATTCAATATCAGGTTACAGTAAAGGTTCACGGGGTCTTTCCGTCTAGTCGCGGGTAACAAGCATCTGCACTTGTAATGAAACTTCGCCGAGCTCCCCGTTGAGACAGCGCTCCAGTCGTTGCGCCGTTCATGCGGGTCGGAACTTACCCGACAAGGAATTTCGCTACCTTAGGACCGTTATAGTTACGGCCGCCGTTTACCGGGGCTTCGGTTCAGAGCTTCGCTCGAAAATTGCTTTCCAAGCTGACCCCTCCCCTTAACCTTCCGGCACTGGGCAGGCGTCAGACCCTATACATCGCCTTGCGGCTTAGCAGAGTCCTGTGTTTTTATTAAACAGTCGCCAGAGCCATTTCTCTGCGACCCCTGCCGGCCTGTGAGGGCGAACCTCTCAACCGGTATGGGGCACCCCTTCTTCCGAAGGTACGGGGTTAGATTGCCGAGTTCCTTAACGGGGGATCACTCGCGCGCCTTGGAATACTCTTCCCACCTACCTGTGTCGGTTTGCGGTACGGATACCGCCGTTCTCACTAGAGGCTTTTCTTGACAGCATGGGATCAACCAGTTCGCTCCCGTAGGAGCTCCCCGTCACCTCTCGGCGTTCTCGAGGAAAGGGATTTGCCTCCTTCCTCCGCCTACCGGCTTAGACAGCGACGTCCTTCACGCTGCTGGCCTACCCTTCTGTGTCCCCCCATCGCTACAAACGATTGGCGGTAGTGCCGGAATGTGGACCGGCTGCCCATCACCTACGCCTTGCGGCCTCGGCTAAGGATCCGACTAACCCTGAGAGGACGAGCCTTCCTCAGGAAACCTTAGGTTTACGGCGGAGAGGATTCTCACCTCTCTTCTCGCTACTCATGCCGGCATTCTCACTTGGGATACCTCCATGGGTCCTTACGGTCCCACTTCGACGGCCTACCCAACGCTCCCCTACCAACCAGCGTATGCTGATTCCGCAGCTTCGGCAGCAGACTTGAGCCCCGTGAATATTTCGGCGCAACACCGCTCGACCAGTGAGCTATTACGCACTTTTTAAAGGATGGCTGCTTCTAAGCCAACCTCCTGGCTGTTACGGCAGTGTCACCACCTTTCCCACTTAGTCTGCGTTTGGGGGCCTTAGCTGGCGGTCTGGACTGTTTTCCTTTTGACAACGAAGCTTATACCCCGCTGTCTGACTCCCAGGCGTTGAGGAGAGGTATTCGGAGTTTGGTTGGGTTTGGTAGGCGGGTAAGCCCCCTAGCCCATCCAGTGCTCTACCCCCTCTCCTTTTGCCTGAGGCTAGCCCTCAAGCTATTTCGGGGAGAACCAGCTATCTCCAGGTTTGATTGGCCTTTCACCCCTATCCACAGCTCATCCAAGCAGTTTTTAACCTACACTGGTTCGGACCTCCACGGGGGTTTAGCCCCGCTTCATCCTGGCCATGGATAGATCACCTGGCTTCGGGTCTACAGTGACTGACTGATGCGCCCTCTTCAGACTCGGTTTCCCTCTGGCTTCGTGGGGAAAACCCACTTAACCTCGCCAATCACCGTAACTCGCCGGCTCATTCTCCAAAAGGCACGCAGTCAGGCGGACTCGGACTAGGTCCGGATCATCGCCCTTCTACGTTTTGTAGGCATACGGTTTCAGGTTCTATTTCACTCCCCTCCCGGGGGTCTTTTCGCCTTTCCCTCACGGTACTGGTTCACTATCGGTCGTCAAGGAGTATTTAGCCTTAGGGGGTGGTCCCCCCAGATTCCCACGGAATTCCACGTGGACCGCAGTACTTGGGAGCCAACTCAAGAGATACCGCTGGTTTTGCCTACCGGGCTTTCACCGTCTTTGGCGAGGCTTTCCAGACCTCTTCGACTACCAGGGTATTTGGTGACTCTTGGGTGGTGCCGGACACCACCACAGTTGGTCCCACGACCCCGTATCCGCAACGCTTCCGGGCTTGACACGGATACGGTTTAGGCTGTTCCCGGTTCGCTCGCCGCTACTTCGGGAATCACGGTTGTTTTCTGTTCCTCAGGGTACTGAGATGTTTCAGTTCCCCTGGTTTGCTTCCTCAGTGAAGAGGATGCTGGAGGTTGGCTCCAGCGGGTTGCCCCATTCGGAGATCTCCGGATCAACGCTCGCTTACAGCTACCCGAAGCTTATCGCAGTTGGCCACGTCCTTCATCGCCACTTGACGCCAAGGCATCCACCGTACGCCCTTTCTTAACTTGACCGCAAAATCCTAAAATTCTTTTTGATCAGGTTTAACAAAAGGTTTGATTGATTGAAGTGTATTCCTGACAGATTCTATTCGGTTTTCAAGGTGCAAAACATCTTTATTTTTTGAAAATAATGAAACCTTTTTGGTGGAGATGACGGGATTCGAACCCGTGGCCTCCACGTTGCGAACGTGGCGCTCTCCCAGCTGAGCTACACCCCCGACATAATCATTTTGCCGAGTGATAAGCATTGATCATGGTGGGCCTATCTGGAGTTGAACCAGAGACCTCACGCTTATCAGGCGTGCGCTCTAACCATCTGAGCTATAGGCCCAAACTTATATCTCAAAAAAAATTCCGCCTACTCCCAACAGTTCTCCTTAGAAAGGAGGTGATCCAGCCGCAGGTTCCCCTACGGCTACCTTGTTACGACTTCACCCCAATCACCGACCCTACCTTCGACACCTGCCTCCCTTGCGGGTTAGCTCAGTGACTTCAGGTAAAATCGACTTTCGTGGTGTGACGGGCGGTGTGTACAAGGCCCGGGAACGCATTCACCGCGCCGTAGCTGATACGCGATTACTAGCGATTCCGCGTTCATGCAGGCGAGTTGCAGCCTGCAATCCCAACTGGGGCCAGCTTTTTGGGATTGGCTCCCCCTCGCGGGTTCGCAACCCTCTGTACTGGCCATTGTAGCACGTGTGTCGCCCAGGACATAAGGGCCATGCGGATTTGACGTCATCCCCACCTTCCTCCGGTTTGTCACCGGCAGTCCCCTTAGAGTGCTCAAGCATAACCTGGTCGCAACTAAGGGTAAGGGTTGCGCTCGTTGCGGGACTTAACCCAACATCTCACGACACGAGCTGACGACAACCATGCAGCACCTGTGCTGGCTCCCTCGGAAAACCGAAGGTCGTCACCCTTTCAGGCTTCTACCACCAGCATGTCAAACCCTGGTAAGGTTCTTCGCGTTGCATCGAATTAAACCACATGCTCCACCGCTTGTGCGGGCCCCCGTCAATTCCTTTGAGTTTCAACCTTGCGGCCGTACTCCCCAGGCGGGATACTTAATGCGTTAGCTGCGGCACGGAAGGGGTCGAACCTCCCACACCTAGTATCCATCGTTTACGGCCAGGACTACCCGGGTATCTAATCCGGTTCGCTCCCCTGGCTTTCGCTCCTCAGCGTCAGCAACAGACCAGAAAGCCGTCTTCACCACTGGTGTTCCTCCCGATATCTACGCATTTCACCGCTACACCGGGAATTCCACTTTCCTTTTCTGTCCTCAAGCCGGCCGGTTTCCCGCGACCCTCCCCGGTTGAGCCGGGGGATTTTACGCGAGACCTGATCGGCCGCCTACGAGCTCTTTACGCCCAGTAAATCCGGACAACGCTTGCTCCTTACGTATTACCGCGGCTGCTGGCACGTAATTAGCCGGAGCTTTCTCCTGGGGTACCGTCAGCGGGATGAATTATTCACGCACCCCGTTTTCTTCCCCCAGAACAGGAGTTTACGACCCGAAGGCCTTCATCCTCCACGCGGCGTCGCTGGGTCAGGCTTTCGCCCATTGCCCAAAATTCCTCACTGCTGCCTCCCGTAGGAGTCTGGGCCGTGTCTCAGTCCCAGTGTGGCTGACCATCCTCTCAGACCAGCTACCCGTCATTGCCTTGGTGAGCCATTACCTCGCCAACCAGCTGATGGGGCGCGAGCCTCTCTTCTGGTGTGAGCTTCTTACGAAGCCCACTTTTCTCACTGACCCGGCGGTCAGGGAGCATATGGGGTATTAGCCACCCTTTCGGACAGTTATCCCCCACCGGAAGGTGAGTTACTCACGTGTTACTCACCCGTTCGCCACTCAAGTGTCACCTTTCTTACGAAAAAAGACACTCGCGTTCGACTTGCATGTGTTAGGCACGCCGCCAGCGTTCGTCCTGAGCCAGGATCAAACCCTCCGTGACACATCTGTATCACAATCTTTTCTCCTATTTGAAAAAAAGATGTGGGTTTCAATCTCGGCCCGAATGTGGACCGCTTGTTACTTGGAAACTTCTTTTGGAAGTAGGCGGAATATTTACTTTTCAAGGTACTCTAGCTTTCGGGTTTTTTACCTTAACCCGAGTGCAAGAGTTAATTTAACACAGCCTATATGGAATTGTCAACCATACCTTAGGTTTTTTTTAAATATTTTTAATTGAGTCTCTTCCCCTATACGGTCATACCAGATGTGGATGAAAACTCAAGATTCGACATGCCATGGCATGTCGCTACATTAATCGGGCGCAATTCATTGCGCTAATACAATTTTATATTCTTTATTAGGGGCTTGATTTATCATGCTCGTGTATTTTCAGGATAGACTCTCATGCCACTTTCGTGGCACCAGATGAAGATGAAAATATATACTCAAGAACCAATTTCCCCCTTTAGAAAAGGGGGTAGAGGAGATTTTAAAAGAACTGGAAAAAATCGAATCTCGAATCATTTCCTTTTATCCAAAGGGAGAGAATTAAAAAAGATTGAACTCATGAGATTGCCACGTCACTTCGTTCCTCGCAATGACGAGTAAGAGTTCCTTCTCCCTTGATGGGAGAAGGTGAGGATGAGGGTGAAAGCCCAGGATGAGATCCTGGTTGGTTGTTTAATATGAGTTACCTATTAAAATCGTTCCGGTATTTTCAAGATAGAAAAATAGCAGAGATTATTGTTTCATTATTTAAATATTGAGCCCTTATTTTGAAAGAAAAACGGAAAGGAAAGTGAAAAGTGATCACTTTCCCCAAAATCATAGTCTGGATAAAAAACCCGGGTAAGATACAACCCGTGAGGAGGTAGGCATAACCGATGCTTCCCTCGGTTGGGTTGGGACAAAGCAAAGTGAAGGTCATCAATCTTTTTCTTCCCCAACTGAACCATCCAGATTTCCCCTAAAAGGATTCGAACCATTTTATACAAAAAACCATTTCCTACGATCCGAAAAGACAAAAAACCATCTTTATAATCACAAACTTCAAATTGATGAATTTCACGAACCATGTTCACTGCGGAGCTTCCAGAAGCACTATAGGCAGTGAAATCATGTTCCCCTAAAAAGAGATTGATACATTCTTTTAAAAGTGGCCAATCAATCCGGTAATTTCCCGGGTAAAACATATAATGACGCATAAACACTGGAAATTGGCTTCCACAATACATCCAATAATGATACTCTTTGCCGGTAGCGTCTTTGCGAGCATTAAAGGAGAAAGGGGCTTCTTGAAGGTGTATCACTCTGATATCTGGAGGAAGGTAGGAATTTAACGCCCGAAATAGAGGAGGTATATCCAAGTTTAATTCGACATGGCAGTTCGCCACCTGTCCTAAAGCATGAACTCCGGCATCAGTTCGACCTGATGCATGGAGAACGACCGGTTGATTTAGAACTGATGAGAGTCCTTGAGTGAGAACCGATTGGACGCTCCGGTGATTTGGTTGACTTTGCCAGCCAAAATAATTGGTTCCATCATATTCGATTATCATTACCAAATTGTTTCTTTTAGTGCTTCTCGATGTACTATCTTTCAATTTATGCATGAATATCTTAAGTTTCCTTTACCAAATAAACCGGGACAAAAAAATAACCATAGTTATAAAAATTATAGTAATACTAAGAAAAAGAATATCAGCTTTCCGCAACTTTAGGATTCGTAGGCGACTCCGACCGATACCACCACGATAACAACGAGATTCCATGGCAATCGCTAAGTCATCAGCTCGTTTAAATGAATTAATAAATAAGGGAACCAATAACGGAATAAGATTTTTAGCTCGTTGAATCAAACTTCCCGATTCAAAATCGGCTCCTCTAGCTTGTTGGGCTTTAATGATTCGGTCAGCTTCTTCCATTAAGGTCGGTATAAAACGGATGGCGATTGTCATCATCATCGCTAATTCATGAGCAGGAAAACCCCATTTCTTGAAAGGACTCATGAGTGATTCCAATCCATCGGTCAATTCAACTGGTGAAGTAGTAAGGGTTAAAAGAGCGGTACATAAAATTAAAAGACAAAGTCGAACAATGATAAATAACCCGCGGATAAGCCCCTCTCTGGAAACATGCAGAACACCATACTCCCAAATATAATCTCCAGGGGTAAAAAAAACCTGTAAAACCAGAGTAAAAGCCAGTAGGAAAAGAATCGGTTTCAAACTTTTTCCGATATAAGAAATTGGTATTCGGGCTGTTATGGTTAACAAAATGATAAAACTTCCAATAAAAAGAAAGGATAGCCATTCCTTAACAATAAATAAAACAACAATAAGAATAGCCGAAATTAGGATTTTTACTCGAGGATCCAGCCGGTGGATGGGCGATTCAATTGGGATAAATTGTCCAATCGCTATGCTCTTTCCCAGCATATTATTGGCATCCTCCATTTAATATCTTTTCTTCTATTTGTTCAGATAATTCCTGAGCGGTTAAAATTCCTTCTCCAATGTCAAATCCTTTTTTTCGAAGTAATTCAGCTATTTGAGCAGTAGTAGGCGGCTTTATTCCATAGCGTTCTATAACTTCTCCCTGAGAAAAAATTTGACGTACTGGACCATCTAATCCAATAGTCCCTTTATCCATCACAATTATTCTTTCCGCAATCATGGCCAAGTCATCCATGCTATGGGATACTAGGATCAGGGTTGTCCCATTTTCTTCTCGTAGGCTTTTCAGTTTCCCCAGAATGAGTCTTTTCCCCTCCGGATCAAGTCCAGCCGTTGGCTCATCTAAAATTAAGGCTTCGGGCCGCATTGACAGAATACTGGCAATGGCAACTCGTCTCATTTGGCCTCCGCTTAATTCGAAGGGATTCTTTTTATTCAATTCCTGGTAATCCAAACCAACACTTTCCAAAGCCCATTTAACAGTTACTTCTAAGCTTTCACCACTCACACCGTTATTTCGAGGTCCGAAGGCAACCTCGTCAAAAACCGTTTCTTCAAATATTTGATGTTCAGGATATTGAAACACCAAACCAATTTTACTTCGTATTCCTTTCAGCCGGGAGCCTTTTTTTTGGACTTTTTCATCATCAATGAAAACTGATCCTTGAGCGGGGAAAAGGAGAGCATTAAAGTGCTGAATGAGGGTGGATTTTCCACAGCCAGTTCTTCCAATAATACCTACTGACTCTCCCCTGTCAATAGTGAGAGTGACATTCTTAAGAGCTTGAACTTCAAAAGGAGTATTTTGGAAATAACTGTAATAGACATTTTCTAGACGAATGAACACAAGGCAGCCACCAATTCTTCTGCTTGAAGCGGAAGGGAAGGAAATAGTTCGGGAAACCGACTCCGAAGGATCCAGGCAGTTTCCGATACCAATGGGAGCTCTAAACCCCATTCATATATTTGATCTCTCTGATTAAATATATCAGTTGGTCTTCCCTGAGCAACAATTTGGCCTTGATCCATGATAATAACCCGATCAGCATCAACTGCTTCTTCAATATAATGGGTAATGTGGAAAATAGTGATTGATCCACGAAGTTGAGAAATAAGCGACATGATTTCGTTTCTGCCCTCCGGATCAAGCATTGATGTTGCCTCGTCAAGCACTAAATACTCTGGTTGCATAGCCAAAACACCGGCGATTGCGACTCGCTGCTTTTGACCACCAGAAAGAAGGTGGGGTTCTTTTTTTCGAAAATCGTTCATTCCAACAATATTTAATGCTTGATCAATCCGTTTTCGTATTTCATCTTGAGGTACTCCAAGATTCTCTGGTCCAAAGGCAACATCTTCTTCAACGGTTGTGGCAATAATCTGATTATCAGGATTTTGGAAAACCAATCCAACCTTTTGGCGAATATCCCACAAAAATTCTGATTGATTGGTTTTTTTTCCATCTACATTAACCGTTCCTTTTTTGGGAAGTAACAATCCGTTACAGTGCTTGGCTAAGGTTGATTTTCCCGAACCATTCCTTCCCAATAAAACAACAAACTCGCCTTTAGGAATGACAAGCTCAACATTATGAAGAACTTCATCCTTTTTTTCTATTAAGGTTTCATCTTCAGAAAACCAGAAGGACACTCCGTCAAATTCAATCACCTTCACAGGTCCTTTCCATAAAAAAAGCCAGCCCTTTGGCTGGCAGGGTTTACTACAATCCAACTCATTGATTTATTCAGAAAGTATTTCAACCCGTGCCATTGGAGCCCCGTCTCCTTGGCGAAATCTCGTTTTATAAATCCGACAGTATCCCCCTTTTCTTTCTTTCAAGCGTGGAACTAAACTCCTTTGAAGGGTTTTAAAGGCTTCTTTATCGTCAACCCAACGCATTACTTGAATAGTTGTTGCATTAGTTCCTTCGATTGCTTGAGATATAATTCTTTCAAAAAGCGGTTTGAGGTTTTTTGCTTTACACTCAGTTGTTTCCACTGCCCCTGACTTAATCAAGGAAACTAAAAGATTCGATAACATGGCTTCTTTATGGGAAGTCGTGCGACCTAACTTCCCTCTTTTCATTCTATGCCTCATTGGTTGTTCACCTCATTTATATCTACTTTATTGAGTTCGTAACCAAGTTTCTCAACTTTCTCAACAATCTCTTCATAGGTTTTTTGACCCAAGTTTTTGATTTTTTTTAAGTCTTCCGGGTGTTGGTTAATGATCTCTAAAAGTTCATGAAGATTATTAATTCGAGCACGTTTTAAACAATTATAGGCACGAACTGATAATTCTAACTCTTCGATAAGCTTGTCTTCTCCCGTTTCATGCTCTTCTAAGGCAACATCCACTGGAGCCGTTAAATCGTCTGACAGACTTTCCTTAACCAAGCTGTAAATATAGCTAATTTCACCAACCAGCGACTCAAGAGATTTTTTTAAAGCTTCTTGAGGAAGGATAGAGCCGTTGGTCCAAATTTCAAGAATAAGTTTATCAAAGTTGGTAAACTGACCAACCCGAGTATCAACTACACTATAATTTACTTTTCTAACTGGGGTAAATATCGCATCAATTTGAATATTCCGATAATCACGCGCAACCTTTTCGGAAGTCTCCTGATACCCTTTGCCATGATTGACATAAAGAGTCATCGCCAGTTGTCCTTCGTGGTTCAACTCGGCTAAATAATGATCCGGATTAATAATCTCAACATTCGGATTGGGCTGAATATCACGAGCTGTCACTCGCCGGGGAAGGTCGGAATCTTCATTTCCTCTTACATCAATCCTTAGTACTTCCTCTTCTTCTGTTGACGATGAAGAAAGAACCAAACCTTTAACGTTAAGGAGAAGATCGGTAATATCTTCTCTCATTCCCGGAAGAGAAGAAAACTCATGAATGATATTATCGATCTCAACCGAAGTCACCGCTGTTCCTTCCATAGAAGAGAGAAGGACACGCCGAATGGCGTTCCCCAGAGTCACGCCCCATCCTGATTCTAGTGGTTCTATGGAAAATTTCCCATAATGAGCTCGGGTAATCGGATCCTCACGAAGCTCAATTGTTTCAAATTTCATCATTTCCTTAATATCGGGCATACTTACACCTCAAATTTACTTGGAATAAAACTCAACGATCAAAGATTCTTCTACCTGATAATCAATATCATCCCGATTCGGTTCTCGTAACACCGTAAAAGTGAATTGTTCTGGCTGAAATTCTAACCAGCTCGGTGGATTGAGTTGCTCTTTTTCGTCAATAATCTCTTTGATCTTTTTATGCTTTTTCCCAACATCAGTTAATTCAATCTTATCTCCCACTGAAACCATGAAAGAAGGGATATTAACTATTTTTCCGTTCACCTTGAAATGGCGATGGAGCACCATTTGCCGAGCATCACTTCTTGAATCAGCAACTCCCCCTCGGAAAACGACGTTATCCAAGCGCTTTTCTAACAAACGTAAGAAATTTTCACCAGTAACTCCCGGAATACGATTTGCTTTTACAAAATAATTATTAAATTGCCGTTCTGAAATTCCATAAATATAGCGAACTTTTTGTTTCTCTCTCAATTGCACACCATAATCGGAAAGGCGTCTTCGTGAACCTCGGCTCATTCCCGGTGCAAAAGGCCTCTTTTCAAAAGCACATTTAGGAGTCATGCAACGGGGCCCCTTTAAAAATAACTTTACTCCCTGTCGCCGGCATAATCTGCATTTGGCATCGGTATATCTTGACATATGAATTAATCCTCCTCTTAAACCCTTCTTTGCTTGGGTGGTCGGCAACCATTGTGAGGAATTGGAGTCACATCTTTAATCGATTTTATGACCAAACCAGTCGCTTGCAAAGAACGAATAGCTGTTTCACGCCCTGATCCAGGTCCTTTCACCAAAACCTCTATTTCTCTTAAGCCTTGGTCCATGGCTTTTTTTGCAGCCGTCTCAGCAGCTAACTGAGCTGCAAAGGGAGTTCCCTTCTTAGTCCCCTTAAAACCACTTCCTCCCGATGTTGCCCAAGAGATGACATTTCCCTGTCTATCGCTAATTGCAACTATCGTATTATTAAATGTCGATTTAATATGGGCAATTCCTTCGCGAACTACCTTTTTTTCTTTACGTTTCCCTTTTGTTCTTTTAACCAAAGCGCGATGCCTCCTTATTTATAATAAGCTACTTCTTGCGGCTTATCCCAACTGTTCGTTTTGATCCCTTACGAGAACGGGCGTTGGTTCTTGTTCTTTGACCACGAACTGGCATACCTCGCCGATGTCTTATCCCTCGATAAGCACCAATCGAAATCAACCGTTTTATATTTTGAGATACCTGAGAACGCAACTCTCCCTCAACTGGATATTTCTCAACTGCTTTTTGCAGTTTATTCAGCTGTTCATCGGTTAAGTCTTTCACCCGAATACTCGGATCAATCTGGGTTTCTTCAATAATATTTTTCGAAAGCACTGGCCCAATACCATAAATATAAGTTAACGCAATGTCTATCCTTTTGCTGTTCGGTAAATCGACTCCAGCAATTCGAGCCATGGAATAACCTCCTAACCTTGCCTTTGTTTATGTCTTGGGTTAGTACAAATAATAAATACTCTCCCATTACGACGAATAACTTTACATTTTTCACACCTCGGTTTGACCGATGCGCGGACTTTCATTTTAATACCTCCCTATCGAAAATTCAAGACAGAAAAATAAATCATCTCTTTCTTGGGGATCAGTTATGGCTATGACGTTTTAAACCAATTTTGTCTTCCTGAACCCTTGTTTTTTCGGGGCATGAAGACCTTATCCCTTCCTATTTCTGTTTGCGTACTTTAGAAAATTATATAAAATATTATTTATGGCGATAGGTAATGCGCCCCTTGGTCGGATCGTACTTGGAAATTTGAACTGTTACCCTATCTCCCGGCAAGATTCGAATGTAATGCATTCTCATCTTTCCAGAAATATGGGCTAGTATAATTTTTCCACTTTCCAATTCCACCCTGAACATAGCGTTGGGTAAGGGTTCGACTACTTTGCCAATCACTTCAATAAATTCATCTTTGGCCATGTATCCTATTCATCCCCTCTCTTATCCATGGTCAATATCTCCGGTCCATCTTCGGTTATTAGAACCGTATGTTCATAATGAGCTGAAAGCCCCTGATCTCGGGTGACAACTGTCCAACCGTCGTCTAATATTTGAACTTGAAAACCTTTTTCGTTGACCATGGGTTCAATAGCCAGCACCATTCCTTTTTTTATTAACGGACCCTGATTTCTTGATCCGAAGTTTGGTATTTGAGGTTCTTCATGAAGCGAGAGTCCTAATCCATGACCAACAAAATCCCGAACGACTGAGAATTTATTTTTCTCAATGTATTTTTGAATCGCATTGGAAATATCACCAATACGATTTCCCGCTTTTGCTTTCTGTATTCCTTCAAAAAGTGACTCCTTGGCAACCTTAACCAATTGATAAGCTATACCGTTATTATTACCAGCTACAACACTAAAAGCAGCATCGGTAAAATATCCCCGGTAATCAACTCCAATGTCCAAGCTTACCAGATCACCGTCATGGATAACTCTTTCTCCCGGGATACCATGCACTACCTGCTCATTGATAGAAATACATACTGAAGCCGGGAAACCACGGTATCCTTTAAAAGCTGGTCTAGCGCCCCTTTGAACGATAAATTTTTCAACTATTTCATCAATAAAAGCGGTCTTCATTCCTGGTAAGATATGCTTTTTAGCTTCTTTTATAGCATCAGCTAAAATCCCACCGCTGTGCCGCATTAAATTGAGATCACTTTCCTTAAGAAAAATGCTCATTCTTTTATTGACTCCAAAACCTTTTGAACTTGTTGAAACACATCGTCTATCGACCCCTTAGAAGTGACAACCTTGAGAATACTCTGGGAACGATAGTAATCAATTAAAGGTTTGGTTTGTTGCTCATAAGTATTCAATCGATTCATGATAACTTCAGGCCGATCATCAGGTCTTTGTACGACTCGTCCCTGACAGATATCACAGATCTCATCGTTTTTGGGTGGCTTAGAAACCATATTATAAGGAGTTTGACATTTCTCGCAGATCCTTCGTGCCGAGAGCCGTTCGATTACTTCATCGCGATCCACATCAAAATATAAAACCAGGTTCAGCTGAATCCCTATTTCTTTTAAAAGCTGGTTTAATGCTTCAGCCTGTTCAAGATTACGGGGGAAACCATCGAGCATAAAACCATTACGGTAGGTGTCCTGGGTAAGTCTTTCCCGTATAATTCCAATGACCACTTCATCGGGCACTAACTCACCAGACCGAACATATTCTTCGGCTTTTTTTCCCCATTCCGATTTGCTTTGAATAGCTAACCGAATGATATCACCAGTTGAGATCTGTGGTATATTATATTGCTCTTCTATTCTTTTCGCTTGGGTTCCCTTACCAGCCCCTGGTGGTCCAAGGAGCACCATAAACATTTATATAATTCCCCCTTTGAATTATTTTTTAATAAATCCTTCGTAATGTCTCATAAGAAGCTGTGCTTCCAGTTGTCTCACAGTTTCAATAGCTACTCCGACCATGATGATAATTCCTGTTCCACCAAAATAGAGGGTGGTCACATTGGTAACTCTCACCAGCAAATCGGGCAAAACAGCAACGATCATCAAAAAGAGAGCTCCCCACAAAGTGATCCGGGATAAAGACCGATCGAGGTATTCAACGGTTGGCCGACCAGGCCGAATACCAGGGATGAAACCACCATACTTTTTCATATTATCAGCTAATTCCATTGGATTAAAAGTAACCGCTGTATAAAAGAAAGTAAAAAATATGATTAACGCTGCATAAATCGTCAAATATAATGGCGAATTAGGAGTCAAAGCATCGGCAATCGACTTCATAAAAGCCGAGCCTTGGAAAAACTGAGCTAAAGTCGCCGGGAAAAGAAGAATCGAAGATGCAAAGATAATCGGAATAACCCCTCCCTGGATAACTCGGATGGGGATATGGGTACTCTGTCCACCATACATTCTTCGTCCCACTACTCTTTTTGCATATTGAACTGGTATCCTTCTTTGCGCTTCTTGAAATAAAACAACAAAGGCAATAATGAGAATCCAAAATACCAAATTGAGAATAAACATAATCGGATTAATTTCACCAACTCGAATCAAGGCAACCGTGCTCACCATTTGTGGAATAATTCGAGCGACGATACCGGCAAATATAATTAAGGATATTCCATTACCAATACCATAGTCTGACACCAATTCTCCCAACCACATTAGAAACATACTTCCTGCGGTAAGGGTTAAAATAACCGTAATTCGATAGGGAATGCCTGGAGCAAATACTACGCCCATACTCTCTAACCAAACGGTAATACCAAAACCCTGCACTGCTGCCAGAAGAATAGTCCCCCATCGGGTATACTGTGCGATTTTATCGCGGCCTTCTTCACCACTCTTGGCAAGCTCTTCCAGCTTGGGAACTACCGAGGTTAAAAGTTGAAAAATAATTGATGCGTTAATATAAGGCATGATACCCAGTGCTAAGATAGAAAAACGGCTTAACGCTCCTCCGGCAAACATATCTAGAAAACTCAACAAGCCACCCTGAGAAAAAACATTTGCCAGAGCTTGGGGATCAATACCCGGAACCGGGACATGAGCTCCAACTCGAAATATAACCAGCATCAGGAGAGTAAATATAACTCTTTTTTTAAGATCTGGTATTCTAAAAAGCTTCAGCAATGATTCCCACATTTTTAAAGCACCTCGGCTTTTCCGCCCTTTTCTTCAATAAGGGACTTGGCTTTTTTCGAAAAAGCATCCGAACGAACAGTTAAAACTTTATTCAGTTCTCCCTTGGCAAGAATCTTCAATTTGAGAGAGGTGCTTCCAATAAGACCAGCTTCCTTAAGAAGGTCCTTGGTTATTTCAGTTCCTGGCTCAAAGCGATTCAGTTGAGACAGGTTGACAATCTGGTATTCCTCTTGAGTAAAGGAATGAAACCCTCGTTTTGGTATCCGCCGAACGAAGGGCATTTGTCCTCCTTCAAAATGAGCGCTGATATGGGTTCCTGATCGAGATTTTTGTCCATTTTCACCCCGACAAGCATTTTTCCCATGGCCTGAACCAATTCCGCGTCCAACTCTTTTGCTGCGGTGGAATGATCCATTCTGTGGTTTGAGGTCATTAATTTTCATTCAGAAACCGTCTCCTCTCCTTCGATATTTTCAACCTCTAAGAGATATGAAACCTTATTGACCATGCCTCGAATAGAGGGGTTGTCATCTTGAATGACACTATGGTTCACTTTCCTGAGTCCCAATGATTGCACAGTTCTTTTGTGTGATTTTAATCTCCCAATCACACTTTTTCTTAGGGTAATTTTCAGTAATTTTTTAGTCATAAACCTATCACTCCGCTATACTCTTTCGAAAAAATCCTGGGAATTTTTTTCTCTCAAATGAGCTATTTCCCGAGGATCCTTAAGGCTCATTAATCCTTGCAAAGTAGCATTGGCAACATTAACAGGATTATTGGTCCCTAATGATTTGGTCAATATATCGCGAATACCAGCAACTTCCATTATGGCACGTACCGGACCCCCGGCAATCACACCAGTACCGGGTGAAGCTGGTTTCATAACCACTGAGCCTGCTCCATATTTCCCCAAAACTTCATGGGTAATTGTTGACTTCCTTCTTGGGAAAGAAAACAGCGATTTCTTGGCTCTTTCAACCGCTTTACGAACTGCATCGGGAACTTCTTTAGCCTTTCCGATCCCCAAGCCAACGACTCCATCACCATTCCCTACTGCCACAATCGCTCTGAAACCAAATCGCTTTCCTCCCTTTACAACTTTGCTCACTCGACTAACTGATATTAATCTTTCTTGAAGCTCAAGCCCTTCTGGCTTCACTTTCTGCATTGTCCAACCTCCAAGGATTAAAATTCAAGACCGCCTTCTCGAGCGCTCTCAGCTAAAGCTCTAACCCGACCATGATACCTATTACCACCCCGGTCAAACACCACTTGCTTAATTCCTTTTTGAAGAGCAATTTCAGCAATTCCCTTGCCTACTTCCCGGGCTTTTTCGGTTTTGGTTCCGGAGATAGTTTTCATTGATGGTGAAAGAGTAGAAAAAGCTGCCAAGGTTTCTCCCTTATCATCATCAATAATTTGACTGTAAATATGACTTAAACTCCGGTAAATACAGAGTCGGGGACGTTCGGCGGTTCCTTTTATTTTTGAACGTACTCGTTTATGTCGGTAAAATCTCTTTTGTTTTTTATCTACCAAAGGCATGTTCGGTCCTCCTTACTTCGCCGTGGTCTTCCCCTGTTTTCTTCGGACATATTCATTAATATACTTAATTCCTGTTCCTTTATATGGCTCAGGCTCTCTGATTTTTCTAATGTCAGCTGCCACCTGTCCAACCTGTTCCTTGTTAGCACCTTTCACTTTGATAATTTGTCCTTCAACATCAAATGAAATTCCGCTAGGAGGAACAATTTCCACCGGATGACTAAAACCGAGGTTCATGACCAAAGCGTCTCCTTTTTTCTGAGCTTTATAACCAACTCCGACTAGTTCCAATGATTTTTCAAAACCATCACTAACCCCGTGGACCATGTTGGCAATAAGAGTTCGAGTGAGTCCATGAAGAGACTTGTCAAGCTTCGTCTCTCCTTGCGGAAACACCTTGATCTCATTTTCCTCTTTAACGATTTTCATGCGTGGATGAAATTGCCTCTCTAATAATCCTTTGGGACCCTTCACCCGAACGGATAGACCGTCGATCTCAATATTGACCCCCGAAGGAACAACGATCGATTTTTTTCCTATGCGTGACATATCATGGATCCCCTTTCTACCATATATAACAGATGACCTCTCCGCCAACACCGGATTTTTTTGCGGCTTTTCCAGTCATAATTCCCTGAGAGGTCGATACGATTACCGTTCCCATGCCACCTAAGAGAACGGGTATTTCATCTTTTCCTGCATAAATTCGTAAACCTGGTTTGCTAATTCTTTTTAAACCATTAATAATTCGCTCTTTTTTCATTCCATATTTCAGATCGATTATCATATCACTCGATTTATTCTCGCGAGCAACTATTTTATAACTTTGAATATATCCTTCTTCCTTTAAAATGCGTGCTAATTCACCTTTCAGCTTCGAATAAGGTACTAATACAGAATTTTCTCGCGCCTTCAAAGAATTCCGTATACGGGTAAGCATATCAGCAATAGGATCAGTATGTGCCATTTTAATTATTCCTTCCTACCAACTCGATTTTGTAACACCGGGTATTTCCCCCTTATTAGCAAGGGACCGGAAACAGATTCGACACATGCCAAAATCCCGTAAATATCCTCGGGACCGGCCACACAAGGCGCAACGATTTCGATATCGATTTTTATATTTTAATTGTTGCTGATTTCGAACAATTTTGGCCTTTCGAGCCATTCAATATTCCTCCTTTACTTTCGAAAAGGTAATCCCAATACCTCGAGAAGCGCCTTGGCTTCTTCGTCGGTTTTGGCAGTGGTAACAAAAGTAATGTTCATGCCTCTCACTCTTTCAACTTTATCATAATTAATTTCGGGGAAAATGAGCTGTTCTCGAATTCCAATAGTACAACTCCCTCTACCATCAAAACACCCATCAGGAAATCCTCGAAAGTCTCGAATTCTTGCTATTGAGATATTGAGAAAACGATCCAAAAACTCATACATCCGCTGGCCCCGAAGGGTAACCTTACATCCAATAGGATTTCCTTTTCGCAACTTAAAGTTAGAAATCGATTTTCTCGCTCGGGTAACAACCGGTTTTTGACCGGTTATTGCAGTCAATTCATCAACAGCAAGGTCAAGGAAATGTTGGTTTTGAGTTGCATCTCCTATCCCTTCATTGATAATGACCTTGGTAATTTTTGGTATTTCCATTACATTTCCATACCCAAACCGCTTCATAAGGACCGGTATAACTTCTTTCGTATATTTTTCCTTGGTCACTGACACTCCCAAAATCCTCCTTATACCTTGTCAATAATTTCACTGCATTTTTTGCAGATACGTACCCGGTACTCAGAATCAGAAACGGTTGATCTTTTTATTTTGGTCAACTGATTGCACCGGCTGCATACTAAACGCAAATTGGATATCCTCATCGGACTTTCTTTGGTGATAATACCCCCTTGAGGATTCTCTTGGGTTGCCCGGGTATGTTTTTTTACTAAATTTATACCCTCTACAACCGCCTTCAGATCGGAACGAAGAACGGTCAGAACTTTTCCTCTTTTTCCTCTGTCCTTTCCGTGAATCACTTCAACCGTATCGCCCTTTTTTATTGGTACTTTTATATTTTCCTTTTTCATCATCATCTTCACATCCCTTATACTACTTCTGGAGCGAGGGAGACGATTCTCATAAATTGCTTTTCACGCAGTTCTCGCCCGACTGGTCCGAAAATTCGAGTTCCTCGGGGCACGTTTGCCGGCGTAATGAGAACCGCTGCATTATCATCAAAGCGGATGTAGGTCCCATCCACCCGACCGATTTCTTTACGAGTTCTCACTATAACCGCTCTCACCACTTCGCCCTTCTTCACATTTGATCGTGGCTCGGCTTCTTTAACTGCAGCTATGATTATATCTCCGACCGATGCGTATCGATGTCTCGAGCCACCTAAAACCCGGATACACATAATCTTTTTGGCACCGGTATTATCTGCAACTTCAAGCATTGTTCTCGGTTGAATCAATGTCCTCTCCTCCCTTTACCTTCGCCTTTAAAGTTACATCCACTACTCTCCATCGAACTGTTTTACTGAGAGGCTTGGTTTCTTCGATAATGACCCGATCCCCTATTTCACAAATTCCAGCTTCATCGTGGGCTTTATATTTTTTGGACTTTTTCATTTTCTTTTTATAAAAAGGATGCTCGCTAATTCGTGTTACTCGAACCAGTACAGTTTTATCCATTTTGTTGCTGATAATTTCACCTGTGAATCTTTTTCGGTCAGCCATTTGATTTGACCTCCTGCGTCTTTCCAAACATTTCGCGTTCATTAACTATGGTTTTGATCCGGGCAATATCTTTTTTAACCATATGGATCCGTCGGGGATTTCCTAATTGCCCAGTTATCGCTTGAAATCGTAAATTAAAAAGCTCGGTTCGCAGGTCACTCAATTTTTTATTAAGTTCATCCCCAGTCATATTGCGGATTTCCGAAGCTTTCATTAACAACACCTCTATTCTGCTTTTCTCTCAACTATTCTTGTTTTAATGGGCAACTTCTGAGCAGCTAGGTGAAGTGCCTCATAGGCAATTTCCCGATCAACACCCGAGACTTCAAAAAGAACACGTCCTGGTTTGACCACCGCTACCCATCCCTCAACTGGTCCCTTTCCTTTTCCTTGACGGGTTTCAGTTGGTTTTTTTGTAAAAGGTTTATCGGGAAAAATTCGAATCCATATCTTTCCCTTTTTAAGATGCCGAGAAATGGCTATTCGGGCTGATTCGATTTGAGGGTTGGTTATCCATTGTGGCTCCAATGCTTGCAAACCGAATTCACCAAAATCTACTTTTGCACCGCGGGTTTCTATTCCTCTCATTCTTCCACGGTTTTGTTTTCTATATTTAACTCTCTTCGGAATCAACATAAGCCTTAGTATCCTCCTTACGATTGTCAACCTTAGTACTGGATACTCCCTCCAAAACTTCACCGGTTTTGATCACTTCACCCTTGAAAATCCACACCTTCACTCCTATTTTTCCATAAGTCGTGTTGGCTTCGGTAAATCCATAATCAATATCAGCCCGAAGAGTTTGCAAGGGCAATCGACCTTCACGATACCATTCTTCCCGTGCAATTTCTGCTCCGGAGAGTCTCCCTGAACAAGATATTTTTATTCCAATAGCACCCGATCGAAGAGCGCGGGTAATGGCTTGTTTCATGGCTCGCCGATAAGAAACCCTTCTTTCAATTTGAAAGGCAACATTTTCAGCAACCAAGTAAGCATCAATTTCTGGAACCTTAATCTCATCAACAGTTATTTGAACATTTGGATTATCAACCAGTTTTTGAATCGATTGACGAAGACTTTCAACTTCCGATCCTTTTCGTCCAATTACAATTCCTGGTCGTGAAGTTTTTATGATTATCTTAACCTGGTTGGCAAGTCTTTCTACTTCAACTCCTGAAACTCCGGCTCTTTTCAACTTCTCTCTAACAAATTGCCGAATTTGAAGATCTTCTGCCAAATATTCTCGATATTTTTTATCTGCATACCAGCGAGATTGCCATCCTCGAATAATTCCTAACCTAAGTCCAATCGGATTAACTTTTTGTCCCAATTAACTTCCCTCCTCCATATCTGATACTGCAATGGTAATATGAGAAGTTCTTTTTCGAATAACATATGCTCTTCCCATTGCTCGAGCCCGAATTCTTTTCATGGTTGGACCTTGATCTATAAAAGCCCTTGAAACCACCAAACTATCGGTATCTAAATTCAGGTTATTTTCAGCATTGGCAACTGCCGATTTAAGCACCTTATAAACTAGTCGGGAAGCTTTTTTGGGAACAAATTGAAGCAAAGATAAAGCTTCATCGGCTTTTTTCCCACGGATAATATCTACAACCTGTCGAGCTTTCCGTGGCGATATTTTTATAAATTTTGCGGTCGCTCTCGCTTCCATCTATGTTATCCTCCCTCTTATTTGAGCGACGTTGATCGCTCGGTAGGATTTCCATGACCTTTAAAAGTACGGGTCGGCGCAAACTCACCCAATTTATGTCCTACCATTTGCTCAGTGACATAAACCGGAATATGCTTCTTTCCATTGTGAACTGCAATCGTATGTCCGATCATGTCCGGAATAATCATACTGGCACGCGACCAGGTTTTCAGTACTTTCTTATCACCTTTTTTATTCATTTCTTCAATACGCGAACGTAATTTTAAATCAATATATGGACCCTTTTTCGATGATCGTACCAAAAGGAATTCCTCCTCCCATTATTTTCTTCTCTTCACAATCCATTTATCAGTATTTTTATTCTTGCGGGTTTTATACCCCTTCGTATACTTTCCCCACGGTGTTACTGGCTGTCGTCCACAATGAGCTTTATTCTCTCCACCCCCGTGAGGATGGTCAATCGGGTTCATAGCATTTCCGCGAACTGTGGGTCGAATACCCATCCATCGTTTTCGACCTGCTTTTCCAACCGTGATATTTTCGTGATCAAGATTCCCCACTTGACCAACTGTAGCTAAACAATCAATATGAATAAGCCGAACTTCACCAGAAGATAACCGAATCTGGGTATAGGTTCCTTCTTTTGCCATAAGTTGTCCATAGGAACCAGCAGCTCTAGCTAATTGCGCTCCCTTTCCCTGTTTCATCTCAATGTTATGAATAATAGTTCCAACCGGTATGCTTTTTAATGGGAGAGCATTACCAGGTTGAATCTCCGCTTTTGGACTGGATAATACGGTGTCACCGACTTTCAAACCCAAAGGAGCAATAATATACCGTTTCTCTCCGTCTGCATAAACCAAGAGAGCTATTCTTGCTGATCGGTTAGGATCATATTCGATACTAGCAACCTTAGCTGGTATATCGAATTTATTCCGCTTAAAATCGATGATCCGGTATTTCCGCTTGTGACCACCACCCTGATGACGCACTGCAACTCTTCCCGAACTGTCTCTTCCGGCTTTCCGCCGATGAGAAACAAGAAGCGATTTTTCCGGCGCTCCAGAAGTAATTTCCTCGAAAGTATGCCCGGTCATGTGACGTCGGGGGTTCGTTGTCGGCTTGTATGCCTTAATATTTGCCATAGCAATAATCTCCTTTAGAATTATCCGATATCAAAGGCTTTGATTTTCTCGCCGGGTTTGACATAAACAATTGCTTTTTTCCATGAGCGAGTGTATCCCTCAAAACGTCCCA
The DNA here is from genome assembly GCF_015775515.1 of Atribacter laminatus. Classification (NCBI taxonomy): domain Bacteria; kingdom Pseudomonadati; phylum Atribacterota; class Atribacteria; order Atribacterales; family Atribacteraceae; genus Atribacter; species Atribacter laminatus. The sequence continues at coordinate 2,897,261 of NZ_CP065383.1, forward strand.
TTCGTTTCACTTTTCCTCTTACATTCATAGTATTGACCTGTAATACCGTAACCCCAAATAAATTATGGACGGCATTTTTGATGTCATTTTTGGTCGCCCGGGGATCAACTCGAAAAACATACTTATTGGCTTTTTGTTGGTCAACCGCTTTTTCAGTTATAATCGGATGAATCAATATCTCCCGGTCTTGAATCATACACCAAACACCTCCTGAATTCCAACCAAAACATCCTTTTCAAAAATCACCACATCACTTTTAACTATACTATAGGTATTGAGTTCATTGCGACTTAACAATTTCACTAATGGCAAATTCGCAAAAGCCCGGAGGATATTCGGGTTTATCTCTGAAACGACTAATAAAACATTTCCTTGAACATTCATCCGGTTGAGAAATTCGATCGCATCCTTGGTTTTCGGTTGATCAATATTGAGCTGATCAATAACCATAACAGCATTATTATTCAGTTTATCAGTTATAGCATGAATTAAAGCCAATCTCTTTTCATTTTTTGGTAGAGGATGACTATACGATCTGGGCTGAGGTCCAAACACTATTCCTCCATGACGCCAAATCGGAGACCGGTTACTTCCGTGCCGGGCTCTTCCGGTACCTTTTTGCCGCCAGGGTTTTCTCCCACCACCATGAACCTCGCTACGGGTTTTGGTTTTAGCGTTTCCCTGCCGTTGATTATCAAGATATCCCTTAACCGAGAGAAAAATGAGATGGGGGTTAATTTCTCTTTGAAAGAGAACATCTTCTAAATTAAGGGTACCAACCTTATTCCCTTCTCTATTCTTTACCTCAAGTTCCATTTCTTTCCTCCTAAACGGCATTCTTTCGCACAAGTACGGTTTGACCGGGTGCGCCAGGTATTGCGCCTTTCACCACTAATAAATCTCTTTCTTCATTGATTTGCACCACGGTTAAATTTTTCATCGTCACTCTCTCTCCACCCATTCTTCCGGGGAGGCCTTTTCCTTTAAAAACTCTCCCGGCATCGGTTCCCCCAATTGAACCTGGAGCTCGGTAATGCATAGAGCCATGAGAGGCTTTCCCACCATGATAACCATGGCGCTTCATAACCCCAGCAAACCCTTTTCCCTTCGATTTTCCAATAATATCGATGGTATCTCCAACCTTAAATCCTGATACCTTAAGGACCTGACCAGATTGAAAAGCCGATAAATCTTTTACTCGAAATTCAACTAATTTTCTTAGGGGTTCAATACCGGCTTTCTTTAAATGGCCTCTGATCGGTTTGTTTACTTTCTTTTCCTTGGTTTCCCCATAGCCAATTTGTACTGCTTCGTAATTATCAGTAGTCTTTTCTTTCTTTTGGACGACATAACAAGGGCCGCATTTAATTATCGTAACCGGTATAGATTCGCCATTATCGGAAAAGATCCGGCTCATACCTACTTTTTCTCCAATCATGCCATACTCTGTTCGTGGCATTCTATTTCTCTCCTTCCGTTCCCACCGTTTCTACAGTTTAATTTCAATGTCAACTCCAGCCGGTAAATCAAGATGCATTAACGCATCAACGGTCTTTGGATTCGGTTCTAATATATCAATCAGTCTTTTATGAGTTCTTTGCTCAAATTGCTCTCGAGATTTTTTATCGACATTAGAAGAACGCAATACCGTATATTTAACAATATCAGTTGGCAAGGGAACTGGACCAGAAACCAAAGCTCCAGTCTTTTCCGCAGTCTGAACTATTCGTAAAGCTGATTGATCTAATATTTTATGGTCATAGGCTTTCAATTTTATTCTTATTTTTTGTGCCACTTTCATGCCTCCCAGTAAAGGAATTTCCCAAAACAGGCAAATGAATTACTCAGTAATATCAGTTACGACTCCGGCTCCGACGGTACGACCACCTTCACGAATGGCAAAGCGGAGACCTTTCTCCATTGCAATGGGGTAGATGAGTTTGACATCGAGGTCAGCATTATCTCCTGGCATGATCATCTCGACCCCTTGGGCAAGCTTGATCTCACCGGTGACATCGGTGGTCCGGAAATAGAACTGAGGACGATAGCCGTTGAAGAACGGAGTATGACGACCCCCTTCTTCTTTGGTGAGAACGTAAACTCGTCCTTTGAAGACGGTGTGGGGAGTGATGGAACCGGGAATGGCCAAGACCTGACCCCGTTCCACTTCTTTCTTCTCGGTGCCACGGAGGAGCACTCCGATATTGTCACCCGCCTGGGCTTCATCGAGGAGCTTGCGGAACATTTCAATTCCGGTGACGACCGTCTTTTTGATGTCATGGGAGAGACCAACGATTTCAATCTGATCTCCGAGATGGAGCACCCCTCGTTCCACTCGTCCGGTGACCACAGTTCCGCGTCCGGTGATGGTGAAGACGTCTTCAACCGACATGAGGAAGGGTTTATCCAGTTCCCGTTGGGGATCAGGGATATAGCTATCCAGGGCATCCATCAGTTCCCAGACACTCTTGCACCACTCACAGTCCCGTTTGCCACAACCACATTCCAAGGCTTTCAAGGCGCTCCCTTTGATGATGGGGATATCGTCTCCAGGGAACTCGTAGCGGTTGAGGAGATCGCGGACTTCCATTTCCACCAGTTCCAAGAGTTCCGGGTCATCGACCATGTCGATCTTGTTCAGGTAGACCAGGATGTAGGGGACTCCGACCTGACGGGCGAGCAGGATGTGTTCCCGAGTCTGGGGCATGGGACCGTCTGCTGCGGAGACGACCAGGATGGCACCATCCATCTGGGCAGCACCGGTGATCATGTTCTTGACATAGTCAGCATGGCCGGGGCAGTCGATGTGGGCATAGTGCCGTTTCTCGGTCTGGTATTCCACGTGAGCGATGGCGATGGTGATGCCTCGTTCTCGTTCTTCAGGAGCCTTGTCAATCTGGTCAAAGGGAACATAGCTTGCCATCCCGAGTTTGGAGAGGGTCTCGGTGACGGCAGCGGTGAGAGTCGTTTTCCCGTGGTCAACGTGACCGATGGTTCCGACGTTGACGTGGGTTTTGGTTCGTTCAAACTTTTGTTTCGCCATAGGTATCCTCCTCTTTCTTACCTCAATTTATCAATAATTTCTTTCATCATATTCTCAGGCACTTCTTCATAATGAGAAAACTGCATGGTATAAGTAGCTCTTCCCTGGGTAACCGAACGAAGAGCAGTTGCGTAACCAAAAAGCGAAGCCAAAGGAGCCTGGGCATTGATAACCTGTAATTCTCCTTTGCTTTCGATTCCTTCAATTTTTCCTCTTCGGGCGCTTATATCTCCAATAACATCACCTAAATAGTCTTTTGGAGTAATAATTTGCACTTTCATAACCGGCTCCAAAAGGATCGGTTGAGCTCTTTTTATCGCATCCCGCAATGCCAGAGACCCGGCAATTTTAAAAGCGATATCGGAAGAGTCCACTGGATGATAAGAACCATCAACCAAACGAACCCGAATGTTCATGACTGGGTAACCAGCAATAACACCATTATCCAGTGATTCTTTTACTCCAGCTTGAGCCGAAGGAATATATTCTCTTGGTATTGCTCCCCCAACAATTTTATCTTCAAAAACAAAATTATCTTCACAGGGTTCGATCTCTAAAACAACATGGCCGTATTGTCCTCTTCCACCGGTTTGGCGAACATAGCGTCCCTCTCCTCGACTACTTCGCCGGATTGTTTCTCGGTAGGCAACTTGAGGTCGACCCACATTGGCCTCGACTTTAAACTCTCGTAAAAGACGGTCGATGATGATTTCAAGATGTAATTCTCCCATTCCCGAAATCAACGTTTGACCGGTTTCCTCATCAGTTTTTACCTTAAAAGTCGGATCTTCTTCAGCTAATTTTGATAAAGCTAAACCAAGTTTTTCTTGATCGGCACGAGTTTTGGGCTCTATTGCGACCTCGATTACTGGTTCAGGAAACACCAGTGTTTCTAAAACGATAGGATAACGTTCTTCGCAGAGGGTATCGCCGGTAGTTGCATTTCGTAATCCCACAATACCACATAAGTCTCCAGCTTTTACCATTTGTACGTCTTCCCGTCGATTCGCATGAATGATCAAAATTCGGCTAACTCGCTCCTTTACTCCTTTATTACTGTTATATACATAAGTACCGCTTTGCAGTTGACCAGAATAGACTCGGAAAAAAGAAATTTTCCCCGCATGGGGATCCATATTTATCTTAAAAACCAAACCCGAAAAAGGCTCTTTCTTCATGGGAAGGCGTTTTTCGGATTCATTGGTTTTCGGGTTTTTCCCTTCAACTGGCGGTAGATCAAGTGGGGATGGAAGATACCAAACCACTGCGTCTAAAAGAGGTTGAATGCATTTATTACGAAGAGCCGAGCCACCTAATACCGGTATAAATTTTCCGGTGGTCGTTCCCTTCCGAATAGCTTGACGTATTTCTTGAGGATTTATCTCATTTCCATCCAAATATTTTTGCATGATGTTTTCATCGATCTCGGATATTGCTTCCAGAAGTTTATCTCGATAGATTAAAGCTTCTTGCCGATAAGCATCCGGGATATCTACCCAATCAAATTCCATCCCATTACTGTCTCTTCCATAAATAAAAGCTTTCATTTCAATTAAATCAATAACACCAATAAAGTCGCTTTCTTTTCCAATGGGAATTTGGGTTGGATGAGCGTTCGCATTTAATTTTTTACGAATAGCATTGACGACCGCAAAAAAATCAGCACCAACCCGATCTAATTTATTAATAAATGCAATTCGAGGAACTCGGTAATGGTCTGCTTGGTGCCAAACTGTTTCTGATTGTGGCTCTACACCGCCAACTCCGCAAAATACCGCTACTGCACCATCTAACACCCGAAGGCTTCTCTCTACTTCAACAGTAAAGTCCACGTGGCCTGGCGTATCGATAATATTTATCCGAGCATTATTCCAAAAACAAGTGGTCACCGCTGAACTGATGGTAATTCCTCTTTCTTGCTCTTGGGGAAGGTAATCCATGGTTGCCATTCCCTCATGGACTTCACCCACACGGTGAATTTTTCGGGTAAAAAATAAAACTCGCTCAGTAACCGTTGTTTTCCCGGCATCTATGTGAGCCATAATCCCTATGTTTCGAACTTTTTCTATATTCAATTGTTCAAAATCTTGTTCCTGATTGAGGTTACTATTCAAAAAAATAAAGCCCCTTTCCTAAAACCACCGATAGTGGGCAAATGCTTTATTGGCTTCTGCCATACGATGAGTGTCTTCTCTTTTCTTCGACGATGCCCCTGTCCCATTGGCGGCATCAATGATTTCATTGGCTAATTTCTCGGTCATGGTTCTTCCAGACCGTTGACGGCTATAGTTGACCAACCATCGAATACCAAGACTTTTGCTTCGTTCGGGACGAACTTCCATAGGCACTTGGTAGTTAGCTCCGCCAACCCGCCGAGCTCTCACCTCAACTAAAGGCATTACATTATTCAAAGCTTGAGAAAATACTTCTAATGGATCGCGTTTCGACTTCTCACGAACTATCTCAAAAGCATCATAAACAATTTGCTCTGAAACACTCTTTTTTCCCTTGAGCATGATCTTGTTCATTAATCGTGCCACATCAATACTGTTATATACTGGATCTGGTTGGATTTCTCTTTTTGAAACCGGACCTTTTCTCGGCAAAACCCTTCACACTCCTTATGATTTTGGTCTTTTCGCTCCGTATTTTGAACGGCTTTGTTTACGATTCTCAACACCAGCCGTATCTAGCGTTCCACGCACTATATGATACCTCACACCAGGAAGGTCTTTCACACGACCACCACGAATAAGGACTAGGGAATGTTCCTGAAGATTATGTCCTATTCCAGGAATATAAGCGGTTACTTCGATTCCATTAGTCAAACGTACACGAGCGACCTTCCGCAATGCCGAGTTGGGCTTCTTAGGAGTAATAGTCCATACCCGGGTACACACTCCTCGTTTTTGAGGAGAGCTTTTCAAAGCAGGAGCACTGCTTTTCTTTTTTGGCTGCTTTCTGCCTTGTCGAACCAACTGGTTTATGGTCGGCATATCGTTCCTCCTTCTGAATATCTTACTCTTGTGAGTTGAATATATTTAATTTCTAATATTTTTCCCTATTTCTTTATACCATCGGAGTTTCAACGGTATCCTCAAGTGCAACGGAGCAATTTTACCAGCATTAAAAATGAATGTCAACTGGAAGTTTTAGTATTTTATAAAAAAGTGGGAGTGATGAGCTCCCACTTTTTTATCCTATTTTTCAATCGTCCAAAATACTATCTTCTTTGCTGTCATTATCATCGATTTGATTTTCAAAATGGCCGAACTCTTCAGAATCCTCGTCAACTTCCTCATCTTCAGTTCTGTTTCGATCGGGATGAAGGATATCTTCAATATCGATTTCTTCCTCGTAATTCATCAGCTCACGAAGATCGACACTTTGGTCTCCGTGAAGAGTCAATTCACTTGAACCTTCGAGTTCTTCGGTTTCCAGTCTCACCTTTCGATAATTAGGGAAACCAGTTCCAGCTGGTATAATCTTACCGATTATTACATTTTCTTTTAATCCTACCAGTTCATCAACTTTTCCTTTTATTGCTGAATCCGCCAAAACGTGAGTTGTTTGTTGGAAAGAAGACGCCGACAGAAAGCTCTCAGTCGCCAAAGAGGCCTTGGTAATTCCCAGAACGACTGGTCTTCCAGTTGCTACCTGTTTGGTGCCTGCCAAATAGACCACATTTTCAACCAAGCTTTTTATTTCCGTTTCGGCATCCACTTCTCGTATCAACAGAAACTCGACATTATCGTCAGCAATTTTAATGACTCCATCGCGATCGATGGTTTGCCCTGCTTTGATCAGAACTGAGCCGTTTTCTTCAATAGAAATATCTTGGGCAGCGACTTTCCCTACGACCTCCCGCTCTAAAAGTTCACTCAATCGTCCTTCAATGGAAAAGAAGCGTCCATCACCCAGTTCGACTTCTTTAACATCTTCCATAACCAAACGCCGTGCCACTGCCCGGCTTATTTGCTGACCCGAGGCGATTATCAAATCACCGCTTTTTGGACTGATAATATCTTTTTCTACTTCTTTCCCAAGAATTTCTTCACGTAATTCCCGAATTAAACTTTCTTTAATTTGGAAAGTCTCTACATTCTTCCAGATCGCTATCCGATCGATATTATGAGCTTCAATGATATCTTGATGTTGTGCTTCTATTTTTGTATTGGCGTTGAGAACCACTTCTCCGGTTTTCTGATCGGTCACGTCTTCGGCTAAAATGGCACCTTTTAGTTTTTCCCAGGTCGACTTCTCTCGGGTTCGAAGAATGACCGGACCCAAATCAGCGATATGTTCAACCTTCTGCTCACTGATCACTTCACCGGCTTTAACCAAAACCGTCCCTTCTTGATCAAGGATGTCATCAACACTCACCTGGTCTTTTAATTCAGATTTTAATGGGCGGTATCCTCGAATCATTTTATAGGGTGTCTGATCATTATTAATGATATAAAAAGGCTTGCAATCGGTAGATAGAATAAGCCTTAACTTTTCCTCGTCTATTCCTTCTCCTTTTTGTACAATCGCTTCACCCGTAATATCAAAAGCCGGTTCTCGCAAGGTGAATCCTTCAAAAAGCGAAAGTGCTTTTTCTAAAACCAATCGGTTTTCTTCATTAATTCGATTATTTTCTTGCTCAAAATCTTCTATATGAACCAGTTCTCCGGAAAGGAGTTCAGTATCACCAGCATTCTCAACCATAACCTTATTTAGACGAGCAATTTGTCGGACAATGGTTTCGATGTGCTTATCGTTGATATTCACCCCTTGTGAGAGATAAACCGATTGAATTTCTTCAACCAAATGACTTTGGACCTCTCGTATTCCTTTGATTCGAAGGATATCTCGAGGATTAATTGGACCCAAGGTCAATCGATCACCAGCTTTAACCCGAACGTTTTCATTAACCTTAATCCGAATATCGGGTGGAACCAAATACGCCCGAACTGATTGATCAGCTTCATCGTCATCGGGACGAACCATGATTTTCTTTCGGTTTCCAATAGCTTCAATCTTTTCTACTTCCCCATCAACATCGGATAGGATAGCGGCCTTTTTTGGTTTTCGGACTTCAAACAACTGCTCGACTCGCGGGAGACCCTGAGTAATGTCTTCCCCGGCAATTCGAATTCCTCCGGTATGAAAGGTCCTCATGGTCAACTGGGTACCTGGTTCACCGATTGATTGGGCGGCAAGAATTCCAACCGACTCTCCAATATCAACCATTTTACCAGTCGCCAAGTTCCTTCCATAACATTTGGCACATACCCCATATCGCGCTTTACAGGTAAGAACTGACCGAATTTTTAATTCACGGATATTATGTTCAAGAAGTTTCTGGATTATATCTTCATTGATTTCTTCACCAGCAGCCAAAAGGAGCTGATCAGAATCAGGAACATAAACATCGTTGAGAACCATCCGGCCTAAGACTCTTTCTTCAAAATATTCAATAATATTATCATTTTCATCTTTTAAGTCTCCGATAATGATTCCATCATCGGTTCCGCAATCAATCTCACGAACAATCATATCCTGTGATACATCAACCAGCCTCCGGGTTAGATAACCTGATTTTGCCGTTCTTAGTGCCGTGTCAGCTAATCCTTTCCTTGCACCATGAGTAGATATAAAGTATTCCAGTACCCCCAGACCTTCACGGAAGTTGGCTCGAATTGGGTATTCAATAATTCGACCGGAAGGATCAGCCATCAATCCTCGCATTCCTGCCAGCTGGCTGATTTGCCGAATGCTTCCTCGGGCACCAGATTTCGCCATCATATTTACTGGATTAAAATCATCCAGTAATTCCAAAATAGCCTCAGCGACTTTATTGGAAGCATCAGTCCAAATATCGATAACCGACTGTTCTCGTTCTTCTCCGGTAATCAGGCCTTCATTATAATGGTCGTTGGTATCGCTAACCCGCTGAGTTGCATTTTCAATGATTGAGAATTTTTTTTCTGGGATTTCCAAGTCCACAACTCCGATGCTGGTTCCTGATTGGGTAGCATATCGAAAACCTAATTTTTTAATTCGATCAAGGGTTTCAACGGTAATCTGATTCCCAAATTTTCTAAAACATGAATCAACAATATCCGATAGTTTCTTTTTGGTCATTGGATCATTGTAATAAGACATCCCCTGAGGAAGAACCTGATTAAAAATCACCCGGCCAATTGTTGTCATAGCCACGTTGGGGTCTTTCTCTTGAATTTCTCGAATATAAATTGGTTCATGAAGATCGACTTGTTTGTATTCAAAAGCCAGGAGTGCTTCATCTATATCAAGAAATCGTTTCAGAGCTGTTTCTTTGGTTACTTTCCTCATTAAGGTCAAGTAATAACAACCTAAAACCATATCTTGAGTTGGTACTGCAATCGGTCGTCCTGACGCTGGAGATAAGATGTTATGAGATGAAAGCATCAGAATTTCCGATTCAGCTTGAGCTTCTGCGGAAAGCGGAACATGAACTGCCATCTGATCACCATCGAAATCAGCATTAAAAGCCGGACAAACCATGGGATGAATGTGAATGGCATTGCCTTCTACCAATACCGGTTGAAATGCCTGAACGCTTAATCGGTGTAGGGTTGGCGCTCGGTTTAGGAGAACTGGATGTTCAGCAATAACTTCTTCTAATACTTCCCATACTTCATCGCGGGTTTTCTCTACCATTCTTTTGGCACTCTTGATATTATGAGCATGACCTTTATCGACTAAGCCTTTCATGATAAAAGGTTTAAATAGTTCTAATGCCATTTTCTTGGGGAGACCACATTGATCGAAGTTCAACTGAGGTCCGGCGACAATAACCGAACGGCCGGAATAATCAACCCTTTTCCCTAATAAATTTTGGCGGAAACGACCTTTCTTCCCTCGTAACATATCGCTGAGTGATTTGAGTGGTCGATTGCCCGGACCTAAAACTGGACGTCCTCGTCGTCCATTATCAAATAGCGCATCGACAGCTTCCTGAAGCATACGTTTTTCATTTTTTACAATAATGTCAGGAGCTCCAAGCTGTAATAACCTTTTTAAACGATTGTTTCGGTTAATCACTCTCCGATAGAGGTCATTTAAATCTGAGGTTGCAAACCGACCACCATCCAGCTGAACCATAGGACGCAAATCGGGCGGAAGCACCGGAACCACTTCCAATATCATCCACTCTGGTCGATTTCCCGATTTACAAAAGGATTCAACAACTTGTAATCTCTTGATGATTTTCTTGGCCTTTTGGCCGGTTGCTTCTTTGAGTTCTTTTCGTAAACTTCGAGCCAGAGTCTGAACATCCAAAGTCCGAAGAATTTCTCTGACCGCTTCGGCTCCAACACCACTTTTAAATTCGCTATCATAATGGGGAAGCAATTTCGCTTCGGTTTCAAGGATCATCTGGGCTTTTTTCAAACCGGTTGACCCTGGATCAATAACCAGATAACAAGGCTCCTCAGCAGTATCAGTCAAGATTTCTTCTTCAAAGAGGTCACCATAGACTTCCCTTAATTGATAGACTTCCGATTCAGAAATTTCTTCATCGCGTTGATAAGGAAATACTCGGACATCGATCACTTCATAGCGATTATTTTCTAATTCTTCTACCGTGAAGCTTTCTTTATATTTTGTACGGAATCGAGTTAATTCCTTGGTTGAGAGTTCATCGCCAACCGAGAAGGGAAGATTGTGGACTTCAGTAATCCGATGAGCAGTCTCGGCTTTAAAGTTTGGATCATACTTTTGATGAATCCGATATTCAGTATCCCGTATAATTGTTCCTGGCTCAAGATAGGTCGAACCTGGTTCGATAACTTTATAACAGTCTTCTTTTTTTCTTCCTGAAGCAAAATAGAGAACTTTCTCCAGGTTTTTGGGAAGAACACCCAAAAGGAGAGCCATTTTACTGGGAATACTTTTAAAATACCAAATGTGCGAAACCGGAGCAGCCAGTTCGATATGTCCCAGACGAGCCCTTCTTACCGAAGAACGAGTGATTTCCACTCCACAACGGTCACAGACGACTCCCTTATGACGAATTCTTTTATACTTTCCGCAATAACATTCCCAGTCTTTGGTTGGTCCAAAAATCTTCTCACAAAACAAACCGTCTTTTTCCGGCTTGAGGGTCCGATAATTAATGGTTTCGGGTTTTTTTACTTCCCCTCGAGACCATTTGCGGATTTGCTCGGGAGAAGACAAACCAATTTGCATAGCTCCAAGATCATTGACATCTATCAAGGGTTTTTCCCCCTTCTTTTATTTTTTCTCTCGTCCCTGGAGATTAACACCTAATCCAGGCATATCATCTTCGGCATCTTCCATTTGTTCGATGGAAATTTCCTTTTTCTTGGAATCAAACACTTTCACATCGAGACATAAACTTTGTAATTCCTTAACCAAAACCTTAAATGATTCCGGAACTGATGGTTTAAGTACGTTTTGACCTTTAACAATTGCTTCATAGGCTTTTACTCTTCCAACAATATCATCGGATTTCACCGTCAGAATTTCCTGTAATGTATAGGCAGCTCCGTACCCTTCTAATGCCCACACTTCCATTTCTCCAAAACGCTGTCCACCGAATTGGGCTTTACCTCCCAACGGCTGCTGGGTTACTAAAGAATACGGTCCGGTTGAACGAGCATGAATCTTAGTTTCAACCAGATGGGCAAGTTTCATCATATATATATAACCAACTGTCACTTCATTATCGAAAGGTTCACCAGTTCGTCCATCATAGAGAATCACTTTTCCATGCGGAAGGAGATTAAATTCCGGAGATATCCTCTCGTCAAAAGTAAAAACCGGATACCGGTTTTCCTCACTGATGGTTACATTTTTCAATGCTTCTAAAATTTCTGATTCTTTTGCTCCGTCGAAAGGAGCGCTGGCGATTAATTCATGTTCTTTATTAGAAACCCAACCCAAGTGAGTTTCTAAAATCTGCCCGATGTTCATACGAGAAGGAACTCCTAGAGGATTGAGAACAATGTCAACCGGTGTACCATCAGGGAGGAAAGGCATATCCTCCTCAGCAAGAATCCTGGCTATTACCCCTTTGTTTCCATGGCGACCGGCCATTTTATCCCCAACAGTAATTTTTCTTTTCTGAGCGACAAATACCTTAACCAGTTTATTGACCCCTGGCGCCAGCTCATCATCATTTTCACGAGAAAAGACCTTTACATCAATAACTTTGCCATATTCTCCATGGGGAACCCGGAGGGACGTATCGCGTACTTCTCGGGCTTTTTCTCCGAATATTGCCCGAAGCAATCGCTCTTCGGGAGTAAGCTCGGTTTCTCCTTTAGGGGTAACCTTCCCGACTAAAATATCTCCCGGTTTCACATCGGCTCCAACTCGGATAATTCCTTCATCATCCAGATTCCGAAGAATTTCATCTCCTAAATTGGGGATGTCACGAGTAATTTCCTCTGGACCTAACTTAGTGTCTCGGGCTTCGATTTCATACTCTTCAATGTGAACCGAAGTAAAAACTTCTTCTTTAACCAATCGTTCGCTAATCAGAATGGCATCTTCAAAGTTCTCACCTTCCCAGGGCATAAAAGCCACTAAAACATTTCTCCCTAAGGCAATCTCACCCATTGAAGTACAAGGTCCATCAGCAATAATCTGTCCAGTTTCAACATACTGTCCAACTCGAACGATCGGTTTTTGATTGATACAGGTACTCTGGTTGGACCTCTGAAACTTTTCTAATTCATAGAGATCGATATCGCCATCATCTTTTTCAATCTCAATAAAAACCGAATCAACTTGTTTCACTATTCCACTATTTCTGGCAACAACCGTTGCACCTGAATCTTGGGCAACTTTATATTCCATTCCCGTCCCAATGAGAGGCGGCTTGGAAACTAATAGAGGAACCGCTTGACGTTGCATATTGGTACCCATCAAAGCTCGGTTGGCATCATTGTGCTCTAAAAATGGAATGAGCGATGCCGAGGCACTAATGATCTGTTGAGGCGAAACATCGATAAAATCAACTTTTTTGCTTTCTACCTCTACAATTTTCGAACGGAAACGAACCACGACGTTTTCATCGTGTATCATTCCGTTCCCATCGATGATGGTATCGGAAGGGGCAATATGATAGCGGTCTTCTTCATCAGCGGAAAGATACCGAATTTCATTGCTTAAACGTCGATTTTCAACTTTCAAGTATGGGGTTACAATAAAGCCATATTCATTGACCTTTGCATATATGCATAGAGAGGTAATTAAACCAATATTTGGTCCTTCCGGAGTTTCTATTGGGCACATTCGTCCATAATGGGTATAATGGACATCACGAACCTCAAAACCTGCCCGTTCACGGCTTAACCCCCCAGGTCCCAAAGCACTCAGTCGTCTCTTATGGGTAATTTCCGAAAGTGGATTGATTTGATCCATAAACTGGGAAAGCGGGCTACTTCCTAAAAACTCTTTGATGGCAGCTACCACCGGTCGAACATTAATCAGGTTTTGGGGAGTTGCCGAATCGGTGTCAGGCTGAATGGTCATTTTTTCTCGGATGACTTTTTCAACTCTCAGTAACCCAGTGCGGAATTGATTTTGTAAGAGCTCCCCCACTGGTCGAGCTCGTCGATTTCCCAAATGGTCGATATCATCATCATAGCCAACGCCGTTCAACAAGTTGAGGAGATAGCGAATGCCCCCGACTACATCGGCCCGACTCAAAATCCGTCCCTTTTCAGCCCAAATACTTTCTATTCCATGAACTCGCAGTGTCCTTAAGGCTTCCAAGGTTACAATATCACCTTTCTTGAGCAGGATCTCTCCAGTCTCCGGTTGAACCACATCCTGGCTTATTGTTCTGCCCTCCAAATCATCACCAACTAATTCCAATTCATCTTCGCGCTCAATAAATACTTTTATGATTTGATCTTCGTCGTTATAAACTTGTATGTAATCGATATTATATTCTTGATTCAACTCCTCTAAAGTAAGAGCTAATTGCCGTCCAATTTTGTCTCCTTTACGAAGGAGAATTTCATATCGAGAAGGATTATCCTCATCAATTGCTGCTTGATTACGAAGACATTGATGTTCTTCATGGTCAAGAATAATATCCTCAGCTCCGACAAACTCTTCGATTCGTACAATGCGTTCTTCTAATTTAAGTTTATTATTTAGCTTATATCGACCTACTTCGCCAAGGTCATAACGGCGGGGGTCAAAAAATAAATATCTCATAAAATCTCGAGTATTCTCTTCAGTTGGTGGTTCGCTGGGACGCAGGCGCCGGAAGATCTCCATAACTGCTTCTTTTGGGTTTGAAGTGGTATCTCTTTCCAATGTTGCTTGGATGTAAGGAAGGTTATCGAACAGTTCGAGGATTTCCTCGTCATTAGAAAACCCCAAAGCTCTGATCAAAGTCATAGCATTGATCTTGCGCCTCTTATCAACGCGAACAAATAGGATTTCTCCCGGGTCTATTCCAAATTCCAACCAGGCACCACGGTTCGGTATGATCTTAAAACCATATTCGATTTTTCCTGTCGGTGTTATCTCTTTGCTAAAAAATATTCCTGGAGATCGAATGAGCTGCGTTACTACAACACGTTCCGCACCATTTACTACAAAAGTTCCCTTATCAGTCATGAGTGGGATTTCACCCATATAGACATCTTGTTCCTTTATTTCATTGGTTTCTCGGTTGATTAATCGAACCCGGGCAAACAACGGTGCAGCATAAGTTCGTCCCCTGTCCTTGCATTCACGAACTGAGAAAACTGGCTTATCCAAGCGATAATCGATAAATTCCAGCATAAGTTTCCCGGTAAAATCCTGTATGGGAAAAATTTCGGTGAAAACCTCTTGCAAGCCATGCCTTTTTCGCTTTTCGTGAGGAACATTTGCCTGTAAAAATAGGTCAAATGACTTTCTTTGTATCTCAATAAAATGGGGAAGTTCGGCATATGAAGTTACCTTTGAAAATGTTTTTCTCTGAATGTATCCAGAATTCACCCAGCACACCACCTTTGTTGAAAATTAAAAAAAAGAAATTACTCTCCAAACCAAATCAGTTTTTCATCATCATTAAACTGTGGCGAAACGGTGTAAGTTTAAAATGTGGAATATATGAAATTCACAATGCACAGGTAAAAAAAATAAGAGGACAAAACGATTGATTTTATCATCGATTTGTAAGATAATAATAACACCCACTCAGTGAAAATTTGGAACGAATTGAAAAAATGGTGTTCCAAAACGAAAGAACCGACAATTTACTATAATATTTTATTCCTTCTCATCTGTCAATATCTTCTTGTAAATTTTTCTAAATTTTTTTTTAAATCCTCTATTTTTCTAATTTTATGAATGAAGTCAGTTTCTTTTCCCTTCTTTCTAAGTGGGAAATCTTCTTTCTTTTTTTCCTCTCCCCTGGTGGGAGAATTTCTTCCTTTTCTTTTTTTCCTCTCCCCTGGTGGGAGAGGATTAAGGTGAGGGGGATTTTTTTAAATTTTCTTCGTTTGCTTTACTGAGAGCAACTAACCGGGATCTGAATCTTAAGTCTCACCCTCATCCCAACCTTCTCCCATCAAGGGAAAAAGAACTTTGAAAAATCAAGGTGAAAAGTATTTGTAGATATGCGTCATCCTGTGCCCTCGCTTCTAGAAGGCATGAGTATCTCATCTTTTAATATTTTTTCTCCCCTTAACTAGGAGAGGCTTTTTTCATGGGTTTCTCACTACCAAAGTTCATCAATTCTTAATTTTTTTATTCGACTCACGACTCACGATTCACTGCTCATGGCTCACTGTTTTGAGGGATGAGGTTGACACGTCGTCCGGCAAAAACACTGGGTTTCTCAGAATATCAAAGTAAATTTAAAGACCCCACAACTATTGAGGAAAGGCTATGGCAGCGTACCCAACCACCTGGTCATACTGGCCGTTGATATCACCACTGGTGGCATAGCAAAGAAGAGTACCTCGGGGCGAATGGCGAATTTTTTGAAATTCAATTAAAGTACCAACCCCACCTGGCCCACAGATAGAAACTTGATTCCGATGAATACAGTGAAAAAATTCATCCCCATCAAGACGAACAATATTATCAATACAAATTAAATCCTTCTCACGAGCCATTGTGTCGGATTCATAATGAGTAAAATCGGTACTAGCGATTATTACAATTTTCTTTCTTTGTGAAAACTCATTGATTACCTGGCTCATTTTCTGCGCGGTTTCCATGGTCTGATCTAGAAGAGAAATTGGACAAATTTTAAAAGGAAAAGGAATAAATTGTTGGAGAAAAGGAAGGTGTATCTCACACGAATGCTCATATTGATGGGCACGATCATCGATGCTAAAAATCCCCGAAGATGACACAAAATAGTCCACCATTTCCTGGTCAACCTCAATCTTCCCCAGTGGGGTGATCCATGATTCGGCTGAACTTAGCGAAGCTCTTCGTCCCAAACCTCGGTGATTGGGTCCAATGATAATAAAAGTATCAATCGGGTCGATGCGAGAAAGAACAGCATAAGCCCAGGAAGCAACTGCACCAGAAAAAATTATCCCTGCATGAGGACAAACCACCCCATTAATCGCGGTGGGGAATTCCTGATCAATTTTTCCAGAAGCTCCGAGTTCTGATTCATAAACTTTTCGAATGAGACTCTCTAATTCATTTTTATTCTCTGGATAAAAATAACCGGCAACAGCTGGACGTCTCTCCATTTTCTTACCACCTCCTTGTACGAGCTATGCGAATTCTATATAACACAAACAATAAAACTAAAAGCATAACTAAGAGGATAATGAGAAAAAGATTAGACCCACCCAACATCAAAAATGATGTCCAGACATAGGGGATATAAGCTTTCTTATAACCATATTGTATTGATTTACGATAAAAGTCTTTTATTATTGAAGCTGGTTGTGTTGCCCGAGACAGAGTAGCTTTTCGATAGTAAAGTTTCCCCAATTCTTCTGACCAGGTAGATCGATTTTCCTCATCTATCATCCAGAGATTTTCGGCTTCAACAATCATATTCTCTAAATCATCTTTTTTCTGGTAGGCAGTATAAAACAGGGCACTCAATTCAGGGAGTTGTCTTTTTTCTGGAGAAAGAGAGGCAGCTTCTCTTAAAAATTCATCGATCTTGTCTTTGGACAATAATGATGCTAGATACGCTTCCCGGTTCATTAAAAAAGTCATATCCAATTTAACAATTCGATTATTACCGGAGTCTGCTACCCAGAGATAACCGTTGCTATCAATCCAAAGCCCTTCAGGATTGAGGAGATAATCACCACCAATTCTATCGACTATACCAATCAGCTCGCCTTGAGTATTGTGAATCTTCAAACGATTATTTCGATAATCAGAAATAATCACTGTTTCATCTTTAACGATTACATATCGAGGCCGATCTAACTCATCTGGACCGCTACCCCCTTTTCCTATACGAAAGAGATAATTTCCTGCTGGATCAAATACCTTCACAGTATGATGAAGGGTATCGGTCATCCAGATTCTTCCCTGGGAATCAACTGATACACCCCGAGGATAATAGAATTCATCATCTCCCATTCCTTCTTTTCCAATGGTCCTAATTAGATTTCCGTCTTGATCAAAAACCACAATTCGCGAATTCATAGTGTCAACGAGATAAATTTTGCGGTCTTCATCCATCCAAAGACCCCGTGGTTCATTCAGCGTAATTCCCTGAATTTTAAACTCTCCAACCGGTGCGAAAGTAGAACCATCCAATATTCGAATCCGGTTAGCTTTCTGCTCAGTAAGATAGAGGCGATTACTCATCGAATCATAAACCATCCCTACCGGCCCTTCCAAACCAGGTACAATTTTTTGGGTTTTTCCATTTTGATCGGTGATAACCAGACGGTCGTTTGCCCAATCGCAAATTAGTACCAGATCGCTCCCCTCTTGCACCAAAACAGCAACTGGATAATTCAAATAGGGGGTTTTTTGGTCAGTGACTTCTTCTATGCTCATTTCAATTTTGTCGATTTGAGCTTGAACCGAAGAACCGATAACAACAACCATAAAAAAAGTGATGAAACCTGTTAGGTACCAATTGAGCTTTTTACCGGTCATCATGAATGAATTCCTCCATCTTTCTTTTTAATCTTTCCTCCCATTCAAACTGATTGAGACCGTTTTGGGAAAGAGGTCCAGAAAAATGAACCTGGATTGGATGAGGTTTGGGAAACTTCGCACCGCGGGGATAGCTTTCAAAAGTCCCGGTCACCCCAGCTACGACTACATCTGCTTTGGCTTTCATCAATAATTTTATCGCACCGGAACGAAAATCACCAACCTCACCTTGGTTTCTCGTCCCCTCAGGAAAAAGACACACCACTCTATTCTCTCTCAAGAGAGAAAATATCCTTTTAACCGCACTCCGATCAGCTTCACCCCTCCGTAAGGGAAAGGCTCCTAACTGATTGAGGAAAAATCGGGCAACTGGATTTTGAAACAACTCTTCTTTAGCGACGAAATAGACTCGCCTTGGGCAAGCACAGCCGATAACTATGGGATCCAAGTAGCTAGCGTGATTAGAAACGATCAAACAGGGAGTCGATTTTGGAAAATTTTGCCGGCCAATAACCCGAAAGCGGCAAAAGAGGTAAAGAAGAAACAAACCCAAGTATTTACTGATGTAATAAATCATAAAACCCTCGGCTTTTTAAAAAAAATAAACCACCAAACCTATGGGTATTGTAATTCTATTCTTGAAGGCTGTAAACCAGATGATATAAAAAGCAAAACGATTATGAATTATCAACAAAGAATTAATTTTACTTAGATAAGGAAGAATGTATGAAGGTTTCCAAATTGGTAAGTCTACCCTAAGGCGCTACACAAAGTGAGGGCGTACTTCATTTTTTATATTTTTTTCCCAATATAAAAAACATATCCATAATACTGTTTATATTTTGAATACAACTCCGCTTCATACTTCATATATTCAACAAAAGCCTCAGCGGCTTTATTTCCAGCATTTTTTTCCAAAAATGCTTTTTGTATTGCTTTTTGCGGAATAAAAAAAGTATCCGTCCAGCATTTTTCAGACAATGTAAATGCGGCAACAAAACTATAACCGGCTTTTTGCATTATTGAAATATTATGCCCTATTGTACCAATTTCGGGAACAGCATTAACCCAAAACTTTTCAATTTCATTGGGTCGTTCATCGGTAAACCATGACTCATATGTTACAGCAATATAACCGTCTTTTTTTAGAAAGCCTTTCCAATAATTCAAGCCTTTTTCAAAACCTATATTGGCAATAGCCCCTTCAGACCATATAACATCAAATTCTTCATTTTGAAAAGGTAAATTATCCATTGAACCGACAATTCCTTTTACTCTATTCTGTAAACCAAGCTTTGCAGCGTTTGTATTAAATTTTTTAATAAAATCAGGAGAAAGATCAAGACCAGTAATTGTTCCTTTGGTGTTTTGTGCAAGAGTCATTGTTTGACCGCCTGTTCCACAAGCAAAATCTGCAATATTTAATTCATTGGAAAAATTGTCAATAAAACTTAAAGCCCTAATAGTAGACTCAGGACTACCAGGCCCTTGCCGTTCCAGCCTTCCAAAATAATCACAAATTAAGTTTAAATCAAAATCGTGAATTAATGTTTTTTCGTTTTCCATATGCAAAGTGATTTTTGGATTAATTGAGCCTTTCCCTTTCATTCAATTTCTCATCCTCTTAATGCCGGTTTCGAGTCTTTCTCTTTCCTCATGAAAAAGCCTTGGGATTCAGTATTTTTTGCAGACAATGATTTTAAGAGGTTTGTCCAGATTCCACCCGAAGGGCTCGAAAAAATTTTTATAAAAAAATGCTCATATTCGATATGGTCGGGGCGAGAGGATTTGAACCTCCGGCCTCTTGAACCCGAGTCAAGCGCGCTAACCAGACTGCGCTACGCCCCGATAGATTTAAACTATAGCAAAAAAAAGACATCCCTTCAACCGGTCTAATGGTTTTTTAAACAAAAAAATGGCGGGCAGATTGCCCGCCATTTCACCGGCTTTTATTTAGTTTCTATTTCAACCTTTTTTGCCTTGGGTTTACTCGGTTCACTTTTAGGTAAGGTAATTTTTAAAATTCCATCTTGATAATTCGCTTTCACTCCCTCTTGATTTACTTCAGCTGGTAATCCAATTACTCTTTCGAAAGTTCCGTGATATCGTTCCATAATGCAGCAACCGGTATCTTTCTGTTCCCATTCATCCTTCACTTCTCCACGAATTTCGATCCTATCTGGTGTGACATTGATATCGATGTTCTTAGGATCAATTCCGGGGAGTTCAGCTTTTAAAGCAAACTCTGTATCGGTCTCCGTCAAATCGATCGGTGGATAATTGCCTCTTCTTAGTGGTACGTTCGCCAGTGAAAAATCAAACAAATCGTCAAACATGCGATCGATATCGGAACGGAGATCAAATACATCCCAAAGTCGACGAACCGGTCGTACTAACCTGTCTTCCCTTTTTACCGGTAGGGATCTGTTCACCATATTTCGTACCCCCTTCATGTTTTTTTTATTTACGACCTTATTATAATCAAAGAAGGTCAAATTGTCAAGACTAATGTCAAATATAGTCAATTTTTTTCTAAAAAATGATACTCTAAAACCTGGGATATTTTTAAATCGGGAATAGAAAGATAAAATCCAACAATATCAACCAAACACTCCAATGGTACCAACCCGATAATTTCTGACCCTTGAACTTCTATACCGTAACGACGGGCTTCTATCTTTACCAATTCATAAGCCTGAACAACCGTACTCATTCGATAATTTAACAGGTTCATTGATATTTGAACCAAATCTCGACTTCCTAAGTTGACACCGATAGCTTTGACTCGAGTTAGCCCTCCATACTCTCCTCTTAACTTTCTAGCGATTTCTTTGGCAACTCCTCTGTCCTTGCTTTTTAAATTCACATTAAAAGCTACCAGTGGATTTCTAGCACCGATTGCTACGGCTCCGAGGGTTGGATGAAGACGAGCCAGTCCATAATCTGGCTTTCGGTCAGCAATTCGATGTATCTCTTGTTTGAGACTTTCATACCCGCCTCTCCTTATCAGAGACAAATTGACATGTTCTGGTATCAATGCGGCTTCACCATATAAATAGACTGGTATCAAGTATTTCTTTGCAACTTCTTTCCCGACACTTTGAGCTAAAGCAATACAATCTTCCATGGTTGCACTTCCCCAGGGTGTAAAAGGAATAACGTCAACCGCACCTATACGGGGGTGTTCTCCATTGTGATGGGAGATATCAATCGTTTCAAGGGCAATTTCAAAAATAGCAAAGACCGCCTTGGTAAGGCTTTTCTCGTCTCCCAATAGACTGATTACTGAACGATTGTGGTCGATATCGGATGAATAATCAGCAATTAAACATCCCGGAATTTGTCCAAGACTCTTGGTCATTTCATTGATAATATTCTCATCAGAACTGCTGATATTAATTGCACTTTGGATGATTTTCCTTTTCATTTTCGACTCTCCTTTTTATCCTGAAAATACCGGAGCCTTTTTTTAAGGTAATTCTTTTAGAGCAACCAACCCGGATCTCATCCTGGGCTTTCACCCTCATCCTGACCTTCTCCCATCAAGGGAGAAGGAACTTTTAGTCGTCATTGCGAGACCTGGTTTTTTGAGGTTGTGGCAATCTCATGATTCATCTTTTATTATGTGTTGAATTGTAGTATTGAAAAGATGAGATTCTATCCTGTAAATAAAGATATTAGCAAAAAATTGAACAAAAAAACTGAGAAAGGCACACCCCCCTGAATCCCCCCTCAATGGTGGAATGAATTCAACAATTCCCCTCCGTGGAGGGGTGCCGCTTGCGGGGGGAAAGTGTCTTTTGGTTTTTCCTGGTTAAAATGAAAGTTATAAAAAATTTCACAATGTCTTTTTATCAGAGCTTTATTTTTTTATCCGGTTCACAGTTCACTTCTCACGATTCACTGATTCCTATAAATGAGATTGCCACGTCGCATAGGACGCTCCTCGCAATGACGGAGCAGGAAAAAACTCAAATCCCCCCTCAATGGGAGAATGAATTAAAATAATTCCCCCTGCGCAGAAGGGAAATTGTTGAATCGTCATCATATGTTTTCTCTATGATTCTAAACCTTTTTATGCTTAAATAGTAGGAACAATTTTTTGATTCAATAAAGCAATCGGAGGAAGGCAATGAAAAAATACTTTTTTGGGTATTTTCCCTTGGTTATTCTTGCCTATTTAATTCCTTTTACCTTACTGCAAAAAGTTCATAAATTCTATGGAAGTTTTTTATTCTGGATCGGATATTCTTTAATAGCAATATATCTTATGACAAAAATGATGGATCACTGGAAAAATGAAAATTGAGCTCATTTGGATCTCAATAGTTATCTATATGGTTTGGGGAACTTTAATCGCTCTTCTATCCCGCCGGGGAGGAGCAACTGGAGTTGTCGATTACTTCCTTGCCGATCGGAAACTAAAAGGATATATTTCCACCCTCTCCTATAGCGCAACAACCTACAGCGCCTTTATGCTGGTTGGTTTAGCCGGGCTAACCTATAAAGGTGGCGTTGGGGCTCTCGGCTTTGAGCTCATATACCTATCCGGTCTTTTTTGGGCAGTTCTTTTTGGCCCTTATTATTGGCGTGCAGGGAAACATTATAATTGTGTAAGCCCTGCTGAATTACTTAGCACTCGCTATCAAAATAAAAAAGTTGGTGCCGTATCAGCGTGGATTTCTCTCGTTTTTCTGATTCCCTATTCTTCAATTCAATTGATGGGAATAGGATATCTATTAGAGACTTTATCAAATGGAAAAATATCCTTCTTCTGGGGCGCTTTGATCGCAACGCTGATCACCTTGGTTTGGACCGAAATCGCCGGACTTCGTTCAGTAGCCACGACCGATAGTTTACAAGCTGGGATTATGCTAGTTAGCTCAATTATCTTCATATTTATACTCATAACTAAATATTTAGGAGGATTCAATAACTTCCTTCATCAAATTGAAGTGAACTACCCACTATGGTTATCCGTTCCCGGAAACGGCTATTTTGGTTTTCATACTTTTTTAGGATTATCTCTTCCTTGGTTTTTTTTCAGCATATCCAACCCCCAAGTCGCACAGCGATTATTCGTTCCTTCTTCTCTTCCCAAAATGCGGTCAATGATAAATGGTTTTCTCGGCTATGGCTTGGTTTATACTCTCATTACCATTCTAATCGGATTCTGCGCTCTCCTACTTTTCCCCGGTCTTTCCAACCCTGATCAAGCAACACCAACCCTGCTTGCCCAGCTCAAGGTTCCGCTTATAATTGTCTTGCTAATGATTGTCGGGATATTCTCAGCAGCCATCTCAACCATCGATTCGGTGATGTTAACCATCTCCTCCATGTTCGTTCGTGATATTGTTCGTGCTCAGCGGGAAATCCCTGAAAAACAACAGTTGGCAATCGCTCGTTGGTTTATTTTAATTTTAGGAATAGGTATCTTTCTTTTTGCTATTCAGCGTTTTAATCTTATCGCTGTTCTTTCCGTTGCCTCTTCAGCCGGGCTATTGGCCACGGTTCCTTCGACCATAGGAGGATTTTTGTGGAAGAAAGGAAGCGCATTTGGAGCTCTCAGCAGTATGATAGGAGGTGCCGGTATTTCTCTTGTTCTTCAAGTTACCTCCTGGAAACCCTGGGGATGGTGGCCAGGAGTTTGGACGATTATTATTGCGACCCTCATCTACATCTTTATGAGTTACGCGAAACCGGCAACAATCAATCAGGAATTCTTTAAGGTAATTCAGCAAAGCCAGCCAAAAAATACCTCATTCTCCCATTAAGGGAAGATGAGTTCTTTATTCCGCCATCCTCACCTTCTCCCATCAAGGGAAAAGAAACTTCTTGTCGTCATTGGAGACCTCGTTTTTTGAGGTCGTGGCAATCTCTTGAGCCATCTTTTATTATTTGTAGGATTGTGGAATGGGAAAGAATGAGATTCTCGCGTCGCCCGGTTAAAGCACCGGACTCCTCAGAATAACGAATTGGTTAAATAGAGATTGCCACGCCGTCCAACCAAAAGACGGTTGGCCTCCTCGCAATGACGAAAATTAGAGTGGTTTGATAAAACAAACCACATTAAAATACTTTTAAAATTAAGGGCAAGAATTTATTGTGTCCGATGGTTAAAGGACGGGATTCTCGCGTCATAAAGTATATGCTTAGAAATAAAGGATTAGGATGCCGGCTTTTTAGGGGGCGTTTTCTATCAGTGGAACAAAAACAACTGACCCATGTTTTTCAATTTGCAACGATCCTTTTTGCTTTCTTCCCCGAATAAGAGTTTGACGAAAATCTCCTCCCAAAGGAAGAACAATGATGCCACCTTCTTTTAATTCCTCAACCCAAATCGGGTATATCTCATTGGCATAAGCAGTGACGATGATTTTGTCGAATGGAGCGTATTCCGGAATTCCCCGACTTCCATCACCTACAAAAAAATTGATATTACTATAATCAAGACTTTCTAAAACCTCTTCGGCTTTTTGGGCCAATTCTTCGATGCGCTCTATGGTATAAACTTCTTTGCCCAATTCTGCGCAAACTGCGGTTTGATAACCCGAACCGGTTCCAATTTCTAAAATTCGATCAGTTGGTTGAATTTCTAACAATTCTGACATCAAAGCAACTATATAAGGTTGTGAAATGGTTTGTCCTTCACCAATGACTAAAGGAGTATCTTGGTAAGCATATTTCTGGTAAAATTCAGGGACAAAAACATGTCGAGGAATTCTCAGCAGTGCTTGGGTTACTCTTTGGTCTTTAATATTCCGGGAGATGATTTGTTTTCGAACCATATTTTCCCGTTCTTGAAGTGTTCTGGCATTATCTATTTCCATTAGTATTCAACCTGAAATGTTTCATAATTTCCCGAATAAGGCAACCACTCCTCAAAAATATCACGGATTGATGCGCTCACTGGTCCCTCGCGAATTTCCCGAAAGAAGCTTTCAACTTCGGATTTCTCTCCTTCAGCAACCACTTCCACTTCACCATGGTATAAATTCTTGACAAATCCTGTAACCTCAAACCCGGAGGCTCTTTTTAAAACAAAATAGCGAAAACCAACCCCCTGAACACGACCCCTGAAAACCAACCTCCCCTGAATGTACTTCACTTCAACTATTCTTCCCCGATAATACTTCTACAAGTTCGTTTTTTATCAACCAGTCAGTCAGATTCGGTCGAAGGGGGGTAATTGACACTTCCGAATTCACCACTGACCAATAATCCGAACTACTTTGGTATTCTACCTGGCGTTTTTCTTCAATAAAAACATATTCTTGGAATTCATCATTCTGAGTGGTTTTTTGAACTTTAGTAAAATAAAATCGATCGGCAAGCTCGGTAATCTTCCATCCGTTCAGTTCTCTCGAATGAGCCACATCAGGTATATTCACGTTGAGTACCAAATTTTTTTGCCGAGAAAGAGTTTCTTCAAAATGGAGAAAAATATCGAGAGCAGTTTCTGCTGCAACCTCATAATTCAATTTTTCCTGTATTGATAGTGAAACCGCCATGGCTGGTATTCCCGACATAGCTGCTTCCATCGCTGCTCCAACCGTTCCTGAATAAAAAACGTCAAAACCCAGATTGGGTCCCCTATTGATACCGGATATAACAAAGTGGACTGGAGCTTTAGAAAACAAATTGAGACCCAATATTACTGTGTCGGCTGGTGTCCCATCAACTGCTAAACCGCTTATTCCATCGACTTGAACTTCCTTCACTTTTAATGTCTGTCGTGAAGTTATGCTGTGACTCGAACAACTTCGCTCTTCGAGAGGAGCAACTAATATTATATTGGCTATCGGCTTAAAAGCTCGAACCAAAGCTCGAATTCCATCACTTTGATAGCCATCATCATTGGTAATGAGTAGGTTTCTTTTCATTTATATTTGACCTCCAATCCGGTGTTGGATTTCTCTGGCTACGATTACACCTGATGTGGACGCCTGAATCAAACCTCTGGTTACTCCAGCTCCATCTCCAGCCATGAATAGATTCTCGATATCACTTTCTAAATATTCATTGAGTTTCACCCGTGATGAATAGAACTTTACTTCTAACCCATAAAGAAGATTATGAGGAGAACTGATTCCTGGAATAAACTTATCCATTGCTGAAATAATCTCTAATACATCTTGCAAAAACCGATAAGGAAGAACAAAGCTCAAGTCTCCAGGACTGGCACCGTTGAGCGTAGGCTTTAAAACTGATTTGTTGATACGTTCCGGAGTAGATCTTCTTCCCAATTGTAAATCCTTTAGTCTTTGTATAATAACACCACCACTGAGCATATTCGCCAAACGAGCCACATAGCGACCGTATTCGATTGGTTCTTTAAAGGGTTCAGTAAAATGAGTACTTACCAGGATGGCAAAATTAGTATTGTTGGTTTTTCGATTTTCATAACTATGACCATTAACGGTAATAATCCCATCGTTATATTCGCTGACCACTTCACCGTGGGGGCACATACAAAAAGTTCTCACTCGATCGTCAAAGGTATGGGAATAATAGATGAGTTTTAATTCGTATAAAATTTTCGTGTATTCTTCCATAATTGAAGCTGGTACTTCCATCCTGACGCCTAAGTCTACTGGATTATTGACCAAGTCCAGCTTTAACTTTAATGCTTCTCTTCGTAACCAATCGGCTCCAACCCGACCAGGCGCAACGATCAAGTAGCGACTTTTAATTACATCACCACTTTTCAGTTGAACACCAACTGCTCGATGGTTTTCGGTTAAGATTTCAGCAGCTTCAGTACGAGTGAGGATAGTAATCTTCTCTTTCAAATGATTTTTTATGCGAGTTAATATTCCTCGGCAGCTGTCAGTTCCCAAATGTCTCACTCGTGATGGAAGTAATATAAGTTCAGCCATTTCCGCTTTTTTCCGGAATTCTTCTACCTTTTCTCCATCATCTCCGTAAACCCGTGGGGTTGCTCCATAGCGAAGGTAAATATTATCAACATACTGAAGAAGCTGCTCTAAATCGTCCGGTTTTAAATAAGAGGTTAATTGACCACCAACGTCATGGGAAAAAGTCAGTTTTCCATCGCTGAATGCCCCTGCTCCCCCCCAACCACAGAGCAAAGAACAAGGCTGACATTTTTGGCAGATATTTTTCTTTTCCCGGGCAGGACATCTTCGCTGCTCAATGTCTCCGCCTCGATCAATTATGAGGACATCAAGATCAGTTTTGTCGGCAAGCTCCAATGCGGCAAAAATTCCCGCTGGTCCTCCTCCGATTATGATAACATCATAGGTATTTTTCATTCACAAGCCCCTGATTCTTTTTTATTTCTTCAAGTATTTTTAATGCTACTTCGAGTGCATTCTTCCCTTCCTCTAAACCGACCAGTGGTCTTTCTCCATTTTTCACACAGCGGGTAAAGTGTTCCAATTCAAACCGAAGCGGCTCCCCTTTTTGCATCATTGGTTTCTCCATGAGGATGGGGGGAACTGCCGTGATTGTCTTCTTGTAAACCGCTAACTCTTGTTCTAAATAATCGATGGAAATAAAGGCATCGACCTCGGTGATTTCCATGCGGCGTATTTTTTTCCGGGTGATTCGGCTAGCGGTGAGATTGGCGATACAACCATTTTCAAAAAGTATCTGTGCGTTAGCGATATCTTCTTGACGGGAAAATACTGGATACCCAAAAGCACTGATTTTCATTACTTTACTTTTAACAATACTCGTTACAATATCGATATCATGAATCATCAAATCGAGTACAACTCCCACATCGGTATTCCGGTTGGTATAGGGTCCCATTCGATAACAATCGATAAAGACTGGCCGATCAATTATTTTTGATAGTTCCATGACTGCGGTGTTAAACCGCTCAATGTGACCTACTTGGAGAATCACTTTCTTTTTATTTGCCATCTCCATCAATTCTCGAGCTTCTTCAAGAGTCGTCGTTACTGGTTTTTCTATGAGTATATTAACCCCTTCCTCGATAAAGTGTCCGGCAATCAAACGATGGAGCACGGTTGGAACGACAATGCTTACAGCATCAATTTTTCCAAACAATTCACGATAATCGTAATAGGGAGTTGTTGAGTAACGCTGGGCAATTTCTCTTGCTCTTTCCTGATTTATATCAACCACACCTACAAGGGTAGTATCTGGTATTTCAGAATAAATTCGGGCATGATGTTGTCCAAGATAACCAACCCCAACCACTCCAACTTTTACCGAACTCAATTGAAACCCCCCTGGCAAAATAATTTGATTAAATCAACCACGTGTTCCAGCTCCTCTTTTTTTAGAAGTGGATGAACCGGAATTGAAAAAACCTCTCGAGAACAAGCGTCAGCCATGGGATAATTACCGTTTCCGACTATTTTATGGATAAATTTTTGTTGGTGGAGAGGAACAGGATAATAGATTCCATATCCAATTTCTTTCTGGTCAAAAAAACGTGCCAAATCATCTCGGTGATGTTTTAATTTTATAGTATATTGATGGAAAACCGGGAGTACATAATCAGGCACTACTGGTGTTTCAATTTCTGGAAGTGATGATAATTCACGATTATAAAAAATGGCGTTTTCTCTTCGTTTTTGGTTAGAATCATCCAATTTTCTTAACTGCACGCGTCCGATGGCGGCGGCAATATCGGTCATCCGAAAATTATAACCTAAAAATTCATGGTAATATCTCTTTTTACTCCCGTGATTAATCAGCATTCGACACTTTTTTCCAAACTCTTCATCATTGGTTAAAATCATACCACCTTCGCCAGTGGTCATGTTCTTAGTAGGGTAGAAGCTAAATGCTGAGGCCCTTCCAAAAGAGCCGACTTTTTTTCCACGATACTCGGCGCCATGAGCTTGTGCGCAATCTTCAATAACCGGAATACCGTATTGATCGGCAAGCGCTATAATTTCTTCCATCGGACAAGGTAAGCCATAAAGATGAACGATGAGTATGGCTTTGATTGAGTTTCTATCTTTTTTTAGAACTCTTTCCAAAGCGTTGGGATCAATATTAAAAGTTTGGGGATTAATATCACAAAAAGTTGGAATTGCACCACAGTGCATTATCGAAGACGCAGTCGCAACAAAAGTAAAGGGTGTTGTTATTACTATATCATTTGGAGAAATCCCCAACGCTTTTAAGGCAATAAACAACGCTGCAGTCCCACTGCTTGTGGCTATCGCTTGTGATACTCCAATATACTTTCCAAATTCTTCTTCAAATTGAGCAACTCTCTTTCCCTGGGCTAAAAATCCTGAATTGAGAACGTCTTGAACCGCATTTTTTTCTTCTTCATCAAGATTGGGTTTGCTGATCGGTATTTTCATTTTCGATTATCAACCTCATTTTTTATAAAAACGATAAAAAGCATCGATTAAAAACGTAATATATTATAAACCCGTCATTCTGAAGAACGTATTCTGCGACGTGAGAATCTCATTCTAGCGAATCCATCAAAAATGTCGATAAAAAATAAATGCACGCTCTCCGTCACATCGTAACGCCCCCCCCAAGGAGGGGAATTCATTTTGATGAAAACTATAAACTCGACATGCCATGGCATGTCACTACATTAAACGGCGCAATTCATTGTCGCTCCAACATTAATTAATTGTATTTTAATATGGTTTGTTTTATCAAACCACTCTTATTCTCGTCTTTGCGAGGAGCACAGCGACGTGGCAATCTCATCCTTCCCAATTCCGCAGTTCCACGATTCTCCGATTCCACAATTTTTAAAAAATGAGATCCTCGCGGCTTCTGAATACGAAGCCTCAGGATGACGAATATTTTTAAATCTTTTAATGTGGTTTGCTTTAACAAACCACTCTATTCTCCGTCATTGCGAGGAGCGTCCTATACGACGTGGCAATCTCTAATTGGATAGCTTTTTTATATAAATCATACAAATACGAATTAAAAGCATGAATGAGTTCTATCTTCTCGCTCCGCGAACAAGATTTGATTTATTTTCTCGATTGATCAAAATTTTAATATCATCATATATTTCGTAATAGACTAATTTACTAAGGTTATATCTCCTGGTAAAACCATCAATGACTTTATTTTTATGTTCCCATACTCTTTTTATTAGATTGCTGGTGATACTAAAGTATAAGATTCTATTCCAACGGTCACTCTTGATATAAATATATGATTCCTTTCCTATTCTTTATCCTTAAAGCTTCTCATCATGAGATTGCCACGTCGCTGCGCTCCTCGCAATGACGATATTTAATGAGACAGCATATCAATTGTAGACGATGAAAATGACTTTATGCCGGTCAATCTCCCTATATCCAAAGAGAGAGGTCTCTTTTATAGTTTTTTTTAATCTTTTCATTCGTTACTTATTAGTGTACTTACAAGATTAAACCAAAACATGAAAAAATTAGATCCTCGCTGCTTCATAATTCAAAGCTTCAAGATGATGACATATTTTAATTCTTTGGTAAGGGCAAGATGATATCCAAAATACTATACCAAAAAAACCTTCATATTTAAAAGATGGTTCCTAAAGAAAAACAGTTGAATAGGATACAATATTCTATTTGGTTTTTTTCGTAGAAAAATCCTTTAAATACTCCAAATAATTCCTAAAATTCCCTTTCACTTCGTTCATACTATCGCCACCAAATTTTTCCCGGACTGCTGAGGCTATAACCCAAGCCATCATTGCTTCGCCCACTACCAATCCACGAGGAACAGCACAAACATCCGATCGTTCGTACCGTGATACTACATCGGACTTTTCAGCAATATCAACCGATGGCAATCCTTTTTGTAAGGTTGGTATGGGCTTCATGGCACATCTAACTATAATTGGTTCGCCAGTAGAAACTCCTCCTTCTATTCCTCCTGCCCGATTGGTAGAACGAAAAAAGGAAAAGGGTTTTCGATCTTGATTAAAGTAAATTGCGTCATGAGCTTCACTCCCAAAAAGTTGGGCTGACAAAAAGCCATTCCCAATTTCAACACCTTTCACCGATGGAATGCTCATCAATCCTCCCGCCAATTGAGCATCGAGCTTTCTAAAAGCTGAGGTATAATCACCTATTCCGGGAATCATTCCAAAGGCTACCACAACAAATGTTCCACCTAAAGAATCACCTTTTTCCCGGGCTTCATCAATAGCCTCCATCATTTTCTTGGTAGCTTGTAGGTCAAAGGTCGCAAGTTCGGATTCATGAGCTGCTTTGATTTTTTCCTCAAGATTTATTTCGCCCTCAGCGATAATTCCTCCAATGCTTTCCACATAACCTCCAACTCCTATACCAAGCTGATTCAAAAACATCTTGGCAAAACTTCCGGCTACACAACGACCAACCGTTTCCCGGGCACTCGCTCGTTCGATAACATTTCTAATGTCGGTAAACTGATATTTAACCGTTCCAGCCAAATCAGCATGGCCTGGTCGCGGAACAACCACTTCACGATAATCAGAAGGAGGAGCACCAAGGGGATCCATCTGCAACTTCCAATTCACTGAATCCCGGTTTCTCACCAAGACAGAAATGGGCGATCCTAAGGTTTCTTTCCACCGTACTCCACCCAAAAATTCAACAGTGTCTTTTTCCATTTTCATTCTTGGACCTGAACCATAGCCTTTTTGGCGACGAACTAACTCGTTTTGTATAAAATCAATATCAACCCGAAGATGAGAAGGGAATCCACTAATTAGGGTAGTGATTCCCGTACCATGAGACTCTCCAGCAGTTTCATAATGAATCATAACCATCAATCCGTTCTTTCAGTTTTTTTACCTTGGTGAGAAATGCCTTCAACCCGTCCACATCTCCACTTTTGATGATTTCCTTCATGATTCGAATACCTTCTTCTAATTCATCAATAAACGATAAAATCTGAGCTTGATTGGTGAGAAAAATATCTAACCAAACCTCAGGAGAGGAACCAGCTATTCGAGTAAAGTCTCGAAATGATGATCCGGCTAATTGACTAAAACTATAATCCTTTTCATAAACCTGTGAGGCATATACATTGGCTATAACATGCGGCAGGTGACTCACCAAAGCACAAATACGATCATGTTCTTGAGCGGTCAAAAAAAAACCTGGCTCTCCAAACATTTTGCAATCTCTTCAATTAAATCTTTTTCTCCATCCTTGAAAGGCCGATAGGGAGTAACCAGAAGCGGTCTCCCCTTGAAAAGCCGTTGTTGGGCAAAACGTGCTCCACCATCAGCCCCACCACCCATAGGGTGAAAACCACAATAGAGATTTTTATCGGGAGCTGGAATCAAGTGGTTAAAAACCCACTGCCGAGTGCTCCCCAGATCGAAAACCATTGCTTGAGGTAATAAATAAGAATGAATATCTGAATAAATCTTTGGAATGACTCGAACTGGCGTGGCAATAAAAACTAAATCTGATCCTTTTACAGCCAGTTGTGGTGATTCAGCTATGCGATCAACTATGCCTTTTTGGAAGCAAAATCTATTAGTTTCCTCATCGATATCATAACCGGTAATAGAGATTTTTTTTGTCCATTGCGACAGGTCACACGCCAATGAGGAACCCATCAAACCCAAACCGATGATCGCAATTGAATAAGTCATATTACATAGCCCTTCCTTTTAAACCAGCAATTTTTTTAAGCTCTGCCATCATTGATGAAAATTGAGCAGGGTCCTGTGATTGAGGACCATCGGAAAGTGCCTCGATTGGATTAGGATGAACCTCAATAAGCAAGCCGTCGGCTCCGGCAGCAAGAGCGGCAAAACTCATTGCCGGGACCAACTCGGAACGACCAGTTCCATGGCTGGGATCAACTACAATAGGTAGGTGGCTTTGTTTCTTAACCAAAGGGACGCAGCTTAAGTCCAGGGTATTCCTGGTAGCCGATTCGAAGGTTCTGATTCCTCTCTCACATAAAACTACGTTATAGTTACCTTGAGAAAGAATGTATTCAGCTGACATAAGGAGCTCGTCAACCGTGCTCATCATGCCCCGCTTTAATAAGATTGGTTTTCGTAACCTTCCGGCCGCTTCTAACAATCGAAAGTTTTGCATGTTCCTTGCCCCGATTTGAATCATATCAGCGTATTCATTGACTAAGGGAAGTTCTTCTATACCTAAAGCTTCAGTCACTATCGGCATTCCAGTTTCCTCTCGGGCTTTGGCTAAAATTTTTAGACCTTTTTCTCCTAAACCCTGAAAACTATAAGGAGATGTCCGCGGCTTAAAAGCTCCAGCCCGTAAAATCATTGCACCGGCTTCCTTTACACGATTAGCTGTTTCCATAAGTTGTTTTTCTGATTCAACCGCACAGGGACCGGCCATGACTACAAATTTACCCGGACCGATAGGAACCTTTCCCACTTCTATTACCGAATCTTCCAACCGAAATTCACGACTGGTCAGCTTATAAGGAGCAAGAATTGGAATAACTTTTTCAACGAAGGGAAGAACACCAATTTTTTCTTCTAAATTGACCTGGCGTTCATCACCAATAGCTCCAATAATAGTTCTCTCGGTTCCTTTGGATATATGGGCTCCAAAACCCAACTTCTTCAGCCGATCAACGATTTCATCGACTTCTTGTTGTGAGGTTCCATGCCGTAGAACAATAATCATTCAACCACACCTCTTTTATGATGCAATCCGTAAAGTTCACCACATGCTGCCCCTATGTCCTGACCGTGGGGTTCCCGAATGGTGACATTTATCTGGTTTTCTTCTAAAATTCTGGCAAAAGTCATGACCCTTGCCGGAGAAGATGGAACGAAATGACATTCTGCGATAGGATTGCCTGGGATGAGATTGACATGCACCAACAACCCTCGCAAAAGAGAAGCTAATTGAAAAGCATACTCCCGCTGATCATTGATATCGGTCCATAAAGAATACTCAATAGTCACTCGTCGATGTGTCATGGCAATATATTTCTCTACCGTTTTCATTATTTGAGAAATGGGATAGACGTCATTTATAGGAATCAGCTGCTTCCTTAATTCGTTTTTGGGGGCATGAAGTGAGACCGCTAGATTAACCTGAGGCCAATCCTGGGCCAATCTGATAATTTTATCTGGTATCCCAATAGTCGATACGGTCATATGGCGAGAACCAATATTGAAACCATCGGGATGGTTAAATGTTTGAATCGCTTTGGATAGTTGTTCGTAGTTTAACAATGGCTCTCCCATCCCCATAAACACGATATTTTTAACAACTCTATTACTTTCAATCTGGGCTCTCCAAGCACTTTCAACAATTTCTTGGTAGGTCAGATTTCTGGTATAGCCGTTTTGTCCGGTAGCACAAAAGGAACAACCAACCGGACATCCTACTTGAGTTGAAAGACAGATAGTTGTGTGTTTGCGATGGGAAATGATCACAATTTCAATTCCATTTCCATCGGCGAGT
Organism: Atribacter laminatus; assembly: GCF_015775515.1. Classification (NCBI taxonomy): domain Bacteria; kingdom Pseudomonadati; phylum Atribacterota; class Atribacteria; order Atribacterales; family Atribacteraceae; genus Atribacter; species Atribacter laminatus. The sequence goes on from NZ_CP065383.1 coordinate 2,931,773, forward strand.
CGCAATAAATACTTCATGCTTCCATCGGATGAAACCATTTTTGTTTCAATTCTTGTCTGACCAATATCAAACCTCTGGGATAATACCTGGCGAAAACCAAGAGGAAGATTTTTCATATCATCCCAGGTGGTTGCTTTAAGTTGGTATAACCAATGAGTGATTTGCTTTGATCGGTAACTGGGCTCACCCATCATTTCAAGAAAGGATAATAAGTCGCTTGGAAGCAAACCGATTATATTTGATTTTTCCATTCAATACATCCTTTTAGTTTTGATATTATTGGAAATCTTTTTCGAATGCTCCTTACTATAAAGAGAGAGAGGATAATTGCAACTACACATTGTATAACATCAACCGGTATTTCATAGATAAGCACCGGCCATCCAAAAAGGATTATTGTAGCAATTGCATATCCACCAATCATCAACAGTGAACCTATAAAAAGAGCAACGAGATCCTTTTTCCCCTCATGTCCTTGGCTGATCCAGCCAACAACTAAACCTTCAAATCCTTTTATCACCAATGAAAAAGGAATCCACACCGCCAGCCCAGCCTGCAAATCCGCTAAAGAGGAACCTATTGCTCCAGAAACAGCTCCGGCAATGGGACCGAAAAGGAGTGAAACAATAAATATTATTGTATCACCCAGATGAAAATACCATCGTATCGAAGGTATGGGAATCCGGATTAACGAAGCAATGAAAGTCAGAGCTATGCCTAGAGCACTCAAACAGAGTAAACAAATGCTTCTTTTCATAAAACTCTTACCAGGTCTTTTTTAATTTATATTGTACAATAAAGGGTTTTTAATTTAAATAACTGTTAATCTTTATTGTTTACTCTCTTGTATACTTGAGGGCATGATAAATCAAGCCCCAACAAAGAATTTTAAAAAAATTCTATCATCCTGAACGATGTTTCCCCGCTTGAGGGTCTCATTTGTCTCAGTAGGAGTCATACTGAGCCCTTGCCTATTAAGGGTGTGAGGATCTCATCCACTCAATCCGTCATTGCGAGACCTCGTTTTTTGAGGTCGTGGCAATCTCTTGAGCTTTCTCAGTCATCCTGAGCGGTGCTTTCCCGCGTGAGGATCTCATCTTTTTAAGTTTTTGTTTTTCTTAATTATTTTTAATAAATATAAAAGGTGGGATTCTCACATCACACAATACGTTCCTCAGAATGAAGAATTGGCTAAATGAGATTGCCACGTCGCACTGGACGCTCCTCGCAATGACGAGAATTAGAGTGGTTTGATAAAACAAACCACCATTAAAATGCTTTTTAAAAGTGTAGGGGCGACAATTTATTGCGCCCAATTAATGTAGCGACATGCCATGGCATGTCGTGTTTTGGGTTTTTGCTTCATTAATAATTAAAAAGATGGGATTCTCACGCCGGCTGGCAAAAAACGTCACTCTTCTCAGAATGACCCAGAAAATATCTCCCCCTCGCCCCCTCGGTCTTTTTCTCTTCGCTGTACTTTCCTTAATAAAATGGTAGAATGGACTATAAAAAGTCAGCACAGGTTTTTTTCTTGCGAAAGGAGGGAAAAAGGTGGATACGACCAAAATTCAGCATTATAAAAAGGCATTACTGAGCATCCAAACAAGGATTAATCAACTATTAACCAAAGAACAGAGCTTTCTTCGGGAATTCAATCCCTTAACCGAATCCCTCGATGAAGGCGATTTTAGCCAAGCAACTGTAGATCGAGAGATGGAGCTTCTCTCCCGTGATGCTCTTTTACAAATTTCCAAGTTAGTTGAATCAGCTTTAAAAAAAGTTGAAAGCGGAACCTATGGAATTTGCGAGAGATGTCAGCAGGAAATTCCTGAAGGCCGTTTAAAAGCCTTACCCTATACTCCTTACTGCGTCAGCTGCCAATCAATCATCGAAAAAAAGTACGAAAAATAAAAAACCGAGGATCAATCAAACGACCCCCGGTCTTTATATTTTTATCGCCAGTCAAGTACTTGCCATTCTCTCCAAGTTCTCTAGACGATCCTCATACACCATGGAAATACTTTCACCTAATTCCTTAGGATATTCAACTCCTCGATCTAAAATTTGCCGCTGAAAATCTGAGAGATGAAAATACTCAATCAAATACTGAGTTGCCTCTTCTGCATCAAAAGGCTTGCAGGAAAAAACATCAACACTCAGATAACCCTTCGCAGGGAAAGTATGGATACTAATATGACTTTCAGCGATTATGACAATACCTGAAAGACCGCTTTCTTGGGAAGTATCTCCCTGATAACGGAATACATAAGGCGGCATAATCTTCGTCATATGCATCCGATCTGGATACTCGTCCAAAAATGCCCGGACGCGATCCAGATCCTGGAGTAACGACGTGTCGCTGGTAAAACCATCCAACACAAGGTGAGTACCGGCTTCAAAGACCTTTTTCATTGGGTATCCCCCCTTTCTCATATTCGCGAGAATAAAATTGTCCCCCGCAAACCATCATTCCGACGGAGACAAAAAGAAATAGTCACAGTTTGTATGCCAAACCATGACTATTTCTCTATTCGATTCTCAAGATAAAATAATGACTGATGATTTTTTCTCATCAGGTGCTCCCACCCAGACTTTTTTGTCCAGAAAAACAAAATGGGTGCACTCACCCTCGGGGAAGGGGCCCTTCCCTCTGCGAGTGTTTTGGAGGGACTCCCATTAGGACATCAGATGACGTCCGTCTTTTTTGCCCTCAATTCCACCCCCATAAAAAATCATAACATTGCAATTATATACCCTCCCCCCCTGGTGTCAATAGGTTGTGGAAAAAGTTTTGAGCAACTCATTAGATGGTAGAAGATGGGAAGCATTGAGGATTTTAAAATAATCGACTTTCTCATTTTTCTATTCAGTAAACCCACGGGCTTAATCGAGCAAATCCCTACAGAGGAATTTTAACGTAGCGACGTGCCATGGCATGTCGAATTTAGATTTTCACCCTCATCCTTACCTTCTCCCATCAAGGGAGAAAAAACACAAAAATGTCATTGCGAGACCTCGTTTTTTGAGGTCGTGGCAATCTCTTGAGTCATCTTTATCATTCCTGAACCCTCTTTCCTTTTCTTCTTTTCTTCCTCTCTCCCCCTCAGCATTTGAGGGCGTGAGGATCTCATCAACCTAATTCGTCATTACGAGACCTCGTTTATTGAGGTCGTGGCAATCTCTTGAGTCTTCTCAGTCATCCTAAGCGGTGCTTTATCGCGTGAGGATCTCATCTTTTCATTATTTTATATTATTTCTTCTTCCTTTGGACAAAGGGTGAAGAAGAAAACCAATCATATCTTTTCCTGATACTCGAACCCACTGTGATTTTAAATATTTTTCGTTTCTTTTTTATTGCTATATATTAATTAACTCAACTTTCGCACTAAAATAAATGCTGAAAAACCTTGATTTTAAAGGGTTTTTAATGAAAACACCCCTCCTTTCTGGTAGAATTGACTTAAGGAAAAAAACCAATCACCACAAAGAGAGAGGTGTCTTCATGACTATCCTACCAGAAAATTTGAAAAATGAAAGGACCTTGTTACCCATGTTTTCCTCCTTTATGAAGGAGTTTAAAGTGAACCAACTGTTTCGAAAATGCCATATGAACAAAAAGAAAGGGTTCCCAGTCAAAGACGTCTTTCAGATGATCTTTCTCCTAGTCTTTACTCAGAAAAACGTTGCTGGTCTTCTCCAATCTCGACATCCCCTTTTCCAAGGAAAGAAAGACACTCTTTACCGTTTCCTCCACAAGACCAGTGGGAGCTGGCGAAAATTGCTCTTTCTTTTGAGTACCAAAGTAGTCTCTGAAGCGCTCCTTCCTTTTACCAGTTTGAAACGCTACACCTGGGTGGTGGATGATTCCCCCTATGAACGGCCTCGGAGCTTGAAAGTTGAAGGGCTCTCTCGATTCTATGATCACGCCCAAGGACGGTTCAGTCGGGGTTTCAGAATGCTCACTTTAGGACTCACCGATGGTGCTACATTCATTCCCTTTGCTTTTTCATTGTTAAGTTCTCACCAAAAAGAAAACCAGCTCTGTCCCATGGATGCCTCCATTGATGGGCGGAGCAAAAGAGCTCACCTTCGGAAAGAATCCCAAGAAAAAGCTCCAGATGTCTTCTTCAACCTCCTGGATGGAGCCTTGAAACACTGTCCTTTGGTCTCAACTATTCTCTTTGATAGTTGGTTCAGTTTTCCAGCCCTCATCCGCAAATGTGCTCTTCGCGGATTATCAGTGGTGTGCATGCTCAAAAACACCCCAAAAATTTACTATTCTTTTGGTGGAAAAGTTCTTTCTCTTTCCTCTCTTTTCACCAGAATTCAGAAAAGACCACACGGCAATATCATTGGATCGGGTGTCGTGAATCTCAATCTCACTGGGAAACCACTTTTAGCTCGGATTGTCTTTGTCCGAAGTGAAAAACAAAAATCTCAATGGTTGGCACTGCTTTCAACTGATCTGTCTCTTTCTGAAGACGAGATCGTCACCCTCTATGGGAAACGCTGGGATATCGAGGTTTTCTTCAAGATGGTGAAATCGGTCTTGAAACTCACTCGGGAATTTCAGGTTCGATCCTATGATGCTCTGGTATCCCATACCAGTATCGTCTTTATCCGCTATATCATGCTCGCGGTTATTGCCCGGAGAAACACCGATCCCCGAACCTTTGGCGAGCTTTTCTATGCCTGCTATGATGAAATTCAGGATATCACTCTTATGGAAGCACTCACTCTTCTTCTTGAGCTCCTGAAGACGACCATCAAACAGATTCTTGTCCTTTCAGAAGAAAAAGTCAAAGAGCTACTCATCTATTTTGTAAATAGTCTTCCAGCATGGTTGAGAGAAAAAGTGCTATTATTGAACTGCGAAAGTTGAGTTAATAATGAAAGATGTTATTTAGCTTTCATTTATCCAAGGAGGTGGATCATGAAGAAAATATCTGTACTTATTTTAGCGATTTGCGTTTTAGTGTTTTCTCTCTCTTCTCTGGTTTTTGCTCAAGAGGAGCAGGAACTTTTACAATCAGCCATGAATTCTATTGAAGCCAGCGACTTCATTTTGGCCCAAAAAACTCTTGATCAACTTCAATTCATCCTCTGGAATAAATCGCCTATGATAATTGAAAATGCAACCTTTACCGAGGGTGAGACTCATGCTTACGGTGTTTTTAATAAAAGAGTTTCCAACGTTTTTGGACTTGATGAAACTATCTACGTTTATGCTGAACCAAAATATTTCACTCTAACGAAACAAGATGAGCAGTATGTGATTTTTCTCATCCTGGATTTCAATCTTTACGATAAAGCGGGAAATTTGCTTATTAGCAGAGAGGCTTTTAGTCAATACCAATATTCTACCAAGAAAACAGTCAGAGAAATATTCGTAGATTTATATTTTAATCTTAAAATTGATCCTGGCGAATACCAGCTTGAAGTTGTTTTTCACGACCAATCTTCTGATAAAACCGCCAGTTTCAAGCTTCCTTTCCAGAAACAACAAAAATCCTAATTATCTTGTGGAAAAAACTTTTTAAAGATAATTTTTATTTTTTCCTCATAACTATTTTTTCAAGATGAACCCTCATAACAGGTTTTGACTCTAGATGAAGGTAAAAATACTTATTCTAAAACCGTCACGCGAGGAGGTCAACCATTTTTTGGTTGGACGTCGTGGCAATCTAATTCTTTATTTTCATTCATCATATACCTCATCCCTTTTCCCAACCTTTAATACCAATATAAGAAGATGATTTTCCTGAATTGTATAAATAACACGAAACTTTCCTATACGGTATCGAAAGAATCCCTTGAAATTGCCCTTGAGTGGCATACTAAGTTTTATTGGATCTCGAGCTAAATATTTTTCAACTTTACTTATGATTGATAATGCAATTTTTCGGTCAATTTTTTTTAAATCCTGAACCGCATCTTTATGCCACAGAATCTGGTAATTCATGATTCAATTTCTTTTTTAACTTCTTCGGTTGTATAGTAGTCACTTCCTGGTTGGGAAAACCTTTCAAGCACAACATAATAATCCTCAATATCTTCGAGATAACGAGTCAAAGCTTCCTTAACATAAAAGCTCTTGGATCGTTTTGTTGATTGAGCTAATATATCTAACTTTTTTTCAAGATCTTTAGGTAAACGAATAGATATCATTATGTCATCACCCTATATCATTGTAATACATCGATTACGTTAGTGCTACATTAATCGGTGGAAATAAATTGCCGCCTCTACATTTTTTGAAAAATCTTTAATGTGGTTTGTTTTATCAAACCACTCAGTTCTCCATCATTCAGAGTTCTTTCTCCCTTGATGGGAGAAGGTGAGGATGAGGGTGAAAGCCCAGGATGAGATCCTGGTTAGTTGTTTAATATGAATTACCAATAAAAAATCATTCCAGTATTTTTTTGATAAAACCCCATGCCACGTTGTGGTAACAGATGAGGATGAAAATAGTAATCTAAATCCGTCATTACGAGGAGGCCAACCGTTTTTTGGTTGGACGTCGTGGCAATCTCACCCACACTCTCCGTTATTCTGAGGAGTCCGGTATCTTTTATCGGACAACGTAAGAATCCCATTTTTTATTCATGTATAGTTCTAAAAGATAAAGGCACTCTCCCAGCCGCAAAGCAGCACGCCTCTAAGGAGGGGAATTATTGAATTCATTCCCCCATTGAGGGGGGATTCAGGGGGGTGTGCCTTTATCTTTTTTTTGTTTTATTACTATATATTCGTTCCTATATTTTCAAGATAGACCTCAATACCGCATAGCAGCATTAGAAGATGATAAAATATCTAAATATAACCGTCATTGCGAGGAGACTAAGCGTTCTTTGGTTAGTCGACGTGGCAATCTCTAATTGTATAATTTTTCATATAAATCATCCCAAAAGGGATCCGAAGCATTTATGAGAGCTATCTTTCTCCTCCATGGCTACGACTTGATTTGTTTTTCATGATTAATAGTAATTAGAATATCATCATATATTTCGTAATAGACTAATTTATTCAGGTTGTATCTCTTGGTAAAGCCATCAACGACTTTATTTTTATGTTCCCAGACTCTTTTTTATCAAATTACTGGTAATACCAACATATAGAACTTTATTCCAACGATTGCTCATGAAATAAACATATACCTGCTTTTCCATTGCTTAATTCTTTAAATATTTTATTAAGAGATTGCCACGACCTCAAAAAACCAGGTCTCGCAATGACGAAAAAAAGATATGGTTTTTGATAGGCAACATAGAAATCGATCGAATCCCTCTCACTCTCCCTTTGTCCAAAGGGAGAAATCAAAATAACGAGAATTTGGTTGAAATTGTATTTTCCGGATAGAGCTTCATGCTGCTTTGCGGCGCCAGATGAGGATAAAAACCAAGATTCGACATGCCATGGCATGTCGCTACATTAATTAAAAAATGGGTACAATACATTGTACCCCTACGATTTTATATTCTTTTGTAGGGGCTTGATTTATCATGCCTGTGGGCTTTCAGGATTGACCCTCATGCTGCTGCCTAACAGCATCCCGATGAGGGTGAAAGGAGCTGCCCCCCTCACCTTAATCCTCTCCCACCGAGGGGCGAGGAAAAAACAGTCTCCCTCTTTAGCAAAGGGAGAAGCATTTTATGCTTAATCGCTTTGAAAGTTTTTAAAATCCTAAATTTTATTCAACTCAACACTCACGACTCACAACTCACGATTTATATATGAAAGAATAACAATTTATTTTCAATCAACAAAAATGAGGCAAAATACTAAAGAGGAAAAATAGAAGTTATTTATTCATTTGATCTAAGGTGTGCTCTTTGTATAGTTCGATCAAAAAAGGAATTCTACGATGTTCTGGCATTTAAGAATTTATCAACAGATATACCACTCTTTCTAATTAATCCCCGAAGCAAACCCGGTGCTAACTCTTTATGGTTTGGAATTGATAGGGTTGGTCTTTCTTCGTGATATAAAATCATATGACTTCCAGTTTGATGATCCAGAATGTAACCAAATTTTTGGAAGATTTTTACTGCTTCCTTACCCGAAATACGAGGGAGAAATCCCATTTAGATAGTAACCTCTCCTAAGAACACCTCGTTTTCCTCGAAATAATTCAATCTCCCATGCCTTTTTTCCACTTCCAGCCATCCCCTAATGGCATCCTTTATATTGCTCAGGGCTTCATCAAAAGTTTTTCCCTGACTCATGCATCCGATGAGTTCAGGAACATCCACTACATATCCTTCATATTCTGGATCGTAGGTGATTACAACCTTAAATTTCATAATCTTCTCCTTCCTTTAAGGATTCCCCAACTCATATTATACTTCATCCTTGAGGCTTTTTTAATAACTTATTAATCGATTCTAATTCCATGAGATTGCTACATCGCTTTGCTCCTTGTAATAACGATTAAAAGCTCCTTCTCCCTTGCCGGGAGAAGTTGAAAAACAAAATTTTAAAGTAATTTAATCTCCCCCTTTAGAAAAGGGGGTAAGGGGGGATTTGATTTTTTTTCCTGCTCCGTCATTGCAAGGAACGTCCTGTGCGACATGGCAATCTCATCGCCCCACTCTGTCATTCTGAGGAGTCCGGTGTCTTCTACCGGACGACGTGAGAATCTCATCCTTTTAATTATTTATGAAGTAAAAATCCAAAACACAATATGCTATGGCATGTCGCTACATTAATTGAGCACGATAAATTGTAGACCTTACATTTTTAAAAAGTACTTTAATGTGGTTTGCCTTATCAAACCACATTATTTATCGTCATTGCGAGGAACGAAGTGACGTGGCAATCTCTTTTAGAAAGCTTTTCTTTTATGAAATTATAAAAAGATATGCTTCTTATTTTAGAAAGTGCCACTCATAAAGACATCAATTATTTTATAGTACTTCATTTATTAATTAGGAAATGAAAATTTCATTGAGAGATTGCCACGACCTCAAAAAACGAGGTCTCGCAATGACGGATTGAGTTGATGAGATCCTCACGGCTTCAAAACACGAAGCCTCAGGATGACGCCTTTTTTATTCGTTCCTATATTTTCAGGACAAACCATCATGCTACTTTCTTACCAACAAATGAGAATGAAAACCCAAGATTCGACATGCCATGGCATGTCGCTATATTAGATGAAGATCGGACGCAATACATTGTGTCCCTCCATTTTTTAATTCTTTTGAAAGGGCTTGATTTATCATACCCGCAGGTTTTTAGGATAGAACCTCATGCTGCTTTCGCAGCACCAGATGACAATGAAAATAAGTTGCCCCCTCACCCTGGCCCTCTCCCGCCGAGGGGCGAGGGAAAAAAGAACAAAAGAATTCAGAGTTCCTTCTCCCTTGATGGGAGAAGGTGAGGATGAGGGTGAAAACCAAGAATGAGATTCCAGTTGGTTGCACTCATTAAGATATCTATAAAAAACATACCTGTATTTTTAGGATAGAACCTCATCATGCCGCTTAGTTCGTAAGACCAGATGAGGATAAAAAATAACTATCCAGAAAACAATCTCCCCCTTTAGAAAAGGGGGTAAGGGGGGATTTGATTTTATTGAAACAAATCGAATCCCGAACTGCATTTCCCTTTAGCCAAAGGAAGAGGGCTTTTTATTATTCTACTCACCACTCCCAATTCACGACTCACGGTATTCCCAAGATTGAATTTGTAATGATACAATACGATGGAAAAACAGGAGGGGGGAATTATTTTGTTCAAAACATTACTTTTTTTAATCAGTGTAATTCTGACATCCATCTCTTTTTGCCTTCCAGCTTATTGCTTTGAAGGAGCCCTGCTTCCACCGGCTCAGGAAGAACTCACTTCTTATCAAGACGAAATTCTCCAATTCACTCTGCAACATCCTCCCGATTGGAAGCCGGTGAGCCAGGATCATCAAAACCGTCATTTTTTAGTCTTTTTTTCTCCAATCGAGGAAAACGATGATCAACTCCAGGATAATTTAAGCTGTTCGGTTGAAAATTTAGATCAACCAGTCACTCCCAATGCCTATCTCAAAAAATCCCTGGATGCCTTCCAAAACCAAATCACCCAGCTGGCAATTGGAAATACTTTCGAGGTATCAATTGCTAACCAAAAAGCCATATCTGTTCCTTTCACTGGGATTTATCAAAACCAGCAACTTGCCTGGGTTTTAACTGTTCTGATAAAAGAGAATCAGGCTTACAGTTTTCTTTTAACTTCTGAACCACAAAAAATTGAAACCTATTGGACTCAAGCTAACCAAATCATTTCTTCCATTCGTTTTCAAGAGAAAACCACCATTCCTATTTTTCTTGCCCCTTCTACCCCACCAAAACCACCGGAAAAATCTCTCCAAATGCCGACTTTTTCAGAACTCCAGGAAAAAATACTGGTCGAGAAACCACCGATCAAACCACCGTCAGGGAAAATCCTCTACGCAAGTGAAGAACGAGGGGGAAACTTTACCATCTGTACTATGAATGCTGATGGGAGCAATCGCACTCGTCTGAGCGGTAATCATCATACCCTGGCTTGGCAGCCATCCTGGTCGCCGAATGGACAAAAGATTGTCTTCGCTTCCTATGTTGATTTTCATTTCGAAATATACCTGATGAATGCCGATGGGAGCGGAGAAATCATGATTACCGGAGACACCGAGGAAAAAAGCTATCCGGCTTGGTCACCGGATGGGACCCGAATCATTTTTTCATCCAAACCCAGTGGCTCATCCAGCTCCGGCTTCGATCTTTTTGGTTCAACCCAGGCTCCTCTGGATAGCGAAATCTACATCATGAATGCTGATGGGAGCAATCGGACCAATATCAGTAATGATCCGAGCAACGATGTTGAACCCTCCTGGTCGCCGGATGGGAGTAAAATCGCTTTTGCCACCGACCGAGATGGGAATTATGAAATTTACGTAATGAATGCTGATGGAACCAATCCAATTCGGATAACGGAAAACTTTTCTGATGACCACCGCCCCATGTGGTCACCGGATGGGACCAAAATTGCTTTCTCTTCCAACCGAGATGGAAACTATGAGATTTACGTGATGAATGCCGATGGAAAACAAGCTGTCAATCTAACCAAAAATGGATTTACCGATTCTGAACCGGCTTGGTCGTCGGATGGGAACTACATCCTTTTTGTCTCCAACCGGGACCGCAACGATGAAATTTACCGGATGAAAGCCGATGGAACCGAGGTCGTACGATTAACAAATAATTCCTTTGACGACTGGTGCCCTTGCTGGCAACCTCAGGTGGAATAAAATGAAAATATTCTTCCTGGCAATAAGTATAATAATCATGGTGCTCTTTTTTTCATCAGTTCAAAGCCAATCATTAGGTCAGCTCACCCTGCCTCCTCTATCAACTCCCCCTCCACCGGTTCAACTTGCTTTGCCTCCTCTTTCACCACCTCCGGCTGAGATGGCTGAACCTATTCCCGAAACTCAACCAAATGCAGTTCCAACCGAGAAAATCGTCTTCTCTCAAGAAGTCGACTCCAACGTTTTTCTCATTCGAGCTGTTAATATAAATACCTTTGAATCGGAAAAACTCCCTATATCTGCTCATCAATACGCCACCACCATGTGGGAACCCTGTTGGTCACCAGATGGGAAGAAATTGGCATATGTACTCTGGTATATAACTGGTGAAATTTATTTAATAAACATCGATGATCAAACCTCTATTCGTGTCACCGAAAACGATTTTGATGATAAAAATCCGGCTTGGTCACCGGATGGAGAACGAATTGCGTTTTCTACTAATCGAGATGGAAATTATGAAATATATCTCATGGACACAGAAGGCGGGAACCCGGTACGCCTGACTCAGAACGATACCGATGATGGTGAACCCTGTTGGTCACCCGATGGAACCAAAATCGCCTTTGCTTCCCATCGAGATGGCAACAACGATATTTTCACTATGAACGTTGATGGTTCCAATTGTAGAAATCTCACCCGAAATCCTGCCGATGATACTGACCCTGCTTGGTCGCCAGATGGAGAACGAATCGCTTTCTCTTCAAACCGGAACGGGAATTATGAAATATATCTCATGGACATCAAAGGAAACAATCAACAAAATCTCACTCATAATCCCGGTGACGATTCCGAGCCTTGTTGGTCTCCGGATGGGAAACATATCCTCTTTACTTCCAATCGAAGTGGGACTCATAACCTGTTCCTTTTAAAACTCGGACAGGAATATGCCGAACCATTTTTCCCAAAGGGATACATGGCACAAGTAGAGTATTTTCTTAAGTATTTATCAGATACAGCTCAACCAGATGATACTGTTCCTAATGTTATTCTTACTTTTCAACAAATTCTTACCTCCGCCACCAACTTAATAACTCAATTAACAACCTACCAACTCGAATTCATCGAAAAACCCAAATACCTTATCACTTGGCAAGCCGATTGGGTAAGAGTGAAAGAGTAAAAGAAAGCTCAATGCCAATGGAAACGAGGGGGATATTGACAAAAGGCACCGAGGGGGCGAAGGATAGGAAGAAATCATAAAGGATTAGATCCTCACGCCCTCACAAAGTGAGGGCTCAGGATGACGGATTAAAGGCACCCTCCTTACCGCGAAAGCGGCACCCCTCCAAGGAGGGGAATTGTTGAATATATTCCCCCATTGAGGGGGGATTTAAGGGGGGTGTGCCTTTTCTTTTTTGTTTGATCTCTTTTTGCTAGTTTTTGGATTTTTAAGATAGACATTCATGCCACGTTGTGGCACCAGATGAGGATGAAAGTACTTACCCAAGAATCGTTTCCCCCTTTAGCAAAGGGGGTTGGGGGGATTTGAATATTTTCCTGCTCCGACATTGCGAGAAGCCCAACCGTTCTTTGGTTGGGCGACGTGGCAATCTCATTTATCCATTCTTTTATTCTGAGCAGGGTGGCGTTTTTTACCAGACATGATAAGCATCTCATTTATTCCAATTCCACACAAAATAAAAGACGACTCAAGAGATTGCCACGACCTCAAAAAACCAGGTCTCGCAATGACGACTCAAAGTTCCTTCTCCATTGATGGGAGAAGGTGAGGATGAGGGTGAAAACCAAGATTCGACATGCCATGGCATGTCGCTACATTAATTAAAGAATGGGCGCAATTCATTATGCCCCAACAATTTTATATTCTTTTGTAGGTGCTTAATTTATCATGCCCGTATTTTTTCAGAATAGCTTTCTTCAAGGTAATATATTGCGATCTATAATATATGTTTTTGCTTGATTTTATAAAAAATGTACTATTTACTATAATATTGAATAGAACTTTTCAGGAGGTAACCTAGTGAAAAGACATGAAAGGATTGAGATTAATCCGGAAATAATGTTTGGAAAGCCAGTTATCAAAGGAACCCGAATCACCGTAGAACTTATCTTGAGGAAATTAGCCGGAGGTATGTCACCTGAAGAAATCCTTCAAGATCATCCTCATTTAAAACTTGAGAATATATTCGATGCACAAGAGTTTGCTGCTGACTATCTCAGCCAGGAAGATATTATCTTTGCCTCAGGTAACCATCTGTGAAATTTTGTGTTGATGAGTGCTGCAACATAGAATTGGTGCGACATTTACGGTTAGAAGGACATGATGTCCTTTATATTGCGCAATATAAGCCTGGCACCATTGATAATGAGATACTTCTCAAGGCTTTTAACGAAAAAAGGATCTTAATCACTGAAGATAAAGATTTTGGAGAGTTAGTACACCGGTTAAAGAAACCTGCCTATGGTATTGTTTTTTTACGCTTCGAAGTTCATGAGCGTCATTTGAAGTGGCCACGTTTGAAACAATTAATAGATCGATATGAAGCTAAATTGGAAGGTCATTTTGTAGTAGTAGACAATCAAAAATTTCGTTTTCGACCTTTAAAAACTTAATAATGCTTGGTACTGAATTATTTAGGTATGAATTTGATCTCCGTCTCTTGGTATTTTGGTTTATCAAAACATTAAGGGGGTTTTTTAAAAATTTACGAAAACAATCCTTCGTGCAGTTATTTAAGTCCTGACTTTTAGATACTTTTAATCTTAAGTTGAAGGTTGCTATCCTGTTGATCTCCTAAGATAGACGTTCCTGTAATGTCAAAACACCAGATAAGAATGAAAATATTTGTACGATAATCAATCTCCTCTCCTCCCTTTGAAAAAAAATCGAATCCCGAATCATTTCTCACAATCCAAAGGAAGAGATCTTGTTTATGGTTTTCTTATTTCCAGGTTTTACAATTCTAAATTTTTACTTCATTGACAATTCACAACTCACTTCTCACTATATTTATAGAATAGACTCTCATGCTGCTTTCGCAACAACATATAAGTATGAATATACTTATAAAAACCGTCATTGCGAGAAGCCCAACAGTTCTTTGGTTGGTCGACGTGGCAATCTCATCCACCATCTTCGTTATTCTGAGGATTCTGGTTTCTTTTGCCGGACGACGTGAGAATCTCATCTTTTAAAATTTTATTGAAAAATATTCAAAACACGACATGCCATGGCATGTCGCTACATTAATTAAAGAATGGGCGCAATTCATTATGCCCCAACAATTTTATATTCTTTTGTAGGGGCTTAATTTATCATGCCAGTATTTTTTCAGAATAGACCCTCATTCTGCTTTGAGACAACAGAAAAAAAAGATTAATCAACATAAACTGGTAAAATAATGCAATAAATTGAACATAAACAGATTTGAAGGGATTTTTTATACTAAAGCTGGATATTTAGAGGTTCAGGAAAGATGAAAACCTCACGGCTTTAAATGCCGAGAAAAACGAGGGAAAATTGGCAAAAAACACCGAGCGGGAATGTGGTAGATTCAAAAATTTTTCAATTGTGCTAATATAAAGAAAAAAGAAAGGAAATTTATGTTTATGCAATTTATACGAAAAGTAATTGAATCAAAGGAACTCGAAGGAATCCTTGATATCCCAGAAGAATTAAAAGGGAAAAAGATAGAACTCATTATCCTGCCAATTAATGACGAATTGGTTTGTTCTTCTGAATACGATAAAGAAAATTGGTTTGACTCATTTTCATTGATTGGAGAAGATGAAAATGAGTCAAACCTGGATTTTGCCTTTAAACCCCAAAGCGATGTGGTCCTCAGGGATGAAAGCTGAGTTATTAAAAAGAGGGAGCATTTGGTTAGTAGATTGGTCACCAGGAAGAGGGTCAGAACAAGAAGGTATTCGCCCTGCCCTTGTTGTACAAACAGATTTAGCCAATCAAAATCCAAAATATCCCAATGTGATTATTGTCACAATTAGTACCAAAGGGAGACCTTTGCCTTTTCACATCTCCGTAACTCCAACAGCTTTAAATGGTCTCAACCAGATATCATATATAAAATGTGAACAGATATTAACAATTTCAAAAGATCGTTTATTTAGATATTGTGGTTTTTTAGAAGCAGATATTTTAAAAAAGGTCGATGTTGCATTAAAAGGGGTATTGAACATTTAGTAAATTAATTGAGAATCCATCTATCCCTTCAAAGCTTTTCCAAACTTAGACTATTCTAATTAATTATTCAGAAAGTTACAACAAAGCATGAAAACCTCATCCTTATAAAAAATTGTGAACTTAGAAAAGTCCCCTCCCCTTGCCCCCTCGGCGTTTTTCGCCAATTCCCCGGCATACCCTTTACAAGGTTTTTAATTTCTTTTAATACTTTAATGCTTAATCGGGACTTTTTTTACTAAAAATTTGTGACATTTAGAACTTGAATTAGTGCTAGTTTCCCATGGTTAGCCCGTTATCTAATTGTTAATCTATACATAATTATAATTTTATATTTTTCCCGAGAGGAGGGATTATTCGTGAATAGAAAAAAACTATGGTTTTTCGTCTTAACAACAGTCATTCTTACATCCTTTATCAGTGGCTGTATCGGTGGTGGCCAATTTGGAGCTCCATCAGCTGATAGCTCAGTCACCATTAAGGGAGTGGTGGTGGCCCCTGATAATAACTGCTTCACTGATACCTGTGCTAACCCATCGATCATTGAAGGAGACCCTCTCCCCAATGCCGATATCATCTTAAAAGGAGATACTCATACCCTCACCGGGAAAACTGACTGTGCTGGCAACTACCAGATCTCAGGTCTTGCTGATGATGGGTATATCTTGTATGCCAATCGAGGTGAAGTCTGGGTTAAAAAAGCCATCTCCCCAGTCACTGGTGATGGAGGAGAAGCCAATTACCTTACCACTGCCCAGGTGATTCTCTGGGAAGTG
This sequence comes from Atribacter laminatus, assembly GCF_015775515.1. NCBI lineage: Bacteria > Pseudomonadati > Atribacterota > Atribacteria > Atribacterales > Atribacteraceae > Atribacter > Atribacter laminatus. Next base: position 2,948,055 of record NZ_CP065383.1, read on the forward strand.
ATTGAAAGTTCATCTCCTGGTTCGATTCCGATCAAAGACATTCCAGATGTCATCCCTTTTGAAAATATCCCTGACGAATTCTATGAGGCTGTTAAAAACGCTTTGGCTGATTGCCGGGATGCTCAACAAGATAAAACGGTCATTGGTCTTGCCAAAACTTATGCCCTGGCAAATTTTGGTGCTCCCTGTGCACCTTGCGTTGAGGGAAATCCAGATTCTACTCCCTGTGTATGTCCAACTCCAACACCAACCCCAACACCTACACCGACTCCTACACCCACCCCGACTCCAACTCCGGATTGTCCGATTGGTTTATTAAAAGCTGTGATATCGGTTACAGATCTTGGAAATAATAAGTATAAATTTGATGCCTCGAATTCAACCCCACAAAACGGAGAATTTGCTATCACCAGCTATGCCTGGAAAATTACCAATGGCAATGGAACAATAGTTAAAAAATCTTCTAAAAAATCAACAATTTATAATTCTTCTGAAAAAACCTTTGAATATACGATTCAACGACCCTTTTCAGTTGCTCTCGCTATTAAGAATAAATGTGAAGAAATTAGCATTATTCAAGATTTTCAACTTCAAAATGCCAAGCTCACCGTAACAAAAGCTTTTGAATCTGGAACGACTCCAGATCCCAACACAAAATGGTCATTTACCCTTACCGGTCCCAACAACCACTCCTTTGATCTTCCCAATAATGGAAACTGGAGCAAGGTTCTTGAGAATCTCACTCCCGGCAACTACACCCTTACCGAAACTCAGCAGTCCGGCTTTGAATGTACCTCAATCGTCGTTAACGGAACTGGAGTTTCAAATATAAATGTTGACCTTGCCAACAATAAAGCAACTTTCACCTTAGCTAGCGAAGCCAATGTCACCGCAGCTTTTACCAACAAAAAACAGGAAGAAAAACCAGCCAAGCTCACCGTTAAGAAAGTCTTAGAACCAGGAAGTGAAACAGGTGGTCCTTGGGGCTTTACTCTGACCGGTCCGGGAACCAATGAACCCTTTGACTTGGCAGCCGATGGTCAGAAAGAATTTAATTCCCTGACTCCAGGACAGTACACCCTCACCGAGACCCCTGGCGCTTTCCAGTGTGTCTCGATCAACGTCAATGGCAATCCCGATCCGACTCCTGGTGATGGCTCAGTTACCTTTAATTTAGCCAACAAAGCCGAGATCACCGTGATCTATACCAATAATAAGACGACTGAATCGGCCAAGCTCACCGTTAAGAAAGTCTTAGAACCAGGAAGTGAAACAGGTGGTCCTTGGGGCTTTACTCTGACCGGTCCGGGAACCAATGAACCCTTTGACTTGGCAGCCGATGGTCAGAAAGAATTTAATTCCCTGACTCCAGGACAGTACACCCTCACCGAGACTCAGGAGCCCGGCTTTGTGTGTACCTCAATCAAGGTCGATGGCCAAGAATATCCAACGGGTGATGGCTCAGTTACCTTTAATTTAGCCAACAAAGCCGAGATCACCGTGATCTATACCAATAATAAGACGACTGAATCGGCCAAGCTCACCGTTAAGAAAGAATTGTTACCAGGAAGCGATTCGGCTGGTCCGTGGGGTAATTCTTGGAACTTTACTCTGACCGGTCCGGGGACCAACCAGACCTTTAAAGTAGCAACTGGTGGACAGGAAGTCTTTGATTCCCTGACTCCCGGACAATACACCCTCACCGAGAATCCTGGCGCTTTCCAGTGTGTCTCGATCAGCGTTGATGGCAATCCCGATCTGTCGCCGGGGGATGGCTCAGTCACCTTCCCTTTAACGAGTGGAACCGAGGTCACGGTGATCTATTCTAACTATAAGAAGACAGAAAATATCCAAGATATATTAATTGTTGGACCATCATCTCCTGCCTCAGGAACTCTGGGCTATATTAAAGAAATCAGTAAAAGTAATGATTCATATTTTCAAGTACAGTATAAATTACTAGGTGGCAGTTATGGTTCAACTTATGAAGCTTGGTGTATCGATCGTTATGGAGAGATATCTATTTTTAAAGAATATCTGGTAAGGTTTTATCCTGCCGATAATTATTCAAATCCGTTAAATTTTATAAATGGTAATATAGAAGATATTTGGGGTTTTATTGATTTAGGTAATCAGGAAACTTACAGTATAACGAAAATTCAAAATCAAATTTGGTGGATTACAAATGGTTGGGGATCCAACGATTCATCGTTTGATGATGCCATACCGATGATTAAACAAGGTATTATTTGCGTTCCAATTCAATAATTATAAATAGAATCCTCCCGCCCAAATTTATCTTAAATATGGGCGGGAGGATAATTTAAGGTACTTGATAAATATCTTTTGTATATCACCCATAATCACTGCTGTCTAAAAATTATCCAAATTCATAAAACTACCTCTTATTTAATAATTATTTAAGACAGATACATAAGTCTTTTTAAAACCGATTTCCTCTTTTTTCCCCATTTGATGTTGTCCAATTTATGAAACTAAAAAGGAATTGCCGCCGATTTGGGAACAATCTCTAGAACCTCAAATAAGTGGTTGATCCAGGTCCAAAGATTCCAATATATAAAGAAATTAAAACGAAGGGAAGTTTCCAGAATAAAAGAGACTAGATAAGCGCTGATTGTAACTGGAAATACTTTAAAAGTTAGGATGGTGTTCATTGCTGTCCAAATCTGAATCAAAAGGGCAATACAACTGGTTCCTACCAAAGTCTTTATCTGAAAGATCTAGAAGAAGGTTTCAATCTGCCATCGGCCATTATAAATATTGGCAATGATAGTAGACGCAAGCTCCAGGTAGTTGGTAAAAAGAACTATGATTCGATTATTGTTGCGATCAACGACTTCATTACGCCCAGTCGGATTGATGGTAAAACAGTTTGTCATAATAAAAAAGAAAGGGAATGATTTTATTATAAAGGACGTTGCGATTATGTGGGGGTGGTTCGTTCTTCAATAATTCGAAATTTAGCATTGTCTTTTTATCTGATAACGAAATAAACACCAGTCTCGGTCTATAAGGCAAAGAGTTTATAGTCAAAATAACCCCGATCTATAGTTAAATTGAGCCTTTGGGAAAGGGAAGACCCCAAGAGACATTACACTCATGGACGAATCCTTCGATGATTAAAACAAAAACCGGAATATCCCCTTTATGGTCGAGGAAAAAGATGGAGCTTTATTGATCCCTTGATTTGGTTGGGTCAAGCCCAGTTATAGGAAGCGATATACAGGTCAATTATTGGGACATCCAGATTTAAGAGAATGATTCTTGAAGAAGAACTTTTTCTCCCCTTTCAGAGGGTGTGGCACTTTTCTAAAAGAGTACAGAAAATTTTTTAATAAAGCTCCCCCCCATGATCAATGTTCTTTAGAATAGACTTGAGTTGACCGGGGTAGATCGCTTCTTAGACTCTTAAGTGTTTTATTTCCCCCAGATAGGTCGTTAGTTCCGCACAGATTTCTCGTAAGGAGAGAGTTCGAAAGAATTGATAGAAAAATATAGGTAATAAACTGATCTCAGGAGCTAAGCCCTCTGGTTCTTTTTCAGATTTGGATTCTCTGATTATTCTTTCAAATTCATATTAATTAAAATTTTTTGTTTTTCCCCATTTTAATTACTCCTTACAAAGGAGTCTTTAATGATTGAGGAAAAGTACTCAAGATCATGATAGTCAAATGCTTCTCGTTTGATCACCTTAAACTTACTATTAATCCCCTCCAGCAAACTGGTATGAAGAGAATAGCTACAATGACTGTAAATGCATAAGTATAATCTTTGAACATTATAGCAAAGGCGATCACAGGTTTTGAGATGGCTCACATAAGCCATTGCACACCATTCTTCCAAGTTTTTCGAACCTGAGTAAGATTTTCCTTCCCAGAGTTCTTTGAAAGAATCTTTGAGAATATAAGCCAGGGACAGGTTTTGATTTAGTTCCATCTCTCTCTGGAGCCGGAGTATTTCTTGGGGAAGAAGATGCTCTTGGTTCTTCAAGAGCAGGTATTTACTTCCATTAACCACATTCTTTCCTACTTGTGTGCCTCCCTTGAATTCCTGCCGTTATACCCGATTGATGACTTTTCCAAAGGCCTTAACCAGATGAAACTGATTACAGGCTGTCTCAAGGACAATACTTTTTGATAGCCTTAATATAGGGGTCCCAGCTATCAATGGCGACCGGGCAACCCAAGTTTTTTTTGCTTTTCACTCAAAGAATCGAAAAAGGTTTTCAGAGTTGTCTATTTTCTCCCTTTTCCGATTTAGAGAACCTGGCTTGTTTCCGAATTGATAACGATGATTAAGTAATAATATCGTTTCTTGGCGGCCACTTCATCCACCTTTTGCGAAAACTTGTCTTGAAGATGTGCCTTTTGAATAGCTTAAACGATTTCCAATCTAGGTGAAGGTACCGGACTCTTTCTTTTATGGTTATGGCTGAAAAGAAAAACAATGTATTGAGCCAACCTTGTGGTGACTCGTTTCCCAGGGTTGAAACCATCAACCTTTTCAACGTTATTACTGCAGTTTGGGCATCAAGACCATTGAGATCTCTTACCAACCTTTCATGATAGGCATGAATCTTTTTCACTATTTACGGAAAGTGATAAAAGACTAAATCATACCGTTTATTACATCTGTCCAAAATAGCTTTTTTCTCATTGAAAGGGGAGTCCCAATCGGGTAGATTGGTAATTACGGATTAACAAAAAACTCGAAAGGTGGTCTCCCCCATGAATAAGTGTAGCAGTGTTTTTGGTCAAATTCTTCAGATATTTAATCGGTATGAATTTGAAAGAATGGTTAGTGAAACCCAATCTGAAAAAGGAAGCAAGGGTTTTAGTTCCTGGGATCAATTCGTTGCCATGCTTTTCTGTCAATTAGGCCAAGCCCATTCCCTCCGAGAGATCTGTGGAGGACTGGCGACTTGCCTGGGAAAAATAAAACACTTAGGAGTGAAAGGAGCTCCCCACCGGTCAACGCTGGCTTATTCATGAGAACATCGACCCTGGGAGCTCTACCAAAACATGTTTTATGCTTTGTTAGAAAAATGCCAATCTCTTACCAAGGGAAAGAAAAAATTCAGATTCAAGAACAAGCTTTTAAGTCTCGATGCTTCAACCATTGAACTTGAGTAGTACTCTCTTTGACTGGGCTCGGTTTCGGCAAACCAAAGGAGCGGTGAAGCTCCATCTCCTCCTTGATCACGAAGGCTACCTTCCCGTCTTTTCTACGATCAGTGAAGGCTGTGTTCATGAGGTCAATATAGCCCGAGAACTTTCCTTTCCCAAGGGTTCGATTTTAGCCATTGACCGAGGCTATACTGATTATTCCCTCTTTTCCCACTGGACCGACACTGGGGTTTACTTCGTTACCAGACAAAAAGACAATGCTAGCTACCGGGTGGTTGAAAAAAGACCGGTCCCTCAAAACCGTAACATCCTCAAAGATGAGATCATTCTCTTTACTGGTTATTATGCCAAGCAATACTATCCTAACCCTGTACGACGGATCGAAGTAGATGACCGCGACAACAACCGAGTGATTGTTTGTCTGACTAACCACTTCGATTTTGGAGTGACTCCCATTGCTCGAATCTATCAAGAACGCTAGCAGATTGAAACCTTCTTTAAAACCATCAAACAGAACTTAAAGATCAAGACCTTTGTGGGGACCAGCCAGAATGCTCTCTTCATTCAGATTTGGACAGCTCTCATCACCATCTTACTTTTAAAGTACCTCCAGTTCCAATCAACTCGGGCCTGGTCGCTTTCAACGCTGGTCGCTTTGCTTCGTTATAATCTCTTTACCTATCGGGGTTTGTGGGCTTGGATCAATCATCCCTTTGAGGTTCCAGTGCTCGTTCCAAATGTAACGGCAATCCCTATTCCTTTTCAATAATTTGGACAGCATCCAAAAAGGAGGAACCTGGTTTTGAAAAGGTGCATTAACCTGTCTTAAAGGCTGGTGTGATAAGGGGTGATTTTATGAATTTGGATTATTTTGGACAGCAGTGACCATTTATCTAAATGAAGAGTCAGGATTACTATCTTTTTTTCTTGATCATAAGGCTGTTTTGTTATCTTCACTCGACAAAAAACCAAAGAATGGATTTAAACTGTATTTGGAGCATCGCTTCGTCTTCCATGGATTGGCTTTGTTGATAATAATACTGTAGCCAGAAAAGCAAGTGGTATCCATTTTTGTTTCGCTTTTCTATCAATTATTTAGGATAAAAGAAGTAGAATTTTAAATCTAAAGAAAAAATACTACTCCACGCTTATTCATTGTGGAGCCCACCTTTTTTAATTTTTTGTTAATTTGTTATTATGAATCTTACCGATTTGAACTCCTAATTCAATAAGAAAAAAGCTATTTTGGACAAATATGTTCCATAATAAAAATTAAACTAATAACCTCGTGCGTATTCCGGATGAATCCGACTACCTTTTCCGTTTCATGCCGACCAGTGATTCCGGATGAATCCGACCATGAGTTCCAATTGATGCCGACCATTTTTAAGGAGAAAACGGAATCACACTCTCTCACATGATGAGCGCTGGATAACCACCAAGCGGTAAGGTATCCTCCCTTTAAGCAACAAACAAGGAGGAAAACAAAGTGCCGCAGAAAGGATTATCCATGCGAAAGATACGAGAAATTTTGAAATATCGGTATGAATACGATCACGGAATTCGAGCCATAGCTCGGCTTCTTCACCTCTCTCATAGTACGGTGCTCGAATATCTCCGTCGGGCCAGAGCCTGTGGTATCACTTGGCCGCTTCCCGAAGGAATGGATGATGAAACTCTGGAACGGATGTTGTTTCCAAAGAGACGCCGTTCAATCCCACAGCGCACTATGCCCGATATCACTTTCCTCTGTACTGAACTTGCGAAAAAGGGAATGACCTTGAGTTTACTCTGGGAAGAGTACAAAGCAACCCATCCTGACGGCTACCAGTATTCCCAGTTCTGTCATTGGTTCCATGAAAAAAGAAAAACCCTTGACTGTTCCTTCCGTCAGATACACCGTTTTGGAGAGAAGCTCTTCACCGATTTTGCCGGTCAAACTGTCCCCATTCAAGATCGTGTGACCGGGAGCACCCATCCTGTCCATATCTTTGTTGCGGTTCTCGGAGCGAGTAACTACACTTATGTAGAAGCTTTCGAACTAGAGGATCTCGCAAACTGGATTCACGCGCATCGCCATACTCTGGAATTTCTCCAGGGGGTTCCCGAGCTCATCGTTCCCGATAACACCCGCTGTGCAGTGAAGAAAGCCTCCCGCTATGATCCAGATCTAAAATCCCATTTTTTAGTGATTTTGCCGATCACTATGGGTGTACCATCTATCCCGCCCGAGTGAGAAAACCCAAAGACAAAGCGAAAGTGGAAAATGGGGTCCTCCTCGTTGAACGATGGATTTTAGCCCGTTTCCGTCATCACTCCTTTTTCCATCTGGCGGAACTCAACCAAAAAGTGAGCGAACTTCGCGATCAGCTCAATAGCCGACCGTTCCAGAAGATCAGTGGGAATCGCAAAGAACGATTCCTCCAGTTTGAACAAAGAACCCTTCATCCTCTTCCACCCACTCCCTATGAATTTCTCCAGATGGTGGTCGCGACCGTTCCTTCTGATTACCACGTCAGAGTTGATGGTCATTATTACAGCGTCCCCCACTCTCTAGTAGGGAGACGAGTCGATATCCGAGTGAGTCCTCAAACATGCGAAATCCTCGCTGGTGGAAGTCGGGTGGCTTCCCATGAACGCCGATTTGACGAAGGAGGGATGTCTACCATATCTACTCATCGCCCTCATGCTCACCAAGCCTATGTCTCCTGGACTTTAAAAAGCCCTCTGGGAATTTGCCGAATATATTGGCCCGGCAACAGTCTCCTTTTTACAGGCTATTGCTGAAACCCGCCACCCCCAGGAACTATTGCGGATTGGCTTGGGACTTGAAAAAGCTCGCCACCCAATATTCGCCAGAACGACTTACAAAAAGGATGTGAGCGGGCAACCCATATTCAAGTCACTTCTTATGCCAGTCTGGCCTCGATCTTAAAACGGGGTTGAGATCAGCAACCTTATCCCCGAAAGGAACATCGCTCCGATGCGGTGACATTTCATGAGAACCTCCGGGGGAAACACTATTATTCAATGAAAGGAGAATGAATCATGCTCTTAGTAAGCGACACTTGAAAAACTCACTGTTTTGAAACTCTTCGGAATGGTCACTGCCCTACAAGAGAGATGCCTCACCCAATGTGTCCCAACTCTCTTTTAAGGAACGACTCAGCCTTGCCGTCGATCGGGAATGGAATGAACGGGAAGGAAAGAAAATTAAAATTCGGCTTCGGGAAGCAAAACTCAAAATGAATGCTGCCATTGAAGATATTGATTTTCTCACTCCTATAGGGATTGGATCGAGGAATGGTTCTATCTCTGGCCACCTGTGAATGGATCACCGCTCATCATCATCTCCTCATCACTGGTCCCACTGGAGTGGGGAAAAGCTATCTGGCCAATGCCTTTGGGTATCAGGCCTGCCGGCTTGGGTATTCGGTGGTGAATTACCGGACCTCACGATTTCTCGATCTCGTGAGGGGAAGTCGCCTAGATGGTCGTTATCCCACCTTGGTACGGAAGATCCAAAAAATGAGACTCCTCATTCTCGATGAGTTCTGAATGGTCGATTTCACCCCCGATGATGCCCGGAATCTCTTTGATATCTTTTAAAGATCGGAATGGAACTGGTTCAATTTGCTTAGTGAGCCAAATCCCAATAGAGAATTGGTACGATACCATTCCCCTACCCACTATTGCCGATGCCATCATGGATCGGTTGATTCATAACTCATATCGAATTGAAATGCGAGGTGAATCGATGAGAAAAAAGAACACACATCTTGATTGATGCCGACCAGTTGTTTATGATTTTCTCATCCAGTGATTCTTTATTTTGAGGGATGGTCGACATCAGCGGAATGAGTGGTCGACATCGCCGGAATCTGCATCGTGCAATATATACTAAATAGTATGCAATTTTGTACCTTAAAAAAGCCATTTGAGACCTCAAACTGATTATTGAATATAATTATAATTTTATCAAGGCTGAATATCACAAGACCCAATATAATCATATATCATTTCTCAAAAATACTCCTTGAATTAACCTTTCAAGCTTGGTCTACTATACATCATGCTGGAAATGCTAACTTATTAACTTATAACATCGAAAACTGATTATAAAGTCGTCACTTTAAAAAGAGAATCTTTATAAAATCGAATAAACCATTTCTCCTGAATCTGGGTGTTACCAAATGGAAAAGATGCGAGCAAGCTTTCTTTCCTTTCGTTCAGGAAGCTTTCATTATTTTAGATTCCACTCGAAAGATCGAATACCTCACTCGAGGTCTAAGAATTAAATCGATTAGTCTGATTGGTAGAATTTAAAAAGTGAAACAATATTTGGGACTTTTTGAACCATTTTGGGTCTTTTGGTTGATTATTTTTCAATCATTACCACTCATAATATAGTCATAATATTTTAGAAAGGAGGAATTGAATTGTTCCCCCAAAAAGTAGTATCAACCCTACTAATTATAGCTTTAATTATTGGATTGATTATAAATTACTTAATTTTTTCACCAGCAGCTTTTGCTGAGATATACTCCGGACCAACGATCAGAGTTAGGGCAATAATCAAACCCTATATTAATATAACCATCAACTCACCAGTAACATTTCAATCGAATTTTCCTGATAATATACCTGTTGTTTTATTTGACTGTAATCAGGGACCTGGCACCTACTTGGCACTCTATCCATTAACCTTTAATATCGTTTCAAATCAAGGATTTCAATTGCAATTCGAAGCTTCTGAATTAAAAAATGTACAAAATCCCAATTATTCAATACCACTTGAACAGTTGTCTGTTTCTTTTAAAGATCAAAGTTCATCAATTAACACAAATACCAACACATTTTCATCATTTGAAAAGGGGAAGAAAATGGTTGTATTTGAAACTCCAATTGGAAAAATTTTCACCGCCGAATGTAATTTCCAATTAAATATAACACCTGAAAACAAAGCTGGGATTTATGATGGATCAATTTTTGTCGAAGTATTTACCTATTAATTACAAGTTTATTTGGCTTACTATTTTTTTCATTATAATTTTTCTGGGGGGAGAAGCTTCCCCGCAGATATCTTTTTATGTTTCTCCCCCACTTTTAGAAATCGATCAAGTTGGTGGTGGTCTAAGAAATTTTATCGTTGAAATTTCCAACACCGGACAGGAGAAAATCCAGGTAAAAACCATCTTTTCAGATCTTTTTTTTGACTCCGAAGGAAAAGTTCAGCTCATGCTAGAAGGGACCACTTCCTATTCTCTCACCTCGTGGATAACAACAAATATTGAAGAATTCACAGAATTAAATCCAGGAGAAATAAAGAAAATACCTCTTCAACTGAGAGTTCCCCGAGGAGAAAGAGGAGGACGCTATGGAGTTATTGTTTTTGAAGCCCTTCCCTCCACCATTCCTCAAGGTAAGGTTTCTCTTGGAATTCGCTCAGGAACTCTAGTTTTCCTTACCATTTCCCGCACCGAAGAAGTCAAAGGAACCATTGAAGATGTTATCTCCTCAACGGACGGTAAAGAATTCAAGGTCATTTTTAAAAATACAGGAAATGTTCACTACGAAACCGAAGGTAGTTTGATTATAAAAAGTGAAGACGGAAAAGTCCTTCATCGTATCCGCTTCCCTGAAGATAAACCTTCTATGATTCTTCCCCAGGGGAAAAGGGAGTTCATCGTTCTATGGGATAAAAGAGATCCTCTTTCAGAAGGAAAATATCTCCTTGAAGCTAGAGTATCTGCTTGGGTAGGAGATAGGATATTGAATTTGGATCGGAAAGAATTTACGGTTGAGTTAATTACATCATTAAATGAACAAAAAAATATTAATCTTTAATGTTTTCAGTTAGTTACAAGAAATAAATCTGCAAGCTTCCTTGCTTTCATACCTCATATCTCTCAAAATTTAAATTTAATTTTTTATAGTTTAATCCAGTATTTATAAATTTGTACACTCAAAAATATATCTTCAAATTAAATCCGATATAACCAACAAAATGCAATATAACTCGAATTGATCATTTATAAGAGATTTTTTATCATCCTAATTGGAAAAACTTTACTTACAAGGATCGCTTTGATGATGAGTGTCAATTGCTGGGGAGAAATAATCAGCCCTCATCCCCGCTGCTATCAAAAGTACGAGACACGGTACTAACTTGTGAAAACTGCCCCGATTCGATTTTCCTTTGCTTTCTCACTGTTAAGTTTTCACAAAAAAGAAAACCGGCTCTATCCAATGGATGCCTCCGTTGATGGACGAAGCAAAAGAGCTCGTCTTCGGAACGAATCACAAGAAAAAGCCCCTGATGTCTTCTTGAACCTCCTGGATGGAGCCTTGAAATACTGTCTGTTAGTTCATGCCATACTCTTTGATAGCTGGTTTAGTTTTCCAGCCCTCATCCGGAAATGTACTCATCGAGGATTATCAGTGGTGTGTATGCTCAAAAACACACCCAAGATTTACTACTCATTCGGTGGGAGGACCCTTTCGCTTTCCTCTCTTTTCACTAGAATTCCGAAAAGACCACAGGGGTCCGATGCTTGGATCTTGTGTGATTAATCTCAATTTGACTGGTAACCCCCTGTATGCCCGCATCGTCTTGGTCAGAAGTGAAAAACAAAAATCTCAATGGTTAGCACTTCTTTCAACTGATCTGTCTCTTTCTGAAGACGAGATCGTCACCCTCTATGGAAAGCGCTGGGATAAATGCCTTCTTCAAGATGGTGGAATCCTTCTTGAAACTCACTCGGGAATTCCAGGTTCGATCCTATGATGCCCTCGTATCTCATACCAGTATCGTCTTTATCCGCTCTATCATGCTCGAAGTCGTTGCCCGAAGGAACGCCGATCCCCGAACTTTTGGCGAGCTTTTCTATACTATTTATTATGAAATTCAGGAGATAACTCTTTTAGAAGCTTTGTCTTTACTTCTTTAACTTTCCAAACCAACCATGAAAGAGGTTTTCGTCCTTTCAGAAGAAAAAGTCAAAGAGCTACTCTTCTATTTTGTAAATAGTCTTCCAGCTTGGTTGAAAGGAAAAATGCTATTATTGGATAACGTATACTAAAGTTCGCAATTTCGCACCTTGAAAAAAGCCACCGGAGACTCCAAAATGAAGGTTGTACGAAACAAAAACTTCATCGAGGAGGAATATCCGATGGCTCAAAATAATCATACACCATTTCTCAAAAAAATGCTCCTTGAATTCATGACTGAACCTGATCCGCTTTATGCAATGCTCGAGTGGTTGACCAATGAACTCATGAAACTGGAAGCTCAAAAACAAAGTAGGAGCTCACAAGGGAGAACATTGCCCAACCCGAACCACCCATTTCTCTGGAACCCGAGTCAGACGATTTGATACGAGGTTAGGAACCATCTACCTTCTGGTTCCAAAACTAAGGAAAGGAGGCTATATTCCTTTTTTTGTGACCGAAAGGAAACGCTCGGAGCAAGCCCTCCTCCAGGTGGTTCAAGAAGCCTTCATCAATGGTGTCTCCACCCGAAAGATGGAGCGCCTTGCTCAAAGCTTAGGGATTGAGTCCCTCTCTGCTGGTCAAGTATCAGAAATCACCAAAGACCTCAATGAACAAGTGGAATGGTTCCGTACCCGTCCTTTAGAAAAAGAATATCCAGTCATTTGGGTTGATGCCCTCTACGAAAAGGTTCGCTGTGAAAGACACATCATCAGCATGGCCATTGCTGTCGTTCAGGGTCTGACAAGTGAGGGAAACCGAGAGATCCTGGCGGTCGAACCCATGTTTGCTGAATCAGAAGACACCTACACTCATCTCTTTGAACAGCTTAAAAGACGAGGAGTGGAAACAGTCTGGCTGTGCATCTCCGATGCTCATACTGGACTGAAAAATGCCATTCAGAAATGTTTCCTAGGATCAAGTTGGCAACGGTGTAAAGTACACTTTATGCGAAATATATTAGTCCATATCCCTCATAAAGAAAAAGAATCTTTTGCCGCGAAACTGAAACAAATATGGTACCAGCCTGACCAAGAGTGTGCCAAGCAATATGCCCATTTAATCATCCAGGAATACCGAGATCGCTTTCCTCAAGCCATTGCTCTTTTAGAGGAAGGACTGGAAGACTCGTTACAATTCCTGGCTTTCCCTCACCTTGACCAACGAAAGATCTCCTCGACCAATTCACTCGAGCGGATTCACAAAGAGATCCGTCGTCGAACCCGAGTGGTAGGGATCTTTCCTACCACCGATTCCTATCTCCGGCTGGTCACCAGTTATCTCATTGAGTATACTGAAGATTGGATGAGTAGTAAAAAATATATCAGTTCTGAGGCGATTACCGAGCAACAAGCAGAGCTTCTAAAGATAGCCTAAGAAAAAAAAGAAAGTCAAAAGAAAAAAAGAGGCTGTGGATAGATGGACAACCCTGTGGGTTGACCACAGATCCACAGCCCGACGACTCATGAATAGTTATTCACTAAAATACCAGAAAGAATTGACCAAATAGAAAGATTGTATTCTTCTCTTTGTTTATTTTCCATATTCATAAAAAGGAGGTGAATCAATCGAGTTATTACTCAAAGAGAGATGACTTTTCATTCAAGTAAGGTCATCTCTGTGTTTAAAAAGAGTCTCCGGTGTTTGCTAAGAGTAAATTGCGAACATTATTTGACACATACGTTAAGAAAATTACTTTTTATATTTATGATAATTGAAGCATAGACAAATTCCTTAAAATCATAATTCATTTTATTCAATCAAGATCTAAAAACTATAAGTCCTTTTATTATTAGAACTTTATAGTAAAAGTAACATCATCATTATATATTTCTTTGTCATTATTTTTAAAAAATAACTTCATAAAATACTTTTTTATGTTTCCTTTCTCTATAGGTTGGGTTGAATCTACGTATATCTGTCCTTCCATCCCTGGTAAAATTATGCCACTTGATTCCGAAGAAACAAGATTTGTTGACTCTATATTATCAGTTATTAATTCAGCAGTTTTTTCTTGATTTTTATCCTCAAGTGGTAATTCTAAGAGATTTAAATACACTACTGGGTCAATATGAACGTTTCCTTGGTTCTCATAAGTAAAAATATATCTTGGAAAATAAAACCCCTTCTCTTTTTCAATTACCTGTATATCCATATTTTTAATTTTTATTTTTTCTATTTTATTGCCTTTAACATTTTCGAGAATAAGAAAAACAGTTGTAGATGACATTTTTTGCTTTTCATCCTCAAGAGTTTTTTCACCAAATTTTATGGGAGTGAAGTTGATTCTTATATATTTATTTCCATCTTCAATATTTTTTGGTGATATAACAGTAATCTTAAAATTATTTCTTCCGCTAGGCTTAATTTCTGCATTTTCAGGACTTATATTTACATTCTCAGAAAATTTTGTAGATATAATATCGGATACATTCTCTGACCAACTTTTTAAAACGATATCTTTTGAAGAACCATTGATGATTTGAACATTAAATGTTCTTGTGTTTCCAGGAAAAATTTTTGCTTCAATCGTATCATCACTAGGTATCAGGTTTATAAAATCTTCGATAGTTTCAGTAATTTTAATTTCTTCAGCAATGCTGGAAATTAGTTGATCCTTAGACAATTTGAAAGTAGCTGTTACTGTAGCATCTCGGATTCCTCCATAGTTAAAGGATGCAATTGCTTTATAATCTCCTGGGATAAAAGGTGGTGTAAAAGTGGATTTAAAATTTAACTTTTGACCAGGTAAAATCGTTCCCCTACCGAAGGGTTTAAAATTTACTTCTTGCCCTTCTTGTAAAATTGCTATTTTCCCCTCTGCAGTAACATAATTTTTTCCCATATTTACCAATTTTGCTGAAAAACTAATTCCATCATTGACCTGATTAACTTCAAATTTTTCTATTTCAACAAATTTATTTCTTTTAACATCCCTAACTCCCCTTGGATTGACTTGTAAAAGTATAACTGTACCCCAATAAACATCTACAGAAAACTCTCCTGAAGTTTTAGTAGTATCCTCATTTTTATTAGTAGTTTCTTCAAGTTCTGGTTTAAAAAGAACAATTGTCGAATATGTTCCGGGTGCTATTCCCCTTGGAACTACTATTGTTCCCCCAAAAGAGTATCTCTTTTTAGGTGGAATGACTATTTTTGTTGTTTCCATTCTAATCCATTGAGTACATGAATTAATGATTTTCATAGTATTATCTATATTGGGTAAGAACTGACCATTACTTTCTTTTTGATAAACATCAATTGGGTTGGGTTGCAAAATAATTTCTTTATCCATTTCGTTGATTACACTTATTGCAAAATCCTTTTTAGAACCAGGATTTAGGTTGAATTCTAACTTTAATGGACTAAGAGTAACCTCTATTTGTGCATAACCTATATTAGAAAAAAACAACAAAAAAAGACACATAATATTAATAAAAAATAGTGATTTTTTTATTATTTGAAATAACATTATTTCACACAACCTTTCTAATAATAATAACCAATTTATTTAAAAGTTTTTATAAAAGTATTCACATAAACATCACATTTCCCTCTTAAACGTATTTATTATTGTATCATTACGCTTTATCCAAATTGAATTGTTATTACAAAAAAAATAAAAATTTTTTCTACTAAATAGATACAAAAAACAAACCGCTTTTAACATGAAGGTATTGTTAATCCAAAATACCCCCCCATATTTGCAATTTAGAAATATTCTTAAAACTACTTGATATATTTATGTTTTTTTCTATAGCTACTCAAGGCATTATGCCTCTCTTAAAAGGTTTATTTTTAGGAACTTTTTAAAAAAAAAATTAAAAAAAGGTTTGGTATTTAAATAATACTTCTAAAATGATTTTCTTAAATCAAACTTCATTTTAGATTTTAAAAGATATTAAGAGAAGTTTTTTATTCTTACCTAATGTTCCTTGGATTTTCTACTATTTCAATACCTAAAACGAAACAATAGTTTTAAAAACAATACCCACATCTTTTTTGATGTGGGTATTGTTGATCTTAATCACAAATCGGTTTTAAATTTCCAATCTTATTTCACTCTATCCAGGTTGTACATCATCTATTCACTTATATCCATGGATTATTCAAATTAATATTACAATCAGTATAGGTAAAACATATTTCATTTTTGGCATGCACTATACCTTGGGATACTCCATCTTCCGGATCGAAATATAAACCTGGTGTTTGATCATTCTCAACATCAAACTTCATATAAATATTGAATAAACCTAACCCATATTCTAGAGTAATAACTGGAGCCGTGTCATTAAACTGAAAACCTGGGACAAAATTTACATTGTCCCAGCTGTACCAACAACCCATCATATCTATTTCTACACCATTTTCTCTCAATCTTAGACCATCAAATCCTTTAACATCGATAGCTAATTGTCCATTAGAAACTACGCAACCTTCGATAACAAGTTCTGGACCTACAGGACCTGGTTTATTAATTTTGAAAAATACATCTGTATTCTTTAATTTCATATAAGCCCATTGATCAACTGCAGCTGCAACTCTAATTTCAGCACAATCAATATGAGTACAGTTTTTTTCGTATCCTCCCGATAATGTTAATTCATAAAATAATTCTCCATCACCAACTGTCCATTCCGGATCACACCAATCACATGCATAAGCTACTCCAAAGCTCGCAACAATCACACTAACTAACAATAACATTAAAACTTTCTTCATTATAATTACCCCCTTATACTTAATTTTGTTAATTTTTGTAAACCTAATACTTAGATACCACAAACACCAAATGTTACTTTTTAAAAACTGCTACTTTACTTTTACTGAATTAAAGCTTTGTCTTCCACTCTCCTCCTTTTGCTTTTCCAAATTGTGACCTTATTATCATGTTATTAAAGGAAAAATAAATCATCCAAAATGACTAATAAAAATAAATACGGTCACAAAATTTTGAATGTAGAAGATAGCTAAAAGTCCCAAGCTAATCGATGAAATAATAGGACAATTATTAACAAGCCTTGGAAAAAAGCAGAAAAAAACTAGTCACTTTGCGGGTAGACTTATAATCTTTTCGAATTCAACCAATTTAGATAAATTACTATCAGAAATATGATTATCAAATTTCTGATATTTTTTTGGTATTATTCCGTCTATAAAAATAAACTAATTTTCTAATATTTTAAAAAATTACTTATGTGGCCTTAGAGGATGACATGGGGAATGAAATTCTACTTACTCTTCTAAAAACCCTTCCTTGATTGCAAAAACAATCAGTTTCATACGATCTTCAATTTCGAGCTTTCCGAGGATGTTGGTGATGTGGTTTTTGACAGTTTTCTCACTGATAAAAAGGGCCTCGGCAATGGTATTGTTATTTTTGCCCTGGGCGACTTCTTTGAGGACTTCCAATTCGCGGTTGCTGAGGACTTTGAGTTGGGAAGAGGTGGTTTTTTTCCCTTTGGTATAAAGTGTTTTTAATTCATTCATGATAAGAGGGGCAACTTCCATGCCAATGACAATATCTCCTTGGAGGGCGGCATTGATGTCTCGGAGGATGCTCATGAAGGGGGCATTTTTGAGAAGATAGCCACAAGCACCGGAGGTGATGGCCCGGAAGACGGTTTCCCGGGTATCGTCAATGGTGAGCATGATGATTTTTAATGAAGGCTCTTTGGAGAGCAGCTTTTTGGTGAGCTCAACTCCATCATAATCGGGAAGATTGATATCGATGATGGAAAGATGGGGTTTTTCCTGGGGGATTTTTTGCATTGCATCGTTGGAGTTATTATAAACCAGGCAATTACGAAAACCACCTTTCAGTTCTAAAAGGTTTTTTAAACCATCGGCAAAAAGTTGGTGATCATCGACAATCGCTAACTTGACATTCTCGGGATGTTCAAAAATATCCTTATTATCCATGAATCGGAAACACCGCCTTTACTATGGTTCCTTTGCCAACTGCTGATTGAATACGGAGCGCTCCTCCGATTAACTTGACTCGTTCATACAAATCTTTAAGACCAAAGGAATTTTTCTTATTCAAAGCTTTTTCCAATAAAAATCCTTTTCCGTTATCACGAACAATAAAATACACTCCTCTTCGAAAGTGACCAACTTTTACCTGAATCTTTTTAGCAGACGAATGTTTACAAGCATTTATTATACTTTCATGAATTAATTTAATCAGAAATCTTTTCTGGTTATTCGATAGGTTTTTTTCACATAAATTATATCTAAAATCGATTTGCTGATTGGTATCCCAGGAAAGTTTTTTTATTTTATTTTCAATTAATTCTCGAATGGATTTTTCATTCTTTGTCCCCCGACGCAGCCGAGAAAGAATAGCTCTTGAATCTTTTACACACTCATCCAGGGTATCGTGCATTCGGTCGAGAAATTGTTGGTCTTGGGTTTTTTCAAGAGACAAAAAATATTCTAATTGCATACGAAGGGCAATTAAGCTTTGGGTAAGTCCGTCGTGGAGCTCTCGGGCTAGGTGGAGTCGCTCTTGTTGAACAGTAAGATGTTGGTTATGCTGCAGAAGATGAATATTCTGATAGGTGGTTTCGGCCAGTTTTAAGACTATTTCTAAAGCCAAAGAAGATATGTGATGAAGTTTTTCCTCTAAAACTAATATCAAAAATCCCCAAGGCTTTCCTTCGGGCTGAATGGGACAAATGAATATCGGAAAATCCTGATTGGAATCAAGATTAAAATGTTTCCCAAAATAAAGTTTAGCAAGATTATCATAATCAATAAAAAACTGATTTTTCGATATGGGAGTTTGTCGTAAAATCTTTAAGAGATATTTCTGGTTTTTACGGACAAACTCAGCTGCCTCTTCCCATTGGTAGGTAGCTGAAATGTTTATCGTATAAAGCATAGGACGGATTATCATGCCCTTTTTGGCTCGAGTGACTGTAACAGCTGCTTGAAGAATTGCTTCAGATGCTCCTTCATAATTGGTCGTACAGTGAATTCCCTGAAAAATTGAAGAAACCATATTTAGCATTTGGATGGTGGCTTCTCGCTCATTTTTAAGTCGGATTTCTTCTAAAATAATGGCAATTTCTTTGGTCATTAGTTGAAGATAGGGGATGCTCTCTTCTTGGAAAAATCCGGTTTGTTTGTTGAGGCTTATGGTTCCAATAACAGATTTTTTATTATCTATCAACGGTGCGCAAATTGAACAGGTATCTCGAAATCTCTGGTATTTTAAATCAAAGGGGGGGTCATGTTTCTCATCGATAATCACCATCTGGCGGTTCTCAAGCACATAACCTGATACGCCTACCTTTGGGTCTATAAATGGGGAATCGTTCCAACGTTCTGATATTCCAGTGGCAGCAACAATTCGAAGTAAATTAAGACTCGTATCCAAAACCGCAATAGTTCCTGTTTGGCATTGAAAAAGCGATAGCGCAGATTGAAGTAGATCATCCATTAAATCAAATTCTATTGTTTTTTTATGAATGGCATTGGTTAACACATTATCCCCCAACCTTTTCAATTGAATTATAACATAAATAATAAAGGGATAAAAAAAGTGAAAAGGTTTAGTGAATAGTTTTTATATGAAAAATATTTAAGGTGTCTTCTATAATATAAGAAAGTTAAAATGTATGAGAGGGCTTTGGTGGAAGACGCCGAGGGGGCAAATTTTTTGGTCATTCTGAGGAATCCGGTGTTTTTTACCGGACGATGTGAGATTGCCATTAATTTAATCCGTCATTGCGAGAAGACCAACCGTTCTTTGGTTGGGCAACGTGGCAATCTCATTTATTAGAATCAGTAAGTCGTGAGAAGTGAGACGTGAGTCGAAAAAAATTAAAAATTGATGAACTTTAATGGAGAGAAATCCATGGAGAAAGTCTCTAACTTTAGTCAAAGTAAGAAATTTTTTGACAATCCAGATCCACTGTCCCACAATTCCTCAATCCTATAAATAATAAAAGATATCATCATGAGATTGCCACGACCTCAAAAAACGAGGTCTCGCAATGACGGATTAAGTGGATGAGATCATCACGGCTTCTGAATATGAAGCCTCAGGGATGACAAATTAAGGGTACGCCCCCTAATGCATTTGTTGATATTTACAGAATAGAAAATAATTTAAGGCATCTTCTATAATAGAAGAAGGCTAAAATAAATGAGAGTATTTTAACTGAAGACGCTTAGGAGAGAGGAAGAGATGGGGTAAGTGGGAGCGCAACAATGTGAGAATTCAATCATCCTATATCCGTCATTGCGAGAAGACCAACCGTTCTTTGGTTGGGCGACGTGGCAATCTCATTTAGACATTCTTTCATTTTAAGGAGTTAGGTGTCTTTTACCGGACGACGTGAGAATCCCATCCTTTTCAATTTCTCAATTCTATAAATAACAAAAGATGACTCATGAGATTGCCACGACCTCAAAAAACGAGGTCTCGCAATGACGAGTCAAAGTTCCTTCTCCCTTGATGGGAGAAGGTAAGAATGAAGGAGGAATTATTAATTCTCTCTGCTCACTACTGACGACTCACTGCTCACGGCTTTTAGGAATGAGATTGCCACGACCTCAAAAAACGAGGTCTCGCAATGACGGATTGGATTGATGGGAGAAATTCAGGATGAGGGTGAAAGCCCATGATTCGACATGCCATGGCATGTCGCTACATTATATGAAGATCGGGCGCAATTTATTGAGCCCATCCATTTTATACATTTTATAATTTTTTGTAGGGGCTTGATTAATTATGTTCGCGGGTTTTTCTAAAATAGACCCTCATGCTGCTTTCACAGCACCTATTGAGGATGAAAAGATTTGCCCCCTCACCTTTTTCCTCTCCCACCAGGGGCGAGGAAAAAAAATTAAGATAAATCTCCAAAATATAGAAATAAGAGATGTGTGGATAAGGGTGAAATTTTGCTTGCCATTGACTATATAGGAAAAATAATATCAGAAAGAATATTTATGAAAAAAAATGTTCCCTTTCATGAAAGAAAAGTCCCGATTTGAAACCAATGAATAGGACTAAAGTCACAATGAATTGTGACCGATAGGGGTTACTAGTATTAAAGCGATGAAATAGAATATTAAACAAGAGAGGGGTAGTTGATGGTGTCGACCACGAATAAAACCATTAAAGTATTTTTAGTAGATGACAATCGTTTTTTTTTAGAGGGTCTTGCCTATATTATAGCCACCAATCAACAGCTACAGGTGGTCGGCACTGCCAACAATGGAAAAGAAGCTCTCAAAAAAATTGGTGAAGCCAATCCCAATGTTGTAGTTACTGACCTCGTGTTACCCGATATCAACGGCATCCGGTTGGCAAAAGAAATACTCAATAAGAAAAATGACGTCAGAGTTATAGTTCTATCTATTTATAAAGACCCAGAATTTATCAAAGCAGCAAAAAAAGTCGGTGTCTTTGCCTATCTATATAAAGATGAATCGGTTGACCAGCTCAATCGTACCATCATCGAGGCATATCGTTCGCTTTCAATTCAACCGACAAAAAAGGTGTGATTTAAATGCACTTTAAAAAACCAGTCCATTTGGTGGTGTTTATAGAAGAATTTATTAATTTAAATAAGAGTCAGAAGATGATTATTAACTTTTTAAAATTTATTATTATCTTGATCATCTTTCTTTTGGCTTATCAATCTCCAGCAGTATCAAATAACCAACAACCAGGGTTATCTTTCTTTACCTCATTCCCTTCAGAATTCATTCTTAAAAACTGTCAGCCGGATAACAGTTACGATTTTCCATTTTCCATTGATATTGAAAACAATGACTCTCAATGGGTTGTTTATGCTTTTCTGAACCAAACTGATAAAAAAATCGATCTATCCAAATATTTCTTTTTATTGGCTTCATCAGCGGGAAAAGAAGAGATAGTAACCAACCAAGAAAAACCAGTCGTTTTGATAGAAGGGTTACAACCGGTTCCCACTCAGTCCTTAATTGGAGAATTTATTCTTCGTTTCAAACCGGATTGGGATATTCCAGCCGGTCAATATCAATTCGAGCTTCTATTTGCTTACCAAAGTAATACTTTATCCCCTCCCATCTCTCTCCCTTATAAAATTCCCGTTACAATTATCATCGATCCAACAGTTTTATTAAATGTTGATATCCAACCTCAAGATGGATTGCAGTTTGACATTCAAGGCCAACCCGGGCTCTATGCCGCTGAAAACCGTATTTTATTGAATGGAAAAGCCAATGTTGAAAAACTCACTATTCTTTGTTGGGCGGAAGATTTAAAAGGGAAAAATGGCCATTTGATCCCAAACAGCCGCATTTTCCTTACTCGTTCCCTGGGAACAAAAAAAACTGAGATGATTTCTTTGGAAAAACCTTTAGAAATACAAAGTTTTCAAATTGGCGAGCCAATTTCACTGGTAATCGAGGGATTCTATATTAAAACACTTTTAGAAGATTTACCTGATGAGTATGAAGGACTCATTCATTTCGATTATTTTATTCCAGTTAATGAGAAAGAAAAATGAAATGAAAAAATTTTTCTTTTTTTTTATTTTTTTTCTTTTATTTAGCAACATCGGATGGTGTCACATTTCGGTTTCAGTATCGCCGGTCTATTATCATACTTCAACCATAATCGATTCATTTGAAATGAAAATTTTCAACCACGGCGACGAGCCAATTCGAATTTCCTTTTTGTTGAATGAACAAACTTTAGAAAGCACAGTCAAGTATGTTCATTTTATCCGCGGTAATACCTTTTTTCTGAATATCGGTGAAAGCCTCACCGTGCCTGTCAAGTTTTCATTTGTTGAAAATACCTCAAATACTGATAGTGTTTTTCCCATAATATGCGAAATTACTTCTCTCAAAAAATTCAATAGCAGCTTCGAACCAAAATTTCGAATGGTTTTTTATGTTTCTAAGATAGGCACCCATACCAATTGTGTGTCATCAGGTGAAGATGATGATAGCTTATTCTGAAATGTCTCTCCTTTTTAGCAAAGTGGGTAAGGGGATTTGATTTTTTTAGTAACTAATTGAATCTCTCTTAATTTCCCTTTATACAAAGAGAGAAAATAATAAAGATTGAGAATGAGAGATTGCCACGTCACTTCGTTCCTCGCAATGACGAGTCAGAGTTCCTTCTCCCTTGATGGGAGAAGGTGAGGATGAGGGTGAAAGCCCTGGATGAGATTCTGGTTAGTTACTTAATATGAGTTACCTATAAAAAATCATTCCTGGATTTTCAGGATAGACCTTCATGCTGCTTTGCAGTACCGGATGAGGATGAAAATAAGTTGCCCCCTCACCCTGACCCTCTGTACGAACGGGGACATAGGTTACACTTTAGTCTAAGGACATAGGTAACACTTTTTAATCATCTTGAATCTCCGTTGATTCAAAAGTAAGGGTCTTTTTATCAATTATACCAATATCATAGGTAGAGAAACTAACTAACCAGGAATGAGTATAGTCTTTGAATCCGAGAAGTTCACCAGCAAAGACTTTACTGATTCTGATCAGACGGTTGCCATAAAGAGAAATCCGTCCTGAGGAATCGACTTTACGAGTGAGCGTATGATGAGGATATTCACAATCACTTAAGGTTTTTGGATAGGGCCGGTCACTTTTGTGGTACCAGGAAGCTGGGGTTTCTTGGTTGATTGCTTCATGGGGTCGTACGGTGTTATAGATGGTTTTAAAGGTTTCAAAGCGGTCTTGTTGGGTGAAAAGATTGGTGGCTGGTTTTTGACAGGCCTCTTCTTTTAAGGTGCGGTGCATCCGTTCATGACGGCTATTTTGTTCTGGATGTCCCGGATCAATGCGCTCTAAGATGATGCCGAGTTTCACTAACCACACCGAGAGTTGAGTGAGTCCAAAGGGAGAGTGAAGAGAAGCAAAGGGACTCCCGTTATCACTGCGGATCACCTGGGGAAGACCATATGTGGAAAAGCACTCTTTGAAGACCGGAAGGGATTCTTGAATGCTGGGAGAGGAAAGAGCTTCACAGGCAAGGAGATACCGGCTATAGTGATCGGTGATGGTTAAAGGATAACAGTATTTCCGATCTTGGGTTCGAAATTGTCCTTTAAAGTCGACACACCAGATCTCATTGGGTTCATGGCTGGTTCGAAGTTGACTGGTTGGCACACTTCTTCTCAATCGACGAGGGTGTGATCTCACCAGTCCATGGCGAGATAAGATGGCACTGATGGTACTGATTGCTGGAAAGACAATATCGGGATACTGTCTTTCCAAGGCGGGCTTGAGCTTTTTAGCTCCCCAACTGGGATGCTTGAATTTGGTATCCAGAATCATTTGCTCGGTCAGGGCATCAGTTTGACCCGCCAGGTGATGAGGACGTCGGGATTGATCTTTAAGTCCATCCAAACCAAAGGCTTGAAAACGATGAATAAACTTATAGGCGGTTTTTCGAGAGATTCCATATTCTCGACACAAATCTGTCACCTTTTCCTTGTTGAGATAACGATAAATCAATTCTTGTCTGAGATCCACTTTGTGTACCTCCGTCCATGGCATAAGGCATTCCTCCTTATGCCAGTAGTATACAAAGTGTTACCTATGTGTCAGGAACTTTCTGTTACCTATGTGTCCGGATCATACCCTCTCCCACGGAGGGGCGAGGGAAAAAAGAACAAAAAGAATTCAGAGTTCCTTCTCCCTTGATAGGAGAAGGTGAGGATGAGGGTGAAAGCCCTGGATGAGATTCTGGTTAGTTACTTAATATGAGTTACCTATAAAAAATCATTCCTGGATTTTCAGGATTGAATAATGAAATTCGTGAAGTTCCATAGAGGTTTGACATGAGAAGAAAAATTGTCATTATTGTTTCATCGATTATGATCGCAGCTTCCTTCTTTATATTCATGAATACCAGTAAACGGTATTTTAATGAATCCATTGCTATCATTCAAGAAAAAGTCCAAATCATGTATCAAACTTTTTCTCTAACTAATCAAACCAATGATGATACAGCTTTTCATGACGGCCAATTAGTTTATATTTTTTCTTATGAACCTTATGAACCAACCCAGCAAAATCGATTATCACTTCAAACCATCGAAGAGTCTGAAAACCAAATTCTAAGCAGCACTTTGGCTCCAATTGACTCTCAGGATATAATGAGCATCTATTGGGTAAAGGAAGGAAACAATGGATACTATACATCTACCGTTTCTCCTTGGAAAAAACAAGACATCTATCTGGAAACTCTCAAACCCATTTTGTCGGAACAACAAACCCCATTAGGGAATCTAAAATTTACTATCCCCTTAACCCAGGAATTTGAACGGTTTCGACATAAATCTCTTTCTCTTCTATTATTAATCTTGTTTTTCGATACCTTGCTCATAACTATCCTGTATCTTTCTACCACCTTATTTATCGTAAAACCTTTAGAAATAATTGAGAAAAAAATCGAAACCATTGTTGAAAGTGATCCACTTTCCCTGATTAAAAAACCTCTGCTCTCTCAAATCGATATCTCATTATCTGCTCTTGAAAACCGAATTCAGCAAACCGAGGAAAAAGCACGTTGTGATGCTCTCACCGGGCTTTTTAACCGTTCAACCTTAGATGAACAGATCAATCGTTTTATTGATTCTGGGTTAAGATACAATAACTCCTTCAGTTTGGTCTTTATTGATTTTGACTATTTTAAAAATATCAATGACCAACATGGACATTTGACTGGGGATTACGTGCTTCAAATCTTTTCATCAATTTTGCTCAAAGAAAAAAGAACTGATGATTGCGCCTTCCGATTCGGGGGCGATGAATTCTGTGTTCTTATAAGCGGTGATCATAAAACCGCCGGCCAAGTCTTTGCTCATCGGATAAAAAATTCCTTAAAAAGCATTTATCCATCAGTTAACATTCCCCCCTCCCTTTTAAGTATCAGCATTGGATTGGCTGATTTTCCTTATTGCGCCCTTGACCGTGAGGGTTTATTCTCCGCTGCCGATGCCAGCCTATTAGTTGCCAAACAACTGGGACGTGGCAGAATTATCTATTTTCGTGACCTTTTCAATCATCATTCTTCAACGAACCGACAATTTTCCAATTTGAATTTTGAGGTTTTATCTATGTTAGCCGAAGCTGTCGATGCCCGTGACCGCTATGATCGGAACCACTCTCAGGAAGTTGCTCAGCTTTCCTTGAAATTTTCCCAGTACTTAGGTTTAAAAGAATCAGAGATAATTACTCTTTACCAAGCTGCTCGCCTTCATGACTTAGGAAAAGTGGGAATCGACCCTCAAATTCTAAACAAACCGGAAAGTTTGACAGCCAAAGAAAGACGAAGCATATTCTATCACCCTGAAATTGGTTCTAAAATGACCAGGACGGTGGATGAAGCCAAGCCGCTCTCCGAAATTATTCTTTCCCATCACGAGCGCTACGATGGGCAGGGATACCCTCACCGGATTTCAAAGGTTAATATTCCTTATCTCACCAGAATCCTAAGCTTGTGTGATGTCTATCAAGCGATGACTTCTCCCCGACCATACCATCAAGCGATGTCTTCTTCAGAAGCCATTGAAGAAATTGAAAAGCTTTCGGGCTCCTTTTTTGATCCGGATTTAACATCGTCATTTATCTCCATGGTTGGAAACCGCTAAAAATAATCTGATTTACCTATACAAATTAAAAAAAATAATGCTTTAGAACTATGTTTTTTATAATAAATTTTTATTATAATAAGTCCAGGAAATATTTAAGGAGGGTTAATTTATGAAAAATTCGAATAGGTTTTTAGCGGTTTTTATGGCAGTTATTATTGCCCTCTGCTTCATCCCTCTTTCTTCATTCGCTCAAGAACTCACTGAACCAGAGGAAGAAGTGCTTGATGAGGAAATTCTCGAGGAACCAATCCTTATTTCAAACGTTTTTTATGATACCGATATTCGCGAAGCCTTAATGGATATCGCTAGCCAGGCAATGGTCACCATCTTGGTCGACGATTCGGTTGGTGGCTTCATTACTTTGGAAGTCATGGATGTTTCTCTGGAAAAAGCCTTGGAAATGGTCCTTGCCCCAGGGGGATTTGTTTATAAAAAGATGGATGGGTATTATTTGGTGAGCTCTGGTTCTTTGGATAGCCCCGCTTTTAAAAACATTACCAGCACGGTTCGTGTTGACCTTGCTGATTTAACTGCCGAAGAACTTATTTCTATTCTTCCTGAATATTATTCCCAATATGTCAAAGCCATATCGGGGAAAGGTTTCGTCACCATAACTGCACCCGATGAAATCATTGAAAAGATTAAAGAAATTATAGAAATTACTGATACACCACGAAAACAAGTAATGCTCGATACCGTGGTTACCGAAATCTCCGGGGAAGAAGCGGAAAATATTGGAATTGAGTGGGGAGGAGCAAATACCGGTTCCTATGGATTGCAGTTTGGTGAGTTAGCCAGCATCGGTGGGATTTTTGAACGTTTAGAGAGAATAACTGCAACTTTGAATTTGCTCAAAAAAGAGGGAAAGGCTCGCATTCGTTCCAATCCACGTTTGGTGGTGCTCGATGGTGAGCAAGGAGAAATCCGGGTATTGCGAGATGAATATTTCGCCATAACCACTGGTTCGGCCGCTTTCCCTACCACCAGCCTGGAAACTATCTCCGCAGGTGTTATAATGACCGTTTCCCCTCGAATCCATCCCGATGGGAGTATCACTTTAATTCTTTCTCCCGAAGTGAGCAATGTGGTGGGAGCCGGCATTCAGGATTTACCGGTGATTAGCCGCCGTATTGCCTCCACTACCGTTCGAGTTAAAGATGGTGAAACCATTGTTATTGGAGGATTAAGGCAACTTATCGAGGTCACAACTAAAACCAAAGTCCCAATTTTGGGCGATATCCCACTCATTGGAGGCTTGTTTCGGAATAAAAAACAAACCGTCGATGATAAAGACATCGTGATTCTGATTACACCAAAAATCATTTAGAAAAGAGAGGAATTATGAGTAGAAGATGGTGCAAAAAATATTTCATCGTTCACCTCCTTCTTATTTATTTCTTGCTCTCCTTATGGCCAATTTCTGTATTTGCAATTTCTACCTCCGACCAACCGAAAATTGATCTTTTTTGCCCAGACATTTCAATTAAAGAAGCCCTACTCACTGCCGCTTTTCAAGCTGATGTCGAAATTGTATTTTTTGAAGACCTATCAGGGAAAGTCAATATACGGAAAGATGGAGTGACCTTTGAAAAAGCACTCGATCTCATACTGAAAAACACTGATGTCAGCTGGTATTTGATAGATGGAGTATATTATATCGGTACTCCACCAGTTGGAAGTTCGGCCTATATCAAAATCAGTTCACCGGAAAAGTATCCTTTAAATTACATCAACAGTAAAGAACTCTATAAACTTCTTCCTCAATATGCTGGTAACTTGATCCTTGATGCACCTTATTCAGTAATCCTTTCCGGACCAGAAAACTTAAGAGAAGAAATTAAAAAAGAAATTGAAAAATTAGATCACCCTAAAGAACATATTCAAGTCAAGACTATTGTTGCCGAAATTAAAAATGACACCTTGAAAGATATCGGTGTAAACCTCAGTGCGGGCGACGATGAAAACCTACTAATCGGTTCAACGGCTTCGATAGGAGGAAGTTTTGAAAGACTGGAAAAAATAGATGCGGTTTTGCGTGCTTTACAGGAAAGTGGCGAAGCGGTTATTCATAGCGAATCGGAAATTTTAGTTTTAGAGGGAGAAGAAGGACGTGTTTGGTCAGGAAAAGATGTCTATTATTCAGTAGAGACTGAAGGGACTGCTGGAACAACCAGTAATCTTGAAATCATCGAATTAGGAGCTGGAATCAAAGTCATTCCACAATATATTGGCGAGGGAAAGATCAAGGTTGATTTAGAAGCTCAGCTTAAAAACCTCGAAGACGATAATGAAACACTTCCGGTTGTTATCAGCCGGGATACCAATTCATCGGTTACGTTAAAAGAAAAAGAACCACTTTTTATTGCTGGGGTTAATACTACAAAAACCAGTGAAATTCGAAATAAATTGCTGGAAAAAAATCAAGACTCTGCAACAGTGAAATTAGATGAGGAGAGTCAACTGGTAATCTTTTTGGAAGCCGAAAGAAAGAGCCCTCAAGAATCTCCTCTAGTAGTTAAATTAAAAAGTGGAGATATAAAAGTAAGTCCCTCGACTATTCGTAAAACGACAACCGAGTACCAGTTCGGGTTGGGCGCTTGGTACGGAACTCTTATCATCCCAGAATATCAGACCACTCCACAATTCTGGTATGGCCTTGAAGTGAAAGTTCTTTCAGGTGAAAATTTTGGGCTTTATGGACAGTTGTTAAAAGCTTCAGATAAAAATCTCTGGTTAGGAAAAGTGAACTTAGAGTATGCCATTCATACTGATGAAGATACTCCCGAAACCATCAATTTAGGAATTGGTCTAAAAGGTTTTTGGGGAGACGTTCAAGAATCAGCTTTTGTTGCCTATGTAAAAGATATTCGCCAAGTTGAAGAAAATCTTCTTACTTTCTTTTCAATAGGTTTACAATTCTCTGAAAATGAAAGTCTCTATTTTGCTTCTCTTGGGGTATCTTATATAGAAAATGAATGGGTCCTTGAAGCAGAAGCGAAATATCAATGGAATAACCGAGCTTCGAATTGGACACTTGGTATCGAGGGGAAATATCGATTAGCCGATAAGACCTATCTTGTTGCTGGTTATCGGGATAATATCAGTGGTTCACCAATAGAACCTTTTGATGATTTCGATTTTCGAGGGTTGTATGCCGGAGTAACTTTTATGTTTTAAATAAAATATAACATTGCTTATCCCCTCACCCTGACCCTCTCCCACGGAGGTGCGAGGGAAAAACTGATCTTATCCTTTTAGCAAAAGGGGGTAAGGGGGATTTGATTTTTTCTGCTCCGTCATTGCAAGGAGCGTCTGGTGCGACGTGGCAGTCTCATTTGCCCAGTCTGTCATTCTGAGGAGTCCGGTGACTTCTTACCGGACGACGTGAGAATCTCAACCCTTAGATTATTTAGTAAGAATAAAAAAAATTAAAAGATGAGATCCTTACGGCTTCAAAAAACGAAGCCTCAGGATGACGCGGGTGGTGTCAGATGAGATCCTCACGGCTTCAAAAGACGAACCCTCAGGATGACGCGGGTGGTGTCAGATGAGATCCTCACGGCTTCTAAATACGAAGCCTCAGGATGACACACATCACTATAGTTCCTTCTCCCTTGATGGGAGAAGGTTAGGATGAGGGTGATAGAAAAGATACGACATGCCATGGCATGTCGCTACATTATATGAAGATCGGGCGCAATAAATTTGCGTCCCTACGGAAAAATCTTTATAGAGGCTTGATTTATCAAGCTTACAAATTTTTATTATAGGTTCTTACTATCATGAAAAACCAAGGGGAAGATGGGGTGAGAGATCGAAAAAATAAGAATAACTATAAAAGCTAAAAAGGCGCTAATATTTTTTAATGACTTAAATATAACGTTTTATTATTACCAAGTTTAATTAGGCTTTTTAATAAATATTACTCATTATCGAAATTTAAAATTAACCTTATGCGGGCTTTATTTAAGGAGGAGGAACTTTATGAAAAAAAAGAAAGCAATTGAAGGGATCTTGTTTACCCTTCTCATTATAATGATTACTTTTTCCGGATGTGATTGGTTTGGCAAGGGTCTATTTAATATATTAGATCCCGAAGCTGAGGTAAAAATGTATTATTCGATGAATGATTCAAGCGATGTGGGTGAGGGAGAAGAGTTTAGCTTATTAAGCAGTATGACCTTTGATCTCATTGTTTATCCTCTCAACGAAATTGGTTTTACCATCAACAGCTTGGAATACCGTTATTATTCCGATGGTGTATTAATTCCTGAACTTTCTAAAGATTTTTCAACCAGCTATTACGTTCCTCCCAATAATCCCTATAATCCCTATCCAGATCCTGGTACCTCGGATATTATTATTCCTTCACCTGGAAATAGCCCCTATGCTTTCACAGGAATCCCACTTATGTTTCAAGACGGCATTGATTACCTCTGGAAAAATTACGAACTAAAAAACATCACTCTTACTCTCACTGCAATTATCGAGGATGATGCCCGCCATGCTATCACCAAACCGGTGATCCAGAACTTCCCAGTCTTACAGATGGGAGAGGATTTCATACCTCCAACAGTAGTAATTCTACCAAAGGATGATGAAGAATTATCATTTCCAGCTGGTTCTACCGTGATTTTAATAGCCGAGGCATCTGACAATTATATGATTAAGAGTTATAAATGGATGGTGAGTGGAGGTGGTGGTGGATGCAGTTTAGGAGGTTCAGGATGCGGCGGTACCAGCGTTAGCTCGGGCTCTGGTTTCAGTAGTGAGGGACAGGTCTTCACTCGAACCTTTACCGAAGCCGGAACATATTCGGTGGTGGTTGAAGTCTGTGATTATGCTGGAAACTGTTCCTATGCATCAAAAACGGTTGAAATAACCGGTGAGATATAAATTATATTGACCAATACGTAAAATATTAAAACCATTTGAGGAATTGTAACTTTAAAATAAAGGGGCGCAAACTTATTGCGTCCCTTTATTTTTTAAGATATTTATTTTGTTTACATCAACTCTGAGAAGCATATTATGCAATGCGAGAATCTTATCCATCTGCTCCGTCATTGCGAGGAGCGTCTGGTGCGACGTGGCAATCTCATTTAGTAAGTTATTTAAATAATTAAAAGATGACTCAAGAGATTGCCACGACCTCAAAAAACGAGGTCTCGCAATGACGACTAGAAGTTCCCTCTCCCACTGAGGGGCGAGGAAAAAACTGGTCTTCCCCCTTTAGCAAAGGGGGTTAGGGGGATTTGATTTTTTACTGTTTCGTCATTGCGAGGAGACTAAGCGTTCTTTGGTTAGTCGACGTGGCAATCTCTAATTGGATAATTTTTCATATAAATCATCCCAATGTGGATTCAAAGAATGAATGAGTTCTATTTTCTTTTTTCTCGGCCACGACTTGATTTGTTTTTCTCGATTGATAGCAGTTTCAATATCATCATATATTTCGTAATAGACTAATTTATTCAGGTTGTATCTCTTGGTAAAGCCATCAACGACTTTATTTTTATGTTCCCAGACTCTTTTTATCAAATTACTGGTGATGCCAACGTACAAAACTTTGTTGTAACGATTACTCATGAAATAAATATATGCCTGCTTTTCCATAGTCTATTTGTTTCAAGAATTCATCAAGAGATTGCCACGACCTCAAAAAACGAGGTCTCGCAATGACGAGTAAACAATTCTCCTCCTGCGGAGTGGCTTCACGTAGTAACGAGATGTGTTAAGGTTTATTTTTAGGATAGAACTTCATGCTGCCTAGCAGCACCAGTTAAGGATGAAAATAGGTATACAGGAATCGTTTCCCCCTTTAGCAAAGGGGGTTAGGGGGATTTGAATTTTTTCCTGCTCAGTCATTGCGAGGAGCGTCTGGTGCGACGTGGCAATCTCTAATTGGATAATTTTTCATATAAATCATCCCAATGTGGATTCAAAGAATGAATGAGTTCTATCTTCTTTTTTCTCGGCCACGACTTGATTTGTTTTTCTCGATTGATAGCAGTTTCAATATCATCATATATTTCGTAATAGACTAATTTATTCAGGTTGTATCTCTTGGTAAAGCCATCAACGACTTTATTTTTATGTTCCCAGACTCTTTTCATCAAATTACTGGTGATGCCAACGTACAAAACTTTGTTGTAACGATTGCTCATGAAATAAATATATGCCTGCTTTTCCATAGTCTATTTGTTTCAAGAATTCATCAAGAGATTGCCACGACCTCAAAAAACGAGGTCTCGCAATGACGAAAAAGGTATGGTTTTTGGTAGATAACTTTGAAACCGATCGAATCCCTCTCCCCCTCAGTCTTTATCGATTGGAGAAAGTGAGGATGAGGGAGAAATTATTACTCCTCTCTGTTTACGGTTCACGGCTCACTGATCACTGATCACGGTTTTTTATTCATGTTGGACCAGTTCGGCGCCGACCATCAAGCTGACGACTTCATCGGGATTGGTTTCCTTGACCATCAACTCTCCCACTTTTTCCCCTCGACGCAAAACCACCAATCGATGGGCTACTTGGAAAACATCGTATAGCTGATGGCTGATGATGATAATCCCTACTCCCTGGGCACTTAATGTCCTCACCAAATCAAGCACCTTCCTCTGTTCGGCAACACCCAGAGCAGCGGTCGGTTCATCCATAATCAAAAGTTTGGCATTCCAGTAAATGGATCGTGAAATTGCCACTGATTGACGCTGACCACCAGAGAGCATTTTAATTTTATTTTTCAGTGACGG
This sequence comes from Atribacter laminatus, assembly GCF_015775515.1. Taxonomy (NCBI): domain Bacteria; kingdom Pseudomonadati; phylum Atribacterota; class Atribacteria; order Atribacterales; family Atribacteraceae; genus Atribacter; species Atribacter laminatus. The sequence goes on from NZ_CP065383.1 coordinate 2,981,580, forward strand.
GATTTCGATCCCTAATTGATCAAGAACTTTTTTCGATTCTTGGTACATATAATCATGATCTAAAACGTCAATCAAACCTAAAGCTTTTTTGAGTTTTTCTCGTCCTAAAAAAATGTTGGAATAAACATTAAGATTTTCCGCTAAAGCCAAGTCTTGATAGATAGTCTCAATCCCCAAACGGATAGCATCCATGGGATTTCCAATTTTTACTTCTTTCCCTTGAAATATTACCTGCCCTTCATCCTGATGATAAACTCCGGAAACAACCTTAATTAAAGTTGATTTCCCTGCTCCATTATCTCCGAGGAGTCCAACAACCTCACCTGGGGCAACCTCCATGGAAACCTTGTTAACTGCCACTAATCCGCCAAAACGCTTCACAATATCTTTTACTTCCAAAACCGGTATCTTTTGATCGTCCATAGTGTTTAATCTCCCTTTCTGACCAGTTCAGGAAAAAATTGATCGATGAGTACCGCAAAGATGAGAATCACTCCAACATAAATATATTTATTAAAGGTTGGTATTCCCAAATTGACCATTCCCGTCTCCAGCACTCCTATGATGAATGTTCCAATAATCGTTCCAATCATCCCTCCCGTTCCACCATAAAGGCTGGCACCACCAATGACCACCGCAGCAACCGAATCGAGCATCCGGACGGAACCAGCATCAGCTCGACCATTGACAAACCGAAGGACATACATGATCCCCCCGAGAGAAGCGAAAAACGATGAAATCATGTAGATTTTCATTAAATGCCAATCGACATTGATTCCGGCTCTCTGGGCGGCATCAACATTCCCTCCAATAGCGAAGGTATGCTGTCCAAATTGAGTTCGGTTGAGAACAAACCAAAAAACCAGAATAATCAATAGCGAGATGATGAAGATATTTGGTACCAGGGGAACCAACTCACGAATCTCAGCTCGAGCCAGACCGGCTGGCTGCCGGAACCAGCTCAGAAATTTTCCGGGAAGATAATAGAGAAGATAGCCATTCCCAAAGTCTCCTACCCCTGGAGGAAGGTTGGTAATCGGAACATTATAACTAATGATTTCCGAAAAACCATAAGCAATACCATACATCCCAAAGGTAGCGATAAAGGGAGGGACTTTCATTTTGGTTACTAAAAAACCATTAAGAAGCCCGGGGAGAAGCCCGATGAGTAAGGTTATTAAAACACCAAATATTATGGCAAGACCCGGTGGAAATCCTATGGCATAAAAGCTCACCATCATCTTGGCGGAAACCACCGAGGCAAATCCCATTACAAACCCAACCGACAAGTCGATTCCACCAGTAATAATAACAAAGGTTTGTCCAGCTGCCAAAAGCAGAATGGTCATGGAATTAACCATTATATTCTGAAAATTCTTGGCACTGAAAAAGCCGGTCCCCAAAAGACTAAAAATGATGATTTCCCCGATTAAAAAAAGGTAAACCCAGCTTCGGCCTATTAATACCGCCCATTCTCGCTTGTTTCCTGATAATTTACGAATATCTTCAGCACTCATGGCATTCTCTCCTTTAATCGTAAATGAATTCAGGAAATGTTTGATCAATAATTACTGCTAACACCAATATACTTCCTACAGCTATATAACGATAGAAAGGAAAAACTCCAGACATGAGAAAACCAATCTCGAGAACCGCGAGAACCATCACTCCTAAGAAAGAACCCCAGATACTTCCCTTCCCTCCTTTTAAACTGGCACCTCCTATAACCACCGCCGCCACCGCAAAGAGCTCCAAACTAGCCGAAAATTGAGTATGGGAACCGATGGAATAAACCAGGACCGACAACACACCAGCAAGAGCACCAAAGAAGGACGAAATTGTATAAATTTTAATCAAGTGGCTGTCTACATTGATTCCTGCTCTTCGGGCAGCATCGATATTTCCGCCGATAGCGTAAGTGTGTTGGCCAAATTGGGTTCTGGTTAAAATATACCCAAAAATGGCAATGATAATACCAGAAATAAGAATTGAATTGGGTAAAATCCGAACCAAATCCCGTAGTTGAGAATCAAGAATACCCTCAGGAGGTTTGAAAAAGGAAAACCCGAGACCAGAAAAATGATAGAGGATATAACCATTTCCTATTCTTCCGGCTTGTTGGGGAAGATCAATAATGGGAAATCCATCACATAATCCAAAGGCAATTCCATTGGCTATGCCATACATTCCGAGGGTGGCAATAAAAGGAGGAACTCGAAATTTGGCGACCAATACTCCATTGAGCAATCCGGGTAAGAGGCCAATCAATAAACCCACAATGATCCCCAATGATATGCTGAAAAAGGGAGAATATCCCATAGTAAATAAATTCCGCATAACAATTGCGGCAATAACCGATACCATGCCTTTCACAAAACCAATGGAAAGGTCAATCCCACCAGTGATGATAACAAAAGTTTCACCGGCTGCTAAGAGTAACGAAGGAGATGAACTCATTAAAACATTGTTCAGGGTGTTATTGGCAAAAAAACCTTTTCCAGCAAAGCTAAAAATAATACACAAAAGGAACAGAAATAAGATAACCCAATTCTTTCCTAATTTAACATACAAACCTTGTGTTGTTTTAACATTATCCATTTTTCACCCTGGAGTACAGCATACTGGAGGAAAATAATGTCTTTCCCCCAGTATGCTGTAGATAATTGAAGATTATTTATTGATAGATATATCTCTGAGATTCCGGTAAATTAACGTTCTCTTTGGTAAAGAAGAAAAATTCAGGATTGAGTTTCTTGGGGACTTCAGCATCTTCAGTGAAGAATTTGTAACCCCACTCAACAGCCAATTGGCCCATAGCATATGGATTTTGAGCTAAGACCAGGTCAACTTGGCCTTCTTTTAAAGCATTGATCAGGTCTACAGTAGCATCCCAAGAAGCAATTTTGACCGCTCCAGTCAAACCAGCATTCACAACCGCTTGGTAGGCACCACGAGCACTAAAGAGGTTGGTACCAAACACACCAACGATATCGGGGTTGGCCTGGAGAGCGGCGGCAGTTTGTTGCTGGGCTTTTTCCTGATTATCCAGGTTGTATTCTACTCCAACCAATTCAATATCCGGATAATCAGAAATACCTTTTTTAAAGCCCTCTACTCGTTCCACAACGCTGGATACATCAGGATTGGTGGTTGAAACAAATACCTTTCCCTTACCTCCGATCATATCAGCAAGGCGTTTTCCGACTTCAACTCCACCTTGGAAATTATCGGTTCCAATGAAAGAAAGTGGGAAGGAATAATCGCTCTCTTTGGAATAATCTCCATCACCAAGATAGGTATCAACGGTGAGGACCTCTATACCACTGTCATAAATTTTCTTTAATGGAGCAATTAATGAGTCTTGAGCAGCAGGACCGGTAATGAGTAGGTCAATATCTCCTCGGGCGGCAGTAGCTTCCAAAACTGGAACCTGGATTTCAGCGCCCCAAGATTTTAAATATTCAGTAACAAAGAGATCAATACCTAATTCTTCACATTTGTCGGCAATTCCTTTGCCAATCATTCTGTAAAAAGGATCTTCAATAGTAGGGCACCAGGCAAATTTCAACTTCTTTTCTTGTGCTCCTGCTCCAGCGACTAAAGTAAATACTAGTATCCCCACCAATAGAATAAAAATGAATGACTTTTTCATAAATTTTCCTCCTCCAATTTTTTGCTTACGATTGGTTTATAAAAAGAATATTGGCTTTCTTGACTGGGAAAGCCTTATCACCTCCTCGTATTTTTTTATTTCGTTTCAGTTTATTCTATCATAATTTAACATCAAATTTCATCATCTTAAGAATAAAAAAGAATTCTTACTTCTCTTCATATATTCAGAATCTTTTATTTTGTAAATCCATCTGCGAACTTGATAAACCAAACCCTACAAAGGATTTTAAATGGTAGGATGCAATTTATTGTGCCCGGTCTTTATTTAATGTAGCGACATGCCATGGCATGTCGAATCTTGGATTTTCATCCTTATATCTGGTGCTGCCATGCAGAATGAGGGTCTATCTTGAGAAAATACTGGAATGATTAAAAAATGCTGTCATCTTGTGTCTAATTTTCTTCTCCTATTGCTCCCCCTCACCCCCTCGCGCCCTCTCCCCCTCAGCATTTTTCATTCTCCTTATCATATTACTGCCTCTAATTGTTATGCTATAATTTTTTTACCTGTTAATCGAAAGGAGGGAAAGTGAAATCTTTATTGGGAATGGATCAGCCTCAATTTTGGTTTCACAGTTTAAAAAGTAGAAAATATCAAAGATATAAAAGATGTTTCAATCGCTTTTTAATTTTGTTTAAAGGAGGTTTTATTATTATGAAAAAATGGATGATGTGGGGAACAATATTTATTTTAGTCATTGGATTAGTTGGTTTTGCCTCAGCGCAGGGAAGATGTGTACAAGTGGGGGGAACACTCGTTCATGGTAGTTCCGGCGATGCCTATCGTTTAGATCCTGCCGATGTTACCGATGGTATCTCCATATCGATGACCGATAATATTTTTGAAGGTTTAGTCCGTTATAAACCCGGGACTTCCGAAGTCGAACCTGCCTTAGCCGAATCATGGGAGATTTCTCCTGATGGATTAACTTTCACATTCCATCTTCGCCAAGGTGTTAAATTTCATGATGGAACCGACTTTAACGCCGACGCAGTAGTCTATTCTCTAAAGAGACAGTTTGATCCAGAACACCCCTTCTACCAAAACGGAGAATGGGCTTATTGGCAATGGATGTTTACCGATGTCCAAGACGTGGTAAAAGTCGATGACTATACAGTTAAAATTATTCTTAGTCAACCCAATTCCACCATCATGACCAGCCTCGCTATGTTTACTGCTTCTGTAGTGAGCCCGGCTGCCTGTGAAAAATATGGTGCTGATTTCTTTAAGAATCCGGTTGGAACTGGACCTTTTAAATTCGTCGAATGGGTAAAAGATGACCACCTCACTTTGGAAGTCAATCTCGACTACTGGGGTGGACGGGCATATGTTGACAAACTGATCTTCCGGGTCATACCCGATCCTTCAGTTCGACTTATTGAATTAGAAAAAGGATCCATTGATAGTATGGAATACCCAAATGCCGATGATTTGGAGCGGATTAAAAACAATCCTAACCTCTATATACAAGAAGCCCCTGGGTTAAACGTTGGGTATTTAGCCATGAATATGGGTGAAGATACACCAGGTTTTGAAAAACCTTTTGGTGATGTTCGAGTCAGAAAAGCTATTGCCCATGCAATAAATAAACCGGAAATTGTTGAATACCTTTACCAAGGTACTGCAGTTCCAGCGAAGAACCCTATTCCACCGATTATGTGGAGTTACAACGATGCCATTGAAGATTATGAATACAATCCCGAAAAAGCTATCGAGCTCCTGAAAGAAGCCGGCTATCCTAATGGTTTTGAAACGACCTTCTGGGTCATGCCAGTTTCTCGCCCCTACATGTTCGATCCTCCCAAAATTGCTGAAGCTATCCAAGCTGACTTGGAAGCAGTTGGAATTAAAGCTAACATCTACTCAGTTGAATGGGGAACCTATCTCCAGGAAACCGAAGCTGGAAAGCATCCTATGTGTATGTTAGGGTGGACCGGAGATAACGGTGATCCAGATAACTTCATCTATGTGCTGCTCGATAAGGATGCCGCTATTGTAGGCAGTGCTGGAAACGTTGCTTTTTATCGCAATGATGAATTACACGACATCTTGATCAAGGCTCAGCGAACCTATGATATGGCTGAACGTACTGCATTTTATGAAAAAGCGCAGGAAATCATTCACGCTGATGTTCCTTGGGTACCAATCGCTCATGCTAAAGTGTTCATGGTTTTCAAGAAAAACGTTCAAGGATTTGTAATGTATCCAACCGAACGAAAATTCTTTAATACGGTTTGGATTGATCAAGAGTAAAAAAACCAATCGCAAATTTTTTAAAAAAGGGTCCGGAAAGAACTTCTTTCCGGACCCTTTTTTTATTCTGTAAATACCATTAAATGAATTCTTTAATCTTTCATCCAGAGGCTTCGCTTTATGAAGCCGTGAGGATCTCATCAACCCAATCCGTCATTGCGAAACCTGGTTTTTTGAGGTCGTGGAAATCTCATGAGTCATCTTTTATTATTTGTAGGATTGAGAAATTATGGAATTGGAATGTATGAGATTCTTATAATTTCCGGTAAAAAAACCGGACTCCTTATCATCACAGAAGAACTAAAAGAGATTGCCACGTCGCATAGGTCGCTCCTCGCAATGACGGAGTAGAAAAAAACTCAAATCCCCCTTACCCCCTTTTCTAAAGGGGGAGATTGATCGGTATAAAGTCATTTTCATCATCTACCGGGTCTATAAATTGTCATTGCGAGACCTGGTTTTTTGAGGTCGTGGCAATCTTATGAGTTTAATCTTTTATTTGCTCTCTTGTAAACCTACGGGCATGATAAATCAAACCCCTATACAAAAGAATTAAAAAAATGCTGTCATCCTGAGCGGTGCTTTCCCGCGTGAGGATCTCATCATTTATATTTTTTTTATCCTTAAATCTTTTTCTCCCTTTCGCCCCCTCGCGCCCTCTCCCCCTCGGTCTTAACCGTGCCCGTTTAATGTAGCGACATACCATGGCATGTCGAATCTTGGGTTTTCATTCATATCTGATGCCATTGTTCGACATATAGATCTATCCTTTTTAGATATTTACACCCTTCCTATAAATCCGTATAATAAAGCAACATGAAAAAATACATCTTAAAACGTCTGCTTTTACTTATACCCGTTTTAATTGGTGTTTCGATTTTGGTGTTTGTTATCGTCCGCCTCACCCCTGGAGATCCAGCACGGATTTTAGCCGGCGAACACGCTACCGAAGAATACGTTCAAGCTACCCGGGAACGGTGGGGACTTGATAAGCCAATGTACGTGCAATACTATATCTGGTTCAAAAGTCTGCTTCGAGGAGATTTAGGCCGTTCTATTACCACTCACTCTCCAGTCGTTGAAGAAATTTTTAGCCGTTTTCCTGCTACCCTTGAACTTTCCCTCTTCGCTATGCTATTGGCAATTGTTATTGGTATCTTAGCTGGAATCATTTCGGCTATCCGCCAGTATCACTTTTTTGATTATTTTTCAATGACCGTTGCTCTTTTTGGCATTTCTATGCCAGTCTTCTGGTTAGGGTTGATGTTAATGTTTGTTTTTGGGCTTTGGTTGGACATATTACCCATTTCTGGTCGGATCAATGTCATGATTCCCCTTCTAAATATCACCGGCCTCTATGTGTTGGATTCAATTCTGACCTTGAATTTTCGAGCCCTGGGAAGCTCGCTTCTCCATCTCATTCTTCCCAGCATTGCTCTTGGAACCATTCCAATGGCGATGATCGCCCGGATCACCCGATCTTCTATGCTTGAAATTATTCGCCAAGACTTTATTCGAACTGAACGGGCTAAGGGTCTCCCAGAAAGAATGGTTATTTTCAAACATGCTTTGAAAAATGCGCTGATTCCAATCATTACTGTTATTGGCATGGAATTTGGTCTCCTTTTGGGAGGGGCTATCTTAACCGAAACGGTTTTTGCTTGGCCAGGATTAGGTCGATACACAGTTGATGCGGTATATGCTCGTGATTATCCGGCCATTCAGGGATCGGTTCTTTTTATTGCTTTCATATTCGTCGTAGTCAATTTGATTACTGACGTATTGTATGCCTATATTAATCCACGGATCAGGTATCGTTGAAATGATGAAGATTACCAGCGGAGTTTTTTCTGACTTTTTTTATATGATTCGCAAGAACAAATCCGCCTTAATTGGGTTGATTGTGATTTTGGTTATGGTCATCGTTGCTTTATTGGCACCGATCCTTTCTCCCAATAATCCACTGCAGAGAAGCCTTGCCAATCGGCTGAAACCCGGATTCTGGGCAGGCGAAGAATATAATCAGTTCCCCTTGGGGACCGATTACTTAGGACGTTGTTTGCTGTCACGAATCATCTGGGGCGCTCGAACCTCTCTATCAGTTGGTTTTATCGCTGTTCTTATCTCCACCGTTTTTGGTCTTATTTTAGGTATAGCTGGTGGGTATTATGGAGGGTGGGTAGACACATTTTTAATGCGTATTGTCGATGTTTTATTTGCCTTTCCAAGCATTCTTTTATCAATTACAATTATGGCTGCCTTAGGAGCAGGATTAGAAAAAGCTATGATCGCTATTGGAATTGTTTATATTCCCCAGATGGCTCGAGTGGTTCGAAGTGCCATTTTAGTGATCAAAGAAATGGATTATATTGAAGCTGAAAAGGCTTTGGGGGCATCCCACTTCCGGATTATTTGGCATCATATCCTTCCTAATGCCCTGGCTCCGGTTATTGTATATTCCACCCTGAGTGTTGCTGGAGCTATTCTTGATGCAGCAGCTTTAGGTTTCTTAGGGTTGGGGGCTCTTCCCCCTACGCCTGAGTGGGGATCAATGCTATCTAATAGTCGACAATTTCTAACTTCAGGAGCATGGTGGGCAGCAACCTTCCCGGGTTTAGCGATCATGTTAGCGGTTTTAGGGTTGAACCTTTTAGGAGATGGTTTACGCGATGCCCTTGATCCGCGTTTACGAGTGTGAAAACCATGAATGATATTATTCTTCAAATTAAAAACTTAAAAACGTACCTGACCACTCCATCAGGAATTGTTCAGGCTGTTGATGGGGTTGACCTCAATATTGCTGCCAACCAAACTCTTGGGTTGGTTGGTGAATCAGGTTGTGGGAAAAGCATGACTGCTCTCTCCATTTTGAAGCTCTACCCAAAGCCACAGGGCAAGATTGTTGACGGGCAAATCATCTTTTTAGGTGATGATCTGGCAAAAAAAACCGAAGAGGAAATGTATGCCATTCGAGGGAAAAAAATCTCTATGATTTTTCAAGAACCGATGACCTCCCTGGATCCAGTTTTTCCTATCGGAAAAGAGATTGTTGAAGTGCTGACTATCCATCAAAAACTGAGTATACCAGAAGCGGAGAAACAAACCATTGAGCTTCTAAAAAGAGTGCGCATACCAGAACCAAAAAGACGGTTCAGAGAATACCCTCATCAAATGAGTGGTGGGATGCGACAAAGAGTAATGATTGCTATGGCTTTAGCTTGCCGCCCTGCTCTTTTAATCGCTGATGAACCAACAACTGCTCTCGATGTGACAATTCAAGCTCAAATCCTCTCGCTCATTAATGACCTCAAAAGTGAATTTCAAACCGCAGTCCTTCTCATCACTCACGATTTAGGTGTTGTGGCTGAAACCTGTCAGCAAGTTGCAGTAATGTATGCTGGAAAAATCGTTGAAAAAGCCGATGTTTATTCCATCTTTTCAAATACCCTTCACCCCTACACCGTTTCTTTGTTAAACGCTATTCCCCGAATTCAAAGAGATCGGAAACGTTTGGAATCAATCCCCGGGAGAGTCCCCAATCTATGTTTTCCACCCGGTGGATGTCGTTTCCACCCCCGTTGTTCTAAAAAGATGGCGGTTTGTTCAACCACTGAACCACTATTAAAAGAAATTGAAAAGGATCACTGGGTCGCATGTCACCTTTATTGATATCATTGCAACAGCTGAGTAAACAATTTTATTTATATGACCAAACCACCAATGAAAAAGGAGTGGTAGATGCGGTCAATGATGTTGATCTCGATATATTGAGCGGAGAAACCCTTGGCTTGGTAGGAGAATCTGGTTGCGGTAAAAGTACTTTAGGGAGATGTATCCTTCGCTTAATTGAACCAACTGCGGGCAAAATTATCTATGAGGACCAAAACTTACTAGAAATTCCAGAAAAAGCTTTTAAGCCCTATCGCAAAAAGATGCAAATTGTTTTTCAAGACCCCTTTGCCTCCCTGAATCCTCGCAAGTCGATTCGGTTTATTCTTGAAGAACCTTTAATTATCCATGGAATGTCCAATTCTCAAGACCGAAAGAATCGTTTAGATGAAACTATCGACAAGGTGGGTTTGACTCAGGATGACCTCAATCGATATCCCCATGAATTTTCCGGAGGACAACGTCAAAGAATTGGAATAGCCCGGGCACTGATTTTAAAACCAGATTTTATAGTATGCGACGAACCGGTTTCGGCTCTTGATGTTTCTATTCAAGCTCAAATTTTAAATTTACTTATTGACCTTCAGCAGGAAATGAGGCTCACTTATCTCTTTATCTCTCATGACCTCAGTGTGGTAAAGCATATTAGCAACCGAATTGCTGTCATGTATTTGGGAAGAATTGTAGAAATTGCTCCAACTGAGGAAATTTTCGAAAATCCACTTCATCCTTACACTACGGCACTCCTCTCTTCGATACCTGCCCCCGATCCGACTATGAAAAAGGACCGCTTAATTCTTGAAGGAGACCCACCCAGTCCTCTTAACCCACCAACTGGATGTCGATTCCATACTCGTTGTCCTCAACAGATGGATATCTGTTCCAAAAAAGTACCCGAAAGAAAAGCCATTACCTCTGAACATCATGTTTATTGTCATTTGTATAATGATTTGGGCAATTCGTAATAAAGAGTGTGAAACGGGAGAGCCATTTCCCTTTTTTTCCTCGCCCCCTCACTCCCTTAGTATTTAAAGCCGTGAGGATCTCTCTTTTATCTTTCCGCCTCTCCCTTTGACTCAAGAGGATTACTGCAATTCCTCCTCAATGAGGGAATGAATTCAACAATTCTCCTCCTTGGAGGGGTGCCGCTTCGCGCGGGGGGGTGTGCCTTTAATTTGTCATCCCGAGCGGTTCTTTCCCGCGTGAGGATCTCATCTGACACCACCAGTGTCATCCTGAGGCTTCGTTTTTCGAAGCCGTGAGGATCTCATCTTTTATATTTTTTTAAAAATACTTTATAGGATGAAATTCTTATAATGTCCGGCAAAAAACACCGGACTCCTCAGAATAACCAAATTATTTAAATAGAGATTGCCACGTCGCACAAGACGCTCCTCGCAATCAGGCTGTGTCATAATTATTCTATAAATTTTTTACCACCACTTAGGTTAATATTTTACAGGAATATTGGGAATAGATAACCAAAAAATTGAAGATAAATAGAACGATTCCTCCACTTTCAAGCTCTTCTTGGTGTATGAAAGGGATTGTGACACAGTCTGAATGACGGAACAGTAAAAAACTCAAATCCCCCTATCCCCCTTTTCTAAAGGGGGAATTTGATCGGTATAAAGTTATTTTCATCATCTACTGGGGCTTTTCAATATAAAATAAGTTGTCATTGCGAGACCTGGTTTTCTGAGGTCGTGGCAATCTCATGATTCATCTTTTATTATTCATAGGATTGAGAAATTATGGAATTGTGGAATCGAAGTGAATGAGATTCATAAAATGACCGGCAAAAAACACCAGATTCCTCATAATGACGAATTGGCTAAATGAGATTGCATCATCACTGCTTTCTACATAATAACAATTTAAATTATGTGTTTTTTCCGAATCAATTTTTAATACAAAGTGGTATAGTGGTTTACAAATCAATATTGAGGTGTGGGGAGAACCGAATTTTTAATTCTTAAAAGGGTCGATTTCTTTGATCAAACGATAGGGTTTGGTAATGATACGGAAAGGAATGTCTTTCATAAACTTTATAAGGTCTTTTTCATATTCTTCAGTAATTCGGCGCGGTTTAGTTAACACTCGATTGACTAAGTCTTCTCCATAACAAGCCATAAGCTTATTTTGGTCAAATCCAATTTCAATGCCACACTCTTGACAAACAATTGATGAAATCATTCCTCTGTGGTAATGTACAACGTGTTCACAATCTTTTTGACAGCGAACACAATGTAAGATAGTTTTCATTTCTTCTGGTTCCACCTTAACACCTCCCCTCTCCTGGGTAGTATCCTGATCAGTGCTTTCCCGCGTGAGGATCTGATCTTTTGTTTCTTTCTAAATAAACATTTGAAATGATGAGATTCTCACGTCGTCCGATAAAAGACACCGGACTCCTCAAAATGACGAATTGGCTAAATGAGATTGCCACGTCGTCTAACCAAAAGGCGGTTGGACTTCTCTTAATGACGGTTTGAGAAATGGATTTTCACCCTCATCCCAACCTTCTCCCATCAAGGGAGAAGGAGTTAAAAAACCAAAATGAGAGCTGATTGTAGTCATAAATCCTACAGAATCCTTAGATAGTAACCTCTCACTGCGCTCTTTGGGATAAACTTTGAAGAAAACACTTTGTTGCTTAGGATTCTCCGTCTTCCACACGGATAGCATAGACGTCTTTGACTACATCGAGATTTTGAATACTTTGAATGGCTTTTTGTATATTTCTTTCTTGAATTCGATGGGTTAAAAAATAAATATTAGTTAGTTTGCCCGGAGTGCTAACCGGTTGTTTGACTGCTGAGAGACTGACCCCTGAATTCCCAAACTCGCTGGCAATTTTTCCCAATACTCCAGGAACATCCAAAGCTAAAACTCGAACACAATTTTGAGAAATCAAGCTCTCCATAGGAAGAACAGTTAAATCTCTCATACATGTACATCCCACCCTTCCTCTGGCTTCATATTTAATATTCCGGATTGCATCGATAATATCCCCAACCATGGCACTTCCGGTTGCATCACCACCAGCACCAGGGCCCCGAAATGTCAAATCGCGAGTCCGGGAACGGACATAAATGGCATTCTCTACTCCAAACACCGTTGAGAGAGGATGAGAAAGCGGGAGGAGAACTGGTTGAACCCGAAGTTCGATGTCTTCTCCAATTCGCCGGGCAATTGCCAATAACTTAATTGTATATCCTAACTCTCGGGCGTATTCGATATCATCAGTCAAAATACGGGTGATTCCTTCCCGATATACCTTTTCAACATCTACCCGCCCATGAAAACATAAAGTTGCCAAGATGGCAATTTTGTAAGTTGAATCGTATCCTTCTACATCATTGGTTGGTATTGGCTCAGCAAATCCTTTTCTTTTTGCATCTTCCAAGGCTTTTTCAAATGAAGTCTTTCTGAGAGACATTTCAGATAGAATATAGTTCGTTGTTCCATTGACTATCCCGATAACCTCCAAGATGTCGTCACCGAGCAGTTGTTCTTTAAGGGTATGGATTATGGGTATCCCGCCTCCGACCGCGCCCTCGAAATAAACATCGGTTTCATTCTCTGCAGACAGCTGAAATAACTCTCGACCTTTTTTCGCAATAAGCTCCTTATTGGGAGTGATAACTGTCTTTCCCCGGGCTAAAGCTTGCGAAACATAATCAAAGGCAGGATCTATTCCACCCATTGCTTCGACGACGATTTCTATTTCAGGGTCATCAATCACTTCTGATGGATCGCTGCTTTTAATATCCGGTGGAACCACCATAGGTCGACCAATCATCCACTCTTTATCAACAATTTTAACGACTTTTACCCCAACTCCCAGTTCTTTTTCGATTTCTTCTTTTTGATTCCAAAGGGCTTTTACGGTACCCATTCCCACCGTTCCAAATCCAATGACTCCAACTTTTATCTGTCTCATGTCTCTCCCTCTAATTTTTTTAGTTAGAAAGAATATCTCCTCTAAACATTAATAATTTTACCCAAGAAATCCCGTAATCGAGGATTCTTCGGATTATAAAAAATATCTTCCGGTTTCCCATCCTCAATAATTCTCCCCTCATCAATATATACCACCCGATCAGCAACTTCTCGTGCAAATCCCATTTCATGAGTTACAACCACCATAGTCATTCCCTCTAATGCCAATTCTTTCATGACATCTAAAACATCATTGACAGTTTCCGGGTCTAAAGCTGAAGTTGGCTCATCAAACATCATTACTCGGGGATTCATTGCCAACGCCCGAGCAATTGCAACTCTTTGTTGTTGACCACCGGAAAGCTGTATGGGAAAAGATTCTGCTTTTTCTTCTAAACCAACTTTTTCCAATAAACGAAAAGATGCTTTTTCAGATTCTGCTTTGGACATTCTCTTCACTTTCTGGAGAGCCAGAGTAATATTACTTAAAACTGTCATGTGAGGGAAAAGATTAAAATTCTGGAATATCATTCCAATAGATTGCCGAACAATATTTATATTAACTTTATTATCGGTAATTGCCACTCCGTTGATAATTATTTCACCACTATGTATCGTTTCGATACCATTTAAACAACGCAGAAAGGTACTTTTTCCCGAACCGGATGCACCAATTATGGAAACTACTTCACCAAAAGGAACTCGGATATCAATATTCTTTAACACATGATTGGTATTAAAAAATTTATTTAATCCATTTACCTCAATAGCCCACCTACTCACCGTAACGCAACCTCTTCTCAGAATATTTCACAATTCTTGATATGGTGTAAGTCATGACAAAGTAAAAAAGAGCGACTCCCGACCAGATTTCAAAAGATTTAAAGGTTCGAGTGATAATAATCTGCCCCGAACGGGTTAATTCAGCAATCGCAATGGTTGAAACCAAAGATGAATCCTTCAATAATGCGATGAATTCATTTCCCAACGCTGGCAAAATCCGAACTAATGATTGAGGAAGAATAACATATCTCATAGCCTGCCAGTAAGTGAGACCCAAAGACCGAGCTGCTTCCATTTGGCCTTTGGCAATCGATTCGATACCACCCCGAACAATTTCACCGATATAGGCACCGCTGTTAATTCCCATTGCTATCATACCTGCGATAAAAGGATCTAAATTTAAACCTAAGGCGGGCAAGCCAAAATAAACAATAAAAATCTGAACTAATAAAGGAGTTCCTCGAATAAGTTCGATATATAAACTCGAAATAGTACGGAACACAACATTTGGCCAAACCCGTGCCAAGCCGGTTACAAACCCAATTACCAAACCCATAGCGATTGATAAAACTGTAATCCTTAAAGTAACCGATGCTCCATAAAGTAAGGCAGGAATAGCTCTAACAAGTGCTGATAGGTCAAATTGCAACCATGGTGCCTCCTTTCGCTCCGAACATTTCTGATCGTGGTTTGAACCCCACTTGGGAAACGTTTTTTATGCTCATTATTGATAATACTTAATTTATAAATTTAAGCTTAAACTTCATCCATTTTCTGGCAACAACATTAAAAAAACCTACTCTCTTTTTTCTTTATTCACATCAAAATGCCAAAAGGCTTCCAGACCATTTTTTTAATCTATACATTTCAAAACACGGAAAAAATGGGCGCTATGAATTAGCGCCCATTCATTATTTTTTATGAAAACTATTTAAACTCCCCTAATTTCCCGTAGTAACAAACCACTTGTCATGAATTACCTGATATTTGCCTGATTCTTTTAATTTAGCCAATGCCTCATTGATGGCTGCTAATAATTCGGTTTCACCTTTACGCATCGTTATCCCGTAAATATCTTCTCCTTCTTTGAAAGTCGCAGCAACTTTCATATTAGGAAGAAGCGTCATCCGGAATGATACCTCAGAATAATCATTAACGACGGCATCGGCTCTTTTATTCATAACTTCCATGTAGGCTTTATCGGTGGTATCAAAACGTTTAATTTCTTTTACACCTTCAATTTCGCTTACTGCAAAATCTCCAGTTGTACCAATTTGAACAGCGATTACTTTCCCAACTAAATCTTCCGGCCCTTTTATTGAGTCATCATCTTTTCGAACTGCAATCGCTTGAGATGTTTGATAATAAGGATCGCTCATGTCTTTGGATTTTAATCGTTCTTCGGTAATTGAAGTCGAAGACATGATGATATCAAACTTTTTCGAATCCAAAGCTGGAAAAATCCCATCCCATGCTGTATCAATAAACTCCGCTTTGACTCCCAACTCTTCGGCAATTGCATTACCAAGGTCAATATCAAAACCAATCATATTTCCTTCTTCATCGTGAAATTCCATCGGTGGATAAGTCGCATCAGTCCCAATAATGATCGTCCCCCGTTCTTTTATCTCATCCAGGGTCGATGCCGAAGCCAACGAACTCAGACCTATCATTCCAACCATAATGACTAAAAATATTACTAAGTGTTTTTTCAAATGAATCCCTCCCAATTTTTGAAAATAATATCATTGATAAGAATTTTATGTCAATGAAAAGATAACTGCCAAATACTTTATTCTTCTCCCCCCGAATTATAGGTTCGGCGTGATAGGCTTTCAAATTTCGTAAAAGCACTTCTGAAAAGAAGCTCTACAGCGCCAACCGGACCGTTTCTTTGTTTGGCCACAATAACTTCAGCAATATTTTTTTTACTCTGGGTGTTGGGATTATAATACTCCTCCCGATAAATAAACATAACCAAGTCGGCATCCTGTTCAATTGCACCACTTTCACGCAGGTCGGAAAGCTGAGGTCGTTTGGGGTTTCTCTGCTCCACTGCCCTGCTTAATTGAGAAACCGCAACAACTGGTACATCAAGTTCCCGAGCCATAGCTTTTAATGACCGGGAAATTTCCGAAATTTCTTGTTGGCGATTCTCGGTTCGGATATGACCACTCATCAACTGTAAATAGTCAACGAAGACCAAACCCAAGTTTTTTTCTACTTTTAGCCTCCTTGCTTTTGCTCGCAACTCAAGAACGGTAATCCCCGGAGTATCGTCAATATATATCGAAGCGTTTGCCAACCGTCCAGCAGCTGAAGCTAAAACCGGCCAGTCTTTCTCGTTAATCTGCCCTCTTCTTACTCGAGATGCATCAATTCCAGCCTCTCCACAAAGCATTCTTTGGGCTATGTGATCTCGTGACATTTCAAGGCTGAAGAATGCTACTGGTATTTTTTTATTAATACCCACATGTTGAGCTATGTTCAGACAAAAACTGGTTTTACCCATTCCAGGTCTAGCTGCAATAACTATGAGTTCGGAAGGATGAAACCCGGCTGTCATGTTATCCAAATCAACAAAACCGGTTGAAATACCAGTTATATGTTCATCGCGGTGATAAAGGTCCTCAATACGATCAAAAGCCTCGTTGATAACCGTTTTTAGAGCAACAAAATCGCTTTTTATCCGGCTTTGCGATAACTGCAAAATCATATGCTGCGAACGATCGAGTAATTCGGTGGCGTCGATTTGACTTTCATAACTTTCTTTAATTATCTGGGTACAAATTTGAATTATAAGACGAACAATAGCTTTTTCTTCAACGATGTGTGCATAATATTCAACATTTGCTGCAGTTGGAACCAAATTGGTTAAAAGTGATAAATACTCAAGACCTCCAACCGTTTCCAGTTGATTTTTTGCTCTGAGCTTTTCAGCCAGGGTAACAATATCACAGGCTTTATCATCTTCAAACAGCTCAGTTATTGCAGAAAAAATGATCCGATGATTATCGTAATAATAATCTTCCGGCTGAAGAATTTCCAATGTTTTTAGAAGAGCATTCCTCTCCAGTAACATTGAACCCAAGGTTGCCTGTTCAGCTTCAAGGCTTTGGGGAGGTACCCTTTCTATACTCAGGATTCTTTCACCTCTTTTGCATCATCCGGTTGAACACTTTCTTCAGGGACAATCTGAACTTGCACTGATCCATAAATGCCTTTCCCAAAATGGAGTTTAACTTCGGTTTCACCAATATCTTTGATTGGTTCTGGAAGATCAATAAACTTCCGATCCAATTCTAATTGCAGTTCTTCTCCAATTTTATCAGCTATTTCTTTTGAAGTTACCGAACCGTAAAGTTTTCCCTTTTCTCCAGCTTTTCTTATAAATTCAAGATGTAATCCATCTACCTTTTTCTGAAGTTGACGAATAGCGTCTAATTCTTTTTCTTCTCTTTGTTTTCTCTTGCGTTTCAAAACATCAATTTGAGTTAAACTCCCCTTGGTCGCTTTAATTGCCAATTTTTTTGGAAGGAGATAATTTCTAGCGTATCCTTCTTTTACCTCGATAACATCGCCTTCGTCACCGAGGTTCTCTACCTTTTGTAAAAGTATAAGTTGCATAGTATCACTCCTTTTCAACAATGAAACCTCTTTCCTCAAACTTACTAGTCCAACACAGCAAGAGGATTGAACTATTGAATTATCCCTTTGGTGAGCTCATTTTTCTAAAATCAAACCAGGTATCAAGAACTCCTAACCAGCTTAAAATTGTACTCAATATTGGTTGAAATACCACGAATAAAAGTATTATAATTTTTACACCGCGAGATTGAATATAGCGACTCAGAAAATAATATACAATGGCAACTCCCTGAACGATAAATAGAGATTGGGTTACAATCTGTAAGTTAAGACCTATTCTTCCGTATATGGTTTCCCCACCAAACAAGACAAACACCCAGCTCAGGACAAACATCCAAAAAACCGAAACCGGGAATTTCCAGTTTCGAAAAGCTGGATATTCAGGAAAAGGGATTCCTATTTTCTTCCCTACCCATGACCCCAAAAAGAAATTAATTGTTGTATCAAGTATGGAAGCTACTACCAATATTGCTGGGAGAGCAAGGTTTATTAAGGTAATTACTTGCTGAAAATTTTCCTCTCCAAACTCTCCGAAAATTTGAGAAGTCCTTTGGAAAGCTTCCTCCATGATTTGAAGGTTCTCAATAATCGGGTTGATTCCGGTGATGAGGAGTGCAAAACCGATTAATGCAATCTTGGATAAAAGCGATACCAAACTGCCAAAACCTATTACTTCAAAGAAAGAATATTTCTTTTTTATCGCATATCCTAAAAAAATCCCAATCAGAGTATAACTAATACAGATAAGAGCTGGAATTAAACCGGTAAAAGCGACTAAAAGAGTTGCTACACCAGCGGCTAAAGCACCAGTTCTTAAATCCCAGCGAACTACCAAAAACAATACCGGCAATGGACAAAAAAAGCTTAAAAAGAAACCAAATAACGGCAGATAAACACTCGATAAATACAAAACAACTGTTAAGGCAGCTAAAAAAGCTCCCTCAACAGTGGGTCTAAGTTTCCTCATTTTTTTCGATCGAGTCGAATTTAGTCAAGTGAATAGGGAAGCAAACCAATTTCCCGAGCTCTTTTGATAGCTATTGAAAGTTCCCGTTGATGCCTTGCGCAAACGCTGGTCACTCTTTTTGGGATAATCTTCCCTCTCTCACTAATAAATCGGCCTAAACGATTAATATCCTTATAATCAATTGGACCTTTTTCTACACAGAAAATACAATTTTTCTTCCGTGAACGCCTAAAAAATCTTTTTCCTGAATCTCGCTCAGTTCTCATCAGTATCTAACCTCTCTTAGCATTTTAATTTCTTATTATTGTTGAAGCCGAAAAATATCTTTAAGAATCACTTCAACTGTCGTTCTTTTCTGAGCACCCATTTCGCCAAAGGTGCGTATTTGTAATGATCCCTCACAATAAACCCAGCATCCTTTTTCAATTGACTGGTTGCAATAGAGGGCTTGATCATTCCAAGCAATAATCGGAAACACATCATATTCTTCTGCTTTACCGGTCGAGCTTGGATTTTCTCTGATCACTTCGACAGAAAAAGAACATATTGGAGAACCACTCGGTACATAACGAAGCTCTGGCTTATTGGTTACTTTGCCTATCAAAATGATCCTATTCAGATGGAGTTTGTACATCGTTGCTTTCAGGATCAGAGGCTTCTAATCCATCAGGTTGTGGCTCGGGACTGGCTGTATCTTCAGTCGTTTCCACCGGTTTTTTTTCTTTTGCAGCAGTCTTTTTCTTTTCATCCTTTACCAGGATATGGCGCAGAACTGAATCGATAAATTGAATAGTTCTAACCAGTTCCTTGACTGATTGGGGAGAAAGGGAAAAGTTGAGAAAAACATAAATTCCTTCAGTTTGTTTGTTGATGGGATGAGCGAGACGTCTCTTTCCCCATACATTGGTCTCGGTACACTCTCCTCCGAGCTCTGTTATCCGAGACTTTACATTTTCAACTACCTGATTCACTTCTTCTTCGTTCAAAGTTGAACGAAGAACCATTCCTAACTCGTATTGATTCATTTCATGTCCTCCCTTCGGTCGTTTGGTTTCATCATCTTGAAGATGAAACAGGGAAAAAATTCTTCATTTAATAAAAAAATTTAACTTCTGGATGATTGACTTTTATCGGATAACTTAAGTTCCTTCCTCCCAAGAAGCTAAATATTTCTTTTGACGAGGAGTGAGTTCCTCAATTTTAATCGACAAAGAAGAAAGTTTTAAATGAGCAACGTTCATATCGATATCATCGGGAACTTTATACACTTGATTTTCAAGCGAAGATGCCTGTTCTTTTAAAAATTTTACCGACAAAGCTTGGTTGGCAAAACTCATATCCATAACTGTTGGGGGATGGCCTTCGGCACAAGCCAGATTCACCAGCCGTCCTTCTGCTAAAAAGAAGAGTTTTTTTCCGTTAGATAAAGTAAACTCTTCAACCAATGGTTGGGCTTCCCTCCGGTTGACGCTCACCGATTCTAAATCATCTCGATCTATTTCAACATTAAAATGACCTGAGTTGCATAGAATTGTCCCATCATTCATTTGGAGAAAATGCTCCTTCCGAATGACAGAAATATTTCCAGTCACTGTTATAAAAAGATCCCCCCAAGCTGCGGCATCTAACATAGACATTACTTCATATCCGTCCATCAATGCCTCCAAAGCTTTTACCGGGTTAATCTCGACTATCCCGACTCTCGCACCCATTCCACGAGCTCGCATGGCAATACCTCTTCCACACCATCCATATCCGACTACCACAACTTTTTTCCCACTTAATAGAATATGAGTAGCTCGTAGAATTCCTTCTAAAGTACTTTGGCCGGTTCCGTACCGGTTATCAAAGAGATGTTTAGTATCAGCATCATTGACGGCAATCACTGGATATCGCAACTGCCCTGCCTTTGCCATGCTTTTTAAACGGACGACACCAGTGGTTGTTTCTTCCGTTCCACCGATAACCTGGGAAATCCGAGAACCACCTTTTTGATGAAGAGTTGACACTAAATCCGCTCCATCATCCATCGTAATCTGAGGGTTTCTTTCTAAAACTTCGTCAATATGTTGATAATAGGTTTCACGATCTTCACCGCATATGGCAAAGACGTTTATTCCAAAATCTTTCACCAATGAGGCAGCAACTTCATCCTGAGTACTGAGGGGATTGGAAGCACAAAGGGCAACATTAGCTCCACCTTCTTTTAAGGTGATCATGAGAACGGCTGTTTCTGAAGTCACGTGCAAGCAAGCTGCAATCTGTACTCCCTCCAAGGGCTTGTCTTTCTTCCATTGAGCTGCAATTCCTGATAGGACCGGCATCTCACGGCGAACCCACTCAATTTTTTTCTTTCCTGCCGGTGCAAGTTCGATATCTTTAATATGATGATCCATCTTATTCTCCTCTTACATCCCGGCTAAATCCTGGATGATCTCAACCTTATCAGTCTGTTCCCAGGTAAAATCGGGATCATTTCTGCCAAAATGACCGTAAGCAGCAGTTTTCTTGTAGATTGGTCTTCGAAGACGAAGGTCGCGAATAATTGCCCCTGGTCTTAGATCAAAGGTCTTCTTTATAATATCTAAAATCTCTTCATCGGTAATCCTACCAGTTCCAAAAGTTTCCACTGAAATTGAAACCGGTTTCGCCACACCGATGGCATAAGCAACCTGTATTTCACATCTATCGGCCAATCCAGCAGCGACAATATTTTTCGCTACATAACGAGCAGCATAACTGGCTGAACGGTCAACTTTAGTTGGATCTTTGCCGGAGAAACACCCGCCGCCATGACGACCGATTCCTCCATAAGTATCAACGATTATTTTTCTTCCGGTTAATCCTGTATCTCCTTGAGGTCCTCCGATAACAAAACGACCGGTTGGATTAATCAAAAAACGAGTTTGACTGTTGATATATTCAGCCGGAATCACCGGACGAATAACTTCTTCTACCAGATTTGTTTCGATAGTTTGATGGTTAATATCGGGATGGTGCTGAGCAGCAATAATTATCGTATCGATATTCCGAGGGATTCCATCAACATAATTTACTGTCACTTGAGTCTTTCCGTCAGGACGAAGGTAAGTAAATATTCCTTTCTTTCTGACTTCGGCTAAACGGTAAGCCAGTCGATGTGCCATTGCGATTGGAAATGGGAGCATCTCGATAGTTTCATTGGTAGCATATCCAAACATTAACCCCTGATCGCCAGCGCCCAGAGAAAGGTCTTCGTCTTCGGTTGTTTCACCCAATTTTGATTCGAGACTTTTATTAACTCCTAAGGCAATATCAGGTGATTGTTCATCAATGGCAGTAAGAACCGAACAGGTTGCATAATCAAATCCAAATTTGGCTCGCGTATAACCAATTTCACGAATAGTTTCTCTTGCCACTCGTGGAATATCGACATAACATGAGGTACTAATTTGACCTGCAATCATGACCATTCCTGTTGCTACTAAAGTCTCGACTGCAACACGACCTTGAGCATCTTGTTCGTAAATAGCATCCAGGACGGCATCCGAAATTTGATCTGCCATTTTATCGGGATGGCCTTCGGTTACTGATTCCGACGTTATTTGATATTTTTTTCCTGGCATTTCTTGACCTCCCTTACCATACCAACTTCATTTTTTCTTTAGCTATTTTATAAATTCGTATTCTTCCGCTGTCTCAACAGCATTTTTTACAATTTTAATAAAAAAAACTTTCTTTGTACTTTTTTACTTAGGGATTAAACTTAAAATAAGATGAGAACCCGAAGCTGTAAAATAACATATTCTCCAGCACAATGTCAATCTATTTCGTTAAACTTATTAACCTGCAATTCTTTTGAATAAACCAAAAGGGCATTTCTCCATAACTTTTCCAACTGATAATATTGTCTCTCTTCCTCTCGAAAAATATGAACAATAACGTCACCGTAATCCATAAGAATCCATTCGCCAGCATCGAATCCCTCAATATGAAAAGGTTGAACTGAGTAAGAGTCCAAGGTCTTTTTTATTTCCTCAGCAATGGCTTTGGTTTGAATAAAGGTCGCTGCACTTCCAATGATCCAATAATCAGCTACAGGAAATACATTTCTCAGATCAAGAACGACAACATCCTGCATTTTCTTTTCATCAGCAACTTCCAAAACGATTAAACATTTTTCCTTAGGATTCATTCAGCTGTTCCTCGACTTTTTCTTCTTTGAGAAAGAATTCGGCAATCAACTCTTTTGTTGTATCTAAATCTGGTTCCCAATAACTTACTCCTTCTATATAGGTAGCTTCTCCTGGCATCATATCAGTTATCATCACTCTTTCATTTAAGTCCTTAAACCAAAGGCCCAGGTTAATGAGTTCCTCATTGGAAAAATTGGTAACTAAAGCATGCCTGAGCTCTTGGATAATTTGGGGCATTTTCGGAAGGTTTAAGGGATTATCAATCTCATTAAACAAAGCCTGAAGAAAATTTTGTTGCCTTTTGATTCGACCAATATCTCCTAACCTATCATTACGAAACCGAACATATTGTAAGGCTTTATCCCCTTTCAGGCGCTGTTTACCTGCAGAAATATCAATTACCAAATCCTGGGCTCGATCAATGTATTTCATATCACTTTCTACGTCAATTTCTACTCCACCCAATAGGTCAATAACCTTTTCAAATCCTTGATAATTGATCTCCACTGTATATGGAACAGGAATGTTTAAGTTTTTTTCAATAGTTTCCTTGAGAAGCTGGATCCCGCCCTTGGCATAAGAATGGTTGACTTTATCATAACCATTGCCCGGCACTTCAATGCGGGTATCGCGCGGAATAGAAAATAAAAGGATTTCTTCACTCTTGGTGTTTAGACAAAGTAAAATAATGGTATCACTTCGTAAAGGCTTAATACTATCTTGCCCAACAATTAAAATAGTGGTATTTTCTGGTGGAGCATAACCCATAACTGTTTGCACCAATTTATTCCGAACATTATGATTATTGAGACCAAAAAAAAGGATTCCGCCTATAATAAATCCAATGATTAAATACAAATATTTATAGCTTTTCTTTCTTCTGCGTTTTATCATTCGTTTCCTCTAAGTATATTCCAATAATTTTGTTCCAAGCTTCCATGCTAGCTGGATAAATAATCTTTTTTGTTGCAAGTAAATAATTCACTTTCATTTCTATGGCTTTTATAAAAGCTGCTTGAAGTCCTCTTTGCAAGGCTTCTCGAATTGTATCACTTTCTTTGAATCGACGTCCACTTTCGGATAAATCGGCTACAAAAAGTATTTTATCAAAATTACTCATATCTTCACAGGCAGTTGCATGCCAGCAAACAGCTCGAAGTATCGAATAGTCGGTAATATCGAACTGGCTAGCAAGAAATCGGGGACCCGCAAAAGCATGAAATATAGCTGGAATAGAATATCCAATTGGAAGAAAAAAGGGCGGGAGATATTGGACCATCTCCTTACAAGAAAGAGCTCTTGCTGAATCATGGAGAAGACCTGCAATATAAGACTTTTCAGGATCTTCACCAAAATGAACAGCTAAATTCCTGGCTTCTTCGGCTACTCGAACTGAATGATTGAAACGTGAAGGAGAAATCATGCTTTTTAGTTGTTTAGTAATTAACTCATTCATTGACATAAAGCCCGTTTTTTTTAATATAGTTTTCAACAGCCTCGGGAACCAAATATTTAATTGATTCTCCCTTTTTAACCCGTCGCCGAATCTCTGATGAGGCAATAGCCAGAGCAGAGACCTCTATCATTTTCACCTTTTGCCGATATTTCTCTTCCATGCTCACCATTTTATAACCAGGTCGAGTTGCCGCTACAAAGGTACATAACCGGAAAAGCTCTTCAGGGTTGTTCCAGCTTGAAATCTGCGCAAAAGCGTCGGCTCCAGTTATAAAGAAGATTTCACTGTCATCTCCCCAAAATTCACGAAAATATCGCAAAGTATCAACGGCATAAGAAGGTCCAACTCGTTCCAACTCTACTCGGGAAACTCGAAAATAGGGATTAGTAATCGTCGCCAGCACCACCATTAAATAGCGATGTTCAGGGTTGGTTATCACCTGTCCAACTTTATGGGGTGGCCGTGCCGAGGGAACAAAAACTACCTCGTCTAAATGAAAATAATCTCTCACTTCTTCAGCGGTTACTAAATGTCCTAAATGGATCGGATCAAAAGTGCCACCCATAATACCTTTTTTCATAGAAACTATCTCTCCTTGGGATATCTGGTTCAAATAACCGTTATCTTATTTTAACTTTTCTAAGCGTTTCGAATCTGTCCGGTTCCATAAACCACATATTTTATTGTAGTTAATTCTTGCAATCCCATAGGTCCCCGGGCATGAAGCTTCTGAGTACTAATACCAATTTCAGCTCCCAAGCCAAATTGTTCTCCATCAGTAAAACGAGTCGAAGCATTGACATAAACCGCCGCCGAGTCAATCTTATCCATAAAATTTCTGGCATTCGAATAGTTTTCAGTAATAATAGATTCTGAATGGTGTGTTCCATAAGTGTTGATGTGTTCAACAGCTTCGTTAAGGTCCTTTACCACCTTAACGGCTATAATCAAGTCGAGATATTCAATTTTCCAATCGTCATCGGTGGCTGGAACCAAATCAGGAATGATTTGACGAGCTTGTTCGCAACCTCGAATCTCAACCCCGGCTTGTTTGAGAGAACTGGTGATTTGGGGGAGAAAAACTTGGGCAATTCCCTGGTGAACTAATAATGTTTCCGCTGCATTACATACACTTGGCCGTTGAGTTTTCGCATTCACCACAATCCTTTCTGCCATTGATAAATCAGCTTCTTCATCAACATAAACATGACAGTTCCCAACACCGGTCTCAATAACTGGTACTTGAGAATGATTCACAACATTATGAATTAAACCTGCTCCTCCTCGGGGGATCGCGACATCAATATATTCTCTTAAAGTTAACAATTGAGCAATGTCATCATGGCTAGTACTTTCAATCAGTTGAACCGAATTTTCTGGAAGAGAACATTGAAGGAGGGATTCACGAGCGAAAAGGGTTAGTAATCGGTTGGAATTGAGGGTGGAGCTACTTCCCCTCAAAACTAAGGCGTTTCCTGATTTAATTCCCAATCCGATGCTATCGATGGTCACATTCGGTCGAGCTTCATAAATAATCGCCAAGACTCCTAGTGGAACTCTCACTTTGGTTACCAATAAACCATTCGGTCTTTTCCAACCTGATATAACTTCCCCAACCGGATCAGCAAGTGCAGCTACTTGCCTTAAACCATCTGCCATTCCGTGAATTCTTTTTTCATTGAGGATTAAACGATCAATATACCCGGGTTTCATATTGTTTTTTACAGCATTTTTAACATCTCTTTGATTTTCTTGTTCAATCCTCGATTGTTCTGATTCTAAACGTTGAGCCAGATCATCGAGAAAATTATTTTTTTTCTGGGTTGAAACCGTTGCCAACAACTGAGCAGCCTTTTTTGCTTTTTGAGCTTGCACTTTCATATCTTCAACCATCGTTTTTCTCCCCCCCGATTAAATAAAACTAAGTTATCAACATGAATCACTTCAACACTTATCTCTTGATCAAAAAAAACTTCTTGTAACTCAGTCGTATGTAAACCACGTATTTTTTTTAATTCTGTCGATGAAAAGTTTACCAAGCCCTTGGCAACTGATTGGCCTTCTTCATTGACAACTTCAATACAGTCACCTGAATCAAAAATACCTTCTACTGCCTTTATCCCCGCTGGTAATAGGCTTTTATTTCTCATCAAAGCAGAATAAGCTCCTTTGTCGATGAAGACCCGACCTCGGGCCATCATTCCAAAAGCAATCCACCGTTTCCGGTTTTTGAGGACCTTGGTCTGAGGGTAAAAAAAAGTTCCAACCTCTTCACCAGCAAATATTCTTTGAATTACTGAAAAGTCTTTTCCTAAAGCCAAGATGACTCCAATACCTGAAAAGGTCGCCATACGACCTGCCATAATTTTGCTTTTCATCCCACCAGTCGAAATGTTACTTCCTTCCCGACCGGCCATTTTTTCAATATTATCGTCTACCCTCTCAACTTCTTTAATGAGAAGAGCCTTAGAATTTTTTTTGGGATCAGAAGTAAATAAACCCTCAATATCAGAAAGAATGATAAGCAGCTGGGCATTGATGAGCGATGCCACTAAAGCCGATAAGCGATCATTGTCACCAAATTTTAATTCTGCTATGGCAACGGTATCGTTTTCATTAACAATCGGTAGTACATTATAATCAAGAAGGGTTTGAAAGGTATTGCGGGCATTGAGATACTTATGCCGATTATGAACATCTTCCGGTGCCAACAATATCTGGGCTACTGGAATACCAATTCGTGAAAATACCTGGCAATAATTCTGCATGAGAATGCCTTGGCCCACCGCCGCCAAGGCTTGTTTGAACGGGATATCGTTTCTTTTCCGTTTCAGCCCTAAACGACTCATACCACAGGCCATTGCGCCTGAAGTTACTAAAATGACCTTTTTACCCCTTTGACGGAGTTGATGAATGCTTTGAGCTAATTCTTCTAATCGGGAAATTTCTAAAATATAATTTTTAACCAACAATGAACTTCCGACTTTTATAACGACCACCTGGCTGTTTTCAATAAAATCAATTCGCTTCATTGGTTTATTCAGTTTTTCATTGGGAATAGGTTTTATCGGTTTCAAGGTGTTTTCCAGTCCAAATAAAATTTAAATCTCCTATTTCAACTATTGATCCGGGTTTAATAGCCGAAAAATATCTTAGGAAGTCGGAATGAACTAATTTCTGATTAAATATAGAAAGCGCGTTATCGGAGTTCCAATCGATTTCAGTCATTAAACGATCAAGAAAAGGCGTTGAAAATCGATAATGCCGGGGCTGGGCGGGATTCGATCCAATATTTTTAGAATGAGAAAGAATTTCTTCGGTAATAATTTCGGGGGCATTTTTTAAAAATTCGATAATCGCATCGAGCAGTTGATTTATCCCTTCCTTGGTCAGAGAAGATATTCCAAAAACTGGAATATCTTGCTGTTCAAGAGTTGATTTAAACTCACCAAAATTTTGAGCAGCTTGAATAAGGTCAAGCTTGGTAGCCACGACAAAAAAAGGCTTAGCTGCCAAAGAAGAGCTATGGGCCTCAAATTCATGACGAAGGGTTAAAAAATCATCGTAAGGATTATTCTTAGAATAGAATTGGGATAGATCAACACAATGGAGGATAAGGCGTGTCCTTTCTATGTGCCGTAAGAATTCTAAGCCTAAACCAACACCTCGGCTGGCTCCTTCAATAATTCCCGGAACATCGACCATAATAAACTGCTGGTCATGATGGTTCACAACGCCTAAATTTGGATGAAGAGTAGTAAACGGATAATCGGCTATTCGTGGTTTCGCAGCACTTACCACTGAGAGGAGCGTTGATTTTCCTGCATTGGGCAAACCACTAATGCCAACATCAGAAATCAACTTAAGTTCTAAACGAATCTCTCTCGCTTCACCCGTTTCTCCTTTTTCAGCAATACGGGGAGCTTGATTGGTTGGTGTTGCAAATGAACTATTTCCTCGTCCACCTCGTCCACCTCGGGCAATTATGACTTCTTGCCTTTCTTTCGTCAAATCAGCAATGATTTGATTATCCTTTTGATCAATAATTTGAGTACCTATGGGAACAACTAAAACTGTGTCAACTCCGTCTTTTCCGTATTGGTTCTTCCCCTTGCCTGGTTGACCATCCGATGCTTCATAGACTTTCTGAACAGCAATATCATATAAAGTTTTTTTCTGAGATGAAGCAATAGCAACTACGTTCCCTCCTTTTCCACCACTTCCACCAGCCGGCCCACCTCGAGGGACATATTTCTCTCTTAAAAAACTGATCGCACCATCGCCACCACGACCGGCACGAACTCTTAATATAGCTTGGTCAACAAACAATTAAACACTCCAAGATACTCAATCAACTATACGGTTCTCCAATAATAGGTTACCACAAGTTGGATAATGAAAAGGAGATTTTCTTATTATCAAATCCATTGATGCCAACAATTATGAATCCCGAGAAGGCATCTCAGGGAGAATCGAGACATATTTCCTTCCAGCTTTCTCTTGATAAACAACATATCCAGCTTGAAGGGCAAAAAGGGTGTAATCTTTAGCGGTCCCTACATTTGTCCCTGGCTTGATCTTGGTCCCTCGTTGTCGAATGAGAATGTTGCCAGCCAAAACGTACTGACCACTAAATTTTTTCACGCCAAGCCTTTGTGCATTGCTATCGCGTCCGTTTTTTCCGCTTCCGCCTGCTTTCTTGTGTGCCATAGTTATTAAAGCCTCCTCAATGGTTAGGATTCAATTGATTGAATTCTTATTAAGGTCATTGGCTGACGATGACCATTCAAACGTCGGTATTTTACCTTTGGTTTATATTTAAAAACCATTACTTTTTTGGCTTTCCCATTTCTTAATACCATACCTTTAACTTTAGCGCCTTCCACATAGGGATGACCGACAACTACTTGGTCTTGATTACGAACCAATAATACTCGCTCAAAAATTACTTCATCTTTTAAGTTTCCTTGAAAACTATCCAGCTGAATGATTGAGCCTTCTTGTACCGGATATTGTTTTCCACTGGCTTCGATAAGGGCGAACATGAATAATCTCCTCCATTTTTTCCTAAGTTATGATTCTATCCTGAAAACGCACTAATATTTAAAAATGCTGTCATCCTGAGCCCTCGCCTTTTGAGGGCGTGAGGATCTCATCTTTTTAATTCTTTTTTAAAAAAATTACTAAATGAGATTGCCACGTCACTTCGTTCCTCGCAATGACGGAGTGGGTGGATGAGATTGCCACGTCACTTCGTTCCTCGCAATGACGGAGTGGGTAACAATTCAAATCCCCCCCCACCACCTTTGTACGAAGGGGAAGATTGGTTTTTACCCTTCTTTTTAACGGTTAAGACTGTATCAAGATTAGAGGACTTTGTCAAACAGAACCAGTGCTGATTATTCAATTTTATTGATAGATTCTCGATCCTCGTCTTCCACAACTTCAACAATCGAATAACGACGAAGAGATAAATTTGGATCGATTTTCCAAGCTAATTCTTTGCTATAGACCCTTTTCAAATTATTTAAAAATATTTTCCCATTGTTTTTTAAATATTCCCCCAATTCTTGCCCTACTGTGAAACTAACTGTCATTGAATGAGAATGGCGGCAAATCTCTTCAACTCGTCTTAGAAAATTAATAGCAATGGTCTCTACCGAAAGAACTCTTCCCTCACCCTGACAACAATTACATGGCTCACAAAGAATCGCATCCAAATTTTTTCTAACTCTTTTTCGAGTCATTTCTACTAAACCCAGCTCGCTCATCTGAACCAAACTGGAACGGGTTCGGTCATGAGACAGAAATTGCTCAAAAACATTCATAACCATTTTTTGATGCTCTTTCTTCCCCATGTCAATAAAATCAATTAAAATAATCCCACCAATATCTCGGAGCCGTACTTGCCGTGCAATTTCTTCCGCCGCTTCTAAGTTGGTTTTTAAGATGGTTTCTTGGAGGTCTTTCTTTCCAATATATTTCCCGGTATTAACATCAATCACTGTCATTGCTTCGGTTCGATCAAAAACCAGGTACCCTCCACTCTTTAGCCAAACTTTCCGGCATAAGGCTTTTTCTAATTCTCTATTCAAGTTAAAATGCTCGAAAATATTTTCTTTACTATCAAAGAAATGAATACGATCAACAAAACGAGGAAT
This sequence comes from Atribacter laminatus, assembly GCF_015775515.1. NCBI lineage: Bacteria > Pseudomonadati > Atribacterota > Atribacteria > Atribacterales > Atribacteraceae > Atribacter > Atribacter laminatus. The sequence goes on from NZ_CP065383.1 coordinate 3,012,310, forward strand.
GATTGAATCAATAAAATCTTTTAACTTCTGAAACCCAAAATAGGAATTAATCCAAATCTCACCTAAATTATCATCGACAACATCTCGTATGAGCGTATAAATCAGGCTTGCTTCTTCGTAAAGAACCGCTGGGGCTGAAATGAGTTCGGCTTTTTTCATAATTCGATTCCATAAACGAAGCAATGATTCGATGTCTTCTTTTATTTCTTCATTACTTTTTCCCTCAGCAACCGTTCTCACTATGACTCCCATGTTTGCAGGCCGAATTTTATCAATTAATTTCTTCAGCTTATCTCGTTCTTCTGAAGAAGAAATTCGATGAGAAATACCCATATTATTCATCCCGGGCATTAAAACCACATATCTTCCTGGTAAGGAAATTTTGGTCGTCACTCGTGCTCCCTTCGTTCCCATTGGTTCTTTGGCTACTTGAACAACAATTTCCTTTCCGGTTTGAAGAAGCTGATCTATGCTATTTACTTTTCCTTTTTCATCCAGCAGGATATCTCCAATAAACAAAAAAGCATTTTTATCAAAACCAGTATTAACAAAAGCCGATTGTATGCCGGGAAGTACATTTTCTACGACCCCTTTAAAAATATTCCCTGCTAATCGTTTTTCGGCCGCTCTTTCAAAGAAAAACTCTACTACCTGTCCATTCTCTAAAAGGGCAGCGCGTACTTCGGCTTCAGACATATCTATGACGATATCTTTTTTCAAAGCTTAACCCTCCACTGAGTAAGACCAATGATAATTTTGCTTTATAACTTCCAGCAGGTTTTCTCGATTAAAACCCGATTCTTTGGATATAAATTCTAATGATTTATAAGGATTCATAAGTATATTTTTTTTCTTAAATAAGAATGATACCATACATTTTTGATTTTCCAGTTTTTTTCTTTCTAATTCTTCAATATCTTCTATAGAAAAAAATCCATGGTGATTGCTCATTTTACCATCATCTTTAAAAATAAAAACATATTGGACACTGTTTATCGATTTCATAATACTGGGAAAGTCGAGAGGGATCGAATTAATTTCGACAATTCTCATTGCTTCTGGAACCTGAGAATTAAGAAGGTTTTTAATTTGTTCAGGTTCTATCGATTCATAAAAGGTCATATCAAGACATTCAGTCCAACTTATCACACCAGTCACAGTAGCCGGTCCAAAGGATAACAAGGGTCGTGGATTAAAACCCTGAGAAAAAGCTATTGGAAGCTCCGCCCGACGTAAGGCCCGGTCCCAAAAACGATTCAGGTCTAATTGGGAAAGAAGATGAAAAGGCACTAACTTAAGGTGTCGACAGCGATAACGGTAGCGATCGAGAAGATTCATGATGAACAAACCCCACAGCCCATACACTCCTGAAAATGAACACATCGGGGGGTAACCTCTTGACGGTGGGATTTTTCCCACTCTTTTAAGAGATATTCCTTTTTCACTCCAGAGGAGATATGATCCCAAGGAAGAATTTCTTTTGGATCCCGCCATCTTTCCGAATAAAAGCGATAATCCAAACCCGCTTCTTCAAAAGCTTGTTTCCATCTTTCAAAAGAAAAAAATTCTCTCCAACCATCCATAATTTGACCTAATTGGTAGGCTTTTTCAATCACTGTTGATAGCCTCCGATCACCGCGGGCTAATACTGCTTCGAGAGCACTTTCTCTAAAATCCGACCAATTCATACGGATCATACGACGATCTCTGAAAAAACCAGCTTTTATCCTCTGGATTTTTTCTTCAAACTCTTCAAGACTATTCTGGCCTATCCATTGAAAAGGAGTATGCGGTTTTGGTACAAAAGCAGAAACACTTAAATGGATGCTGACTTTTTTACCGCGTATTTTTTTTCCCATCTGAAGACCTTCATTCACCAATTGCGAGATCCCTACCAAATCTGATTCTTTTTCTTCGGGAAGTCCAAACATAAAATAAAGTTTAACATCATCCCAACCACCTTCAAAGACTTTTTCCAAAGTTGAAAATATTTCCTGATCGGTTAATCCTTTATTGATAATCCGACGAAGACGATCGGTACCTGCTTCAGGAGCAAAAGTGAGACCACTTTTCCGAACACGTTTTAAATTCTGAGCAATTTGAACTGAGAATGTATCCATTCGTATGGATGGAAGGGAAATATTAACATTTTTTGCTTCAAATAGTCGAGAGAGGCCTGAGATGATTTCTTCAATTCGAGAATGATCGGTACTACTTAAAGAAAGAAGAGATATTTCTTCATAACCGGTTGAAGCTACCAATTTTTTTGCAAGACGAAGGATATTTTCAGGCGATCGTTCTCGTTGAGGTCGATAAATCATGCCTGCTTGACAAAAACGACAACCCCGGGTGCAACCCCGTGAAATTTCAAGAGGAATTCGGTCATGAACGATACTTATATAAGGAACTGGTATTGTCTCTGGGTAGGAAGCTCTATCCAAATCTTCAAGCCATCTTCTCTGAATCTGAGGAAATGCCCTTTTATCCATGGTTTGAATATTTGAAACAACTCCATTCTCTGAATAGTCAACCTGATAAAAACTTGGCACATAAACTCCAACAACCTTTGCCAATTCGGATAAAATGTCACCTTTTCTTTGACCTTTCATAGCCGAAACAATTTGGACGATTTCAACCAAGGCTTCTTCTCCTTCGCCAATCAAAAAAGCATCAAAAAAATCACTGATTGGCTCTGGATTACAGGTTGATGCTCCGCCGCCAATGATAATTGGAAAGTCATCTCCCCTTTCCGAGCTTCTGAAGGGTATTTGAGCTAAATCAAGAAAATAAAGGATGTTGGTATAGTTCATTTCGGTTTGCAGGCTTAACCCTACTATATCAAAAAACCGGATGGGAGTTTTATTTTCTAAGCTAAAAAGCGGGATGTCCTTTTCTTTCATAAGCTTTCCTAAATCTGGCCAAGGAACAAAAGCTCGTTCAGCGCGAACTCCGGAAAGATCATTTAATATCTGATAAAGAATTTTTAATCCTAAATGAGACATTCCTATTTCATAGATATCAGGAAATCCAAGAACAACTGAACAAGTCGTTTCGGAAGGATTTTTTATAAGAATATTCCATTCTTCTCCTATATAACGTGCTGGCTTGGTAATCTTGAGTAATTCGTTTTTAAAAAAATTATCTTGATCTGGTATTTTTTCTACCACTATTCATTTCCTCCCGATTTGGCGATATTCCATACCATCCCCATAGCTATCATATTGATAAATAGCGAACTCCCCCCATAACTAATAAATGGCAAGGGAATGCCGGTTACCGGCATAACACCCAAATTCATGCCAATATTAATGAACACTTGAAATACAAACATTGAACCAAATAAAGTGGTCAGTATTTTGCCCTCCAAATCAGGTGTTTCTATCCCAATTCGGAACACTGACCAAATAAGCCAGAAAAATAGACCAAGGATAACTATGCCTCCAACAAAGCCCCACTGCTCGCACCATGAAGCAAAAATAAAATCGGTATAATGAGCGGGAAGAAAGCGAAGTTGGGATTGAGTTCCCGAAAGCCATCCCTTTCCAAAAAAACCTCCTGCTCCAATAGTAATTTGAGATTGTAGAACATTATATCCCGTTCCCAGGGGATCGGATTGAGGAGCAAAAAAAGCCAGCAGCCGCTTTTTTTGATAATCGTGCAAAAATAACCAAAAAAATGGAATGAAACCCCACAAACTAGCAAAAACAGCCAAGATTTTTTTCCAATGAAACCCACAAAAAAACAATGCCGAAAACCAAAGAATGATTATGACCAGGGCGGTTCCTAAATCCGGCTCGAGGAATATCAAACCAGTTGGGATAATTGATAAAAGCGAAGCTTTTAAAAGAAGTTGCCAGCTTCCATACTCTTCAGGTTGAGCACTCAAAAACGCAGCTAAAAAAACCGCCATTCCAACCTTGGAAAACTCCGAAGGTTGAACAGAACGAAAAAATAACCAACGCCGAGCTCCTATATCATCCCCGCTTCCAAAAAGCAAAACTGCTATCAAAGAGAGTATTATAATCAAATAAAGCATCCATCCCAACTTGATAAACCAATGGTAATGGATACGACTGATTCCCCAGAAAACCAACCATCCCAACAGACACCATATCAGTTGTCTTCCAAAAAATGTCTGAAAAAAGCCAGCTTCACCACGAAGTGGATCAGTACTATATACGGCCAGAAGGCCTACTATATTAAGAGAAAGAATAATGAAGGGAAATATTTTAACCATTTTCATTAAGCGTACTCTCCCGATGCTCATAGATCCATTGAATTAAATCCTTACTTCGATGAGCTGCTTCTCCACTTCCATCACCACCATTTTCAACTAAAACCACAAAAACATAACGGGGACTTTCAACCGGGAAAAAGCCCGCGAACCAAGAATGATCGTTGCCATGAGGATTTTGAGCGGTTCCAGTTTTCCCAGCTATGGGGATTGGCAAGTCCCGACAAGCTCTACCAGTTCCCTCAGCGACCCCCTTCGTCATTCCTCGAATCAGTCTTTCCCAGGTATCCGGCTTTAACTCTATTCGATTTTTTACTTTTGGGAGCACTCGTTCGATTACCTCTCCCTTATCGTTTTGTATTACCTTTAAAAAATGTGGAGTATATAAAATCCCCCGGTTGGAAATTGTAACGACACTTTGGAAAATTTCAAAAGGAGTGACCAAGAGATACCCTTGCCCTATAGAAAGATTTATGGTATCTCCCGGATACCAAGGTTCTCCGATTTTCTGTCTTTTCCAACGAGAGGTAGGCAAAAAGCCGTGGTTCTCCCCCGGTAAATCAATTCCAGTACCCGCCTCAAAACCCAAACGCCTCGCCATATCAATTATTCTCTCTTGACCTAACTCCAAACCTAAGGTGTAAAATGTAACATTACATGATTGAGCAAGGGCATCCTCATAGGTCAATCTCCCATGACCGGATTTTCTCCAACAAGGATACCTCTGATTGTTGTATTCATAGTACCCTGGACAAAAAATTGTTCTATCTCTTGAAACGATATTCGCTTCTTGAGCAGCTAAGCCAACTATTAATTTAAAAATCGAACCGGGTGGATAGAGAGCTTGAAGAGAACGTGTTGTTAAGGGTTTTTGAGGATCTTCAATTAATTCATTCCATTCCTCTTGGCTTACCCCATCAACCAAAAGATTGGGTTCAAAAGAAGGTTGATTGGCCATTGCCAATAATTCTCCGTTAGTTGGATCTCCAACTATAATTACACCACTTTTCCCAGCTAAGAGTTCATTGCAATATCTTTGCAATTCCATATCTAAAGTGAGGGTTAAGGTATACCGAAATCGGGGAAAGTCGGTGTCTAAAATGCGGACTATCCTTCCCAATGCATCAACCTCAATTTTTCTATACCCTTTTTCACCTCTGAGGAATTCTTCATAATTAAGTTCAATTCCACTTTTTCCGATAATGTCTTCATTGTTATAATTGGTCTGACCAAATCTTTTTAGTTCCTCACTATTAATTTTCCCCACATATCCAACAATATGGGCAATATCTTCACCGGGTGGATAAACTCTCATTGGATAGGCTTCTATCATGACGCCAGGAAGTTCTTTTCTCGCTTCTTCAACCATTGCCACTTCCTCGATACTCATCTGTGTAGTAAGAATGATTTCTCCAGAATATCGGTCACGTAGCGGCTCTTCAATTTTCCTCTTAATAATTTTTTCCAAAGTCTGACGGCTTTTTTCCGGATCTGCACTTCCTGGTAACAAGACGGCTGCAAACTTCGGAACATCTTGAGCGAGTATCTGACCATGTCGATCGGTTATTATACCTCGAGGTGCTTGGAGCGGGATAACTCGAATCCGATTACGTTCAGATTTTTCCTGATAGAGACCAGATTGCAATACACTCAAATACCACAAATTAAAAAAAAGAAAGGCAAATATTCCAAACAAAATCCAGGTAAATAATTCTATTCTATGATTTACGGCTATTTTTGGTTTTTCATTCCACATTATTTAACCCCTCAGGTGGGAAGTAATACAACCAAGCAGAAAGCGCAAGGAGGTTTAAGAAAAAAGAAAGGATCAACAACTCGATCCAAAACAACCAAGAATATTGAATGCTTCTGGTAAATAATTGTAAGATTATAATAAAAAATATTTCAACACTGGGAGCTGTCAAACAAAAACCAAAAAGTGATCCACTGGAAATCGAAAAAAAGGAAATCCAGGTCTGTGCCAGTAAAAAAAGTCCGATACTCAATAATATTTGCAAATTAAAGATAGAAAAAGAAAAAATTTCTGCTAGAAAAGCTATGAAAAGACAGGAAATCAGAGCGAGAAACCATCTTTTTTCAGAAACGCAAACCACCCATATCATAAAAGGTAAAAAGGAGAGTTGACCCAATATTGGCCAATATTGGGTCATTACATTATTTTTAAAAAAATTTAATGAAAAAAAAACTAAAATAATCAGCAGCAATTTACTGAGCGTCATTACTATCACCGTGAATAGTAGGCCGAATTATAAATAGCTGATCTAATAGAGAAAAATCACATTCCGGTTGTATGATGACATCTTTAAAAAGGCTTCCTTCAGATTCTTTAATGTCTAACACCTTGCCAATAACAATACCTCGGGGAGTGCTAGTGCCCAAACCGGATGTTATTGCTAAATCGCCAACTTCAACCTGGGAAGCTCGATAAACATACCGCATAACGCATAGCCCTCTTCCATCCCCTTCCACTACGCCCAAATCTCGACTCTTTTGAAGGATTGCACCAGTTGCTATTTCAGGACTTAAAATCAGACGGACAATGGAATAATTGGGATATGTTTGTTCTACTCTTCCCACCAAACCTTGATAGGTGACAACCGTTAAATCAGGAATTATCTCATCGCTGGTTCCTTTGTCGATGATCAGCTTGCCAAACCAATCATAAGGATCTCGACCAATTACTAAAGATGGAATGACATCAAAAGGTATTTGCTTTTCGATAGTTCCAGCGGTAAATTTCATCTCTAACTCACGGATTTGTTCAGTTAAAATAGTTAGTTCGTTCTGAAGTCGGCCAACCTCTTTTTGAAGATTTTTATTTTCTTCCAGTAAAAATCTTTTTGATGTGAAACTGGAAACCACCTGGTCTAACCCATTCTGAACAACTAGCCATCCACGATGAAAGGGAATAGCAATCCACCGGAATAATCCTAACCAACTTGATGACTCATGTTTTTGAATAGAAAAAACCACCAGTTGAAAAGAAACAATTGTAATGATGAGAATAAACAATATCTTTTTATTCATGGATGAATTTTATCCGTCGAATCCTTTTGAAATATTTTTAAGGCAGCATCATTCATAACTAACTTTTCATCGGTTTGTATAGCAATAATAGCCACACCAGGAAACCGTCTTTCCACAACTGGGATCAGCTCAGGTCCACCTGCCATAACCGCTGTCGAGATAGCATCAGCATCTGCTGCGTTCGGATAAACCGCTGTCACGCTGGAAAAATAGCTCGCGGGGTATCCGGTATAGGGATTGATTATATGATAATAGCGAATACCATCCTGTTCAAAAAAACGATAATAATCACCCGACGTTGATACCGCCTGATTTTTTACTTCGATAACTCCAACCAATGATTCTTGTCGGGGATGCATAACACCTACTCGAAAATTTTTCCCCAAAGCAAAAACTGTGCCACCCGCATTTACCAACGCTGGTGATATTTGTTTTTTCTCTAACTCAACTATGATTTTATCTACCAGGTACCCCTTAGCTATTCCTCCCAAATCTATCTTCCCTTGTCCAGTTCTTTGAGCACTTCTTTTTTCTCTATTAATGATAATAGTAGATTCAGCAATTTGTTCAATTAGATCTTGAATCCGCTCGGAAGAAGGAAGTCGAGGATTACTATTAAAACTCCATTCATCCATCAATGATCCAAGAAAAATGTGAAAAAAACCTTCGGTTCGATTTTGCAGCTCTTGAGCATGTAAAATCAAGTCGCAGGTTTGGCTACTAATCTCTATTAACTCTTGGCTTTGGTTTATTTTCCCTATTTCACTCTTTTGATCAAATCGATCCCATTTTTCATCCATTTCTTGGATAATTGTTGCAATATTGTTTGAAAAACCCTGATGCCGGGCTGGAAGGTCAACTTCAATCCAAGTATCAAAACCTTCATAAATAAAATGTTGTAAAGAACTAGGCCTTATAACCATCCATATGGTAAAAACGGCTCCCAAGCCAAAAAGAAAAATCAATAAATAATGATATTGTTTCATTCATCTATCAAAGGAAATGGAGTTCCACAATTCTGACAATGACCCTTCTCCAAATGACTAAAAGAAGTCCGGTAACCCGTACGGGTGATTAAAGGTCTTCCACAATGTGAACAATAGGAGTTTTGTCCTTCGGTTCCGGAATAGTTCCCTAAATAAACATAGTGCAATTTTTCTCGAGCAATTCGATAAGCATCAAGGAGTACCTTAGGATCGGTTGCTGGTGTTTCCATCCGATGAGCTGGGAAATACCGAGAGAAATGGAGGGGGATTTCAGGACTCACTGAAGCAACAAAATCAACCAAACGCTGGATGTGTTCAGGAGTATGATTAAGACCAGTTACTAAAAGATTGGTAATTTCAATATGTACTTTATTTCGATAACTCAATTCAATGGTCTCCAAAACCGGTGATAAAGATCCGCCACAGTATCTTCGATAAAAGTCATCGTCCATCGCCTTTAAATCAATGTTCATCGCATCGATAAAGGGAAGGAGTTCCAGGAGTGGTTGTGAATTAACGTATCCGTTCGTTACCAAAACATTCTTCAAATGAAGCTTTTTTGCTTTTTCACTGGTTTCTCGTATAAATTCCCACCAGATAAAAGGTTCATTGTAGGTATAGGCAATTCCTATCGATCCTTGAGATTGAGCAAGTGAAATAATTCTTTGGGAGTCCATTTGAGTAAGATTATCAACAAAACCGCTTTGAGATATCTCCCAATTTTGACAAAATTGGCATTTCAAATTGCAACCAACGCTTCCAACCGAAAGAATTTCCTTTCCAGGAAAAAAATGGTATAAAGGTTTCTTCTCAATCGGATCCATATGAACAACGGAAATCCGGTTATAGGTTAAGGCGTACAAGACCCCGGATCTGTTTTCTCGTATTTGGCAAAGTCCACGTCCTCCTGGATTAATTCGGCACTGATGGGGACAGAGCACACATCTTACTTTCTGAGCAGACTCGGCTGTCCAATATTGAGCTTCAATCATCGGTGATCATCCTCATTATTTTCTAATTCACTATATCGTTCAACCCCAAACCGAAAGAGTTCAACTGGTTCATTGGCTCTAATCCCAGCTTTGGAACGAGCAATGCGGATTTGTTCCTGGATAGAATCAACTCCTTCAATATCAGGAAGCAAAAGACCTCTTTGCCAACCCTTTTGAACAATAACTCCATATTTCTTTGGATCAAGTTGATCCGGAGAGGGAATAGATTCAGGAGGAGTCAGAACATCAACGGTAATATGAATATTGGGAAGATCTTTAAGAGTAACCGGAGAAAAGCGGGGATCCTCAACAGCAGCGCTTACGGCATTATGAATAATTTCTGAAATTAAATGATCTTGCTGGGGACGAAAAGTACCGATACATCCTCGAAGTTTTCCATGAACTTTGAGACAAATAAAAATTCCCGCTTTTTGGTCGTACAACTCCCGAGGAAGATCCTTAGGTACCGGAAGATTGGTTTGGTGAATTAAATAATGTTCAATGGCCTTTCTGGCCAAATTGGTTAAAGTAGAACCAATATCATGAGGTAACATCATGGTCGTCACCGTCCGATTTATTATGAAAAAGATAGCGCTGGCCGATTATTACCGCCGACCAATCATCAATCGCTACCGAAGGGACTAAAAAACCTTTTGGTAAAAGCTTTTTAAGGCCTCGAGGTGGATTCATTTTAAAATAAAGTTTTCGAGCTTCCAAAGTACTGAGTCTTTCTTCAATAAACTCATAGTTCATTTTCATTTTTTTCATTAATTGTACTACCTTCTTGCGGCCAGTACTGTTCCCAATGATGACTTTCAAAGGTGAATATGTTTTGGATAATTTGTTTATTGAGGGTTCTAATTCGTCAACCGGCAGGATTGCCTGGTGAATCACCCCTCCTTTTTGATCTAAAAGCGCAATTCCGCACTTTTCGGTTCCAGGATCAATTGATAAAATAACCTTATCCATAGAAATTCATTGTACTCGAGATTCAATTTCCTTACAAGAGAGACCGGGAAGGATTAAAGCAGGAAAACACACATTCCGTTCCCCTTTTATACAGTTAAGGGGAACGGAATGATTAGCTTAAACAAAAATTTTTAATTGTTTAAAACCTAATTCATTACATTTTTTCCCGACAGGTGTAATGGGTATGTAATAGATGATGCGACTTTTCACTGTTCGGTTCGCCAAGAAATTCTTCATAGAGTTTCTTAATAGCTGGATTATCATGAGATTTCCGAATTGGAAGGTTTCGATCAACCTCATAAATCGCTTCAATTCTCTTCATACGAATCTCCAAATTAGTTGGGATAGGTTGACCTCCTCCACCGATACATCCTCCGGGACAAGCCATAATTTCAATAAAATGATATTTTGAGTTACCCTGATTGACTAAATCCAATACTTTCCGTGCATTTCTCAATCCATGAGCAACGGCAACATTCACCTCTAACCCACCAACTTTAATGGTTGCTTCTTTTACTCCATCGATACCGCGGACATCGGTGAAGTCAATCCGAGGTAATGTCTCTCCAGTTAAAACCTCATATACCGTTCGCAGAGCTGCTTCCATGACTCCACCGGTAGCACCAAATACCGCTGCCGCACCGGTTGAAATACCCAGGGCTGGATCAAAGTCTTCTTCAGGCATATCCTTGAGATCAATACCCTTTTCTTTGAGCATTCGAGCTGCTTCTCGGGTAGTAAGAGAATAATCGACATCCTGGTATCCGCTGGATTTCATTTCATCCCGTTGGCACTCATATTTTTTTGCAGTGCAAGGCATGATAGATACAACCACTATATTCTGAGGATCAATACCCATTTTTTGGGCATAATAGGTTTTTGCCATGGCACCAAACATTTGTTGAGGAGATTTACAGGTTGATACATTCTCCATTAGGTCCGGGTAAAAATGTTCCATAAACTTGATCCAACCTGGACTACAGGAAGTAATCAAGGGTAATTTCCCACCCTTTTTCACTCGATTGATAAATTCTGTTCCTTCTTCAAGAATAGTTAAATCTGCAGCAAAATTGGTGTCAAATACAACATCAAAACCTAAACGGCGTAAGCCAGCTACCATTTTTCCGGTTGATATACTTCCAATGGGCATCCCAAATGGCTCACCAATACTAACTCGCACCGCAGGAGCGGTTTGTAGAATAACATATTTCTCCGGATCGTCAATGGCATCCCAAACCATCTCAACATGACTTACTTCCGAAAGAGCACCGGTAGGACAAGCTAAAACACATTGACCGCAATTGATACAAACACTCTCACCCAGAGGAAGCCCCAATGAAGGACTGACATAGGTATTGAACCCACGATCGGCAAAATCAATTGCAAAAACGCTTTGAATTTCAGCGCAGGTCCGAATACATCGGCCACAAAGGATGCATCGATCAAGATCCCTTTTTACGGCCGGGCTGCTGGTATCAACCGGATGAGTTTTTCTTTCTCCCTGAAAGCGAATCTCTCGAACGCCAAATTCATAGCAAAGGCTTTGCAGTTCACAGGATTGGTTTCTATCGCAGAGCTGGCAATCTAATGGATGGTTCGATAAAATCAGTTCAAGATTAGCTTTTCGGGCTTCTCGTACTTTTTTTGAAGCCGTAAGAACTTTCATCCCTTCCCGAATTGGTGTAACACAGGAAGCAACCAAATTAGGTTGGCCTTCTACCTCAACCACACAGATTCGGCATCCACCCCAGGGCGTGAGACCATCCATGTAACAGAGGGTTGGAATATGATATCCTTCCATTCGGCAGGCTTCTAAAAGAGTTAAATTTTCTGGGACATGACATTCTCGTCCATCAATGAATATCGTTACCAGCTTTTCTGGAGATTCTTTTTCATTTCTATTTTGTATGACTTTTGCCATTCTCTTCTCTCCTTTCTCTTAATCAGACCTTCAATGATTTTATTTTTTTTGGGCTTTCCATTGGACAAACATTAAGCGGACACTGTTTTTCAATGACGTGGGACTCAAATTCCTCTCGGAAATAATCCAAGCATCGGAGTAATGGATTTGGAGCTGCTTGACCCAATCCACAGAAGGATGTTCTTTTGATATGTTCACCTAAAAACTGAAGTTTTTCTATATCGTTTTCGGTACCTTTTCCCCAAGAAATCCGTTCTAGCATCTCAACGATTCTTTTATTTCCAATTCGGCAGGGGGTACATTTCCCACATGATTCATGAAGAAAAAACTCACAGAAATTCTTTACAACATCGACTATACAATGAGTATCATCGATCACAGTCAATGCACCAGAACCAAGCGCCGATTGGTAACGAGGAAGAGTATCAAAAGCCATAGGAACATCAAGCAAATCGGGAGTCATTGTCCCACCAGAAGGACCTCCGGTTTGAACTAATTTAAGCCCACGGCCGTTTTTGATTCCCCCACCTGCTTGATAAACTAATTCTCGAAGAGTGATTCCCATGGGAACTTCAATAAGTCCCAGATTGATCACATTCCCGGTTAATGTAAACACCTTGGTTCCCGGACAGGTAGGTGTCCCAATATTTTTAAACCATTCTGGTCCATTAAGAAAAATTGGTGGAATGTTGGCAAGAGTCTCGACATTATTGATAACCGTCGGCTTTCCCCATAAACCTTTTTGAGGAGGGTAAGGCGGCTTGATTCGAGGTTCTCCTCGACCACCTTCCATCGATTCCAAAAGCGCGGTTTCTTCACCACATATATAGGCTCCTGCCCCTTTTCGAATGCCAATTCGGAAAGAAAATCCCGAATTGAGTATGTTGTCACCCAAGAGGCCGTAATCCAGAGCTTGGGAAATGGCTATTTCCAAATGACGGATACTTTCCGGGTATTCGCCTCGGACATAAATATATCCCTGATGAGCTCCCACTGCATACCCAGCAATAGCCATTGCTTCCAGGATAGAATGAGGATCTCCCTCGAGAATCAGACGATCTTTAAAGGTCCCCGGTTCACCCTCATCAGCATTACAAACTATATATTTCTCATCTCCTTGGGCTTTTAGAGTATACTCCCATTTCAATCCGGTTGGATAACCGGCACCGCCTCTACCAAGTAATCCAGAATTCTTTACTATTTGAATTGCTTCTTCAGGAGAACCAGATAATACATTTCCTAAAGCTATATATCCGTCCCGCGCAATATAATCATCAATATTGGTTGGATCAATATAGCCACTATTCCTCAAAACCACTCGCTTCTCTTGTGCTAAAGGAGAAAGAGGTTGAAAATGTTGAGGAGCGGTTTCGGTTCGACCTGAATACATAAAGTTCTTGACCGGCCTACCCTTGAGAAGGTGGTCTTCAACAATGGTTTTAACTTGATCAAGCTTGATCGGAGCATATACAACATTATCCGGAAAAATAACCACAAAAGGAGAAGGGAGCCCTGCTCCAAATGATCCGGTATCAAGAACCCGGATTTCCTGAGAAAGACCAACCCGTTCAATTTCTTTCTCAAATTTTTCTCGGACCTGAGCAGCGCCTAACACAACCGAACTACTCGTCATTTCAACCAATACATGTGCACGAAAAAGCATAGATAAAATCCCCCCTCTCGGTCATCGATATAGAGCAAATATTTCTCGAATACGTTCGGTATTTAAGTTTCCATAAGTAACATCATTAATCATCATTGCCGGTGCGACACCACAAACTCCTAGACAACTGGTAACTTCAAGGGTAAATAAACCATCCTTGGTGGTTTCGCCCTCTTTCACTCCTAATTCCCTCTTTACGGTTTCTAACACATCGGTAGCGCCTAAAACATGGCAGGGAGCATTCTTACAAATTCGAATGACATACTTCCCCACTGGTTTGGTTTCAAAAAAAGAATAAAAAGTTGCCACCCCGTATATTTTACTCGAAGGAATACCGGTTTTATGGGATATTCGTTCTAAAATATCCTTGGGGAGATAACCGTAAATTTGAGAAATATCCTCAAGTATAGCCATCAATGGGGTCTTTTCCTCTTTATATCGATCGATGATTTCATCAACCTTGGAATAGACCAATTCAGCATCTACCGTTTTGATCATTGTTCTTCCTCCTCCACAGCAACAAGTTGATGAAGCTTTTTCATCCTCTTTTCTAAATCACATCGTAAGCACCTTTCTGCTTCTCGTTTGGCATCGGCTTCACTCATACACATTTTCACTTCAGCAAAACTACAGATCCGTTCTTTCACTGGTAATTCAGATATATAAACCCTTTTTATTTCTTGAAGAACCGGTGGTTCTTCAACAGTTCTCATTCTTTCCGGTTCAGCAATATACTCTTCATCTTCATCACCTTTTAATTCTCGGAGATATTGATGAATACTATAGGCAGCCTTTTTCCCAAAAGCCATAGCATTAACAACGGTTGCTTCAGCTCCAATCATATCGCCTCCAGCAAAAATGCCTGGTCGGGAGGTGGAAAGAGAATAATGATTGACGGTAACATTCCCCCATCGATCGGATTGTAAACCGTCTCCAAGTTCATCAATTTCAGGCATTTGACCAACGGCTGGTATGACCATATCACACTCGATTATCATTTCTGCACCTTCGATTGGAGTCGGTCTTTTTCTTCCGCTTCGATCAAATTCACTCAAACGCATACGCTGCAATTTAATCGCCTTGACCTTTCCATTTTCATCTCCGACTATTTCTAACGGGGCCATCAGGTAATGGAAAATAATTCCTTCTTTCTCGGCATCTTCGATTTCTTCTGGGATGGCTGGCATTTCCGAATGGGTCCTTCGATAAACAATATTCACCTGCTCAGAACCCAGTCTTAAAAGAGTTCGAGCAGCATCCATGGCGGCATTTCCACCACCTAAGACCACAGCATTTTTAGGAACTTCAATCGTTCCTCCTAAATTGATGGTTTTTAAGAGATCGAGCGCCGGAACAACGCCATCAAATTGCTCCCCAGGAATTCCCAGAGGGGCGCTTTTCCATGCTCCAATCCCCAAAAAGACGGCATCAAACTTTTCTTGTAATTCGTTTAGGGAAATGTCTTTACCAATAGTTGTGTTTAAATGTATTTTTACACCCATTGCCCGAATCTGATCGATATCCCAGTTGAGCGGTTCCCTTGGTAGACGATAGGCTGGAATACCGGCAGCCAACATCCCTCCTGCAACCGGTAGTGATTCATAAATGGTTACCGAATATCCTTTCCTCGCTAAATAATAAGCACAGGTTAAACCAGCTGGTCCTGACCCGACTACGGCAACAGTTTCATCCCGCTTACGGTCCATCATAACCGGCAACATGATATGATTTTTCATGGCATAATCGGCCACAAAGCGTTTTAAATCGTCAATGGCTGCTGGTTCGTCAAGCTGGCCTCGTCGGCATTTCGCTTCACAGGGTCGATGACAAACTCGCCCACAAACCGACGGCAATGGATTGGATTCACGAATGACTCGGAGAGCTTCAACATACTCACCCTCTTTAATGAGCGAAATATATCCTGGTATATCAATTTCCAAAGGACAGGCATGTTGACAGGGAGATTGGAATAAAGAACGACAAACGACAGCTGGGCAGCGTTTTTCACGAATATGCATCTCATATTCTTCGCGGAAATACTTCAGGGTGCTTAAAACTGGATTGGGAGCGGTTTGCCCTAAACCGCAGAGTGCGGTATTTTTAATCTGAACTGCCAATTCTTCCAACAGCTCAATATCTCCTTCTCGACCTTGGCCTTCGGTGATTCGTTGTAAAATTTCTAACATTCGCTTGGTTCCAATTCGACAAGGAGTACATTTTCCACAGGATTCATCTTGGACAAACTCTAAAAAATACCGAGCCAAGTCCACCATGCAGGTGTCTTCATCCATGACAATCAAGCCACCGGAACCCATAATGGCTCCTAATTCTTTCAGAGAATCATAATCAATCTTTACATTCAGGAATTCTTTGGGAATGCACCCACCCGACGGGCCACCAATTTGGACAGCTTTGAACTTTTTTCCATCGCGGATGCCACCACCCAGGTCATAAACAATTTCACCAAGGGTCATTCCCATTGGAATTTCTACTAATCCGGTATTGTTAATATCGCCAGCAAGAGCAAATACCTTGGTTCCTTTGCTATTCCCGGTTCCGATGGAAGCAAACCATTCCGGACCATTATTCATTATTGATGGAATGTTCGCCCAGGTTTCAACATTGTTGATGACAGTTGGCTTATTCCATAAGCCACTTTGGGCTGGAAAAGGTGGCTTGGGTCTGGGCATTCCCCGTCGTCCTTCAACTGAAGCTATCAGTGCTGTTTCTTCTCCACAAACAAAAGCTCCAGCCCCAATACGAATTTCAACATCGAAGTCGAATCCACTGTTCATAATGTTTTTGCCAAGGAGTCCCAGCTCACGAGCTTGGTCAATTGCAATGGATAGGCGTTCAATTGCCAGCGGATACTCGGCACGCACATAAACATACCCTTGATTCGCACCAATGGAATACCCGGCAATTGCCATGGCTTCAAGAACTGAATGGGGATCGCCTTCTAAGATGCTCCGATCCATAAACGCTCCTGGATCACCTTCATCAGCATTGCAAATAATATACTTCGGAGTATCCTGGCTTTTTTTGGTCAATTCCCACTTTAATCCGGTTGGGAAGCCAGCTCCTCCTCGTCCGCGAAGCCCAGATTTTTTAACCATTTCGATAACTTCCTCGGGCTTCATCGACGATAAAACTTTTCCTAAAGCAAGATATCCATCTCGAGCAATGTATTCTTGGATATTCAGAGGGTTGATAAAACCACAATTCCGTAAGGCTATCTTAACCTGCTTTTGGAAAAAATCAATTTCTTCAATAAACTTCTTTCGCTCATCTTCGGGTCCTTGGAAAAGAAGCCGGTTGACCACTCTTCCTTTTAAAAGGTGTTCTTCGACAATTTCCTGAGCATCTTCGGGAACTAACTTTTGGTAAAAAACTCCTTCTGGATAGATGATCGCCAATGGACCCATATTACAAGGCCCAACACACCCGGTTTCTACTAACCGGACTTCATTTTCTAATCCATTTTTCTGAATTTCACGGATAAGTGCGTCTTTGACCAGCAATGCACCTGATGAAACACATGCTGCTCCAGCACATAGCAATATCTGGCTTCTTTCCATCTCAGCCATAATGTTTATCCTCCTATTAAGTTCTATCGTTCAGTATGTACGACCCATTCTCCAATGATTTGACCGTTTACCACATGGGAAGAAATGATTTGTCGCGCTTTGTCCGGTGATAAATCGCCATAATATACCTTTTCTCCGCCTTTTTCTACACTAATTAAGGGCTCCCTGTCACAGAGACCAATGCATCCGGCTTGGGTTATAATGACATTTTTTAGATTCCTTTTGGAAACTTCATCAAGAAGAGAAGACATCACTTGGCGAGCACCAGCTGCTATACCACAAGTCCCCATACAAACGACGATCTTTATATCAGCGGTTCCTTCTCGAAGTAAGGTGTTTTTTTGAGCTTCCTCTTTGATTCTCTTTAAATCTTCAATACTGGTAATTTTCATCCCCCTACACTCCTTCCTGAATTTGGTTTTCATGATATTGTATCCACTCTTTAATTCCCTGAAGAACTGGAAAAATATCTTGTGGTTCTTGAAGACCTAACTCTTGAAACATTTTTTTGGTATTAAATGACCAGCGACAATTATCCTTAACATGTTCAAACTCGATTTCAACTTCTGGATGAGAGGCAAAGAGCACCAAAAGAGTTTCGGGGAGATCGCCGAGAGGTGGAAGATCGATGTGGCTCTTTTGAAAGGTAGCTTGAATCATTGTCCCTTCCCCAGGTTGGGAAACAATATCAAGTTTACCACCACACATCGAAGCCAGTTGTTCTAAAAGAGGAATACCCATGCCCACCTTCTTGTTTTGGCCTGTAAAAAAAGGATCTCTTACTCGAGCGAGGACCTCTTTATCCATACCTTTACCGTTATCTTGAATAGTGAGAATGTATTGATTTGAGCAACTATTTTCAACAAGAGAAACATATATTTTGCTTGCATTAGCTCGTATGGAATTTTCCATAATGTCAAGGATATGCAAGGCTAACTCTTTCATTATTGATAGTTTTTAAGAATGTTGGTTATATGAGAGGGATTGACACGTTTATGGACATCGCTGTCGATACGAACTACAGGAGCCAAACCACAAGCCCCTGCACATCTCATGACTTCCAAAGAATAAAGTCCATCTTCAGTGACCTCTCCAACGTCTATTGAAAGTTCCTTTTGTAGTTGAGTAAGAATTTCCTGACCTCCCCGAACGTAACAAGCAGTTCCAAGACAAACCTGGATAACGTGCTTTCCCCGAGGTTTCATAGAGAAAAAATGATAAAACGTCACTACTCCATACACTTCACTTAAAGATATATCAAGCACTTTTGCTACTGTTCTTAAAACTGGGGGAGGAAGATATCCAATAAGATTTTGGGCAGCATGGAGTGCCTGGATAAGCATGCCAGGTTTTCCCTGATAGTCACCTAAGACATGCTCCAGTTCACTTAACTGCTCCGGAGATATTTCTAACACATTTGCTTTTTCTGGTACTTCAGTTTGGGCCACGTGTTACCCTCCTTCGTATGGTATTCTGAAACATTCGAGCAATATTATAATTCTTTTATTTAATTTTATCAAATAACCAAATCAAACTTTTGTTCCATAAAACCAGGAACCATTCAGGAACCAAATACCGTCCTCATCTTGATCCAGTATTTTTAAAATCCAGTTGTAAGAATTTCAATTTATCGCACCTGGTTAAAGTAGCGACATGCCATGGCATGTCGAATCCTTTCTATCATCGCTATCTAGTGATGCTATGCAGCATGAGGGTCGATCCTGGAAATACCATCAAATGAATTCCGCCATTGAAGGGAGTTTGGGAGATGTGCCTTTAATCCGTCATCCTTGATCCTCTTTTTCTCGCCCTGATATTGTGAAGTGGCATGAGGGGTTATTCTGTAAAAATCAATCGAGTTTGATGAGTCAAGCCCTTAAAAAAGATTTTAAAAATTGAACGGGCGCAATTCAATGCGTCCGTTCACCAGAAAATTGAATTTGTTGATCAGGACCCATTTTCACCTGTATGGTTTGTCCAGGCTGGAAAGTGCAGCGGATTAATTCGCTGGCTAATGGACTTTCTATTTTTCTTTGAATCAATCGTCTCAGTGGACGCGCCCCAAAATCAGGGTCATATCCATTTTGGGCTAAAAAGTCTTTTACTTTGTTATCAAGAACAATGTTCAAGCCTTGTTCCTGAAGTCGTTTTTCCAGATGAGACATCATTAGATCGACAATTTGATGAATTTGGTCTTTCGATAAAGGTCTGAACACGATGATTTCATCAACACGATTAACAAATTCTGGTTTGAAATGTCTTTCAACTTCCGCCAGAACTGCTTGCTTCGCCTTTTCAAATTCTCCCAACTGGTCACTGGGAAGATTTCGGAACGTCTGGCTGCCTAAATTTGAAGTCATAATAATTACTGTATTGCGAAAATCGACCGTTCTCCCTTGTCCATCAGTTAATCGCCCGTCATCTAAAATTTGCAATAAGATGTTAAAAACATCAGGGTGGGCTTTCTCTATTTCATCAAGGAGAATAACCTGATAAGGACGCCTTCTCACGATCTCAGTCAGCTGACCGCCCTCTTCATATCCTATATAGCCAGGAGGTGCTCCAATTAAACGGGATACGGTATGTTTTTCCATATATTCTGACATATCAATCCTTAGCAAGGCTTCATCGCTTCCAAACATAAATTCCGCCAATGCTTTTGCCAATTCAGTTTTCCCAACACCAGTAGGCCCAAGAAAGAGAAAAGAGCCAATTGGTCTTCTTCCTTCGGTTATGCCCGCTCGGGATCGTCGAATTGCCTCAGCAACCGCATGAATTGCTTCATCCTGTCCAACTACTCGCCGATGAAGTTCATCTTCCATGCGAAGCAATCTTTCCCTTTCCTTTTCCATGAGTTGAGTCGTGGGTATTCCAGTCCAAGAAGAAACGACCTCAGCGATATCGGAAGCTGAAACCACTTCGCTCATTTGCTGCGCTTGAAGCCACTTATCTCGTGTTTCTTGATAGCGAAGACGAAGCGCTTCGGCTTGGTCTCTCAAGGCAGCAGCTTTTTCATATTCTTGAGCCTGAACAGCTGCCATTCCTTCTTGAGCCATTTTTTGCAGCTCAAGTTCCATTTCCTTTATTTCCCGTGGAACACTTTGGATATCAATGCGTTTTTTACTGGCGGCTTCGTCTATTAAATCAATCGCTTTATCAGGAAGAAAGCGATCGCTTATAAATTTCGCCGACAACTCGGCTGCGGCGTCTAGAGCGTCATCTCCTATTTTAACTTTGTGGTAGGCTTCATATTTATCCCTCAGTCCTTGAAGAATTTTCTTGGTTTCTTCAATACTGGGCTCACCAACAAAAACCGGTTGAAAACGCCTCTCTAAAGCTGCATCTTTCTCTATATATTTTCGATATTCGTCAAGAGTAGTTGCACCTATGGTCTGCAGCTCCCCTCGCGCTAACAATGGTTTCAAGATGTTCGCAGCGTCAATGGCTCCTTCGGCTGCTCCTGCACCCACAACAGTGTGGAGTTCATCAATGAATAGAATTATTTTCCCTTCCGATTTTTGAACTTCTTCTAAAACAGCCTTTAAACGTTCTTCAAATTCTCCTCGGAATTTTGCACCTGCCAGGAGAGAACCCATATCAAGAATAACTACTCGTTTCCCCTTTAAGCTTTCTGGAACATTCCCTTGGATAATTTTTTGGGCTAATCCTTCTACGATAGCGGTTTTTCCAACTCCAGGATCCCCAATAAGAACTGGATTATTTTTCGTCCGTCGGCTTAATATTTGAATAACTCTATTCACTTCGTTATCCCGCCCTATCACTGGGTCTAACTTGCCATCTTGAGCATATTGAGTTAAATCCCTTCCATATTTTTCTAATGCCATATAACGTCCCTCCGCATAAGGATCGTCTACTTTTCTTTTGCCTCGAATTTCTTGTAGAGCTCGGTATATTTTTTCAACATCAACATTATAATTTTTTAAAATCTTGTTGCTCAAACCACTTTCCTCTTTTGCCACGGCAATTAAAAGATGCTCTACGCCAACATAAGAATCTTTTAATCTCTTAGCTTCCTCAATTGCTCCGTCTATAACCGATTTTGCTCGTGGTGTTATATAGATCTGTGCTTCACTACTTGATTGAAAATACACCGAAGATCTTTTCTCTAAAGAGGTTTCCAACTCATTTTGGATAGCTTCCGGAGAAACCTGGCAGCGTTCTAATATTTGGCCAGTAATTCCTTCCGGCTGTTTAACTAATGCTAAAAGAATATGTTCGACATCCAGCTGATTGTGATGATACTCCAATAAGATATTTTGTGCCAAATTTATGACTTCTCTGGCTTTCTCGGTAAAGTGTTCAAAGTTCATAACAAAATTTCACCCCCTTTAGAAACTCTCATTTCTAAATCTTTAATTCGATTTTTCATTTTTTTTCTTTCTTTTTCCCATTGATTTTGAATTATTTCTATTTGCTCGGTTAAATGAAGGATGATTTCAACTCCAGCTAAATTGACTCCCATGTCCTGAGTTAGAGCTTTAATCTGTCTCACTCTTTCAACATCTCGATGGGAATACAACCGGATATTTCCACGACTTCGATTTGGTTTAAGTATTCCCATTTTTTCATAGTATCGGAGAGTCTGAGGATGTAAGTTAGTCATTTGAGCAACCACTCCGATTACGAGATATTCATCCTTATGGTTATTTTTTGTCATCTTTTATACATCCTCCTTTAAATCCTTTAAGCTCCTCTATATAAACAGATGAGATCGTGGATTTTCTTTTCTCATTGCTGATAAGTCTAGAAATAATCTCTTTTCTTTTTCATCAAGATGGGTAGGTAAAACAACTCGAATTTTAACTAATTGATCACCCATTAATCCAGTTTTTCTATCTTTAATCCCCAGTCCTCGAAGCCGTAAGATCACACCATTTTGGGTTTCAGGAGGGATTTTCATCTTTACCCTTCCTTTAATGGTCGGTACCTCAACTTCAGTTCCTAATAGAGTTTCGTATAAAGTTAATGGGAGGTCGAGATGAATATCGTTCTTTTCTCTCCTAAAAAAGGGATGGGATTGGATTTTAACTACTAAATATAAATCGCGACCATTGAGTACTCCAGGCACTCTCAATTTTCCACCATCTTGAATCCCGGCAGGAATACTGATATCAACCGTCTTTTTTCTTTTGACGATCCCCCGGCCATTACAAGTAGAACAATTCTGATTCTGACCCCCACATTGAGGACAAGATTCTTCGAATTCCAAATGAAAATTCTTCCGAGTTCCTAAAATGCTTTCCATAAAGCTAATTTCTATCGGATGGGAGGAAGATTCTGCTACATGCTCTTGAGGATATCCATTCATCCAATCATTTCTTTTGGTAGAACGAAAACGAGTCGTATGAGTTCGAGCACTGGAACCTCCAAATAAATCGCCAAAAAATGTTCGGAAAAAGTCGCTGAAATCTGTCCCTTCAAAGTTGGAAGAATAGGTCTGCTGGTATGAGGTTCCACCTGATCCATATTTGTTATAATAGTCTTTCCAAAATTGCTCAGTATCTCTTTGACCATAGCTATTCCAAGCTGATCCCAGTTCATCGTATCTTTTTCGCTTTTCTGGATCGCCCAAGACTTCATAGGCTTCGTTTATTTCTTTGAAGCGCTTTTCTGCATCTTTGTTTCCGGGATTGAGGTCGGGATGATACTTGCGAGCCAATCGACGATAGGTTTTTTTTATTTCTTTATCATCAGCATTTCTATTTAAACCTAATATTTGGTAGTAATCTTTAAATTCCATGGAGTTTCATCCCCCTTACCGGAAATACTTTTTTGAAATTATTTAACACAAAGAAGGGATGGTTTTAACCATCCCTTCTTTTCTAAGCAACTTATTCTCTCAACATAACCGATTCATTCATGTTATTCAGTTTGAATGGATACCTTTCTGGGTTTTAATTCCATCGGTTTTGGTAGGTGTATTTCTAAAACCCCATCTCGATAAGAAGCTGATATTTTTTCGGTTTCAACAGGCAAATTGAGTTGAAAAGTTCTTGAAAAAGGACCTATGACTCTTTCTCTGCGCAAGTATTTTCTCTGGTTAGACTGGTCGAGCTTCTTTTCGCCCTTAAGGGTAAGTTGGTCGCCATTAATTGTGATATCAACCTCTTTTTGACTCACCCCTGGCAGATCTACCCAGAGAATAATTTCATTCTCATCTTCGGTTATATCCACCACCGGAACCCAAGCTTCATTTGGTGATGGTTGTCTCTCTCGTTGAACCAAACTGTCATCAAACAGCCGATTTATCCGATCCTGCAAAAGAGTTAAATCAGCAAAGGGATCAAAACGATTCACAATAATCACCATTCCTTTCTTTGATGTTGTTTGACTTTGACATTTAAAAGTATAAGACTTGATAAAATGATTGTCAAGGGTACAAAGGAAAAAATTTAAATGCGGGATGAAAAATTTGGTTTATAAGCCCAGTTGAGGTGATATTTTTTGCATTGCGTGCAAGGCAATCAACAAAAAATCATTCAGGTTTAACTGTAGATCATTACAAGTTTGGATTTGGTTACGGTCGGCGCCTCGAGCAAAACTCTTTTCTTTGAAGCGGTTAAATAGAAAATCAAGATCCAATCCACTAAGAGTCCGATTCGGATGTATCAGAGCACAGGCAACGATAAATCCACTAACCGGGTCCACCGCGTATAATGCTTTTTCTAAAACACTATTCGGAACATGGCCAGTTGCAGGATTGTGGGAGCGTAATGCAGCAATAACGTTATCCGAAAGACCAGCTTCACTTAATATCCGTGCGCCTTCTATACCATGGGATTCGGGGCAATCCTTAGTGATTTCATAATCTATATCGTGCAATAACCCAACCAAGGCCCACTCTTCAGGGTCTTGGTTGTAACCAGGTGCTAGATCCTTCATAATTGCTTCACAGGCTAAGCAATGTTTTAACAGATTCTGGTTCTTTAAATATTTTTTAAGCAGCGCTAAGGCATCGTTTCGATTCATCAATTATTTTCTCAGCTGACTCATTGGGTTAATTGCAGTTCCTTTTTGGCGAATTTCAAAATGGCAATGATTCCCGGTAGCATTGCCCGTTGCACCTACTCGTGCTATCGGATCGTTTTGATTGACTCTCTGACCTCTGGTTACTAAGTTGACACTGTTATGAGCATAGACAGTTTGATCACCATTGGCATGAGTAATGATTACCATTCGTCCATAATTTCCTCTGGTACCGGAAAAAGTAACTACTCCACTCTGGGCAGCTCGAATAATCGTTCCTGATGGAGCACAAATATCAATGCCGTTATGCATTCGCCCTCCGCGCATGCCAAAGGGTGAACTAACTCGTCCCATAACCGGCCAGATATATCCTCTTTGTGATTCGCCGTAACCATCAGAAACATAGGTTGGAATGCGGATCTGCTGACCTATTCTCAATCGGCTTTGCTGATTTAATCCATTAACATTCATCAATAAATCCAAAGATACTCGATAACGTCGGGCTATGGACCAGAGACTATCACCCGATTGTACCTGATAGTTTTGGTATTTGTTCGAGGTGTCTCCAGGAGAAGGTCTTTTTTCACTTGACGAAACCCAGATTTTTTGATTAATCTGTAACCGGTCAGCACTCTTCAAATTATTGACTTTCATCAAAGTATTAACACTCACTCCGTGCTTCCGGGAAATATTCCATAGGGTGTCCCCTGAAACGACTGTATAATAAAATCCTTCTTCCCCTGCGGTTTGGTTTTTCTGACCATTTTGAGCGACCAAAACCTGAGGCGCTTCATTATGCTGGGTTGGAATCTTCAATTTCATACCAACTTGGAGAATCGAATCCTCAGAAAGATTATTCGCAGTCATAATGGTTTTAATGCTAACTCCAAAAACCCTGGAGATGGTCCACAAAGAATCACCTTTCTTAATTTCATAGGATTGAATAACTGTGGTTGCCGCTTGGTTCTTCGTAGATTGGGTTGTTCCTTGATGATTTTGTGATCCAGAGATTATGATCTTTTGGCCAATCCTTAATATCGAGCTCTCGGTAAGATTGTTGTCTTTAAAAATTTTTTCCTGAGAAACACCATATTTCTTAGCAATTGACCAGATATTATCTCCGGCGCATACTGTGTGAGTAGTGGTTTCTTGGCTGCTTTCTTCCTGACTTTTATCAATTAAAATTTTTTGTCCTATTTTTAATATTGAATTTTTATTCAAGGCATTCATTTCCATTAAGCTTTCTAAGGAAACTTGATAATGTCTTGAAATACTCCATAAGTTATCTCCGGCTTGAACAGTGTGATATGTGGATGCCAAACCCTCTAGGGAAATCGCCATAAGAAACAGACCAATTAAAAAGATACCAAAAAACGACTTCACTAGAGTGGGTGATGATTTCTCATTCCACATTTTTTCACCTCTCCAAAGTCAGATTAAAAGAATATTCACCAAAGGAAAATTCACGAGTAAAAACATTTTGGAGTGAATTTTCATATAAAATTTCATAAGCTAAAGTTTCATCTTGTATAAACTGCTCATTCTCTTGAATGAGAATCCTGGCTATTTGATTGGTCCCATCATTCACTCCAATTCGGATTCGATCCTCAACTTCAAACCCAGCTTCTTTTCTTAATAACTGAATTTGATGAACTAAATCTCGAAGATATCCTTCTCTCAAGAGAAAATCATTTAATTGAGTATCAAGAACGACTGCATACCCCTCCATGCTTTCCACCGAAACCGAACCACTCGCTTTCAATAGGATATCAACTTCTTGTCGTTCAATCAACACTTTTTCCCCAGAAACGAAAATAAATAAATGTCCTTCTTCCAAAAGCTGAAGAGCAGTTTGTCGATCAACCTGAGACAGAGCGCGTGCAACCTCCTTTACCTTAGAACCATGTTTAGGGCCTAAAACCGAAAAACGAGGTTTTAAAATTAGTTCTATTCCTTCAGGAAGCGTCGCTGTCCACTGTGCTTCTTTGACATTTAACTCTTCCTGGATAATATCTTCAAATTGTATTGCTCCTTCTCGCTCTTTTTGATTCGGAATCACCAAAATCGCCTTAGACAAAGGCTGTCTAATTTTGATATTCACTTTATTCCGAACCGAACGTCCCAATATGGTAATTTTTCGAGCAACTTCCATAAAAAGAAGTAAATCGGAATCGACCCGTAAGGAATTAGATGATGGATAATCTTCAAGGTGGACGCTCTCTTTTCGATGACTATTATTTTTATTTAAACTATCATAAACCATTTCTGCAACAAAAGGGATAAAGGGAGCGACCGCTTTCGCCAATTCAGACAATATTTCATATAGGGTATAATAGGCAGCTCGTTTGTCATCGTCCCATTCAGATTTCCAAAATCTCCTTCGAGATCGGCGAATATACCAATTGCTTAAATCTTCAATTACAAAATTTTCAATCGCCTTAGCGGCTCGTGATACTTCGTAATCATCCAGCCAATCCCGAACTTGTTGAACCATGGTTTCAAAACGAGAAATTATCCATCGGTCGAGTACATTACGGTTCTTGAATTCAGTGACAACATCTGCTTTCGGTTCAAAACCATCAGCGTTAGCGTAAAGAACAAAGAAATGAAAAACATTCCAGAAAGTCGTAAAAAATTTACTATAAACTTCTCCAAGCGTTTGTTTGCCAAATCGTTTTGGCACCCATGGTGGTGATACAGAAAAAACGTACCAGCGAAGGACATCGGCGCCATAGGAAGATACCAACTCCCAAGGGCTAACCACATTCCCGATATGTTTACTCATTTTCTGCCCCTTTTCATCCAGTCCCAGTTCGGTTACTAAACAATTTTTAAAAGCTGGGCTTTGGAAAAGGATGCTGGCTAAAACATGGAGACTATAAAACCAACCCCGGGTCTGATCGATAGCTTCACAAATAAAATCAGCTGGAAAAAGACTGGAAAAACGCTCCTGATTTTCAAAAGGATAGTGATTTTGGGCAACAAACATCGCTCCCGAGTCAAACCAGCAATCAAGAACCTCTGGAGTTCTTCTCATCTCTCCTCCACACTGAGAACAGGTTAAAGTTATGGCATCGACATACGGCCGATGAAGTTCAATTTGATCTATTTGCTGATTCGCACGCTGGTTAAGTTCTTGTCTTGATCCTATAGCTTCTTGATAACCGCAGCTTTCACATTTCCAAATATTAAGAGGAGTACCCCAATATCGTTCCCGGCTTAAAGCCCAATCTACTACGTTCTCCAAGAAATTTCCAAACCTACCGCTTTGAATGTGTTCTGGATGCCAATGAACTTTAAGGTTATTTTCTAACAAAGTATTTTTAACCGCTGTAGAACGAATGAACCAACTTCCTTTGGCATAATACAGGAGTGGGGTATCGCAACGCCAACAAAAGGGATAGGTATGGCGATGGGTTTCTTGTCGATACAACTGGCCAGTTGATTGAAGATATTTTATAATTAAAGGATCAGCGTCTTTTACCCAAAGACCCTGCCAGAGTGGTACGCTTTCATCATAAGTCCCATCAGCTTTAACCGGATGGAGCACAGGAAGGTCATGGATTTGCGCCAACCTCATATCGTCTTCTCCAAAAGCTGGTGCTATGTGAACAATTCCAGTTCCTTCTTCGGTTGAAACGAAGTCTCCGTGATATACTTTATACCCTTTTTTTGCCGTTAAAAAGGCCATAAGAGGATGATAGGACATGCCAATTAGTTCTTTCCCCTTCATTTCTTTAATCAGGGTATATTCTTCAGGTTGAAACAGTACTTCCAAACGTTCACGATTGAGGATGAAATGCCTGCCGGTCTCATTTTCTTGAATTTCCACATAATTGAGGTCTTGGCCAACTGCCAATGCAACATTTGCTACCAATGTCCAGGGGGTGGTTGTCCAAACCAAGAAAAATGTATTCTCTCGATTTTGGACTTGAAAAAGAAGATAAACTGACGGATCAACTACATCTTGATAGCCCTGAGCTACCTCATGACTGGAAAGAGAAGTTCCACATCGTGAACAATAGGGTAAAACCTTATATCCTTGATAGAGAAGATTTTGATTAAAGAGCTGTTTGAGAATCCACCAAAGACTTTCAATATAATCATTATCGCAAGTCACATAGGGATGGTCCATGTCCATCCAAATCCCCATTCGTTCGGTGATCTTTTCCCATTCTTTTATATATTTCCAAATACTTTCCTGGCATTTCTGGTTAAAACGATCAATCCCATAATTTTCTATATCCTGCTTCCCAGAAAACCCCAGCATTTTTTCCACTTCCAGTTCGACAGGAAGTCCGTGGGTATCCCAACCAGCTTTACGAGGGACATAATATCCGCACATGGTTTTATAGCGGGGGATCAAATCTTTCATGCTCCTGCCAATAATATGGCCGGCATGAGGGTACCCGTTGGTGGTTGGCGGTCCTTCATAAAAAATAAAACGTTGGTTCCCTTCTCTATGTTGATAGCTTTTCTGGAATATCTTTTTCTCCCGCCAAAATTCAAGTATCTTTTCTTCGCGAAAACTTAACTCGGAGACTTTTCCTAATGATTCAAACATGTTGTCACCTGCCTGCAGTGATAAGCTGGAAAGATAGTTCGAAAGAACCTTTTTTTTATCTCTATCCGAGAAATACTTAAACAATATAACCGAATTCAGGATTTTTTGCAATTTATTAGGGTTTATAGCTGTCTCTGAAAATGACTCATTTTTTTCTGGATGGGATTCACCGTGGTAAAGTTTCTTAGGAGAAATCCCATCCTTTGCTTTTATTGCTCGGCTTGCGGATTGGATGTTTCTGGATTGGTTTCAGTTGTTGGAGCTTCGGTCACTTCATCTTCGGGAAGGTTTTCCTCGAGAATGGCAATTTCCGATTTATTTTTCATATCTTCGATCATTTTTTCAAATGATTCTTGTTGAACTTTGGGAAGCAGTTTGGAACGGATTTCTTCTTTTACTTCAGCAAGGTCTTTCAGCCGAGGTTGCATATGATCTTCGACTAAGAAAATATGAATGCCATAGTCGGTTTCGATTGATTCGCTCACATTGCCTGGAGCGAGATCAAATAAAATCTTTTCCATCTCCGGATCAAGATCGCCCTTACGAATCATTCCCATCTCTCCACCCGTCTGGGCATCAGGAGATTGAGACTTTTCTTGAGCAACTTGTTCAAAAGGTTTTCCTTCTTTAAGCTCCTTTTGAACTGCATCGGCTTCTTCCATCGAATTCACCATGATATGTCTGGCTTTCACTTGTTCCGCCTCAGTGTAAAGAGTCGGATTCGATGAATATTCTTTTTCGATTTCTTCATCAGAAACCACAGCCTTATCAATTACTTCTCGAGTCACAAATTCTTGAATCATGATCTGTTGGGCTACGTTTTCAATCTTTTTCTTCACATCTGGATCATCAGCCAAACCAAGTTTCTTCGCTTCTTGGACTAAAAGAACTTGACGAATCCATTGCTCTAATAAATCTCTAAATCCTCCTGGAAACTGGACTCGATAATTTTCCGGCATAGTATCCCATACTTCTTTAAGCTCTGCTAAATAAACCGGCTCTCCGTTTACTTCAGCTATGACGACTTGTTCGGTTGCAACCGGCGTTTCGGCATTCTGTGCTTCTTCTACGACACCTTCAGTATTCAAATTATCTTGAGCCATACTTTGGATCGAAAACAAAAAAATACCAATCATAAAAATAATACTGACTATAAAAACTGAATATTTCCCTTTCATTATATATCTCCTTTCGAATCTAATTCATCTTTTTGATCTTCAAATGCTTCAAAACTAAAAGAATCTTCAACGTCCACTGAATTTTTCATATTCCCCCTTTCTTCAGTCAAACTCAACAACAAAGAAAATTTTTCTTCCATTTTTTTTAAATTTTCATTATTTTTATGTATCATCAACGAAATACTTTTCAAACGTTCATTCACAACCCAAAACAATACCAGTCCATACAAAATGAGAATGATGATTAAGAGTCCAAGGATCAAAGGACTAACCTCCCTCCAAGATTTCTTTTTTACGCTATCCCATAATTACTGATCCACTTTTCAGCTCAGTAATTTTCCCAAAACGATTGGTGGAGACATTAATACCAATTAAACAATTTCGAGGAATTACTGAATGAGGAGGAATCTGCGAATTCTTACCAACCAAATTAACACCCCAACTCAGGATATCCGGTCGAAGTCGGTTGGGAGTGTAATCATTTCCTGCTCCTATAATCGAACTCTGCCCCACAATAACATTTTTATCCAATATACTTCTCTCCACCACTGAACCAGCTTTAATTATTGAATCATTAAAAATTATCGAATCGTAAATTTTTACATCTTTTTCAATCACTGCCCCAGGAAAAACAACCGAATGGACCACCTCACCATGGATAACTGTTCCCTCACCAATTATTGATGACTGGACTAAAGCTCCCTTTCCAATCTTGGCCGGAGGATTTTGTGGTCGATTGGTATAAATAACCCAATTCGGATCATACAAGTTAAAACAGGGAAGTGGATCTAATAAATGCATATTCGCTTCCCAATAGGCCTTAATTGTTCCGGTATCAAACCAACAACCATCATAGAAGAAAGCTTGGGTTTTAATTGAATTTAAATTTTCAATAATTACATTCCTAACTAAATCGTATTTCGATTCTTGAACATTTTTTTGTAAACACTCATTTAAAAACTCTAAACGAAAAATATAAATTCCCATGAAAGCAATATTGGTTTTTGGTTGTGATGGTTTTTCTTCAAAACCAAAAACTCGGTTCCCATCATCAACTTCCAAAATACCAAATCGTGTCCGATCTTCAGTTTTTACCCGTGTCACCACCAAGGTAACGTCGGCATTATTATCCAAGTGATAATCCATAAGAGAATTATAATCCATCATATAAGCATGATCTCCGGAAAGCACCAAGAGATGATCCAATCTTTTTCTATTAATAATATTCAAATTCTGATAAATAGCATCTCCGGTCCCACGATACCAGCCTCCAACGGTTTTTCCCAAATAAGGCTGAAGGAGTTCTATCCCGCCTTTTTTTCGGTCCATGTCCCAGGGGCGCCCAACTCCAATATGCTCTATTAACGAACGCGGTTGGTACTGAGTTAAAATACCAACATCATAAATGCCAGAGTTGACACAATTACTCAAGGGAAAATCAATCAATCGATAAAAACCTCCGAAGGGAACAGCTGATTTGGCTCTTTCTATTGACAAAACACTCAAGTGATTCCCTTTCCCACCAGCTAAAATGAGCGCAAATCGAATCGACATCTGGCTCACCTCCTATGCATGACCATTAAACCATTATGGATCTGTGACCATTTGCTGAGAATTTTTATCATCAAACAGCTGCACCCTCAATTTCAGTTGTGGGGCATTAGATCTTATCGGGTATATTTTTTCTGAGAACTTCCGCTGCATCTTCAGGAATTACTGGATTAATATAAAACCCGGTTCCCCATTCAAACCCAGCAACCTTCGTTATAGTGGGTAGCATTTCCATGTGCCAATGATAGCTTTCCAGGTATGATTTTTCTCCCTTTCGTTCAAAAGGAGTGGTATGAAGAATTAAATTGTAGGGAGAATCATTCAGTGACTTTTTCATGGATACCAGGAGTTTTTTCAATATTTCTGATAAATAACTTAATTCTTGATCTTCAGTTTTCATAAAATGAGATACGTGTTTTTTGGGTAATATCCATATTTCATAAGGAAATCGAGGGGCATAGGGAACAAACGCTAAAAAATGATCGTTTTCGACAATCATCCTTTGATTATTATTTTGGTGGTATTGCACGATATCACAAAAAATGCAACGATTTTTTTCTTGATAATATTTATCAGCACCAAGAAGCTCTTCTTTTACCCTTTTAGGAATCACTGGGATAGCAATAAGCTGAGAGTGAGCATGTTGAATCGAAGCCCCCGCTGAAGCTCCTTGATTTTTGAAGATTATACAATAACGAAAACGATGGTCTTTTTCCAAGTTGCGCATTCTTTCCCGATAAACATACATAACTTCAGTAATATGATCCACCGAAAGATCTCCGAGTTCTAAATAATGGTCAGGAGTTTCAATTATCACTTCGTGTGCTCCGGAACCGCTGAGAGATTCGCAAATTCCATCTACACAATGGGCAAAGGGTTCTTCTATTCGCAAAGCTGGAAATTTATTAGGAACTACCCGAACTGTCCAACCCGGTTGATTTTTTTCAGTATGATTACCTCGAATGGAAAAAACCTCTTTCGGAGTGTGTGTTTCCATCCCTTCACAAAAAACACAAGGACCAGGCTTTCGTAGTTCTCCATGTACCCCAAAATCATAAGGTTTTAAACTTCTTTCATTGGCAATAATGACCCACCGGTCTATAACCGGATCTTTTCTCAGCTCCGACATGACTTTCCTCCAAATTTCTTCAAGCTCTTTATTTCCTCGACTAGATTCATTTTTATG
Organism: Atribacter laminatus; assembly: GCF_015775515.1. Classification (NCBI taxonomy): domain Bacteria; kingdom Pseudomonadati; phylum Atribacterota; class Atribacteria; order Atribacterales; family Atribacteraceae; genus Atribacter; species Atribacter laminatus. The sequence goes on from NZ_CP065383.1 coordinate 3,045,176, forward strand.
AATTAACTATTTGGTAAAATCAAATTTTTAAGGTATCCAATTTTCTTCAGGATGAATGCTTTCTAAAAATCCGACCAATAAATGTATTGCTGCATCTAAATCATCACAATCGATGACTTCGGAGGGAGTATGCATATACCGATTGGGAATGCCTAACAAACCGGTAGCAACGCCTTGACGATTAATTTGAATGCTATTAGCATCTGTCCCAGTGGCACGCGATTCAGCTTGTATCTGATAGGGAATATTTTTTTGATTAGCGATATTGATCAGCTTTTGAAAAATATGAGGATTAATATTTGGACCTCGAGATATAACTGGACCTTTGCCCAAAGACACGTCCCCAATCTTTCTTTTATCTATATCGGGACAATCAGAAGCAAAGGTCACATCAATAGCAATTCCTAAGTGGGGATCGATTCTAAAAGCACTGGTTCTTGCTCCCCTGAGACCAAGTTCTTCTTGAACCGTACTTACACCATATACACCGCACTGCAATCTCTCTTTTTGAACCTTCCGAAGAACCTCGGCAACAACAAAAGCTCCAACTCGATCATCAAAACCTCGACCAGCAACTCGACTTCCAAGGAGTTGGTCAAGACCAACATCCATGGTAATCGGATCTCCTATTTGCACAATTTTGGTAAGTTCTTCTTTATTTTTTGCCCCCACGTCAATCCACTGCTCTTCAATTTTTACCACTTTTTGACGTTCTTTTTCCTCCATCAAATGGATGGGTTTTTTTCCAATTACTCCTCTTACTGGTCCTTGAGAACTATGAATTATGACTCTCTTTCCAGGGGTGACATGGGCATCGATTCCTCCAATTGTTGAAAAATAAATATATCCCTGATCACTGATATATTCCACCATCAAACCGACTTCATCACAATGACCCGCCAACATAACTCGAAACGAAGCATCAGGATGAATAATACCAATAGCATTTCCATGGTAGTCTTTAATAAATCGGTCAACCTTGTCTTGAATTCTTTCTCCAAATATTTTTTGAACCTGTTCTTCAAACCCCGATGGACTAGGAGTTTCAATGAGTTTTTTTAAAAATTCTTCTCGAGATTTTTCCATTTTGATATTCCCTCTTTCTCATACCAACTTAAGTTGAATTCGAACAAAAATGTTAATTAGCTGATTCAATCAGCCATTATATCTCTTAAAGAGAAGAAGTTTTTTTCTTTTGAACCATTCGGGGTGATTTTTTTAAGGTAATTTTAAGGACTTCGTCTATAGTTTTGACTAAATGGAATTTCATTTTTTTTCTTACATCAGCTGGTATATCATCTAAATCATTTTCGTTTTCACGGGGCAGAACAACTTCTTTAATTCCCGATCGATAAGCTGCTAAAGATTTCTCCTTCACTCCACCAATTGGAAGCACTTTTCCAGTAAGGGTTAATTCTCCAGTCATTGCAATGGAATGCTTTACCGGTATTAGCGAAAGAGAAGAAACCATTGAAACAACAAGGGTTATTCCAGCTGACGGACCATCTTTTGGTATAGCGCCAGCAGGAACATGAACGTGAATATCATGTTTTTCGTAAAACTTCTCATCAATTTTCCATTTTTTCGCCCGTTCTCGCACACAAGATAGTGCAATGCGAGCCGATTCTTGCATAATATCTCCCATATTACCGGTTAATATCAAGTTTCCCTTACCCGAGAGAACCGAGGACTCGACAAAAAGGATTTCTCCACCGGTTTGAGTCCAAGCTAAACCGGTAGCAACTCCAACCCGATCCTTCCCAGACATGACCTCATCAAAATAAATCCTTTTCCCTAAATACTTTCTAAGATTTTCTTCATCAACTACAAATGGTCCTTTTTTCCCTGAGGCGACTTCTTTGGCAACTTTTCTGCAAACTGTCGCAATTGTTCTTTCCAGATTTCTGACACCGGCTTCACGGGTGTATTCTCGAATCATTTTTGTTAAAATTTCATCGCTTATCGTAACAGTTTGATCCTCGATACCATTTTCTTTACTCTGCTTGGGTATTAAATATTTGCGAGCAATGGCAATTTTTTCCGGATCGGTGTAACCTGGAATTCGGATGAGTTCCATTCGATCCAACAAAGCTGGAGGAATGGTATCCAGAATATTCGCAGTTGCGATAAAAATAACCTTAGAAAGGTCAAAAGGAACTGCCAAATAATGGTCAACAAAAGTTGAATTTTGCTCGGGATCTAAAACTTCGAGAAGAGCAGCAGAAGGATCTCCCCTGAAATCTAAACCTATTTTATCAACCTCGTCTAACATAAATACCGGATTATTACTTCCTGCTTTTCGGATTCCCTGAATAATCCGACCTGGGAGCGCTCCAACGTAGGTTCGACGATGGCCTCTTATTTCCGCTTCATCCCGTACTCCGCCCAAGGATATTCGTACGAATTTCCTTCCCAACGCCCGGGCAATCGATTTTCCCAATGAGGTTTTTCCCACACCCGGGGGACCAACAAAACAGAGTATTGGACCTTTTAAATCTTTTTTTAAATGACCCACTGCCAAATATTCAAGAATTCTTTCTTTTACTTTCTCCAAATCATAGTGATCTTCGTTCAACACCTTTTCAGCTTTTTTAAGATCTAAACTGTCTTCGGTTCGGATGTTCCAGGGAAGTTCGGTTATCAAATCAAGGTAATTACGAATAACTGGGTATTCGGCTGAAACCGGTGGAATTCTCGATAATCGCTCCATTTCTTTTTCGGCTTCTTTTAAAACTTCTGGCGGGAGCTTGGCTTTTTCAATTTTTTCTTTCAATTCATTTAATTCAATGGTTTTTTCATCCATTTCTCCAAGTTCTCGTTGAATAGCTTTCAATTGCTCTCTTAAGAAATACTCTCGTTGGGTTTTTGCCATCTCCGATTGAATTTGAGTTTGAATCTTGCTGCCAATTTGGAGAATATCCAGTTCTCGAGTTAAATAGTAGTTTACTTTTTTTAATTTTTCGATGAGTTCATTGGTGGATAAAATATTTTGTTTACTTTCAACATCTAAATTTAAGTTCGAAACGACAAAATGGGCTAGTCGTGAAGGTTGTTTGATATTCATCGCAGCAACAAATATTTCTTTGGGAAGATAAGGAGCAAGTTCGACGACCTTTTGAAAAAGAGTTAATATGTTGCGGACTAAAGCTTCAGTTTCATCGGTTTTTATTTCTTCTTCTTTGATGATTTCAATTTTCGCTATGGGATAAGGATCCCATTGAATCCATTCAACAATGCGAAACTTATTTAAGCCAAAAACCAAAATTTGAATAGCATCTTCAGGAAGCTTTAACAAACGGGATATTCGCCCTACAACACCGATATCATAAAAATCCTGAGCTGAAACGGCGCTATCCCCTTCTTCTTTTTTGGTGCGGAGGGTTAAAACTCCAATCATTTTATTTCCTAAAACCGCATCGTTAAGTAATTTAACCCACTTTTCTCCGTGGACAACCCAAGGCATGACCAACTCAGGAAATAAAACGTTCTCATCCAAAGGAAGAACCGCAATTGTTTCTGGAATATCAAAACCTTTTTTATCCTGATCAATGGATTCGGAAATCACATTCTGGTTATCCGTAATCTCTGAAGGCTCTTCCGAAAGCGCAAACCAATTGTCAATATACTCTTCCATGTCTGATCCTTTCCTAATAAACAGTATTCTTATCAAGAAATGGGTCGATATATTTATAATGAACTCTATCCGTATGAAAAAATTCTCTACTTATTCCAGTATTTTTTATGATTGAGAACATTTGTTTACTCAAGAGGAATCCTCCGTTCAGTAATTACCTTTCTCTTTTTGCATTCAACTATGAGGAACCCTTCCCGATAACGAGCATTAATGGTCTCTCCATCAACCTCTTCGGGAAGTTCGATTTGTCGTTGAAAGGGACCAAAGGGAATTTCCATTTGGTGATAATCCCTTTTAGGCGGTGAAGGAACTTCCTTTCTCACACCCTTAAGTATTAATTTTCGTGATTGAATAGTCAAGTCAACTTCATTGACCAAAACCCCAGCGAGCTCTACCACAACAATAAAGTTATCATCAGTTTCAAAAACATCACACAAAGGCTCCCAAGCTTTTTCAGAAAGTCCCAAGAAATAAGGTTTTTTTCCAGAAACATGCTCCATGAAACGTTGCATTTCTTTCTGCATTGAATCAAACTCTTCCCACCAATTATCTTTAAATGGCATTATATTACCCACCTACCCTGCTTTTCGGTGTTATAAAAAAATATTTTAAATTATTCCTCTCTGAAAATCCATGAATGATTTTTATAGTTAACTCAATTATAGCAACTAACCAGAATCTCTTTCTGGGCTTACATTTTCATCCTCATCTGGTACCACACAAGTGGCACGGGAGTTTATTCTTTAAACCACTTGTTGGTTTAAAAATCAAGCTTTTACAAAAAATTAAAATTACCTGGGCTCAATTTATAGCTTCCGAATAATAGAGAGTTATGCCATTTACCTGGTTTACACTCTCATCTATGACCACAAAATTATATCAACGTTTGTGGTAATGATATTTTATCGATACGTATTCAATACCACCCACACAGATTCTAAAAAACTAGCAATAAACGCTGGATAGCAAAGAAAGCACTTTCGTCTGGAGATTGCACTTCAATTCGTAATTGATTTTCTCCCGGCATTAAAAATTGATCTAAATGGAAAGATTGGAATTCAAAAGGAGATATCTGACCACCAACAATGTTTCCCGAGAAAATTTTATTATCATTGAGATGGACGTGGATAATTGCACTTCCATTTGATTTTCCCCAAATAAAGCAAGCTGCATTGCTCCACCCTTCTGGAACTTGGAAATTTACATTCAAATACTCACCCGAACTCATGGCAAGAACCGAAACAGAGTTTTGAGTGAAGCCCGAGATATTCTCTCCGCGATAAATACTTTCCTCGAAGTTCGTTTCAGGCTTACCGCTGGAAAAATCGATAAAATAGGTACCTCGTCCAGATACGATCTCGATCCCTTCAACTGATCCAATTGAGTTATCCTCAGACTTAGCATAATTTATTACTCCCCTAAAGTTTACCTTTAATTCCACCGGTATTTTTACCACTGAAGTAGGCACCATCCAAAGATTGGATGAGATTCCATCAAATTCTGTCGTTGTCATTCTTTTTTCCCATTGACCAACATTAGAAGACCATATTAGTGTTTGTCCGGATAAAGGGTTTCCATCATTATCGGTTAACCGGGCTTGGAAACTCATGCTCTCACCACTTACGACTAAAAAATCCTTTGGGGATAGAACCAAGATACTCGATTTCTTTTCAGGTTGTACAACAACAGTTACGATCCCCTCCATAGGGCTATAGGCAGTGTCGCCTTCATAAGCAGCTTGTATTTGGACCTGAGTTTCCTCCGAAACAAATGGAGCCATAAACCAAATGTCTGATTCTCCAGCAGTATTGGTGTAGGTCTGATATGAATCCAAGCTTCCGTGGCTGGCATACCACTGAATTCTTCGATTTACCAAAGGGTTATTGTTTTTATCCGTCATGACCATTCGAATTCTCAAATTTCTTCCGCTTAAAATTGATTCAGGAACGGGATGAAAACGAATAGCTACCGACTCTTCTTTTCTCTTTTCAACAATCTGAATAGTACTCCGATTGAGATAAACATTCTCACCAATAATCTCCTTCATTCGGGAGGGATTATTCATAGCCTCAACCAAGATACGGTCGGGAATAATCCGTGGAGAAAGAAGAACGAGAAATCGTTCCATCCCTTCTGGTTCGGTAACTATACCTTGAATCATTTTTTTTGTACCCGGCGAAACTGGTTCATTATTCTTTAAAATCCGCACCCTTTCATCTTCGGTGTAATCTAATATACTCACATAGCCGGTTTTCATTGCTTCATAAGCCAGAGAAATCGGATCACCAATGAAGTAGGTTGCTAAGTTACCCCTATCAGGAAGAACGGTTATAAATGGTGAAACTGGTAACATATCAAGATAGGTTTGTTCATTCAAGCTGACCTGAAACTCGTATATCTGAGCCAAAGCCGATTGAACACCAAACACCAAAAAAAACAAAACCATCAGCAAAAAAGAAATCTTTTTCATAACTAAACCTCCATCGATGGTTTTTCAATTGTCTCTCCACTAAAAACAATCAACGATGGGAAATCGTTCTCGTCCACATCTGCACCAATAATACAATTTTTTCCTATTTCGCATCCTGAAGGAATACGGGAATTTTTTCCAATGATGGTAATTCCGCTCCACAAAACCTCAGGATACTTTTTGTTAACATTCAATACTTGACCCCCTCCAACCCGAGATTCTTCACCGATCATAACTCCTTTATCTAAAATCACTCTCTCCAATTGGGAGTTCTTTCCAATATAGCAATCATTCATTAAAATCGATCCCTCAATCTTTACTTCTTCGCTTACATATACCCCATTAAAAATGACTGATTGACTTACTTTCCCATTAATAATAGCTCCTTCGCCAATAATACAGTTTTCAACTTGAGCATCACGCCCAAATTTTACCGGAGGCCGATCAGCAACTGGAGTATAAATTGGCCAATCTATATCCTTAAATCTCAAAGGACTTTCTTCTCCCAATAACTCCATGTTGGCTTCCCAATAAGAATCAATCGTACCTACATCCTTCCAATACCCCGAAAAGGAATAGGTAAAAACTCTTTTATCCTGAATCATGCGAGGAATGATGTCTCGCCCAAAGTCAAAAGACGTCCCTTCACGCATAGCTTCCTTTTCCACTTCTTCTTCTAAAACCTCTCGATTAAAAACATAAATTCCCATGTTTACTAAATTACTTTGGGGATTTTCAGGTTTTTCATCAAAACGAATGACCTCACCTTCTGCGCCAACGGTAATAATGCCAAAACGATGGGCTTCCTCAATCGGAACTTGGATGACCGCTAACGTCAAATCAGCCTTTTTTTTCTTGTGAAACTCAATCATATGTCGGTAATTCATAGTATAAACATGGTCGCCAGAAAGGATGAGTACCAGCTCAGGAGCTCGATTTCGAATAAAACGAAGACTTTGGTATATCGCATCAGCAGTTCCCCGATACCAATCGGTATCAGCATCACTGATAAAGGGTTGTAATAAAAAGACTCCACCATTGAGTCGATCAAGGTCCCAATCTTTCCCAATCCGAATATGTTCATGAAGTGATCTTGGATTATATTGAGTTAAAACACCTACACAATATATGCCCGAATTGACACAATTGCTTAAGCAAAAATCGATGATACGGTATTTCCCTCCAAAAGGAACAGCTGGTTTTGCTCTTTTAGCCGAAAGAATATTCAACCGACGTCCTTCCCCACCAGCTAATATCATCGCAACCACTTCATTTTTAAACACTGCTATCCCTCCCCAGGATATTTCTCACCAATTAAATCACATATTTTCTTCAATAGAGATAAAAATTGCTTTCGAAATTCCTCTTTTTGTACCGAGGGATTATCTGGACCCAACCACCAAAACCAATCGCTTCCTTCTGCTTGATACAAAATATTATAAACTTCTTGCTTTCGTTCCCCATCTAACTCTTTTTCCTTTTCAGCCAGTAATTTTCGGACTAAGAAAAGCTGATCCCACGCCCAATTCTTTTCCTCATGACCAATCCAAGTATTAAAGGAACCGTAAATCCAGGAACCAGGTTTTAAAGCATTGAGAGTGGGTTTTTGGTTAGAACCTGTTAAATGTTCCGAGGGAGTTGTTGTGATTATCCTGGAATGTTGTGTTAAAGCCTCATATAAGCCGCTTAGAAATTCAAATCCATTATTATTATAATACTCCCAGGCGTTCTCCCCATCAAGGATTATAGAAACGATCGGGTTAAAACTGTCGGGAAGTCGATCTATAATTCTTTCTAAATTAGAAATCATATCTCCAACTGCCTCATGATAGGCAAGATGTTGGTAGGCAAAACCGATCAAGTCAGAAAGATGACGGTCACGGAAAAAGATAGCTACATTATTATCATCGGTGTGAAAAAACCAAGGTTGATAGAGATTTTCACCCTGATTTAAAAGACCATTTTGATCCCTCACTATAGGTAATCCTAAGGTATTAAACAAAACTTCCTCTCCAGTCGCTGTCCAGGAAAATCCATTTTGAGCAAAACAACTCACCGCTGCAGTACTTACTGAGCCTTCCGAAGGCCAAATCCCATGCATTTCTGTGTTCCAAATTCTTTCTACCTCATCTTTGGCTTTATGGATTTGTGCCTGAGCATCATCTAAATATTGAAAACGATACTTAGGAAGTTGAGTTCCAGGTAATGATTCACTAGCAACCCAATTATCGATTAATAATGGAATAATCGGATGGTATAAAGGTGACGTTGAAATTTCAATCTGTCCTTTAGCCTTTAATTTCTTATACATTGGTATAATTTCAGCAATTATTTGTTGAGTAACTTGCTTAATGATAGCCTTATCCTTTTCGGTATATTCTTTCCCCCGTTTTATGAGCTCGCTCAAGCCGAAATTTTCTTTGATGGTTATCGGATCAAACCAAAGGAGCTGATAGAGAACCTGGAGATCGAGCCAATCCTGGGTTGAGAAATTATGAATATTGTGTTTGGCTTTCTCTTTTAAGGTTTCATAAAAAGGGAAATGGCTGGTTTGAGTTTTTGAAGGGGCTAAGAAGAAATTAGCTAAAATGAAGTCTTTTTCTTTTTTACTGAGTTCTTTAGCTTCTTTCTGAAAGTGATTCCATACTAAATCAGTTTTTCCCTGCGAATAAAGATTTATTTGGTTTATAAGAGATGGAGTAAAATTAAAGGTCATGTGCAATTGAGGAAACCTATCGGCTAATTTCGCCATAAAAAGATAATCTTTGGTCGCATGGGTCCTTACCCATGGAAGGGTAAAAAGATCTTGGTTCAAATCATAATAATAGGGTTGATGCATATGCCAAATGATGTTTAAATACATTTTTTTTGCCATCAATTCACCTCAAGTTAATGATACGATTATTATTTCATTAATACTTCCTTTATCGATTTCCATCCGAGCATAGGAAAGGTAGGGAGTAAAGATTTTATCAGTTGGACTCCCTGGGTTCAAATACCATACTCCATTTTCATTGGTTAATTCTGGTTGATGGGAATGACCAAAAACTAAAACCTGCAAGTCATATCCCTCAAAAAGTGAACGAACATAAGACTTGACTTGATTTGGGGCACCCCGGCCATGGACGAGACCAATTTTAACTCCATCAACCTCAACCACATCCTGGTCGGGGAGAGTGATTTGTAACTCTTTCGAATCCATATTTCCCCGTACTGCCCGAATTGGAGTGAACTGAGCAATATTTTCAAGAATCGATGGTTTAACTGCATCCCCGGCATGAAGGACTAAATCAGCTTTTTTTATCTCTTCCCACAACTGTTGAGGAATATCTTTTGCTCTTTGTGGAATATGAGTATCAGAAAGGACAGTTATTCTGGTCATTCTTTTGACTCACTCCCATAAAAGTATTTAAAGCATTAAATTAAAATCAAAAAAACTCTCTTTTGAACCTGAAGCCAATCCTATCTATATTTAAACTTTATAAAATGATCAGCAATATATTTATTGAAGATTTTAGAATAATATTACCCGTGCAAGGTTCTTTCTGCTGATTTAACCGTATTGGCCATCAACATGGCAATTGTCATTGGTCCAACTCCACCTGGAACTGGGGTAATAAAAGAAGCTTTATCCACAACGCTGTCAAAATCAACATCGCCAACTAATTTGTCTTCCACCTTATTGATGCCTACGTCAATGACCACAACCCCCTCTCGGATCAATTCTCCAGTGATCATTTTAGGAGAACCAGCAGCTGCAATCAAAATATCAGCCATTTGAGTATGTTGGGCAAGGTTTTCAGTTCCAGTATGACAAATGGTTATGGTAGCGTTGGCTGCCTTGGCTTTTTGTACCAGCATCATAGATAACGGTTTCCCAACAATATTACTTCTTCCAACGATTACTACGTGTTTCCTCGAAATATCAATTTGGTATCGAGACAATAACTCCTGAACGCCCCAGGGAGTACAAGGTAAAAAAATAGGATCACCAATCATAAGACGACCTAAATTGTAAGGATGAAAACCATCAACATCTTTGAGTGGATTAATGTGATAGAGAATCTTTTTTTCATCCAAATGCTTGGGAAGTGGCAACTGGACGAGAATACCATGGATGGCTGGATTATTATTCAATTCGTCAATGAGATGAAGGAGGTCATTTTGACTAGTGGTTGAAGGGAGCTGGTGTTTCAAGGAATAAACTCCCAACTTTTCACAGGCTTTTTCTTTGTTTCTAACATACACTTGGCTGGCAGGGTCGTCTCCAACTAAAATAACCGCCAAACCTGGTTTCAAGTCTTGTTGAATCAAATTTTGGACACGTGGTTTTAATTCTTCCCGAATTTCTTGTGAAACCTTTTTTCCATCAATTAAAGTCGCTTTCATCGCACTCTACCCCTTATCTTAAGAAATGAATTCATAAAAGATTGAAACATTGCCGGAGAAGCATTGATAATATACTCCTTGGGGAAGTCGACACTTCCCAATAAATCTAAGGACAACTGATAATCACCAACTTCATCACAATAATGAGCATCACTGGTTACTACTATATAGCCGCCCTGTTTTTTGACCTCTTGCGCAATCATTTTACAGTTTTCCAAGCTCCCCTTGCGGCTAACGCGAAAGGAACTATTATTAATTTCAATAACTTTATTGCATTCAATCGCCTTCTTCACTACCAATGGATAATCCACCGGATAACGGGGATTCCCCAAATGAGCGATAATATTGATATAGGGATTTTCCAAAGCTTTTAGTAAAATTGAGGTATAGTCGGAACGTATTTCTCCTCGATATACTTGAGGATGAAAAGAAATAATTCCATAATCAATTTTTTTTAAACTTGGACCGTCTAAATCTAATGTTGAATTTTCGTCCAAAATATCAATTTCAGCTCCAAAGAAAACTTCGATATTATCAATTTTTTTAGGGAAATGGCCTCGAGCTTCGAAATAGATTGGATCAGGGCCCCCGGGCATACTTGGTCCATGCTCAGCCAAACCAATATATTGTAATTTTTTTTGTTGCGCAACCAGGGCTATTTCTCGAACGGTACTAAAAGCATGTCCACTCGCTATAGAGTGAATGTGTAAATCGCCAATAATTTGATACATTTGATAGATCTCTCCTAAAGAAAATTAACTGGTTTTTTTTGCCTACACGAATTACTGTTTTTTTATAAATTTCCAAATAAGCCGGTCGAATTCAGCAAAGGGTGGGTCGTTTAAAACATCATATCCTCTCAGCCAAGAACTATAACAAGCAAAATAATAGAAATAAGCTACCAACAAACCTAAAGCGTAGAAATCATTTTTAGGATACTGCAAATGAATAAATGATGATTCATTTTTTTTAATTTGATATTGCAGGGCCTCAAGAGTTGCCGAATCATAGTCGGAAAAGGATTGTTTATCTAAAAATTGCAGTTCTTTCCCTAAATAAGAATCCTCTTTTACCTTTTGAGGAAAATTGATAGGAGCTTGCAGGTGTTGACTTGGTGTACTATGGTTTAGAATAAAAAATACATCTCGATCATCACAGGATAAAATGTGCTCCAAATAACTACTCTTCAGTGACTCAAGAGTAATAATTTTGATTTTAAAGCATTGATTCTCGCCATTCAAGCTTTCTTCCAACAAAGGTTCCAAAGCTTTTAAAAGAGAATAAACCGGATAGGAGTTGGCAACAAAATAAAGCCTCTGAATCCCTTTTAATTGAATCTGATGGATTATTTGTGCTGTGGACATGGCTTCATCTCTACAAGATGAAAACCCCTCTTCGCACCCCTCAACCATATCTTTGATTGGAAGATTCATGGAATGAAGAGGAAGATATAATAGCTCAGAATGATGCCAAAAACGACAATTTTCGTTTTCAACCGGATAGAAAGGGAATAAAAGCAAGCGTGCAAACTCTGACATTATTCCGACTTCCGGGCCAACAAACACTCTTTTTCCCTCGTTTAACATTACAACCAATTTAACCAGGTCAAGTTCATCTAAGGTACGCCCCAAAACAACAAATATCGTATCTAAAAGATCAACAGAATGGCTTAATTTATGAAGATATTCTGGATGAGATGACGAACAGAAAAGATAGCTTTGATTGCTTTGAACTGATTCAGATTCAGTATATAAACACTCTAAGAATTGGATAACATCGTCTTTACCAATCCATACAATTTGTTGGTTTGACTGGAGGATATTTCGATTAAAGCTGCTAATCCGATCGATATTAATTTTCCAACTCACAAAAGGAGGTACCGGAAAACCATTAAAAAAACCATCCGGTTTGATATTCCAGTCAAAATGAATGTCATTAATTTTAGTAAATCCTTTATAAATTATTTTCGATTTTAATTTTCTTCTTTGGTTTTTTGCCATAATCCATATTTTACGCTATCTTCCAAGGCCTCCCAACTCGCTTCTATAACGTCAGTGGAAACACCAACCGTTCCCCAAGTATGACTACCATCGGTTGTTTGGATTAATACCCGTATTTTTGCCGCAGTTCCATCTTTTTCGTTTAAGACCCGAACTTTGTAGTCGCTTAATCGAATTCTTTTTAGCTGAGGGTATAAACTTTCCAGAGCTTTCCGCAGAGCATTATCCAAGGCATGAACCGGACCATCGCCTTCTGCGGCTGTATGAACGAAATGATCTCCAACATTTAGTTTAATGGTTGCTTCGGTAATTACTTCCTCATCTCCTCTTTTCTCTACGATTACCCGAAAACCTTGCAAGGTGAAAAAATTCATCGTTTCACCTAAAACTTCACGGAGCATCATCTCGAAGGAAGCGTCAGCCCCTTCATACTGATATCCATAAGACTCCGACTCTTTTATCTTATCTATTAAGGAAGTCACACGAGAATCATCAGGTTGCAAATCAACTCCGACTTCATGAGCTCGATAAAGGATATTACTCTTACCAGCTTGTTCTGAAACTAATATTCTTCTTTGATTGCCGACCAGGTCCGGAATGACATGCTCATAAGTTAGCGGATCCCTCATGATTGCACTGGCGTGAATGCCTCCTTTATGGGTAAAGGCACTCTTGCCGACAAAGGGTTGATAGTGATTTGGTCGCATATTCGCTGTTTCATCAATGAATCGCGAAACTTCTACCAACTTTTTTAATTGTTCCTCAGATAAGCAAGAAATTCCCATTTTTAAAACCAAATTGGGAATAATACTGCAAAGATTGGCATTTCCACAACGTTCTCCATATCCATTAAAGGTGCCTTGAATTTGGTTTGCTCCGCAGTCGACTGCAATTAAGCTGTTGGCCACAGCGATTCCGCCATCGTTATGAGTATGGATTCCAATTTCAAAAGATTCCGTAAGCTGAGATTTAACCTTCGAAAAAATTGAGGCAATTTCATGGGGAAGCGCCCCACCATTGGTATCACAAAGAATGATTGCATCGGCTCCGGCATTATAGGCAACTTCAATAGTTTTTAATGCATAATCCTGGTCCTGTTTATACCCATCAAAAAAATGCTCGGCATCAAAAAAAACCGTTTTCCCGGCTGATTTTAAAAAGCTGATGGAATCATCAATCATCTTCAGATTTTCATCCAGCGTGGTACGGAGAGCTCGCTTTACATGGAGCGTCCAGGATTTTCCGAATATGGTTATAACCGGTGAACCGGCTTCAAGAAGAAGACGGAGATTTTTATCTTGATCTGGTTTGGTTTCTGCTTTTCTGGTACTTCCAAAAGCACATATTTTCGCATTGTGGAAGGAAATTTTTTGAGCTTTTTCAAAAAAAGCGATATCTTTCGGATTTGATCCTGGCCAACCACCTTCGATATAGTGGATGCCAAATTCATCGAGCTTTAGGGCAATCTGGATTTTATCCTGAACCGAGAAATTGATTCCCTCCATTTGAGAACCATCTCGTAAAGTTGTATCGTAAATTTTAACCTGACTCATATCAATCTACCCCCATTTCAATTTCAAACAACACTTCAGGCTTCACCTTTCATGAGCATGATTTTTTTTAATTCGATGAGGTTTTCAACAATCATATCAGGAACAATGCCAGTTTTTTTCACATCTTCTCCCTGATGAACTCCAGTTAAGACCAATATTGAAAAAATATTTTGTTGCTTGGCTAAAACAATATCAGTATCTAAGCGGTCACCAATTAAAATCGTATCTTCAACCGAAAAACCTGTCATTTCCAGTAGGAATTGGATTGACTCCGGTTGTGGTTTCCCAAATACTTTGGCTTTGGTACCTGTACAGGCTTCAATACTGGCTAAAATCGCTCCGCAACCGGGAATTAATCCATCTTCCATTGGATAGGTCAAATCAGGATTGGTTCCATACAGCTGGGCACCATTTAAAACATATCTCATCGCTTTGGTCAGTTTCTCATAGTTAAATTGCCGATCCATTCCCACGATGACAAAATGAATATTCTCATTGGAGGAATCATCAATCATTTTTATACCGTTTTTCTGTAATTCATCACGGATACCTGCCTCACCAATACAATACACTTGGGATTGAGGATTTTCTCTCGCAACATAGTAAGCAGTAATCGAGCTGGAGCTAATAATCTCATCCTCGCTAGCATATATATTCATTTTTTTTAGTTTATCGACATATTGACCTTTAGTTATGGTAGAGTTATTTGAAAAGAAGGCAATTTTTGATTTCCGTTCCCGAAGAAAACGAAAAAAATCATCGCTTCCTGGAAGAGGATGTTTTCCTCGATAAATAACCCCATCCATGTCAACAATAAAATTTTTATATCTCTCCCATGTCAAATACACTCTTCTTCTCAACCCCTTTTTTGAATATAATATTCTGTGGTAAGAAAGGAGTGAATTCCGTTCGGATATCCAGCTCTTAAGTTTAACCATATTACCAAAAGCTATGGCGAAAATACAGTCCTCAAGGATATTATTCTTGAAGTCAATCCAGGCGATGTCTTTGGTTTTCTGGGAAATAACGGCTCTGGGAAAACCACCACTATTCGTATCTTATTTGGTTTAGTGCGCCCCTCTCGAGGCACTTTTCAGGTTTTTAATTATCTGTGCCCGGCCCATTTAAACCAGGCCAAGCAGTTGATGGGCGGAGTTATCGATATCCCATCGTTTTATGATAACTTAAGTGGTCGAGAGAATTTATATTTACTTGCTTCTCTTTCCAACTCTCGGGTAAGCAATTCAGAAATTGAATTGGTTTCCTCTATGGTTGGGATAGATACCATTATCAACAAACCAGTAGGAATCTATTCCAATGGCCAAAAGAGAAGATTATCGATTGCTCAAGCATTACTTCCCCGACCAAAGATCATTGTTTTAGACGAACCGACTTCTGGACTCGATCCACAGGGGGTAAAAAGCATTCGGAACTTGATACTCCAACTCAACCAAGAACATGGATTAACGGTATTCTTTTCTTCCCATCTCCTCAGTGAAGTTCAGAAAATTTGCAATCGTATTTCAATCATTAATAAAGGGAAAATAATTAAAACCGTTAAAGTGAAAGACTTTTTATTTGACTCATTTTTCAGCATCCAGGCAAGCCCGATTGAAGCATTACTCAGTTTTTTAAAAGAAAAAAATATCCCTTACCGAACTCAGGAAAAATATATTCTGGCACATTTTGATGGGAATCAAATACCTGAAATAATTCAAGAACTCACTAAAAGAAACATATTAATTTATGAAATATTCCGTCACCAACTCAGTTTGGAAGAAGCCTTTTTAGCAGCTATCGAAGGAGATGGCCAATGAATATTCTTGGTTCTGAAATTAAAAAAATCAAGGCAAATTATCGAACTTACGGAGGCTTAATCGTCTTATGGGGCCTGGGAATACTCATTGGTATAAACGTTTGGTATAATCCTTCTCTTCTCCCCCTGAAACAACTTGGTTTTCGATTAAGTGGTCTTTACATTCCGGGCTTAACGCTCTATCCATTAGCAGTGGTTGGACCGGTGGTTGCGGTTTTAATTGCTGGTGAAAGCATTGCTGGTGAACGGATTAAGGGAACGCTCCGTATGATTTTAACCCGGCCAGTTTCTCGCCTTCGCATTTATATGGGAAAATTAAGTTTAATTATCCTCTACTCGATCTTTATTGTTTTTTCCACCTTATTGATAACCAGTTTATTAGGTTATATTCTTTTTGGCGGCGGTTCGGTGGTTCTGCCGGCTGAATTAAACAACATGAGCTCCGGCTTTTTCACATTGAGCGCCCAAGAAGCTTTATTAAGGCTTACCCTAGCTGGGCTGACTGTTTCTTTCTATATTCTCACCTATGCGTCCATTGCTTTATGCCTTTCTTCCTTTATGAGTCATTCTTTAGCAAGCCCAATTTTCACCCTAATTTTTACCGCTGCCTCAACAGTCGTTCAAAACCTTGAAGTTTTTAAGTCGGTTTCGCCTTATCTGATAACTCGTCATTTACTTTCCTGGCAAAATTTAATGAATAAGTCTATCGATCGGAATTCTTTATTTTTTTCCTTTATTATTGTTGGATTTTACTTTCTGGGAAGCCTCCTGGTTGGAATTACGATTTTTAATCGTAAAGATGAGACAACCTAATAAATTTTAACATTCTTTATTTTTTAACAGTTTTCACATTCTTTTTCTCCAGTACCTAAATATAAAACTTGACTTTCTCGGCTTTGATAACGATAGACAGTTATCCCTTTGCAACCGAGCTGATGAGCCAGAAAATAAGCTTGACCAACATCTTCAGGAGTAGCATCGTTTGGAAGGTTAATAGTTTTAGACACCGCATTATCAACTTGTTTTTGAAATACTGCTTGGATTTGCACTTGAAAAGTTGGAGGAATTTCAAGAGCGGTAAGAAAAAGCGAATGAAGATGTTCAGGTATTCCATCAATATCTTTTAGAGAACCTTTTTCCCAGATCGATTTTCGAATTTTCTCTTCTATTTTTAAAACTTTTAGTTGTTTTTCCAGTAAGGGATTAATTTCAATGAGCTCGGTATTTTCTAAAACAAAACGTCTATATATAAGGGCAAAATACGGCTCTATGCCACTGGAACATCCAGCAATAAGGCTAATTGTTCCGGTGGGAGCAATTGAAATTAAAGTTGCATTTCGAAAGGGTAAATTCTTTGCAGCATGGAGGCTCTTTGGGTAATTGGGAAAAACATCCCTTTGTTCTGCTAATTCTTTCGAAGCCAATTTCGCTTCATTAGCAATAAAAGTTATGAGCTGTTCAGCGATTTGAAGAGCCTGATCTGAATAATAGGAAATACCAAGCTGGCATAGTAAATCAGCAAATCCCATAACACCCAAACCGATTTTTCGATTGGCTTTTACCATTTTTTCAACTATAGGCAAAGGATAGCGGTTGATATCAATAATATTATCTAAAAAATGGACGGCATCAAAAACAACTCTTTGAAGTTTCTGATAATCAATTTTCCCATCAGTACTCATTTTGGATAGATTTATGGAACCAAGATTGCAAGATTCATAGGGAAGCAGCGGAACTTCACCGCAAGGATTGGTTGCTTCGAGCAGTCCTAAAGAAGGAGTGGGATTATTTCGATTTATTTCATCTAAAAAAATTAAACCCGGCTCTCCGGATTTCCAAGCGCTTTCGACAATCAAATCAAATAGCTCTCGAGCGTTAACCGTTGAGACCGCTTTTTGTAAATGCGGGTCAACCAAGTCTATTTTTTCACCTTGGTGCACTCTCTTCATTTCTTCATCAGTAATGGCTACCGATAGATTGAAGTTTTCAAGAAAACCTGCTTGGTTCTTTGCTCGTATGAACTCACGGATATCTGGATGGTTGAAGCGAAGTATTCCCATGTTGGCTCCCCGCCTCCGACCACCTTGTTTTACAACATCGGTAGCCGTATCAAATATCCTCATAAAAGAAACCGGTCCCGAAGCTCGCCCACCGGTTGATGAAACCTGGTCTCCTTTTGGTCGGAGCATGGAAAAATTAAAACCGGTCCCTCCTCCTGATTTGTGAATGATGGCCATATCTCTTAAGGTATTAAAAATTCCTTCAATTGAATCTTCTACCGGGAGAACAAAACAAGCCGAAAGTTGCCCCAAGGATGTCCCTGCATTCATCAAGGTTGGTGAGTTCGGTAGAAACTCAAGGGAGGTAAGAAGTTGATAAAATTTTTCGAAACTTTCATTAACATCCTGTCCATAGAAACGGTCGGCTTCGGCTACAGCCAAAGCTACTCGTTTCATCATTGCCTTTGGAGTTTCCTGAACTTCACCTTCTTCGTTTTTAATCAGATACCTTTCTTTTAAAACTTGTATAGCATTGAAGCTCAACTTCAGATCGTCGTGAACTCCAAACAATTTCCATTTGGCTTCTCGAATTTCTCTCCGCTTTTCTCGATAAAGGATATAAGCTTTTGCTACCTGTGGGAGGGAATGGCTCATTAATACTTTTTCCACTTCATCCTGAATTTCTTCAACCAATGGTATTGGTCTTGACCGATTGATTTGAAGATTTTCTATCACTTCACGAGCTAACTCTTCAGCCCTTCCCGGTTGATAATATTCAGTGGCAAGAAGTGCTTGCTCTATGGCTCGGATTATTTTTTTTATGGTGAAAGGCTCGATTGATCCATCCCTTTTTTTTACTTGTGGAAAAGAGTCTTCAACCAAATTTATCCCTCCTTCTTTTGGCTTTCCTCCCTTTTATTAAAAGAGCCTTTTTCGCCACAGTTTGAGCATTTTTGCGGCTTACAACGACCTTCTTTTTCGAAACCACAAGACTCACAAACCCAAACCGCCATTTTTATCTCCACCCTTCTGGTTATCAATCATTTCTGAACATATTATTCTCTATAAACAATCTATCGTTTTTTTAACCCTTAACCATACAATATCGACGACGCAGTGATCTCATTCAATCCCTGCATATACTTGCTCAATCCACTCTTCCAATTTTGGAATGTCCAAAAAAATAAAATCGGGCTTCTCGCCACCCAAAGCATCTGGGTGTATTGAATCCCATAAAACCAAAGCTCCCTTTACTCCTGCTTGATGAGCCGATTGAATATCTAAAGGTGAATCTCCAAAATAGATCACTTCTTCTGGAGAAAAGGAAAAATAAGATATTATCTTCACCACTCCATCAGGATAGGGTTTTGGACGAGGAATTTCATCACCACAGACGACCAAGTCAAAAAGTTTAACGATGTCTAACCTTTTTAAAGTAATATCAGCACTTCTTCTTCCCTTTGATGTAAAAAGCGATTGTTTAATTCCCTTTTGTCGAAGCTTTTGAATCAATTCAAAAACCTGAGAAAAAGTATCAACCAATTTATCATGATTCTCTCGATAGTAGGTATAAAAATCTTCTAAAGCTTGATTCTTCCTCTTCTTTCCAACAATTTTTTCTATCACATCACTTTCGGGAGGACCATAAAGTTGAACAATTTCTTTTGGACTTAGCTTTGAACCGGTATACTTTTCAAAAACCATGTTAAAAGCACCCCATAGAAGTTTTGAACTACCAATAAGGGTGTTATCCAAATCCCAAATCATTAATTTAAATGTCATTTTTTTCCGTCCTTTAGCATTGCACTCAGAACTTGAATTAAAAGTTGCATATTCGAGTCTGTCCCAATGGATATTCGCAGGGAATCCGGCCACTCAGAAAAATATCTGACCAATATATGATTCTTTTTTAAATAAAGATATTCCGATTCTAAGTTGTCTCCTGGCCTTTGAACCATAACAAAATTGGCTTCCGAGGGAAGCACCGAGTAGCCGAGTCTGCTCATAGCCTGGGAAAATTCTCTCCGGGTTCGTTTAATTTTCTCAACATTATTCATCATATAATGATGATCTTGTAGAGCCGCAGTAGCAGCCTTTTGGGAAAACCAGCTTACATTATAAGAATCTTTAACCTTTAGCAAACCACGAATCATTTCAGGGTGAGCAATCAAAAAACCAACCCGTATTCCTGCCAATGAATAAGACTTGGACAAGGTTCGTAAAACAATCAAATGAGGATATTCTTTTATAAGTGAAAGAGCGTTTTCTCGGGCAAAATCAACATAAGCTTCATCAACAACAATTGGACAGGAAGAGCTTTTGAGTAAATTGTCTATCACCGGTGTGGATAAAAATGTTCCGGTTGGAGAGTTAGGATTACAGACCACCTTTAATTGAGCTTGACTGGTTAAAATCTTTTTAGGAAGAGAGTATTCCTTTTCAAAAGGTATTTCTTCATAATTGGCTTCTTGCAACAAGGCAAGCACTCGATACAGAGTATAAGTCGGATAAGGATAAGAAACTCGATCGTCTTTTCCGAGAAACGCCCGAAAAATTATGCTTAAAAGTTCATCCGATCCGTTTCCAACCAAGATCCAATCGGGAGGATACCCATATACTGCTGAAACTCGCTCCCTTAGTTCATCACAAAGTGGTGATGGATACCAGGATAAGCGATGTTTATTTAGGTTTTCCATCAAGGTCTCAATAACCAAGGGGGATGGTGGATAGGGGTTTTCGTTGGTATTTAATTTAATAAATTGACCATCTTGCGGTTGTTCCCCAGGTTGGTAACCGGCTATCAATTCCAAGTGCTTCCGAAAATAACTCATCAAGGCTCTCCTTTCCCCATCTGCTTTAATATTTGTGTGCTCCGGCCACTGGGGTCATATAAAGTATATATCTCCATTAAATTTCGAAAATCTCCTCGAAAGTCCAGTCCATACCCAACTACATAAATATCCGGGATTTCAAAGCACGAATAATGTATAGGAACCTCAATAAATCGCCGGTCAGGACAATCTAAGAAAGTACAAGTCACAACACTGGATGGAAAACGTTTTTCCATAACCCGACTTAAATAATTTAAAGTGAGTCCGGTATCGATTATGTCTTCTACGATAATGACATCTCGATCGGCAACCTCTTCATTCAAATCTTTTTCAATTTCGACTTTTTTAAAACCGGTTTTATAATTTGATAATGCCATAAAATCAAGATCAAATGGAATAGTTAGCGAGCGAACTAAGTCCACGGTAAAAAAAATAGCACCCCGTAGGATTGAAATAATCAGTGGCCTTTTCCCCATATAATCCTGGCTTATTTCAGCCCCTACTTCTTTAACTCTTTCTTCAATTTCAGATTGAGCGAATACACATTCACCCAGTTTAGATTCAATCATAGGTCTTCCTCCACTTCAAACTTACGCAAAAGATGAGTATAATCTCGCGAATAAATAACTTTAATCTTTACATTTGGATAAAGGTCTTTCAGTCTTTTCACTTTTCGGTTTTTTTTCCTGACTAATTTTTGTTTTTGAGTGGTGAGTTCAATAAAAAGGTTAAAATCCGGTAAGTAAAAATCGGGAGAAAAAGCCTCGACGACATTTCCTTCGCTATCCCACTCCAAAGGAAAGGTACGTGGCTCATAAAGCCATTTGATTCGATAAAAATCCAATATTCGAGCAAACTCTTCCTCGGAAGGATGGACAAATACAACTCGTTTTCCACCAAAGTCAAGGTTGGGAAACAATAATTGCTGTTCTTTGGGTGTACGATGAACACCTAAATTGTTGATTGCTTCCTGAATAATTTGACAGGATTGGCTTACCGTATAGTAGGCAGTATTTAAAACCAAATGATAAATAAGAGGATTTTTCCAATCGGCGCCTAAGGCTTCAAGAAGAAATTTCTCTCTTTTTCGATCCAGCTCAGCTAAAATATGGGAAGCGGTGACTTCATCTTGTCGATATTTTTCCATAATTCTTTGCAAGCGAAGTTCTGGAGAAGAAACGATCAGTAAATGAAAAGCTCTGTGATCGTTTTGAAAAATTGTTTGTCCTCCCCGGCCAAGAAAAATTATTGGTCCCCTTTTAATCTGTTTCAGAAGAATCTCTTTCACGTTTTTTGCCCAAATGAGGAATTTCTGTCGATCAATATTCTCATCCAAATCTTCCTGATGGGCTTCATGAAGAAGTAAGGTTAATTGATCACGATCAATACATACGTAATTTAGCTGTTTTGATAATTGGGTAGCGATTTCATCACCGAGGCTTTCTGTTTCTCGAGAAATAGTAATAATACCTACTTTTTCCACTTCATAATCCACCACTGTTTTTTATATCTTATTATATACGAATTTACCTTCGAAGAATGGGTTTAATTCATTTTTAAGGTTTAAAAATTTGAAACCTTAAAGTTCATCAAACCAATGATATTATAAAAACACCTATTATTCCTTTTGGTTAAAAATCTTAGTTCATTTACCATTTGATTCTATCGATGGTATTATGCCGATTTTTAAATAAATACCAATATTTTTCCCCTTAAAGTTGCAGATCTCCTCACGAAAAAGTAAAATATAAACCATGAAAAAAATGCTTTCTTCTTCAAATCTGGTCTTTTGGTTTTTACTGGTATTGTTGGGAACATTTCTTATGAATTCTTCCCAATCGCAAGCAGCGGCATGGCGTGATGTTCCTCCCTTCAGCCTTTACGACTTGGTCGGTCAAGAAATACCTTTTTCGGTTGATGATCAAATGATTGTCGTTCTCTTCTTATCCCCGGAATGTTTTACTTGTGATCGAGAACTATTTGCTGCTCAGCATCTCCAAAAAAACCTTCAATTCCAGTTGGTTCCCATTTGCGTTGGATGCGATTGGCGAGAAGTAAAGCGTATTCTGGAATCTCTAAATTTAGACTTACAGGTATATATGGGTACTGATGATTTAAAGGCAATTTGGGGTTTCTGGGAATTCCCGACCGCCTATTTAGTGGACCAAAATATGAAAATTGTTGAAAAATGGCAGGGTAAAATTACTGTTGAATCCTTAGAAAAAGAAATTCTAAACAATGCTCTTGCCAAAGAAAAAACAAAAAGAAAAAAAGCGGATGGCTCAACTTCTCCATCCGCTTGTAGTGACGGTGTTTGCTACTAATTAGTTTCCCATTCTTGAAGCTCTAAATACAACGATTTCAGCCCTTCATCAAGAGTATCAGAATCCATGATTTCTACGACGAATGGAAGAGGAGCCTCTTTTGAATAGAGCATTCGAACTGCCATTTGTTTATCTTTCAATATCTCCACCCAGTAAGCCTTAAAACCAAAACGTTCTTCTGATGAAGGAACTTGGATGGTTAATTCTTCATCATCTTCTTTTGAAGTCCATAGAAAACCTTCTTTTAACTCTCCACCCATTAAGGTAACCGGCAGCAACATGAACTGAACTGCAAATACTGGCATAACAACTGCCATAGTCATAGGATTAGAGAAAAATAGATTATTAAATAAATTTTGACTATCATTTTTCGATGCTACAAAAGCGTTGGTAAAATGATCTTCCCCCAAAAGAAAATCGATATTCACTTGATACTTATCATCATTTTGGGGTACAACATCAACGGTAAGAGATCCTTCAGTAATACCATTCTTGTCTTCCTGTCGAATAAAATATTTTTGATGCTTTAAACTTTCAAAGTTTATAGCATCATTAAACATGTCCTGAGAAGAAGCAATAAAATGAATAGAAAAAACAAGAATAATAGTTATTAAAAAAATGATCTTGGATTTCATAAATATCTCCTCCCTTTTTCTTTTATTTTAACACGCACTACTTTCCTTATCCTACTATTTCTCAGTTTTTTATTTATTAAGTAAGGTATCCAAGAATGATATAATGTGAAACAGTTTGATTTATGAAGAGGGTGATTCATATTTCAGTTTTTTTTCAAACCTTAGAAAATCTATGGAATCAAAAAATTACCCCTCAAGAAGCAGAGAAACAATTACGTCAGCTTCTCTATGAAGACCTCGACTTCGCAAAAATTGATCATCATCGAGCGTTAAGGAAAGGGTTTCCTGAGGTGGTTTTTTGTCAGGGAAAAACTCAAGATCAAATTATAACTATCCTCAAGAAAATGAGCGAACAATATCCAAATTTATTAGCCACTCGGGTTCAACCTGATCATTTTTTAGCGGTACAGAAGGAGATACCGGATATCCAATATCATCCAACCGCTCGCCTGTTTATCTTAGAACGAAAACCAGCTGAAAAAAAAGGATGTGTTGCCGTAATCAGTGCCGGAACTGCTGATCTTCCGATAGCTGAGGAAGCTGCTGTAACTGCAGAACTTGCTGGAAGTTATATAAATCGGATTTATGATATTGGGATCGCTGGTATTCACCGTCTTTTTTCTCATCTCGATCAATTATGGCAATCCAACGTTATCGTTGCAGTTGCTGGTATGGAGGGTGCTTTACCTGGGGTTGTTTCCGGTATGGTAGGACGGCCAGTGATTGCAGTACCCACCAGTGTTGGTTATGGAGCCCATTTTCAGGGTCTTTCGGCTTTACTAACCATGTTAAATTCATGTTCACCAGGTATTGCCACGGTTAACATTGACAATGGCTTCGGTGCCGGATACCTTGCCCATCTTATTAATCAACTTGCTGAAGGAGAAAAATAAACTATGATTCTTCATTGCGACTGTTTTTCTGGTATTAGCGGTGATATGTTTTTAGGTGGTTTGATAGATTTGGGTTTACCGATTGAATTTCTCCAAGAAGAACTCACCAAATTAAAAATTCCTTTACTCATTCAAGCTGAAAAAGTTACCAAGAGATCGATTCAAGCCACCCAAGTTAAAATAACCGATCCCGAAGAACACCATCATCACGCTCATCACCACGACCACAACCACCACCATCATCGACCAGCCAAAGAGTTGGTTCGTATCCTGCAAGAATCCGATCTCTCTTCTTCTATTAAAGAAAAAAGCATATCCCTGCTATGGAAGATTGCTCAGGCGGAAGGGAATATTCATGGACAAAAACCTGAAGAGGTCTTCCTTCATGAAGTCGGAGGTCTGGATACTATTGTTGATATTACCGGTGCAATAATTGGGCTCAATTATTTTCATATAAAAAAGGTTTTTGCCTCAACTATTCCTACCGGCTTTGGTTTTATCGAAACTGCTCATGGCAAGTTACCTATTCCAGCTCCTGCTACAGTTGAGTTGTTAAAAGGTGTACCCATAAAGTCAGGTCATATTCCCTACGAGCTTACCACACCAACTGGGGCGGCTATAATCTCAGGTATAACCAACGAATTCGTTATTTTTCCTCATATGGTCATTGAAAAAATTGGTTATGGGGCAGGACACCATGATTTTGAAATCCCAAATACCCTTCGACTTTTTTTAGGACATATCCCTGAATATGAACAAACCGAAGAGAATATTCTTATCGAAACCAATCTTGACGATATGTCGCCTCAAATAATTGAATATGTGAGCGATAAACTTTTTGATATTGGCGCGCTTGATGTCTTTACTACTCCAATTTTCATGAAAAAACAACGTCCAGCTATCAAATTGTCGATTATCATCCAGCCCGACTTGTTTGAAAGAGTTAAAAATATCCTTTTTCAAGAAACAACTACCTTAGGATTTCGAGAGTTTCAATTTAAAAAGGTATTTCTTGCTCGTGAAGATCGATTTGTAGAAACGGTTTGGGGGAAAGTTCGGGTAAAAATATCAAAACATCAAAAGGGTTTTAGGATAACCCCAGAATACGAAGAATGTAAAACCATTGCTCAAAAATTCCAAATTCCGCTCCTTGACGTGATTCGTTCCGTTCACCAGGCGGCAATAGAAAATGAACAAAACAACACGACCTATTAAAAAAAGCTAATCAATCAGGATTCATCGCAATGACCTTTACATTTTGTTCCACATTTCTGACAAACTAACCTTTGCACCAGGGTTTCCCGTTCCTTTAAGGTAACAAAGCGCTTGATAACTCTTTTATCCTGTATCCATGCCCATTGACCTATGCGTTCATCTAAAGGAATGTCGCCAAGAACCAACTTTCTTTTGTCTAAATTACCACGCTTAGCCAAGTTGAATCTCTCCTCTATCCAGAATATAGATATTTTTATAATTAATTATTAAGGTACTGATTTATGATATAAATTTTATCCTTAGTCTTCGCCTAAATACGCTTTTCTGACTTTTTCATCAAAGAGTAAGCTTTTTCCTTCCCCACTGGTAGTGATTTTACCAGTTTCCATAACATAGGCAAAATCAGATATTTCTAAGGCAGCCCGAGCATTCTGCTCGATGAGCAAGATGGTGGCTCCTTCCTGATTAATTTTTTTTATTATTTGAAATATTTCTTTCACCAAAAGTGGAGCAAGCCCTAATGATGGTTCGTCCATCATTAACAATTGAGGGCGAGACATGAGAGCCCGGCCAACCGCTAACATCTGTTGTTCCCCACCACTCAGAGTTCCCCCTTTTTGCCATGTTCTTTCTTTCAACCGAGGGAAGATGGAAAAAATCCAATCCATATCATTTTTAATTTGAACCATATCTTTTCTAATATAACACCCAAGTATGAGGTTTTCCATAACGGTAAGGTTCGGGAAGATTCTCCTTCCTTCGGGGACCATAGCGATTCCCATCTCGACAATTCGGTGGGTTGGTAAATCGCCAATTAAGTTATCTTTTAATTTGATAGTTCCTGTCCTCGAGCGTACTAATCCAGAAATTGTTCTCAGTGTTGTACTCTTTCCGGCTCCATTCGCTCCAATTAAAGAAACAATCTTGTTTTTATACACTTCTAAGGATATCCCTTTTAAAGCATGAATCCCACCGTAATAAACATGGAGGTTATCTATTTTTAATAATGGTTGCTCAACATTCATTATCCTTCCACTCCCAAGTAGGCTTCGATTACTTTTGGATTATTACGAATTTCATTCGGTGTCCCTTCGGCAATTTTAATTCCAAAATCCATTACCGCTACTTTTTCACAGATTCCCATGACGACTTTCATATCGTGTTCGATAAGCAGAATGGTTAAATTAAACTCCCTGCGGATTCTCTGGATAAAACTCATGAGGTCCATGGTTTCATGGGGATTCATTCCTGCTGCTGGTTCATCTAATAAAAGAAGCTTGGGATGAGTAGCCAAGGCGCGGGCTATTTCCAACCTTCTTTGCTGGCCGTAGGGTAGGTTTTTGGCTTCCTCCTCCAGATTGAGCAAACCAACTGCTTCTAACAATTGTTTTCCTTCTTCTCTCATGGCCTTTTCTTGACGAATATATCCAGGGGTTTCCCACATGGCACTGAAAAAGGTTTTTTTAAGGTCTTTTTGGAAAGACACTAAAACATTATCTAATACTGATAGGTTGCCAAATAAACGAATATTTTGGAAAGTTCTGGCAATACCAAGAGAAGTGATAGTATGGGGAGGAAGGTGGTTGAGCTCTTGATTCATAAAATCAACCTTCCCTTTAGTAGGAATATACTGACCAGTTATCATATTAAATATTGTTGTTTTCCCAGCTCCATTGGGACCAATTAATCCGGCTAAATCTCCGTCTTGAAGTTGGAAATTAAAATCATTAACAGCAATTAATCCACCGAAAACCATTGTTAATCCTTCTAAAGAGAGAATCGGTTCTATCCTATTGTTCATCTTGTGGTTCCTTTTTCCTGAATAATCTAAAAACCAGATCCCACGATAATTCTTTGGTTCCGAATAACCCTCGTCGATAAAATATCATCATAACGACCAACAACGCAGAGAAGACAACCATTCGCATACCAGGGATACCAGGTATAGTAAACGAACCAATAGTATGAGGAGCCTCGACTTCTCGAAGTATTTCTTGAAGAAAGGCAAAAATAAAAGCAGTAACAACTGAACCGGTAATGCTCCCCAAGCCTCCTAATACAACAATAATCAGCAAATTAAAGGTCATTGCAAAGGTGAATAAAGTTGGAGAAACCGTACTAATTAAAGTAACAAAAAGACCTCCAGCCACACCAGCAAAAAAACCGCTTACGGCAAAGGCCAAAAGCTTCATTCGAAAAGGATTAATGCCCATGGCTTGGGCAGCTATTTCATCCTCCCGAATTGCTTTTAAAGCTCTTCCATAACTGGAATTCACCAGATTCCGAATCAGAAAAACCGTAAGAAAAGCCAATCCACCCGTCCACCATAAATTGGTATATTGTGGAATACCTTTAATGCCCAAAGCGCCGTTGGTTAAGGGGATAAAATTATTCGCTAAAACAAAAATGATCTCACTGAAGCCAAAGGAAGCAATTGCCAAATAATCTCCCCTAAGCCGAAGAGTAGGAAAACCGATGAGAAAAGCTCCCCCGGCTGCAACCAAACCACCAAAGACTAAAGAAAGAATGAAGAGATAGGACGGAAAGGTTATAACACTAAAAGGCCAAATTAAAGGGGTTAAAAAATAAACCTGTATTTTTTGATAAACTGGTAACATTAACAAGGCAACGGTGTACCCACCTAAAGCCATAAATCCATTCGGACCTAAGGAAAATTGACCAGCTATTCCGTTGATCAAATTATAAGCAACAGCAGCAATAACATAGATAAAAGCGGTATTTAATATTCTTACCATATAGGCATTCAGGTAGTTTTGGGCTAACCATAAGCCAAACAATAAGATGACAAAAAGTATTGCTGTTAGAATATAATCTCTTTTCCCCATTTTTTTCCCAAATCACACCTTTTCTTTTAGAGTTTCGCCCATGATTCCGTTTGGTTTAATGATTAAAAATAGAATTAACAAGCCGAAAACAAAGGCATCTTTATACCCGGTCAAGCTCGGGAAAAAAGCTGCTATGAGTATTTCGGCAAGGCCGATAATAAATCCTCCGATCATAGCACCAACGACATTTCCAATTCCACCAACCACCGCAGCGGTAAATGCTTTCCATCCTGGGAAAATACCCATCAATGGGTTAATCTGGGGAAATTTGGCAGCCCACATGACTCCTCCGGCACCAGCTAACGCCGATCCAAGAGCGAAGGTATAAAGAATGATCTGATCGATATTCACACCCATAAGTCGAGTAGTTTCCATATCTTTGGCCACAGCCCGCATGGCCATTCCCACTTTGGTTTTATAGACAATATAAAGCAAGACCAATAAAATACCAATACTAATGATTGGTACCCAAAAGCTCACCCCCTGAATTTTAGCGCCGGCAATAACATAGACGTTTTTCATGAGGTCGGGACGAGGAAACCCTTTCGGTCTGGCTCCTAAAACCACTAAACCTAAATTTTCCAAAAAATAAGACACTCCGACGGCAGTAATTAAGGCCGAAATACGTGGTGCAGACCGGAGGGGACGATAAGCCACTCTTTCAATCGTCATTCCCACTATGGCACACAATACCACGCTAATTATAACTGAAAGCCACCAGGGAAGCATAAATATGGCAATCATATAAAAAGCAAAGTAAGTGCCAAGCATAAAAACATCGCTATGGGCAAAATTAATCAAACTGAGGATGCCATATACCAGTGTATAACCGATTGCCAATAGTGCGTAGAGACTTCCCAGGGAAAATCCATTCATCAATTGCTGAAAAAATTGGGTAAAACTCATTTTTATATCCTCATCATTCAATATAATGAATCAATGTATGCCGATATATTCTACTCAAAAGGTCCCAAGAAAAAAAGGGTTTTAAAAAATAAAAAGGGACAGGGAATGCCTGTCCCTTTTTATTTTTATCTTTTACTTGACTTCGATGGTTCCAAGAAGCTTCGCTTTACCACCTTCAACCTGTTTCACGACAACCGGTTTTAAAGCATCGCCTTTTTCAATGGTTATTTTTCCAGTGGTTACTTCTAAATCTTTGGTATCTTCGATTGCTGCTGCTATTTTTTCTGGTTCAAAAGAGTTGGCACGTTTGATAGCATCAAGAATGATTATATAACAATCAGCTGCCAAAGCTCCGAAAACACCGGGTTCTTTATTAAATTTTGCCCGATAGGCATCGAAGTATTTTTGACCGATCTCGGTTAAAGCTTTTTCGGTATCACCGTGAGCGGTGAAATAAAACCCTTCAACCGCATCGCCACCAATATCAATCAGTTCGGGAGCATCAGAACCATCGCCACCTAAAATCTTTCCCTCATATCCTAAATCACGAGCTTGACGGCAAATAAGCGCAATTTCGGTGTAATAGTTTGGAAGATATATTACATCCGGATTCAAATTCATAATGGTAGTCAACTGCGCTGAAAAATCCTGGTCTCCAGTTTTACAATGTTGAACGGTCAATACTTCTCCTCCTAATTTTTCATAGCCTTCTTTGAAAAAGTTCCCGAGGGCAACACAGTAATCCTGGGCTATATCGGATAGAATTGCCACTGATTTTGCATCTAAATCCTCATAAGCATACTGAGCGGCGGCTACTCCTTGATAAGAATCGATAAAGGTTGCCCGGAATGAATATTTCTTATCCTGGGTAACCAAAGGATTGGTAGAGGTCGCTGAAATCTGGGGTACCATTTTCTCTTCACAAATTGGACCGGCCGATAACATACTTCCACTAATTGCCGGGCCGATTATTGCAACAACTTTTTCTTTGTCAATTAAACGAGTAGCTGCATTAGCCGCTTCTACCTTATCGCTTTTATTGTCAACTAAGACATATTCAACTTGTTTTCCTAGCACTTCGGTTCCGACAATATCCATGATGAGTTCAACGCCCTCATTGATCATTTGACCATAAGCGGCGACTGAACCGGTCATTTCCAAGTTTGCTCCAATTTTAACCGTATCTTGACCAAAAACCGGAATCGAAACTATTAATAGAATTGCTAAAAATATTCCAAAACATGATAATTTCTTCAAAGCAATTTCCCCCTTCTTTAAAATTTTGTATAAAATTATCATCAGAATGAGATTCTTGTCAAGGAAAATATACACAATAAGCCAAAAACATTATTACTTTTTTTAAATACTATCATTTTTTCATGATATGGAATAGAACTTTATATCTAATTCCTAGCACGGTGTTCCTGAATCGCTTCAAATAAAGCCTTTAAATTTTCAACTGGTACTTTTGCTTGAATATTATGCACGGCATTCCAAACAAAACCGCTATTTTTCCCAAAAACTTCTATAAGATACTTCACCTCTTCCCTTACTTCTTCTGGAGACCCAAAAGGCAAAGTTTTCTGGGTATTCACCCCTCCACCCCAAAAGGTAAACCATTTTCCATATTGTTCTTTTAATTGCACCGGTTCCATATTCGCCGCTGAAATCTGTACCGGATTAAGAATATCAAATCCAGCCTCATGAAGATCTGGAAGGAGAGGAGAAATTGAACCACAAGTGTGAATAAAAGTTTTCCACTTTGTATATTGGTGGATCCAATTATTAACCCTTTGGTGAAAAGGCTTGAATAGTTCCCGGTATAAATCTGGAGAAACAAAGAGACCATTTTGCGACCCGAAATCAGCAGCTGATATAACGATAACTTGTATTTTATTTCCAATCGCCTGAAAAACTAATTTTAGGTTTTCTAAGGCAATTTCGGTCATTCGAGCAAAGACGTCTTTAATAAAATCTTTTCTGGTTATAAGAGAAATGTACCACTCTTCAAAGTCCCGTATCCCTTTGGGATCAGGAAGACCGCATCCAGGTATATGAGCGATATCACTCATATTGCTACCCGACACACCTCGAAAGATTATTCCATACTGGGTATCTCGAAAAAGGCGTTCGGCTTCTGATTCATAAAAACGTAAGGTTTCTTCCTGAAGAATCTTATATTCTTCGGTTTGATTTTCCACGGTGAGCTCCGATTCGATAACTTCTTTTTTTCGAATCAAAGGATCATGGTAAAACCCCCCGTTCGGCATACATGCTGATGGTTGAAATTTCTTATCGCCTTTGGGGTATTGAAGGATGTTGCCATTCCTATCAGGGACAGTATTAAATTTTTCTGGAACGAATACCGGTGTTCCGTCAAAAAGTTTCCAAGGTTTCCAATTCTCATTTTTAAAACCAAATGAGTTTCCTACGGTTGGCAAAGATATGGTGTCAATTTCCAGCCGCTTTCTAAGTGCTTCATCTACTTCCCCCAACATGAGGAAAGGATTGACCACCTTTACCGGCTCCTGCGGAGATATCAAACCCAAGGATACTTTCAAAGCGTAAAGGCTACTGACATGAATTCCAGTAATACTGGTACTACCAAGATCGAAAGGTATCCGATCCACTGGCTGATGATTCATTGCTGCTATTAAACGCTCTCGAGAAGTCATGTAATATCACCCCGATAGATTATATCATTCAAAATGAAATAACCTGGTTGCCAACTATTCCTTCCTAACTTTAAAAGAAATTGCTTAAAAGAATAATAAAACATTTAAAAAACAATTTGAATTTAAGAGAAATGAATAAGGTTATTTGGTTAGCTTGGTATTTTTTTTAGTTCACCATTTCAGACAATTGCTGAATATGCTTAAAACTCTATTTAATAATCTTTTAATTCATTATATAATTTTAGAAGAGATTCTATAGGATGGTCGATTAAGAATAGCAAGAAACAAAAAAATGTTATCTTTTATCCAGCATCTTTTACTAGATGCGATGAAAAAAAATTAAAAACCGGATCTAAAAATCGATCCATCAATAAAAAATATTTATTATGCTCTTGACTATTGAGAGATAATAAGAGATTTTAATATTACATTTTTAACTTTTTGGAAGATAATCATAAGGGAGATTCGGACTTAATGGAAATCAAGAGCGATTCCTTCTATTTTCATGAATTGCCCATAGGTTTTTTTGCTATTTATCCTGATGGAAAATTAATTGAAACCAACCAGTACTTCGAAGAAATGTTCCACTTTAAAACCGCTGATACCAATTTTTATCAATTATTTGTATCTCCGGAAGCAAGTCTTGCTTGGCAATCATTATTAGAGAGTAATGATACGCTCACTGGATTTGAGGCTCAATTTTATACATTACAACGGCAATCAAAATGGGTGGAGATAAACACTCGGAAAGTAAAGAACACGTTCAATCAAATATTTTTTTATGTTGGAACCATTCAAGATATTACTAAAAGAAAAAACCTGGAAATGAAAAAAGAAAACCAATCAAACGAATTACTCACCATCCTGAATCAGATTCCTCATTCTCTCTACATCTCCGATCCCGATAGCTATACCCTCTTGTTCGTTAATGAAGCTTTGCAAAAAAAATTGGGTGATGTTGTTGGACAAAAATGTCATCGTGTTCTTCATGGTTTTCAATCTCCTTGTATATTCTGTACCAATCATACCATTTTTGAAAACCAGAATTCCGATACTTTAATTTGGGATTTTTTTAATCAAAATGAAAAAAAATGGTATCGTTGCATTGATAAAGCCATTTCTTGGCCTGATGGTCGAAAAGTTAAATATCAGATGACTATTGATATCACCAAAGAAAAACGGACTGAATTTCAGTTCAATAAGTTATTGGAAAATCTCCAAAATACCTTAGAGGGAACAGTCAGAGCTATTTCAGACATGGTCGAGATTAGAGACCCCTATATAGCCGGCCATCAAAAGCGAGTTGCGCAGCTGTCCTGCGCTATCGCCGAAGAAATGGGTTACTCCAAAGAGAGAATCAATGGATTACGCATTGCTGCTTTACTGCATGATATTGGAAAAATATATCTTCCTCAAGAAATCCTTTGGAAACCTCATGAGCTGACTGATATAGAATTCAATATGATAAAAAATCATCCTGAGGTTGGATACCAAATATTGAACAATATCCATTTTCCCTGGCCGGTTAGTAAAATCATTTTACAGCATCATGAAAAAATTGATGGATCTGGATATCCAAAAGGTTTAACCGGGAAAGATATTTTACCTGAAGCAAGAATCTTAGCCGTTGCCGATACTATCGAAGCCATGATTTCAAATCGTCCCTATCGAGAGCCCTTTCACCTTGAAGAGGCTCTTCGCGAAATCCAACTTCATAAAAACATTTATTATGATTCGGAGATTGTTGACATCTGTCTTTTCCTTTTTACCAAAAAAGAATTTCAATTTGAATCTTGATTCAACCGGTTCTGGTAACGTTGTTGTGCTCTTTCTGAAACCCCCAGAATCAGGGAGTTTTGGCTTTGGTAAGCGATTGGAAATTTTTCTATGAGTTGGAAGATTCTTTCCCCGTATTTAGCCTTTTCATAAGAACTTAAAAAAATATAATCGATCTGATATTTTTTTATTATGTGGTCAAAATTTTCAGAAACTGAAAAAAGTTCCTTCACGTCCTCCATTCTTTTTGCATAGTCAATCCCATGCGACCATAACCAACCTTCGTATCCCATGACAATATTTCTCCCGGCTAATGCTGATATAGGATTATTATGAAAGTCAGAAGACAGAAAGAGAGAATCCACCGGTGTATGGTGCTGGACAAATTCGGCAATTTTTAAATCATTACTCGTAAAAAGCCGAATTGAAGAAATTGCCTCCCGTATCAAGCTAAACGTGCCAGAAAGGATGCAAACACCAACTACTATTCCAACAAAAAGAGCTTTCAATGATTTTTTAGGTATTTTTTGAGCTACCTGTTCGAGGTAGTTGGCTACTAGAATAACGCTAAACATATACCATACAAAAAATATTTTAATATTATCCCATTCCCAAGGTTGGAAAATGACCACCTCGGCCAAAATAAAAAGAATAATGGCCGGAAGATAAAAAGATTTTAATCGATTTTTGGGTGAAAAAAGCGCCAACAAAAGAAGAATGAAAAACAAACCGGTATTTTTTATCCAAAACCACGGCCAGAAATCAGTTTTGCTCGTCCATCCCGGCATCAATCGAAGGTATCCTCCCGAAACCGACTGTGGAAAAGTCCAATAAAACAGCTGAGGGAAGGATAATAAAATTATCGGGAGAATCGATATCATCCAATTTAAAAGGTAATTTCCTTTCTTTTCCGTTTTCAGCAGGAAATAGATAAACCAAACTATAGCAACAATCATAAAGGTTAAAAATGAATGGGTATGAATCATGGGCAGCAAACCCGCTATCAATCCACTGAAAAAAAAGTATTTTCTTTGTGAAGTATTAATCGCACGATAGAGACTCCACAAAGCCAATAATAAAAAAGCCCAGCCTCCCAAGGTGGTTCTTTGTGGTATCAGTAAATCACAAATAACATTTGACCAGATAATATTCTGATCAAAAAGATGGGTTGGTGAATTTACAACTTCAGAAAAGATAGATGATAAATTTTTAGGAAAATAATAGAAAAAACCGAGACCTCCATTGATAAAAAAAAGCAGTGTCGCAATAACTGTACTACTCCATTTTTTCAGAACTTCTTGGGCAAAAACTACAAAACTGGTCAGAAGAAGGACAGCCATTGACATACTGGATAACAATAAAGAATGACGCAGTGGTATTCCTAAAAGATAAAGACTGGAAGTAAATGAATCAACTAAAAAAGGGTATCCCATCCGTATTCCGGGAAAGATCGAATACTGGGGTGGAAAAACCTGTTGTTCTTTAAGGCTGGTGATAATACCAAGATGAAAAGGTAAATCACCATAAGCATTGCCTCCACAATAAAGACCATCTTGCCCGGGAAGCAAATAATGAGTGTAAAAAAGATAAATAAAATAAATAGAAAAAGGAATGATCAGCCAAAAAATTCTCGTATCATAATCGATAAACAATAGGGGTTGATTCTTTGATTTGGGATAAAATAAAAACCAAAATATTGAAAAACCTACCATAATAATTAAGGCAATCATATGGGTAAAAAATGTAAAACCAGTAAAAAAAGCAAGGGGGATGACCAGCCACATCATACCCAGCAGACCAATCAAACCACCAATCCAGATCCTTAGAACTCCTGGTAGTTCATAAAATGTTTTATAAGCTATCAAAATCCCTAGCACAAAAAAGCATATGAAATAAAAATATCCCATCATTATTAATCCCTTCTATTGCTCTAATCTATTCTGAAAACCCACGGGCATAATTAATCAAGCCCTTACAAAAGATTAAAAAGTTGCAGGGGCATAATGTATTGTACCCATTCTTTAATTAATGTAGCGACATGCCATGGCATGTCGAACCTTGGGCTTTCACCCTCATCCTCACCTTCTCTCATCAAGAGAGAAGGAACTTTGAATACTTTTGTTCTTTTTTCCCTCGCCCCTTGGTGGGAGAGGGTTAGGGTGAGGGGGCAACTTATTTTCATCCTCATCTGGTACAACGAAAATAGCATTAGAGGTCTATTCTAAAAACCAAAACGACTTAAGGTCGATTTTCTACATAACTTCCCGGTATGATTTGATCGTTTTTGCACTCAAACTCTGCCCAAAGCTTCCCATTTTCATACCATTTTTTCCAAGAACCTTCTTTCCTGTCATTTTGATAATGACCTTCTGATTCCTTATTTCCATTTCGATAGTTTTTTACCCATAAACCAATTTTTTCGTCATTTTGATAAGTCCCTTTTTGACCGATTACTCCATTGTCATACCAAGAAACCCACACACCGACTTTTTTCCCATTCTGGTACTCTCCTTCACTTTTCTTCTTTCCGTTTTCATACCAACTGGTTTCCAAACCGTTTTTTACTTGAGTCCCATCGGGACGAACAAAATAAGTGTATTGAACTTTGAGTTTACCGTTTGTAAATTTTTCTCGATGGGTAAAAGTTTTATCTTGAGATTGGTTTGAATTTTTGGCTGAAGGTACCAATGGGTCCTGAATAATCTCAACCTTTATTTTTTTCAAAGCAATCATCTGCCCATTATTCCGGTTGAAAGCTTTTACAGTTACTTCATATGGTCCTGGTCGAGTAAAAGCATGAGACATTTCACCTTGTGAACTATCCTGAATTTTTGATCCATCTCCGAAATTCCACTGAAATTTAATATTCTTAATCGAAGCTGGAACTTTATCAAGAATCGCCTTAAAAGCGTATTCTTTCCCAACCTTCCCATTCAGTAAAGAAGTTGGTTCAACAACCATATCCGCCAAATCAACCTGAACTGGTAGGCTAGGAGGAATTGGGGTTTGAGTTTCGGTAATATCTGAAGAACCATCGCTCTCACTTCCTACTAAATAAAACATTCCATTTAAAACTGTCCCAGGAAGAATTGTCTGATTTTGATCGAACAATTTTAATTTTTCAAGAATTAGCTCTGATTGAAAGGGAGTTTTCTCCCGACTTATTACTCGAAATTGCAATGTTGCTATCGAGCCTCTTTCTTTAATTAGTTTTCTTCCGTTCGTTTGGGTAATATCCAATCTGACTTGACCAACGTCTTCGATTTCTGCTTGAGTAAGCCAGTTAGTATTAATTTCTCCAGATGATATTCCTAAAAAATCAAGAAGATTTGGCTCAAATATCAACAGCGTTTCTATATGGGTAACTTTTTGAGATCCATTAAAATAAATTGGTATGTTTATAATTTCTTGGGATTTCCCCCCGATGAAAGGAAGAGACACGGTCGACATTGGTGGTGGACCCATGGTTGTAAAGGTAAAAATTAAATTATCAGTCAATGAATTCCCATACATGTCCATTAAAGATTGTTGAGGCAAAATAGCCTGATAAGTTGTTTTTGCTTCCAAATTCAAACCAGGTTTTATAAATAAAACAGTACCCAGTATTTCAACATCACATTGAACTGGTTTCAGAAGCTGGTCGGTTAAAGCAATGGTTTGAAAAGTTGGACCAGATTGAATTGGTTCATCAAAATGAATTTCGATTTGAACATTCATAGAAACTTCTACAGCCCCAGTACGGGGATGGATTGACACCACTTGAGGTGGATTGGTATCGGCAGGAGGAGGCGAAAACTCAGGAAAGGGTGATTCGGATGGAGAAAGAGGGGGAAGTTCATCCTTTTCCCCCACATTAACGGGAAAGGAAGATATTTCTGAGAGAGTTGGAATCGGAGTCGGGGTAAGAATGGGAATATTGGTCGTAATTTGACCAATTCCCGGTAGTTTGGAAAGAGACGTTTCATTTATATCCTGGTCAGGAAAGGAAGGAAGTTCGTCAACAGGATTCTCCGATTTCAATTTATCACCGCTAGAATCCAAAGGCATAATTGACTCTTTGACTACATTAATAGAATCGCTTACCGCTACTTCCGGATAGCTATCATCATCGCTGGGATATAAGCGAAAATTAAAAATTCCTTCAACATCAGGAGCAATAAAGGAAAGCTTCCCTTGACTGGTGTTTTTTAAATGTCGATAGTCAAGATCGTTTTCGTCGGCAAGTTTTTGGTTACCCAAAGGAATATCAGCAGGAATCAAACCTATCCAAGCATCTGAACTCCAATCGGAAGAAGCGGTATAATTTACTATTATCTCTTGTCCAGGCTTCACTTCTGTTTCTGTCACTGTAATGTTAAATTGTTGAGACTCATCTAAAGAAAAAACTGCACTTCCTCCAAACAAAACTCCGATAGTAAGAATAATTCCGATAATCCACCAACTGTTCAAACCGTTTTTTTTCATATTCATTTCCTTCCTTTTTATTCGATTCATTGCCCGTCTCTCTATTAAAAAATTCAAAGAACAAAATTTGAACACAAGCAAGATCACAGTTACTATGATACCAATCAATTTGCGTATGAAAAAGTATATAATAGAATTATTGTATGATTGATAAGGAGGTGTTCAATTTTGACCAATTATATTGAACCTGTGGAAGAACTCTCGAATGCAGACCGAGATATCCATCGAGCTCTCAATAGTTTAAAAGAAGAAATTGAAGCTATTGATTGGTATCACCAAAGGGCTGCCGTAACCTCGGAGCTAGAAATGAAAACCATACTTATTCATAATCTGGAAGAAGAAATTGAGCATGCCAGCATGATTTTAGAATGGTTGCGGAGAAATATGGAAGGATGGAATGAGAATTTAAAAACCTATTTATTTACCACTGAACCAATCGGAGAAATTGAAACTTCGGAAAAATCTGCTGAACCCGAAAAGTCAGGTGATTTGGGGATTGGTAACCTGAAATAGTCCTTCTGAAAAAGGACTGAAAATTATTTCGACAATTATCAAGGAGGTAACTATGGATATTTTAAAAAGAAATTTTGCGCCAATAACCGATCAAGCCTGGCAGGAAATTGATCGTCAAGCAAAAAAAGTCTTTCACAATCAACTTACCGCCCGTCATTTTGTTGATGTTATTGGCCCAAAGGGGTGGGATTACGCTGGGGTTGGATTGGGAAGGCTTAACGTCCCTGAAAACCAAAGAGAAGGAGATGTCAGATTTGGGATACATATGGTTCAACCGCTCGTTGAAATTCGAACCTCATTTCAACTGGATCTGTGGGAATTAGACAATATTAACCGAGGAGCAGTTGATGTTGACTTCACTCCTTTAATAGACGCTGCCAAGCAAACTGCTCTTTTTGAAGAGAAAATCATATATCATGGTTTTGAGCCTGGAGATATTGATGGTATTTTACCAGTCTTAGAGTACGAACCTCTTCCCTTTTCTCATGATCCAGGAGAATTTTTTGGAACCGCCATCGAAGCTACCACTATATTAAACGATGCCTCAGTAGGGGGTCCTTATGTGCTACTTATAAATCCACTTCTCTGGGCAGATTTAGCAGGGATTAAAAGCGGTTATCCACTCAATAAGGCAATTGAAAATACCGTTAAAGCTAAAATTATCCCGGTTCCAATATTAGAGGACGCACTTATCACTTCCACTCGAGGAGGAGATTTTGAGCTCACTCTTGGACAAGATCTGTCAATTGGATATGAAAACCATGACGATAAATATGTCAACTTATTTTTTACCGAGTCTTTTACTTTCCGTGTGCTTGATCCATCAGTTTTTGTTCGTTTAACCTTAAGTGATTAATTCACCCTTTCAGGATCATTCTATTTTTAAATATAAATAAAAAAACCAACTCGGAGAACCGATTTGCCGGGTCTGATAATCGTCATCAAGAAACAAAAAAGGGCGCAAAAATTACGCCCTTTTTTGTTTTCAACCGTATTTGTCATTTTAATTGATTCAATGAGGTAAATATCTTGACCCCCTGGTTAACGAATATCTTCAAATAAAATATTTATTATTGGATACTTGTTACTGTCTTTATAATCAAAATGCCACCATTCATCCTCATACACTTCAAATCCTTCTGCTTCTAAGGCTTGCCGAAGGATTTCCCGAAACCATCTCTGTCGACTGGTTCCCCCTGGATAGGTGACAAAAGATCGTTCTGAAAATTCATCAAAATCACCACCAAAGAAGATCGGCTCCTTGCTTTCAATATCATATAAGCCAACATCAACTGCACCTCCTCGATTGTGACGGGATCCGGCTTTCGGATCAGCAACGAAATTTCTCAATGATATTGGAGTTGCGTCCCAAAACATCTTGGTTACATACCAGGGACGATAGGCATCAAAAACTATTAAACCATAACCAATTGCTCGAAGCTTTTTATGGGCTTTCACCAAAGCTTCAGCAACTGGCCGTTGTAAAAAGGCTCGGGGTTGAGAATACAAAGGGATTCCCATAAAATTGTTCTCGGTTGCATAGCGGATATCAAGTTTTAGGTTTTTATCAAGCTTGATTAATTCGACCAAATCCACTTTTAAAAACTCACCTTTTTCGATTGGAGGATTGGTCTTTAACGCCTCGGATCTCAGTTCTTCCAGTGATTTCACTGATTGAATTTTAAAAACTTTTCCCTTCTCTGGACCGTAAAATTGTCTTTGATACTCTTTTTTTCCAGCATTGATAGTGATTGCAAAGCCATCCTGATCGCGAATAATGCGAAACTTTCTCACTCCCAATTCATTCACCGGTGGCAATTGAAAGATATCGGATTCAATTTCTTTTAAAGGAACGATTTCGTAGGTTTTTTCTTGAAAAACCAGACTCTCAGTTTTTCGTTGAGTTTCAACGAGTGGAAATAAGATTTCCAATCTTCCTTGGTTTTCTCTTAAATAAAAGGTATTTCCATCTTGAGGAGATAAAGAATAAGTCCCAATTAACCCCGTCCAATGGGATGGTTCAGCAGGAGGTGGCTCAAGCTGTTGGGCAAAGCCAACTTGAATAGCGAGAAAAATGAAAATAAGACTTATTAAAAGAATTCCCTTTGATTTAAATCTCATCATCAACATCCTTTCTTTTTTTTATTTCCTCATTGAGGGAGATTTATAGGGGATAGGCCCTACTCATTTTTGTTTGATCCTATAATTACTGGATATACCCTCATGCCCCTTTGGTGACCCCAGATAAGGATAAAAACCCAAGATTCGACATGCCATGGCATGTCGCTACATTACACGAAGATCAGGCGCAGCAAATTTCTCCTCTTCAATTTTTAAGTTTTTGTAGAATCTTGATTTTTTCATTCCTGCTAATAGGTATCAGGTTAGTAAAATGCTGTGCTCTCCTAATGCCTATTAGAAGAGTTATTTTCATCCTCATCAACGATACCTTTCAAGCCGTTAAATAGCTCTCCATCTACCGAAACACGAACCCGGAAGTTAAATTTTTTCCTGATACCTCAAGATTCACATTAATTTCCTGCTGGGAATCTAAATCCAGGATAAAGGAAATCTGATTTATTTCAATTCGATTTAAAGGCACAGAATTAGAGATCAATTCATAACTCGGTTGAAGAGGAACGAATACTTCAATCTTCTTTTTTTCTGCTCCCCGGTTGGCTACCCGGTAGGTTTTTTTCTCTCGAGTATCAAAGAGCACTTCCTTCCCTTCCTTGTTATAAATTTGGTTTATTTTTTCTTGTTTTTCAATTTTTTCTTCAACGACTATATCAGTACTCTCTCCTACTTCAGCTCGCAATTGGGATGTTTCTCCTGATAAATAATTCTCTCCTAAAAACACCACTCCAGATGAGGATTTTTCAAAATATTCAGCTTTACCAGGAAACAGAATAACATCTGGAATGAGAAGGTCCCAAAAGAAATGGATATTGGTGTCGTGAAAAAAGCTTGGATTATAACGAGATATTTTTTCTGCATTGATGGTTGGAAATTCCTCAACAATAAGTCGCTTGGTTTCAAAAGGCTCCAGATTGAGAACAAACCGCTTATTGGCAATGACAAAAACGGTATTGCGAAACGCATCCTGGTTTTGGTTGGTAATATCAACCAACAACCTTCCCACTGGAGCAACTGCATCAGGTTCCCAAAAAAATTGGTATAAGTAGTTCAAACTTAAATATGCTAGGGGGAAAGTTAAATGTATCTTCCCGGTAGTTGGTTGATCAGCATAAATTGAAACAATGGTACTTTGGTTCGATGAGTCATTTATGGTACTTCGTATAATCCCTCCCTCAACTTGAATAAATACATCTTCATCATTTAAAGAAAGCGGCTTCCCCCAGGAATAAATATTTTCTCCTGCTTGAAGCTCAACCATCCAGGTTTCTCTTTGATAAAACATTGAATCCCCGGCAAAGACAATTATTTCTTCGGGATTTTTCTCTAATATTAAGTCCTGGGCAATTGCGATACTACTTAACAAAAGGATGGTGATCAATATCATCCAAAGTTTTTTCATGACCACACCTCCCTATACTCGTATCTCAGGATAATTTTTTGTTCTTGTTCCGGTTCGACGATTATTTCCAAGTGAGCACTTCCGTCTTCCCAGCGCCACCCTTGATTGTCGTTGAGCTTAGCCCCTACTGGTAATGGTTCAATAATCTCCACTGGTTTTGCCGTATTACTGTGGTTTACCAGGTCGAATTCAATAATAATCTCCGACCAAAAACTGGCAATATTTCTATCTTCATTCCAGTCCACTTTTAAACGTTTATAACTTTTTTCTT
Organism: Atribacter laminatus; assembly: GCF_015775515.1. Classification (NCBI taxonomy): domain Bacteria; kingdom Pseudomonadati; phylum Atribacterota; class Atribacteria; order Atribacterales; family Atribacteraceae; genus Atribacter; species Atribacter laminatus. The sequence goes on from NZ_CP065383.1 coordinate 3,087,925, forward strand.
TCCGTTCCGCTTGAAAAGTTTTAATAGTTCCAATTGCGATTTCAAACTCTTCTTGAGTTCTTACCCACGGGAACTGAAAGGTCCCTAAAACCGATTGATTATCTCCAAATATGGTCACCCATCCTTCAGGTAAAGGATCTCCTTCGCTCTTCATTTTTAAAACTCTTTTTAGATTTCCTTTATCGATTCGTATGATTTCCTTAACTGGAAATTTTCTCAACTCCGGAAAAACCTGCAGAACGCTTTGGGCCGGTAAATCAATAGTATAGGGCAAATGAAATACTTGATATTCTGAAACCCTTTCCATCGTCACTGATTTCTCCCGCGTCATCATTACTTGAGGCTGGATTCCTTCTGCAGCGCCAAGAGCTTCATCCTCTGGGAATCCACCTTTATCTCCACTGAATAGAAATGCTGGTTGCCCCAACAACCAGCTGACATGGACATTCTTCCAATTGATGTTTTTCCGATTGGAAAGAAACACAGATGGATAAAGATATAAATCGGCACTTTTTTCATCCCAAATTGCCATATAGCGTTCCTTCCAGTTAAATCCGCTCATAAAAAAGGAAAGAAGAAATGAGTAAGAACCAGCCTGTTGAGCTGCAATTTCAATTTGGTACCGGTTTGCAGGGGTGGTACTAATGGTTTTTAATGAAGTAGATGAATCAAAGGGATGAAAGTAAAACCTTTCTTGAAGAAGATTGTCTCCGGTTAAGAAGAAGCGATTCTCACCCTGATGGAGTGACAGGGTAACTTTCTCCGCTACCCAAGCCCGATCTATGTCCTGATAAATGGTGAGCCAAGACTCATCCGGGTTTATGGATTGGGAAAGGAGTGCATGAGATAGCGAAGTAAAAGCGAGAAAAAAGAGAAAAAGAACCCCCATAATCAAAATATATCTTTTCATTCTTCACCTCCACTAGGTTCAATCACACTCATATCTAATTAAAACTAGATCACACCTTCTTTTTATAATATATTTTAATAAAACAAAAACGTTTCGATGCTTTTCCTTTTAAATATGAAACCTATTCATTATATTTTATCCTTATAATACAACATTTTAAAAATCCAGACCAAAATACCAAGCTGCAAGACGAGATCTTTTTTCCCTCGTTTCTGTATTTTAAAAATAAACTTTAGGATTATTTTTTATGAAATTGGTTGACTCATAACAATAATTATATTAATATTATTATATTAGTAATGTATAGAGGATGATTATTGATGAACAAAAAAATTTACATACAAATACAAGGCATGACTTGTCCCAGTTGTGAAAAAATTGTCACTCAGGCTTTGGAAGAATTGCCGGGTGTTACTAACATTGATGTCAACAAGGATAAAAACCGGGCAACACTGGAGGTTGACCTTTCCAGTGTTGACACTTCCACTATTCTCCAGACCATCGAAGAGGCCGGTTATACTGCAAAAATTTTTGACGAAAAAAACAGAAGCAATAATCAATCCAGTAATGGTTGCTCAACTGGAGAATGTCCTGTTCCACTTTCAATCGAACCCTCTACAAAAAATCAAATAAATAGTTCGACAAAACTCGATAAACAACGAGTCACTCTTTCCCTTTCCGGAATGCACTGCGCTTCCTGTGCAGCGCTTATTGAACGATCATTAAACAAAAAAAACGGGGTTATTCGGGCAACCGTCAACTTCGCTGCAGAAAAAGCCACGGTTCTTTTTGACCATTCGGTAACCAATCCCACCGAGTTTATTGAAGTTGTAAAAAAAGCCGGCTATGATGCCCGAGTTATTACTCCCGAGGATCGAGAAAAGGAAAACCAACGCAAACGCAAAGAAGTCATGGCACAATGGCGAATTTTCCTGATCAGCCTTTTTCTTAGTTCACCAATGATGTATTTCATGTTTCTTGATTTTTTTAAATGGCTGCCGGGGGCTATAACTCTGCCACCCTACTTTGGGATCATCTCCTTAATCCTTGCCATACCAGTTCAATTTATTATTGGTTTCCGATTTTACCACGGAATGTGGTCAAGTTTACGAATGAAAACCTTCAACATGGATAGTTTAGTCGCAATTGGAACCTCGGTTGCTTTCGGATACAGTCTTTTCCACTATCTAAGGTATATCTATGAAACCAGCAGTATCTTAGGATTATTTGGCCAAAAAATACCCGAACTCTATTTCGAAACTTCAGCATTTCTGATTACCTTTGTATTGCTGGGAAAATATTTGGAAGCTCGGGCTAAAGGGAGAACTTCTGAAGCCATTCAAAAACTCCTCGAACTTCAAGCCAAAACAGCACGGGTTAAACAAAATGGTTCCATAATCGATATACCGGTTGAAGAAGTAAAAAAAGGAGATATTTTGGTAGTAAGACCCGGGGAAAAAATACCAGTTGACGGTGAAATCCTATCGGGTCATTCAGCGATTGATGAATCAATGGTCACTGGAGAAAGTATTCCGGTTGACAAAAGTCCAGGAGATATGGTTATTGGGGCTACCCTCAACACCTTAGGGGGTTTTGAATTTGTTGCTACTCGAGTTGGTTCGGATACCATGCTGGCTCAGATCGTACAACTCATCGAGGATGCCCAAGGATCGAAAGCTCCTATTCAAGCTTTTGCCGATCGGGTAGCCGCTTGGTTCGTTCCGGTCGTCTTTGCCATAGCCGCTGGTACTTTCGTTATCTGGTATTTTATCTTAGGTAGTTCATTGACCTATTCGCTCATGGCTATGACCTCGGTTATTGTCATTGCCTGTCCCTGTGCTTTAGGGCTGGCTACACCGACCGCCATCATGGTTGGAACCGGCAAGGGGGCTGAATATGGAATTCTAGTAAAAGGGGGCGAACCATTAGAAGCGGCAAAATTAACCAATACTATCGTTTTCGATAAAACTGGAACGATCACTCAGGGAAAGCCAGCTGTTACCGATGTCGAGTCTTTCAGTGCTTTTTCCCCCCAAGAAATAATTGAATTAGCCGGAAGTTTGGAAAAATTATCCGAACACCCTTTAGCGCAATCAATTTTCCAACATGCTCAAAGCCATAAGATTTCTCCCAGAGAGGTTGATCAATTTGAAGCTCTTCCCGGACGGGGGGTAAAAGGCAACATCGATGGAACCAATTATTTTATTGGTAATCGAAGATTAATTGCCGACCAACAACTTCTCCTCTCCCAATCGATAGAAAATAGAATTTCACAATTAGAAATCCAGGGGAAAACTGTGATGATTTTAGCTGATGAAAAGTCAGTTTTAGGCGCGGTATCGGTCGCCGATATTGCCAAAGAAACTTCAAAAAAAGCCATTGAAAAATTAAAAAAAACGCGGTTTAAATTTGGTAATGATTACCGGTGATAACTATAATACTGCTCAGGCAATCGCCCAAGAAGTTGGAATCTCAAATATTCTTGCTGAAGTCCTCCCCGAAGATAAATCCCAGGAAATAGTAAAACTGCAAAAAACCGGAAAAAAAGTTGCTATGGTTGGCGATGGAATCAACGATGCTCCTGCTCTCGCCCAAGCTGATCTTGGAATCGCAATGGGTTCGGGTACTGATGTAGCCATGGAAACCGGAGATATCATATTGGTCAAAAATGACCTCAACGATGTGGTTACTGCTTTGGAGCTGTCAGAAGAAACTATGGGGAAAATTAAGCAGAATCTCTTTTTCGCACTTTTCTATAACCTGATTGGAATACCCATAGCTGCCCGAGTTTTTGCCTCTTTTGGACTGTTATTAAATCCCGAATTAGCTGGTTTAGCCATGGCTTTAAGTTCAATTTCAGTTGTAACCAATTCTTTGCTGCTCAGAACTTTTCGGCCAGGAAAACGAAATTACCTTTCTATGGTTGCTCCAATTATTATGATTCTTTTATTCACCTATATATTTGCCCTATTCGCTCGATTTAGCACCACCATGGGGAATATGATGACTTCCATGCCCTAATAAAAAAGTTAAAGTATTCACCGACGTTAATTTTTAAGATGGTTCGTCCCACACACAAGCATGGGATTCTAAGATCTCAATTGATTTTTCTTTCCCTACTTCTTGCGGAAAGAAATCTTTACAAATCCGACCATCGATGAGTTCGATGATTCTTTCTGCTCGTAAAGCAACGTTTCGATCATGAGTTACCACGATAAATGTAGTGTTATTTTCACCATTGATTTCCTGCATAAGGTCTAATACCTGGTCTCCCGCTTTGGTGTCTAAAGCACCAGTTGGTTCATCGGCTAGAATAAGCTGTGGTCGGTTCAGAAGTGCCCGGGCAATAGCGACCCGTTGCTGCTGACCACCAGAAAGAAGGTTAATCCGTTTATTAATTTGGTTAGCTAACCCCACTCTTTCAATCAATCTTTGAGCCTCATTAAACATTTGGCGATTCGGTTTCCCCTTCCCAATCCAATAAGGTAACAAAACATTTTCAATCGTGGTAAATTCGGGAAGAAGATAATGAAATTGGAAAACAAAACCCAAAAATTTATTTCTGAAATCAGCCAACTGATTCTCGCTGAGTTGACCTAAATTCTGTTGGTTGATGAGGATGGTACCGCTCGAAGGACGATCAAGCGCACCGAGAATGTTTAACAAAGTACTTTTACCCGAACCAGATGGACCAATAAGTGCCAAAAACTGGCCTTGGGGTATTTCAAGAGAAACATCAAAAAGAACCTGGGTTTTCACCTCATCGCCATAAACTTTATTGACCGAATCAAGGCTCACCAATATCTTATCCATTCCGAATTACCTCGATTGGAACCAGGGAAGCGGCTTTTCGAGCTGGAAAAAGAGCTGCTCCTATGCTAGCAATGGTCGAAATAATAATTAAGGTTAATGTCGTTTGAAACTCAACCCGAATACTAAAAGAAAGGGCTCCTCCTGATTGCGAAGCTATTTGAAACAACTTGATTAAACCAACTCCGACCAAGCTTCCCAATATCGAGCCAGTCAACCCTAAAACCGCTCCCTGAATAAGGAAGATACGACTGGCGCTACTGGTCCGAGTCCCCATAGCTTTTAGAATTCTAATTTCTCGTGATTTCTGAACTGCCGCTATGGCTAAAACACTGGCAATACCTAAAGTTACAGCCAATAAAACAAAAAATTGAATCATATAGGAAGAGGCACTTTGACTTTGCAGAGCACTTAAGAGCTGGCGATTATTGGTCTGCCAGGTTTCGATGAGAAAATCAGGAAAATCATTTTTGATTTTTTGAGAAATAATTTCGGACTGGAAAACTTGTTCAATTTGCATTTCAATCCTGGATATCGCCCCATTGAGTTCAAACAATGCTTGGGATCGATAAATATCCATAAAAATCCAAGAACTATTAATGGCATTATTTTCAAAATCAAAAATTCCATTTACCGCAAAAGTTCCTGAGTTCCCTTCAGAAGTTCGGATTTCAATGATGCTGCCGGTTTCAATTTTTAAATCTTCGGCCAAACTTCTTCCAATCAATACTCCGGTTCCTCCTAAAACCGCCTTTCCGGTATTAATCCGCTGAATAATTTATATATACTATCAGCACGCTCAAGAAATACTCCCTTAACCACTATCGGACGACTAACTTCAGCTTTGGCGATAAATCCCGATCCATCAACCAGAGGAGAAACAACCTTTAAATCCGAGTACGTATCCAATTTTTTTAATATTGGCTGATAAGAAAGAATGTAAGCATCCTTTTTTGCGGCTGCAATAACTGGAATAACCAAAGACTGATTCCCTTTTTGGAGAATCGATTGCGGACTATTTTCTTGGGCTCTTAACATAATATGCGGCGAATCTCCTACGGTCTGTTCAATTAAATTCTGTTGTAAGCCAGAAATCAATGAAGAAAGAAATATCTGCACTGATACACCGATAATAATTCCCAGTAAAATTAGAATTGTTTGAGAGCGAGATTCTTTGAGGAAACGCCAAGCAATCATCGATTCAAAGCTTAACACCGATATGACACCTCAACCTGAATTTGAATTAAATTTAAATAGTCAAAATGTCGCATGAATTAATCGCTGGTGAGCATTTCAACTTGAATATTTTTTCCTTCACGAAAATTTCCTGGTTCTATAAGAACGGCCTCCTCAGGAAGATTATCGATGATGGCATAATTCCCGATAAGCAATGGTTTATTGATCGCTTTCAGTAATGTCGCTTTGCCCTCTTGATCAGTCCAAACATAATGCCCATCTTCCTTTTCCACTAAAAAAGAACGAGGAATGGCTGGAACTCCTTTGGTTTCATTTATAACAATTTCAACTGTCATGGCAGCATCCGGTTTTAAACTTACATTCTCATCGTCTAAACGGACTCGAATTTCAATGGTTCCTTTTTGGGGGTTAACGCTGGGTGATATTCGATCAATTTTCCCTTTATAGACTCGATTGGGTTCGGCTTGACTGGATAAAAATACATCTAAATCCATCTTAATCTTTTCGTGTTCTTTTTCATCAATATCGGCAACCACGAATCCCATGGCTGAACCAATCGAAATAGCAGTTTCGCCTGGATTTATATATTCGCCTTTGTTTTTGCTTATAGAATAGACAAGAGCTTCTATAGGTGAAAGAAGAATTTTTTGCTCAAGAGCAATTTCTGCTTCTCGTATTTGAAGCCGGGCTTGCTCTACTCGAGCTTTGGCATCATCGCTTACTGCTCCTCCCGACGACAAGCTTTCTAACTGAGTTTTTGCCGAAGCTTCTTTTGAAAGAGCAACCTCCCATTCACTCCGAGCGTTATTTACTTCGTTTTGCGAAGACCCTCCGATCGAAACTAATGAATAGAGTTTTAAATAACGATCATAAAGCGTTTGAGAATTAATTTTTGCTTGATTGTATATCTCTCGGGCTTCAGCAAGGACTTCGTTTTCTTTCGACTTCATAAAAGCCAAAGCAAGGTCATAATTCACTTTTGCCAATTCTAAACGATTTTTTTCTGCTGAATCCTCTAATTCAATAAGAGGGTCTCCGGCCTTTACCTGTTGCCCCTCTTGAACAAACAATTGGTCAACAATACCGCCAACTTGAAAAGCCATATTGATCCGATTTCCCAAGTCTATTCTTCCGGTTGCAACAATGGTTTCGGTAATGTCTTTTTTGGTTACTAAATATCCCTTGACTGGAATAGGACGGTTTTGTTGGTAAAAGTATCCTACCAATAAAATAATTGCCAACCCCACTATAATTAAATATTTTCTCATAATAAATAAGTCCCCTTACCCGATCCTTGATTTAAGAAACTATAAACTAAAATATATTCTCAATATTTAACTGCTATTCCAATTTTTTATTCCACTATTTCTCAATTTTCTATTTTTTTTCATCACAACGCTTCTCTTTCTAAATGAACAACGTCTGAGGGTTTGAAAAATCTTCTTGTTCAAAATAAATAATAAATATACTATATTCTTAATTAATAGATCATTCCCGGAGGAAATCAAAAATGATTCTTATAAAAAGAATCTACGAGCCAGCCGAATTAAAGGATGGTTTTCGTATTTTAGTAGACCGACTTTGGCCAAGAGGAATGACTAAAGAAAAAGCCCGTATTGACCTTTGGTTGCGGGACATTGCACCCAGCGATAACCTCAGAAAATGGTATAATCATCAACCGGAAAATTGGAATGAATTTAAACAAAAATACTATGAGGAATTGGCAACTAAAAATGACCTGGTTGACATTATCCAAAAAAGATCGGAATCAGAGACGGTAACGCTTCTTTATTCAGCAAAAAACCAAGTCCTCAATAATGCGGTAGCCCTCAGGGAATACATCAAGAATCGAACAAGGGTTTAAATTTACACGCTTTTTGTCTCTACAATTAAATATTCTTAAAATATATTCTCCTTCGTTTATGCTGTCTTGGTTTAAATAGCTTCCATTCATTTTGGATTTTTTTGTTAGTTTCAAGCTCAGGGTTAGACTCGCTGTAGGAAAATCCGAACTTAGCGGCAGTTTTGGTAATTTCAGAAACCATAAGAATATCGACTCCTTTGTTCCGATATTCTTTTTTCACTCCGGCTAAATAAAAATCCAGAACTTGGTAAGTCTTTAAGGCTTTTAACAAATACCAAAAACCAAAAGGGAAAAGCCTTCCTCGGGCTTTTTGAAGAGCTTGGGAAAGACTTGGCATGGTGATGAGAAAACCAATTAAATTATCCTCCTCGTCAGCAACGACCTTAATAAAATCAGTTTGAATATAGGGTAAATATTTTTTTAGGTAATAATTTTTTTGTTTTTCAGTAAGAGGAACTGTCCCGTATAAATCTGCATACGATTCATCTATTAAATTAATCAAATCCATTCCTCTTTTTAGAGCTTCCTTTTTATTTTTGAATTTTAAAACCTGATAATTGTAACGCTTTTTAACCCATTCAGCAGATTTGATGAGACTCTCGGGAATGTCTTTTATATCTGGTACTTTAGTTTGAAACTCCAAAGCATCAATCAGTTTTGAATACCCACAATTTTCTACCAAATCAGGATAATAAGGATAATTATATTGAGTCGCCATGGTTCCTAATTCTTCAAAACCGTCGATCAGCATTCCGGTTGGGTCCAAATCAGTAAATCCTTGTGGACCGCTACAAGTTGTCATCCCTCGTTCTTTCCCCCAAGATTCTATTGCAGAAAATAATAATTCTGCGCTTTTTTCCTCGTTGATAGAATCAAACCACCCAAAACGAAGATTTTTTTCTTGATACTTTTCGTTGGCAATATGACTGATAATACCGGCAATACGTCCAACACATGAATTATTGTGATAAATTAAAAATAATTTCGTTTCACAATTCTCGTAGGCGGGATTTTTTGCTGGAGAAAATATACCCATTTCATCGGAAATTAAAGGTGGAACATAATAGGGGTGATTTCGGTATAGCCGAAGAGGGAAGGTAACAAATTTTTTTATATCTCCTTGGTTTTGAGCCTCTCGAATCTCCCAACCCATATCAGTTATTCCCAACAAAAAAGATTATCTCGAGTGTAATAAGCTCACCATTCATTCTATCGCCCATCCTTTAACTATTCAATAAAAATTGCTGAATACCAGTTTTGAGGATCATCTTCATTTTTTAAGGTTCCAATCGGAAGACCAAATTTCCTAACAGTTTTAAAGACGTCCACGCCAACACTATGAAAAGATGGACGGGCTTGTTTCGGATTGATACATTTCATGCCTTTAAATCCACTGCATTCTTTACAAAGAGCACAATCACTCATCGAGAAAGCAAAGTAATAACCATCAAGAAAAGCTTGTCTCTCAATCGAAAAAGAAATTTTCTGTGAAAGTTGTTTGTTGGTGGAATGAACGATAATACCCCAAGTGTACTTTTCTAATACTTTTTGATACTCCCATGGTCGCATCGACCCAGGACGTGAAGGACAGGTATGGGAGTTTCCCCAATCAGCACAACCAAACATACATTTTAAGATAGTCCTTGCGTCAAATTCAATGTCTTCTATGCGAAAAAATACTGCCTGTTCGGCTCCCATATCGAAAGCCATCTTGAGATACTTTTTATGATCCATTTTCAAGCGACCTCTCTAAATAGATTGAATGCGCATGATTCTAAACCTGGAAAGTCAATGTTGCAATGAAAAAAAAATTCTTTCATTTTATTTGCTAAAATTGTAGAAAAAAAATTATGCAATTATTATAAAAGGAGTTCTATGATAAAAAACTTAACTCATCACCCGATAACCATTTATAAAAATAATACTGTCTACTGCTCAATTGAACCCGAAGGAATCGTCCCCCGCTGTCAAGAAGAACGACTCCAAATTGGAGAAATTAATGGAATCCCGATTATGACTACCCGCTTTGGAACAGTTTATGACCTTCCCGACAAAGAGGATGGAGTATTTCTCATTGTTTCTCCGATAGTTGCCAATGCTCTTCCCGACCGGGACGATTTATTGGTTCCTGATATTTTAGTGCGAGATAATCAAGGCAATATTATTGGTGCAGAAGCCTTGGCAAGAGTGACCTGGTGGGGTTGCGAAATCTTTTAAGAAAATATTGCACTCCACTCTGCCCATTGTTCTTTTAGATATTTCAACGATTCTCTCAGCCATCTGTCCAGCAAATAATCTGAGTAATCCCTGCCGAATTTTGGACCAGGATGCTCCAAATATCCAATCACTTTGGTTACAGGAATCTCGTTTTGTTTCTTCATCAGAATCGAATACACTTCTTTTACATCAATAATTCCACGTTCTAAGTTCTCTAATTCGAAACCAAAAGTCGAGTTATATATTGAATCGGTATTTTTAAAGTGAAACTCGTATAAATAGGGAAAGGAGGCAATAAAGTAATCAAGATTGTTTTCAATTACAATTTTCTCTTGATTCGCCCAACCATGCGAAACATCGGAACAATATCCAAAGCGAACTGTTTTTTCTGGTTGATTCAAATGAAATTGCACTAATTCATCAGCTATTTTTTTAAGTTCAACTGAGTTGCAAGGAGGCTCAGCATAACAAGACATTGGTTCCAAGGTTAGCCAAGATAATCCATGATCTTTAGCAAATACCATCATATCTTTAATAAATTTAAGAAATGATTTTATTCCTTGAGGACGATATTCAATCTTATCACGATAGACACTTCCCATTGAAGAACCGGCTACTGGGCATTCTAAGATCGCAGCAATTTCTATCATTCTCCGATAATTTTTCATGGTAATCTCAGCATATTCCTTCTCTGGATTTAAAAATCCTCCTAATTCACGATGGGAGGTAAATATGCTAGAAATCTGAATACCCTTTGATTGAGCAGATTCTTTTAATCGAAAAAAATAGGAGTCAGGAAGGGAATAAAATTCTGTAAAAGTTCCTAATTGCAAATTATAAATACCTTCTTCTGCCATTAAATTAAAAAGCCAATCAAATGAATACCGATATTGAATAGGGTCACTTTTCACTCCTAATTCTATCGTGAAGTTCTTTTCTAAATCCTGCATTTTTTTCAATATTCTCTGTCCTCTTTCTATTTTATTATGTATCCAAAATGCCATCATAGAAATATTGTTCCCCTCATTTTTATTTCCTTGATCAATTTTGTCAACTCTTTTTTTCGCTTTTTCATTTATTGACAAGTCTCGAATTCTTGAATTGTTATTGAAAAAAGTTCATAATAAAAGTGAAATGGAGGGTGATTTTCGATGAAAAGAAAGTTCTTTTTTTTATTGACCCTATTTGCCTTATGCTTTTTTCCCTCAATTAGTAGCTGCTGAAGAGTTGATAATTGAAAATCCCGTAATTGAAGTTGGGGATGCTCAAGTAGTGAATACCACAATCGAAATTTCTTTTGGCGATATTGCTATTACTGGGGGAGCAACAAAATTAATGGAAGGAGAATTCCGGTATTCCTCGCCTGAATGGAAACCTTTGATTTCGTACCAGGTGAAAAACGCTGTTGGAGAACTAAATGTAGAAATTCCTACTAACATAAATTTTTCATTATTCAGCTTTAAGGATAAAACATATAAAACCCTTATACATCTCAGTGACGAACTCCCGATGAATCTATTTTTTAAAGTTGGGGCAGGAAAAAGTCAGCTTGATCTGGCTTCGATGGAACTTGAAAACCCTAAACATTGAAGCTGGTAATGGGCGAAATGGATATTGATTTGGAAGGGAATACCAGTCTTTCTCGCTTAAACGTAAAAATTGGAGTTGGAGAGGCAACTATTGATTTACGTGGAAATTGGACGCGGGACCTTGAATCAAGAATTATATCCGGATTGGGTCAGGTAACTCTCCTTCTTCCACAGAATATCGGAGTTAAAGTTGAAACGAAAAGAGGCTTAGGTTCTATCGATGCCTCTAATCTTAATGTCAACGGAAATATTTATACCAACCAACAATTCGGTAAAACCGATCCTACTCTCAATATTTACCTCGAATCGGGAATCGGGAAGGTAAACTTAAACTGAATTAATAAGAGCTTCAAGAAAGAAGAGCGCATACAGCAGTTAAGCTGTATGCGCAGGAAAATTCTTTACTCCATTAGAGGAACTGTTTCCCAATAATAAACCATTCCACTCCACATGGTTAATCCCCATTCGCTGAAAATATTTACGGTAAAATCTGGTTGTTCAATGACTGGATAGGTAATATCAATAATCCATTTGGAAGCACCATAGTAAGTATATTGGTAATGTTTGGAACCAATTCCGGTGGAAAGGTCCGCTTTTAAACCAAAACACATTATATGGAACATTGACTCCAGCATTATGGGCTTTGGTAATGGCAATGTTCCTCGCTACGTCTACCCGAGCAAGGGGATTGGAGTTGGGGTTGGAGTTGGGGTTGGTGCCGCACAAATCCCATAAAGCCAGTACTCATCACTGAGAACGCCATTAACTGTCACGGCGACCCTCAACTCTCGGGCTGGCAACGATGATGCTGGAACTACTGCAATTACTTCATCGTCAGACCAATAGGAAACTGCCGCTACAATTCCATTCATGGTAACCGTGTGGTGCCCTTAAGATCACCAAAGTTCCGGCCGTAAATTCTTAGCTGTGTACCGGCTTTAACACAGTTGGAATCATAACGGATAGAAGATATATTTGGATTTTGTTGAGGAGTTGGAGTAGGAGTTGGGGTTGGTGGAGTACACCCCTAAAATGAAACTCATAACACAAATAACACTAAGAACCAGCACAATTGCCTTTTTCAAAGTCATTATTATACCTCCTTGAATTTTTAATCCTATAAACAGATAGAGAAATATCTTTTAAAAGATGCCTACTAATAAAATGGTAAATCTTTTGATAAAATTATTTCATTTTCCGGCTCTCAAACCCCCCTTATTGAAATAAATATTAAAAACAAAAAAATTAAGGAATCCTTGAAAATCCTCTTTTAATGAATAAATTACTCATAAACTTTATCGGCTTTTTAACAAAAATCTTAAGCCAACAACTCAGTCTAAAAAGAAAAATATGAGCAATGTAAATAATGTTCGTTCAATTTCGCCCAAATAAACTAATATCAACCCTAACCGGTAGATCCCCTTCTCAAGAATATCAATTCATTTCATCCCATTGTTATCTCTCTTGTTCCAGGCAACTGTTCTGAATAAAACAAAAGGTATCCTATTCTAATAATCTCTTCATTCAAATTTAATAAAATAAATACTGTCAATTTATCAACTTATTCAGTATTCATAGGCAAATCTCGCTCTTTGATTATTTTTACTGTTTCAAAAAAACTTGTCAAACCTTTTTTTACCAAAAAAACAAAAAAAATTAAATAAAAAAATTGTAAAAGCGATTTTACAAAAAAATAGGAAGCAGCAAATGAAAA